>CAXBJV010000051.1:0-23972 GCA_963976215.1 uncultured Woeseiaceae bacterium | reverse complement strand
GTACATCACCGTCGAATAGTACAGGTAGTCCATAAAACTACCGCCGTGGCGGCCATTCAAAGAGCCCACGCCGATGACGGCCTCCAGGGCGAAAAACACGCCGGCGTACAGCATGACTTCCACCATGTGTGCACCGAATGCGCCGACTACCACGACCAGTACGCGCGCGCGGCCGACCGGCGCACAGCGCGGCAAGAACAACGATGTCCAACGCAGTGCTTCGAAGTGAATTAACAGGGTGGCGAGCACCAGTAGAAAACTCAGACTCATTGCGATCAGCATCTCACTCTCTCCTCGTTGGCCCCGGCGTGCGCAGTCAATCCTCAGCCGCCTTGACCTATGCGTTACTTGCAGGTTGTAGACTAAACGTGACACGAGAATACCGTGTGGCACAGCCACGAACAGGAGGGTTTCGGTGAACGCAAGACCTGAGATTGTTGTTGATGTCGAACCGAAGGGTATGCGGCGACTGCTGCAGGACGAACTGAGTAAGTGTGACATCGAATTAAATGGCTCACGGCCGCATGACCTGCAGGTATGCGACGCTCGAGCGCTGGACAGAATGGCACGCCACGGTTCGCTGGGGCTGGGGGAGTCGTACGTTGACTGCCAATGGGAGTGTCAGCGTATCGATGAACTGGTCGAGCGGATGCTTCGTCAGGCGCTGCATCAACGCTTTTCGAACACGGCAGGTCATCGCTGGCTTGAGTTTCTCTCGCGACTCAGAAATCTGCAGTCACGCGCGCGCGCTCACATCGTTGGTCGAAAACACTATGACATTGGCAATGATTTGTACGAGCGAATGCTCGATCTCTACATGAATTACTCCTGCGGCTACTGGGAACGCGCGAAGTCGCTGGACGACGCTCAGCGCGACAAGATGGAACTGGTTTGCCGCAAGCTTGAACTGGCACCCGGAATGCGGCTTTTGGACATCGGCTGTGGTTGGGGTGGCATGGCACGGTACGCAGCGGAGCGATATGGCGTGACAGTGGTGGGCATTACGATTTCCCGCGAGCAATACAATTGGGCAGCGTCAAAACTCGGCGAACTACCCATTGAAATCCGCCTTGAGGATTATCGCGACGTACGTGGTCAGTTTGACCGTATTGTATCCATCGGCATGTTCGAACACGTCGGCTACAAAAACTACGCCGAGTTTTTTCGAGTCTGCGGTGAGCGATTGAGAGACGACGGACTCATGTTGCTGCACTCCATCGGCAGCAACACCTCAGTGCACGCCACCGACCCCTGGCTGCATCGATATATCTTTCCCAACGGTATGTTGCCCTCAATCGCGCAAATCGGCCGCGCTATCGAGCCGCATTTTCTAATGGAAGATTGGCATAATTTTGGCGCCTATTACGACCGCACATTGATGGCCTGGCACCGGCGTATTGATGCCGCCTGGGAGCAGCTAGGTGATCGATACGACGCGCGGTTTCAGCGAATGTGGCGCTTCTACCTGCTGGCTTGCGCGGGCGCATTTCGTGCCCGCAATGTGCAGCTGTGGCAGGTGGTGCTGAGCAAGGGCGGCAAGGCTCGAGTTTACCGGCGACCGACGCTGTCGTAAGCGCATGGCAGCGCGCAATGTGAGGCGACAAAAGCACTATTAATCAATACTTTGCCGAATTTCGACGGCATCTTCTGTGCTCGTTGATTATGTAGAACTACGTATGGTCTCAGGTCGAACAAGCGGCCAGCATAAACGTTAAGACGATGTTCCTTTGATCGATCTATTGGACGACGACCCGAGCCTGGCTGACTGTTTATGAACCTGATTGCCACTTTGCGACTACGACGCCAAGCAGTGCCTCTGCTGGCCATCGTCATGGTGGCGTTCCTGGGTCTCGTTTCGATGCCATGCGCCATGGCATCGTCGTTCGACTTACCGTCCGCCGAAGCGGCATTGGCTGCTCCCGCTGCCGAGCCCTGTCCGCATTCGGACTCGACACAGCCGATGAGTCCGGCGGATTGTTGTTGTGATCTCGACGCAGCATCAAGTGCTGCAAAACCGGATTCGCAAAAATCCGACCCGCAACTGGTGTTTACGGTTGACCAGTATTTGCTCGCTCCGTTGGTTTTGGAGCAACACCGGGTAGGGCTGCACCCCGTCTCCCTATCGACGACATTACCGCCGGTCTATCTCAGTACGCAGCGCCTGCGTCTATAAATCTCTTCTGGTGCTCGACCGCCGCTACTGGCGGCTGACATGGGACGACCTTGTTGTCCCTCGTGAACACGCATTGAAGGAGAGATCGACATGTCCAAGCAATTTTTTGAGACGCCATCACTTGGCGCCCTGCGCGTCGCCGAAGTCGCACGCGAAGCCGACGTAACGCCAGCGACGGTACGCTATTACGCGCGTATGAAGTTACTCACCCCGAAACGTGACCCAGAAAACGGCTACCGGTGCTTTTCCCTAGACGACGTGCGTCGCGTTGAGTTTATTCGTCAAGCACAGTCGCTGGGTCTGACCATCGCTGATATCAAAACGATCCTTGCGGCCGTCGATGACGGTGACTCTCCCTGCCAGCAAGTAAAATCGTTGGTCGCCGAGCGGCTGCTGCATATTCAAGAGCAGATTGTCGAATTGCACGCGACGGAGGCGAGGATAAGCGACGCAATCGCAACCTGGCGCAAAGTGGGTTCGCCCACCCCTCAAGATGGCGAGTTTTGTCCGCTTATCGAGCGGGTTGAGGTGGCCAATTGCCTCGAACCGTCTGCGCCACGACGCCAGGCACGGCGCAAACTGCTGCATGAGGCCTGCCGTTGCCCGCCGCAGGATGGTGAGACGGGTGGCTTGTCGTTGGCGTAACACAGAAACTGAGTCGGACTGAGCGAGACTGCGATGGGGCTCTGGTTTCGATCTGTCGGCCGCTGCAATGCAATCACGCGTGATCAGAGATCTGTGATTTCGGCCGGTTGGATGCATCGAATCCGGCAAGCTCGCGCGTGGCCACAGAGCGCTCAAGGCGGTCCACCATGCGCCGTTCCGGTCCGTTGGCGGCCAACATAAACACCTCCGCAGCTTGTGCAGACCCCAGAAGCCAGATGGCGTTTTGATGAAGCTTGACCTTGATGCAGGGTACAGGTGGCACACTGCACGCCAGATCAGATCGTGACCGGCGCGGTCTCAACACCAGTCGACACACCACAGGCAGACCCTCAATGGCAACGACACGCAATAACCCGGATTTCCCTCAAATCGCTCTACCGCGCGGTATGGCCCCCTTGGTCATCATCGGCGTACTGGTCGTTGGGACTCTGTATTCAGCGGTGTTTACCGTTCCAGCCGAGTCCGTCGGTGTCATCCAGCGCTTTGGGCATTATCACGGCGAAGTGACGCCCGGGCTGCATTTCAAGTTTCCCTTTGGTATCGATCGCGTGACCCAAGTCCCGCTGCAGCGGCAGTTAAAGGAAGAATTCGGTTTTAGCACACCAGGCGCGAGCTTCTCGAGTCAATCATCGGCGCCAGCGCAATGGGCCTTGGAAACGACCATGGTAACGGGCGACCTCAATACGGCGTTGGTCGAGTGGGTGATTCAATTTCGTATCGAGGAGCCGTTTGACTTCCTGTTCAACGTCCGCGACCCGGGCGACACGTTGCGTGATGTCTCCGAGTCCGTCATGCGTGAGGTGGTGGGAGATCGAACGGTCGATGAGGTGCTGACGATTGGGCGCCAGGAGATCGAATCCACCGCGCAGGTGAAACTGCAGGAGGTCGTCAACAAGTATGAGATGGGCCTTCGAATTGACCAAATTCAGTTGAAGAATGTCAATCCGCCGGAGCCGGTGCAAGCATCCTTCGACCGCGTCAACGAGGCGCAACAGGAGCGCGAGCGAATGATCAACGTGGCTCGAGGTGAGTACAACCAAGCGGTGCCCAAAGCACGCGGCGAGGCCGATCAACGCATACAAAGTGCCGAAGGCTACGCCATTCAGCGAGTCAACGAAGCTGAGGGCGACGTGCAGCGATTTGATGCGCTTTTGACCGAGTATCTGAAAGCCCGAGAAGTCACCAAACAACGGCTGTATCTGGAGACCTTCAACGAAGTGCTGCCAGCGGTGAAGAACAAGGTGATTGTCGACGAGTCGGCTTCTTCCGTTCTGCCCCTGTTGCAACTCAACAGCGCACGACCGGGGGCTCAGCAATGAAAAATACCGCATCCGCAATCGTCATCATTGTCCTGGTCGTCGCTGCAATCATCGGCTGGGAGTCGCTCTATACGGTCAATGAAACGGAGCGGGTCCTCATCACGCAATTCGGAAAGCCGGTCGGCGATATCGTGGACGAGGCCGGGCTAAAGGTAAAAATACCGTTCATACAGACAGTCAATCGCATTGAAAAGCGCATCCTCGTATGGGACGGCAGCGCCAATGATATGCCGACCAAGGACAAACTGTATATCACCGTGGACACCTTTGGACGGTGGCGCATCAAAGATCCACTGCAGTACTTTCTTCGCCTGCGCGATGAGCGCAGCGCGCAGTCACGTTTGGAAGATATCCTCGGCAGCGAAACACGAAACGCCGTCGCACGCCACGAGCTCATCGAAATTATTCGCACCAGCAAAGATCGCACACCGGAGGTCGATCCGGTGCTGGCCGAGGTCGACATCAGTACCTTGTTGCCTATCACGCGCGGCCGAAAACGGATCGAGGCCGATATTCTTGAGGCGGCCTCCGGGAAACTCGCGGAATTCGGTATTGAATTATTGGACATTCGGTTCAAGCGCGTAAACTACAATGAGAGTGTTCGCCAGAAAATTTACGCGCGAATGATCAGTGAGCGTGACCAAATCGCCGATCGGTTTCGGTCCGAAGGCGCCGGCGAAGCCGCGCGGATCATCGGTAACAAGGAGCGCGAATTGCAGAGCATTGTGTCCGAGGCCTATCGCACGATCCAGGTCATTGAAGGCAATGCGGATGCTAAAGCGACTGATATCTATGCCAAGAGTTACAATCAGAGCGCCGATGCCATCAAGTTTTACCAGTTTCTCAAGACGCTCGAAACTTATCGTCGCGTGGTTGATTCTGACACGACTCTCGTACTGTCGACCGACAGTGATTTAATGGGACTGATGAAGGCGATTGAGCCGGAGTAGCGCCAACATCGACAATGACGGCGAACTCTCTGCTTGGACATCATACCCACTACTTTCTTTCGGTCGCCCGCGGACGCGTGTCAATAATGGCCGGGCTTTTGCAGTGTTACTGTGAACCGAGTGAGCTTACCGCCCGATGCAACGTCGATTGTGCCTTTGTGGAGCTTTATGATCGATGCAACGATGGCCAGCCCCAAACCAACGCCGTCATCGCCCCTGCGTCGCGAAGGATCTATTCGGTAAAAGCGATCAAAAATCTTGGGGATGTGTTCCGGTGGAATGACGGGTCCGGTGTTTTCAATTGCGATTCGCGTTTCACCGTCTTGCGATGTGCTCAGTTCGACTCTTACAGTCGTGTCTTTCTCGGCGTGGCGGATGGCGTTGGCAATGAGGTTGCCTAGTGCGCGTTGCAACATCAAACGGCTACCCGAGACCGTAGCAATGCCCGTCAACGTCAATGTAACGCCATTCTCGTCGGCCCAACCTTCGAAGTACTCAAACAATGCACGGATTTCGATGGTGAGGTCGACATCGGCAACGCTGATCTGCTGCGACTGATCCGCCTGGGCGAGGAAGAGCATGTCACTCACCATGTGCGCAACGCGTTCGTACTCCTCCAAATTTGAATAGAGGAGTTCTCGATACTCATCAACAGTGCGCGCACGAGAAAGGGCGACCTGTGTCTGAGTGGTCAGGTTGGCGATCGGCGTTCGCAGTTCATGCGCAATGTCGGCGTTGAAATCCACCAGGCGATGAAAAGCCTCGTCCAGTCGTTGGAGCAGCTCATTGAAGGCTATCGCAAGTTCTGAGAGCTCACCTGGCACCGCCTGTGAATCGAGACGCGTACCCAACTCGCTGGTGCTGATGCGGCGGATACGGGCAACCATGTCATGCAGAGGTGCGTGACCCCAGTAAACCGCGAGCCACCCCATGAATCCCATAAACACAACGCTGCCAGCGACCGTCAGCAACAGACTTTTTCGGAAGCGTTCAAGAAAGCGCAAATGGTGATCAATGGGGATCGCAACGACGACCGTGTACGAATCGCTTCTACCGCTCTTGTTCAATCGCACCGATTGAGTTAACGCACGATAGCTGTGCTCTTCATCGGTCCATTGTTGAACGTCAATGTGATCTGGACGCATTCTCCCGGTTTGCGCGACTTCGGTCAGATCGGGAGTCTGGCTTGCATAGACAACGCGTCCATTGGCCGCCGACACGAGCAGTGACGCATCGTGGTGTCCAACAAGAATATCGTCGAATCGTTGATCGAGGTCGCTAAGTTGCGCTCCCTCGCTGCCGGCGGTCAATACAGCCTGAACGGTATTGGAGATAATCCGAAGTTCATCGAGGTCTTGTGCCTCAAAATGGTTTTCGGTGGACTGGATAATAACCAGGCCAAAGACAGGGAACACGATGGCCGCGGCAATCCCGAATAAAAGCGTCAGACGAACCGCAAGAGATAAAGGGCGTCGCAAGGGTTTATTTACCGCTCGTCCGAGGCATCAAGCATATAGCCCATGCCGCGAATTGTATGGATGAGTTTGCGATCAAACGCGTCGTCAATCTTCGCGCGTAGCCGGCGGATCGCAACGTCAATGACGTTTGTGTTGCTGTCAAAATTCATATCCCATACCTGAGATGCTATAAGCGAACGGGGCAAGACCTCCTCTTGATGACGCACCAGGAGCTCCAGCAGCGCGAATTCCTTCGCGGTAAGTTGAATGCGCTCGCCGCCCCGTGAGACACGTCGGCGCATCAGGTCAATTTCCAGATCCGCAACGGCGAGCTTGGTTTCGATTGGCGAAATCGCGCCTCTGCGCAGCAAAGTCCGAACCCGCGCCAATAGCTCAGCGAAGGCGAAGGGTTTAACAAGGTAATCATCGGCGCCTAATTCAAGGCCTTTGACTCTGTCTGCGACGCCGTCCCGTGCGGTTAGAAACAGCACCGGCACCTTGTTGCCCGCCTCGCGTAAGGCTTGCAGAATCTTCCAGCCATCGATATCCGGCAACATCACATCAAGGATGATCAGATCATACGACTCCGTCATGGCAAGGTGATGCCCGTCCAGCCCGTTGTGCGCGAAGTCGGCGACGAAGCCGGCCTCCGTCAGGCCCTGCCGAAGGTATTCATTGAGCTTTGTTTCGTCCTCGACGATCAGGATCTTCATCTACGGTTCGCAATCTCGTGTCAAGCAGGCCCGCCCCAGGTGTGCGCCGCTCGTCTTATCGTAGTCAGGCTAATGCGGTGCGACTGCTAACAACATGACTGCGACATTACAAAACTGTAATGCACGCGTCACCCCAGAGTCAGCGACTGCTCGCTATGGTACCTGAAACAAGCAGTTGCGTAGACAAGCTTCCCGCCCACTCGGCAAGCGGAGGCGACAGTTCGGCCGCAGATTGAGAGAAATATGGAAGCCAAGACGCTCGGCAATTCGACACCCTACCAAGGCTCTTTGCATGTGGCGGATCTTGCTCGACGCTCGGGCGTCACACCGGCGACGGTTCGCTACTACGCACGGATCGGATTGATAGATTGCCGAAAGGACCCGAACAACGGGTACCGGTGTTTTTCCGGCACCGATGCGAAGCGCATTGCCTTTATTCGCCGTGCCCAGGCGTTCGGTCTGACTATTAGCGACATCAAGCGCGTATTCGAATCCATCGAAGCCGGCGACGATCCCAGCGAGTTGGTGAGATCGATGGTTGAAGATCGATTGGCGACCGTCCGTGCGCGAATTGCCAAACTCACATCGACCGAAGACCGCATCCGTAAGGCGATGTCGGCGTGGCGCGCTATGGGTAACCCACCGCCTGCTGATGGAGAGCTTTGCCCGTTGGTCGAGCGCTTGGACATCGACAAGGTTGACTCGCAGGTGTCGAATGGGCATCAGCATGACGCGTCAGCCGGTCGCCAGGCGGCAGAATCTCGTGACATTCGGTCCACCGCGTGAGAAACAAGATTGCGCTACATAGGCATTCGGTATCTCGCGTCACGCATGGGCAGAACAAGCCTCGGCAAGTTCGATCGACAAGCTGACAATACCGATGCACCGCGTCAACCAACACACGTATTCAGCCGTTCTGCTGGCCTTCGGCTCCTTTGCCGAACGGCTGGTCATCCGCGGCCTTTCTTGATCATAAGGAATTGCACCATGAAACATAGACTCATCACTGTCATCGCATTGCTGTCGAGTATGGCGTTCGCGTCCACGTTGCAGGCGCACGAACCCGAGAAGCACATGAAAGATGCCGAAAAGCCCAACTGCGCGGCCATGAAGGACAGGGACCACGACAAAATGGATATGAACGACCCGGTGATGCAAGCCATGATGAAGCAATGCATGGACGCGATGCACGCCGAGGATAAGTCGCACAACGACGATCACGACAAGACGATGGAGCACGACGCGCCACTGAAAGACGCCGACAAGGAGGAGACGGCGGCGCCCGATAGCAATCATCACGAGGATCCGGATGCGTCAGAAGACAAACCGGCCACTGAGCACAGCCACTAGTTTTGGTGACTGTTGTACGGAGTCCATTGCGCCGGCAAGCGCGACATTCGTGTGAGTCGATTAGCTATTCCGGGGAATTGACATGAAGTTATCCAGGGCCTTCGGCTGTTTTAAGTGCTTGAGCGCAGCAACGCTACTCGTCGTCCTTGGCGGAATAGGCTTTGTCTACTCCGGTCTCTACCCAATGGGTGCCGATGTGCCACACAATACATTGACATACCAGATGCTGGAAACCCTGCGTGAGCGTTCCATTGCGCGTGCCTCAGACGATATTGAGGTACCGGCCGACATGGACTCGCCCGATCGACTGCTCGCTGGCGGAGCGGATTACAACGACATGTGCGTCGGATGTCACCTCAGCCCAGAGCAGAAAAACAGCGATCTGTCTCTGGGGCTTTATCCCGCGCCACCTAATCTCACACAAGTGGCGCACGAGCAGGGCGATAGCGACGAAGCCACGCAACAAGACCAAAGGCGTTTCTGGATTATCAAACACGGTATCAAGGCGTCAGGGATGCCCGCGTGGGGGCCCGGACACGACGACAATCGAATTTGGAACATGGTCGCTTTTCTTGAACGGCTGCCAACACTCTCACCCGAGCAATACCAGATTCTGACTGCACGCGGTGAGGCAAGCGAGGACCACCACTGACAGATCTACACGATGTAGCGCGCAAGCGCTAGGACGATGGTCAGCCCAATGCGACTTGGGAAAACTGTAATCGATGGGGAAGACATGAAAACAAGAATAACGCGGTACACGTCATTGTTGGGATCGCTCTATTCCCTAACATTTCTGCCGGTAACGGCCTGGGCTCAGGCGGGCGCCACCGAGGGCAGCTTGCTCGAGGAGGTCATTGTCACCGCGCAAAAACGGGAATCCAATCTACAGGACACACCGCTAAGCATCAGCGCGTTGTCAGGCGATACAATGGAAAAAATCGGCATAGATACCATTGAGGATTTTCAGTTTTTTGTGCCAGGCATCACGGTGACCAACGATTCCATGGCAATCGTCAATATTCGCGGAATTGGGACATCGGCGTTCGGCGTCGCAACCGACCCCAGTACCACGGTTCATATCGACGGCATATACCAACCGAGGCCTACCACGGGCTACATGGATATGTTCGACGTTGAGCGTGTGGAGCTCTTGCGCGGTCCGCAAGGCGTGTTGTTTGGCCGCAATTCGACCGGGGGCACACTTAACATCGTCTCGAAGATGCCGACAGAAGAATTTGAGGGCGCGCTCCGCGTCACCGCCGGTAATCTCGACAAACTCTCGGTCGATGGCACGATATCGGGACCGCTGAGCGAAAAAGTCCGGGGGCGGTTCACGCTGCGCCAAAACCAACGTGATGGCAGGTATACGGACGTCGTGACCGGAGCCACCTATCAGGACCAGGATACGATGGCTGCGCGTGCGACATTCGTTTTTGACCTGGCTGACGATTTTTCGCTGGAGGTGCGTGGCGATATCAACAGCGACGACGAAACCGGATTCCCGGCCGTTCGCGCAAGCTACGAGCAGGACATTATTGATGCAGGCGCCACTATCCCGACGGGGGAGGACAACGTCGCGTTCGATACGGCGCCGGTCAACAAGACGGACACCTGGGGGCTGTCGGCGATCGCAACCTGGGAAGGCAACGACTACACCTTCAGATCCCTGACGTCATTTCGAAAAAGTGAGGTCGACCAAGCCATCGACGCGGATGCAACGGACCTGTTTCTGTTTGACATTGGGTTTACGGAGAACTCCCGTTCCTTGACCCAGGAATTGCAGTTGTTCAACAGCAACCCAGATCGTCTGGAGTGGATTGTTGGCATGTTTTTCCTGAATGAAGATGGCGACGGCGGAATCGATCTCCTGTTCCCGGACCCGGCGATCGTTATCGAAGAGCGAAACACAACCAACGCTTATGCGGTCTTTGGGCAGGCGACATATAGCATTTCTGACAGACTGCGTGCCACGGTAGGCGCGCGCTACAGCCTGGAAAGAAAGAACTACAGCTTCTCAACGGCAGTCAATGGCGCCGTAGCCGACGCAGGGGCACCCTCAGATGATTGGGATTCGCTGACACCCAGATTTTCCCTGGACTATGACATCGCCGATAACGTGATGGGCTATTTGTCGGCTACTAAAGGCTTCAAGTCCGGGGGATTTCAACTGGGCGATGCGGGATCCTTTGATCCAGAGGAGCTGTGGAGCTACGAGGCCGGCGTGAAATCCACGCTGTTGGACGGTCGCATGCGGGCCAACGTCGGTATATTCAGTTATGACTACACGAACTTGCAGGTCGTGGAGTTCATTGGGGGCGTAGCGACCACATCAAATGCCGGTAAAGCCTCGGTGGAAGGCCTGGAGGCAGAGCTTGCCCTAAGGGTGACAGACAACTTTGATATCAATGGCACAGTGGCTGTCATGGACGCAAAGTATGACTTGTTTTTTGAGGGCGGCGAGGACTTCTCGGGCAACCGTCTCGCGAATTCACCGGATTTGACATACGCACTTGGCGCTCAATACACATTGGACCTGAACAACGGCGCCAGCTTGGCACTGCGGGGTGACTACGCGTTTCGTGACGACGTAGATTTCAAGCGCAATAATTTGCCGCAATTTCGCTCCGACTCGTATTCCCTCCTGAATGCGCGTGCCACTTTCCTTACAGGCGACGGGCGATGGGAACTCTCGCTCTTTGGGAGAAACCTGACCGATGATCGCTATGCCACGTACATTACAGTCGGCCGGAACGCCGCTAGCGAAGCGGACATCAATGTGCCGGTGACGGTTCATGGCGATCCGCGCCAGTATGGCATTTTGGTTAGCCGGAATTTTTGAGAGACGTTTTTTGGCCTGCAGTACGGAGTGTTGGGGCATCGTGTCTGCCCGTCCGGCGAGTCTGATATGCCGAGCAAGAGACGAGCGCAGATGACAGCAAGCGGGTAGCCGAGCTCGACTGAAGCTCTATTCCTCAGGTTGGCAGCTGGTGGACACCTTGGACGTCGGCGTAGGTCCTTAGAAAGTTGAATTAACGGTGGGTGTGCTCTGTTAGCACGGTTCGCTGTTGGTAACGCTTCGAAGGGCGTCATTTAGCAACCGCCGGCGCAGAAGCGAACATCTATTGAACAGTAGGAGACCTGTCTATGAGGCGATTGATCGATTGGCGAATCGGTACGGTATGGGGCGATCGATCCCACGCTCTCAAAGTGTCCGCCAGACGTCTCTCAACATCCTTTAGCCGCTTGATTTGTGCCTGAATGGCAGCCAGCTCGAATTGCAGGCGGTTCGCGTTCTTTGAATGGAAGAGTGTTGCTCGTTCTTGGGCATCGCTACGCCATTTGGGTTTCGATACCCTCATGCGGAAATCTCCTTGATAATCGTTTCTGTGGCCATCCATACCGACCGCGCTCGATTGAGGAGATAATGATAGGAGCTATATGCTGCATACAGGTCAACGCCTGGTACGCCGTAGCCCGCCACTGTTTACGGTCCCTGCTAAGTCGGCGGGTGTCATTCAGCGATTTGGGCACTATCGCGGCGAGGTCAATCCCGGATTGCACTTTAGGGTCCCATTCAGGGTTGGCCGGGTCACTCTGGTCCCCGTTAAACGACAGCTAAAGGAGGAGCTTGGCTTCAGTACGCTGAGGCACTGGGGACATTTGAAAAAGTTGACACCACCGTGGCGGACAAGACCGGCACGCAAACCGAGGGGCGTTCGGTGTTGGTGTTGATTCAGCTGAATCAGCCGCAAGCTGAAAAGAAGCAAAAGATCCTTGCCATAGGGCTGTATAGACAGGTATAGTCGACCTGTGCTACAAGCATTCGGGGAGGGGCGGGGTGTTCAACGCCGAGACAGCGTTCAAAAGCGGGAAGTTTGATCACAAGAAAACCGTGCTGCCACTGGCTTCGCCAATGATATTCTCCGCTGCGCTTTTTCCACATGAAGCAACCTCGCACAACTGTAGGCAATACGATTGAATGTACCAATTGGGGGTAAACATCATGAGCATTAGAAAACTTGCATCGCATTTTGTTGTCGCGAGCTTCGGACTCGCTGCTGCGTTTCCTGTTGTCGCACAGAATCGAGATAGCGGAGATCAGGCGGCGAGCATAGAAGAGGTCGTTGTCACGGGTTCCAGAATCAAGAATTCTGAAATCGACAGCGCCAGCCCGGTAACCATCATAGGGGCGGAGGCAATCTACGACTCGGGCATTTCCAATGTCGAAGATATTCTTCAGGAGTTGACCGCTTCGGCCGGACCGGCCGGAAACTCGACCAACGCCTACTGGACCAGTAACGGCTACGGTACAGCCCAAACTAACCTGAGGGGCATGGGCATCAACCGAACGCTTGTGCTACTGAATGGCCGCAGAATTGTGAATGGCGGTACCGGTGCAAATTCATCGGTGGATCTGAATATGATCCCTGCCGCATTGATCGAGCGCATTGAGGTCCTCAAAGACGGTGCATCCGCAGTTTATGGCGCAGATGCTGTCGCTGGTGTCGTCAATATTATTACCAAGACAAACTTCAGTGGCGCCAAGCTGGATGTCAAATATGGCGCTACTACCGAGTCGGACGGTGAAAACTCCGAAGTCAATTTCACCTTCGGCGGGGACTACGACAAAGGCAATATTGTCGTCAACCTAAGCTACGTCGACACGGGATTGGTGCTGCAATCGGATCGACACGCATGCCCCCTGACCGAAGGGCCGAACGGATTGGAGTGTTTCGGAAGCTCAACGACAATTGGTGGGCGTGCACACTATCTTGACGGAACAGAAATCCAGTTCAATCAAATAGAGGGCGGCGATGGGGATTTCTTTGAGCCGTACAACAGCGCCTTACACGGCTTCAACTACTTCCCATTTCTCAATGCCGTTAGTCCGATGCAGAGAATAAACGTTTCAACATTCGGTACGTATGAGATGTCTGACTCCGTCAATGTGTTTGCGGAAGTTCTATATGCCAATCGGCAGGGTGAGCAGATCGTTACGCCGCGTCGCATTGCAACAACTGCAGTTTCGGCGGCATTTCCTTACAATCCAACAGGGCAAGACCTTTTCATCAAAAACAGGCGCATGGTCGAAATGGGTGCGCCCTATTTCTTTCAAGAAACAGATACGATTCGAGTCGTAACGGGTCTCGAAGGATCGTTGAAGAATGATTGGAGCTGGGATGCTAGCGTCAATTATGGCCGCAATACCGGGCGCGACGGCTGGACGTTTGATATCGACAATGATCGAGTGTCGCAAACGCTCGACGAAAACATCTGCAGCACCGCACCAGGCGCGGCAATTCCATGTGGTGACTATTTCGGCGTCGGCGAGCTGACACCAGAACTGCTGGAGTTTATCAAGTATCGACGCGAAGGAACCGGAGGCAATCGTATGGTATCCCTCTCTGCGAACCTCTACGGCAACGCTATAACGCTGCCGGCCGGCGACGTCGGGTTCGCCCTCGGCATCGAGGACCGGAGCGAAAAAGGTTGGCGCGACCCCGATTCGACCGTACTAAAGAACGGCGGCGAGTCAGCGATCAGTGGTCGGTCGGATGTTACGGAACTTTACGGAGAGCTGTCCATACCTTTGCTGGCTGATGCGCCAATGGCTCAAAACCTGAGCCTTACGATGGCCGCACGCTGGTCGGACTACAGCGCCTTCGGCTCCAATACGACGTACAAGCTCGGTGCCGTTTGGCAAGTCAATGAACAGCTCATGGTCAGGACTGTGAGGTCAACTGCATTCCGCGTACCTACCATCAACGAACAAGAGGGCAGCACTAATCAGGAAAATCTGATCACAGTTGATCCTTGCGAGGGGGCAACTGGGGCGATAGCTACCAACTGCCAGGCCGATGGCGTGCCACCGGGTTTCATCCAGAACGGCAATACAATATTGACCGGTGTTGGCGGAAATCCGAATGTGAAGCCTGAGGACGCGGATACCGTCACCGTCGGAATCGTTTTCGAACCCGAATTTCTCGAAGGATTTACGGCGACAATCGACTACTTCGATATCAAGATTGACAACGCTATTAACGCAGTCGACGGTAGTGATCAACTGCGTTTGTGCTACACAGATCCAACCGTATATGCCGAGTTCTGTAACTCATTTACCCGCGACCCAATCACCAACCAGGTCACGTTCCTTAACAAGCGTCCTGTAAATGCGGCGAAGGAAGAGGTCAGTGGTATCGACTATGCTTTCACCTATAACACAGAGATCGGAGGACTCGATACCTCGTTTGGGCTCCGGGCAACTAATCTGTTAAAGCATGAGAATCAGGCCAACCCGGCGGCAGAAGTCGAAGTTCTACGTGGCAAGATTACTGCCGATCGCGGCAGCTTCGCTAAATGGCGCACGAACATGAGCGCAAAAGTCTACACAGAAAAATGGTCAGCAGGATGGTCGGTTCGCATGATCGGCGAGGCAGACGATGAGAATGGTGGCGGTCCGATTGGTAGCTCGGTCGACAATATCTTCTACCACGATCTGAACTTCAATTACTTTGTGAGCGACAGTCTGAAGCTGTCACTTGGCGTCGACAACGCATTTGACGAAAAGGCTCCATATATCACTTCATGGAACGATGCCAACACCGATGTATTTACCTACGACCTGCTAGGGCAGCGTTGGTACATGCGGGCCAGTTATGAATTTTAGATTGGTCTAAAAGAGTCACAAATTGTACTGGCCAGCGGATAGTCGCTGGCCAGTATTTTGCAAGCATGACATCCTTTGATGGATCCTTTCAGAGGATCACTGCAAGTAATCCGTCACCGAGCCACGTACCCATGAAAGCAATAAGGCTATCTCGCAAAGTCCACAAATGGTTCGCATTGGTTCTCGGCATCCAGTTGTTCCTTTGGGCACTGAGTGGCTTCTACATGGTCGCGGTGGATATCGACATCATCCATGGCGATATGTTGGTCAAAAATATGGACACCAATGTGGGCTCATATGCGCAAGTAGGCATACCGCTGGAACGAATCGCCGGTGAGTTTCCAGATTCCAGCAGCGTCACACTTACCGCAGTCGTTGACCGCCCCGCATATCTCGTCGAGGGCCCAACCCCGAGACTTCTGGACGCAAACTCCGGCGAATTGCTGTCGCCTATCAATAAGAATACAGCTACTCAAATCGCGACCTACCACTACGCGGGCGATGGTGAAGTGAGTCGCGTTCAGCTAATCGAGAGCGATCCTCCAACTGAGCTCCAATCACGCGCTCTACCCCTTTGGCGGGTCGATTTCGACGACGTTTGGAATAGCAGCTTTTACGTTGATCCGAATTCCGGCCAATTTACAACCAGACGACATTCGTTGTGGCGCGTTTTTGACTTCCTGTGGATGTTGCATGTGATGGACTATGACACTCGCAGCGATATCAATAACAACGTACTGCGAATCTTTTCCGTATTTGGAACGCTTCTCGGACTAAGTGGTGTTTGGCTGTTGTTCTACAGTTTCAATCGTCGAAAAGTTGACGGTATAGCGAAATGATCTTCATTCGCAAACTACACAAGTGGCTGACCCTTTTGATCGGAGCGCAGCTTATCGTCTGGCTGGTAACTGGCACAATCATCAGTTTCATTGATCAAGTCGAAGTCAGTGGCAATGAAACCCGCCAGTCGGTGACCGATCAAGAATCGACTGATTTAGCAAAGGTTCTCTATCCATCGCACCAACTTTCGATCACCCCCGACCAAATAGACTCGATCGCGCTGACAAAAATTCTTCAGCGCCCTGTGTATCTGATCGGGCAGGGCAGCGAGACAATGCTGTTTGATGCCAAAACAGGCAGCGAGCTTCGCATAGATAAGCACCTGGCCGAGGCTATCGCTCGAAAAAGTTATAGAGGCGACGGCGAGATAACTGATAGCGAACTAATTGCGCTCGGATCAGACGAAGTTCGCGATTTCGCCGGACCGATCTGGCGGATTAATATTGAAGACGACTTGGCCACACGAGTGTATGTGTCGCCTGAAGACGGACGGGTACTGGCGCACCGAAATAGCCGGTGGAAAGTAGTCGATTTTCTTCTTATGTTGCACTTCATGGACTATGCCCGAGAGGATAGTTTCAACAATTGGCAGATCATCATCGTCGGTTTCGGCACGCTCTGGATTGCCATCTCCGGTGTCTTGCTGGTGCTATTCAGTTTTGGTCGAAGTGATTTCCTGTGGCTACCAGGGTTCAGGTCCGGCGGCGCGAGAGTAAGCAGCAAAGTCGGCTCCGAAAATAACGAAGCACAAAGCTATAACCTCGACAGCGCGTTGTCGTACTACTCGAGCTTGTCTCAACATGGCGTCAGATTGTCTTCAAACTGTGATGGGTCCGGTAGCTGTGGCCTGTGCAAAGTCCAATACACAAGTGATCCACCGCCCGATACCGCCGTCGATCGCGAATGGATCAACACGTCGGATCTTGCCGACGGCTTTCGTCTGGGCTGCCAGCACAAGCCTTGCTCAAACGATGTCATCGTTATTCCGGATATGGCATTCCAGCAGTCGCTTCAGTCTGCAGTTGTAGTCTCGTCAAAGTGGCTAACGCCGCTGCTGAAGGAAATCAGTATCCGGGCAGATGCCCCTGTCCAGTTCCGACCAGGCGATCACCTGGAGTTTCAAATCCCGGCATTCGATATCGATGTCGATCAACTTGCTGTCCCAAGTTCATATGTCAATGTGTGGAGAGGGCTGGGGCTATCAAAAAGGTTGGTGCACGCAGGTACGAATACGGTGGCAAGAACCTATTCAATTGCGGTAGCGCCAAACGGTGAGGCGTCCAGTGATCTTAAATTTACCGTTCGCTTCGCTCCGCCTCCCGATGGCCTTGAGGTCCAGCCCGGGATCGGTTCCACTTACATGTGTAGCCTACAAGCTGGTGATTCGGTGACGTTCCGTGGGCCCGGCGGCGACTTTTTGTTGCATGAAAGTGATCGCGAGAAGATCCTCATTGGTGGTGGTGCGGGAATGGCGCCACTAAAGTCGATGGCCGTGCATCTCTTGAGCAACCTGCAATGGGAAGGAAAACTCCGATTCTGGTACGGCGCGCGTAATCAGCAAGAAATTCTCTATCGCGATAGTTTTGAAAAGTTTGCCGCTGACCACCAAAACTTTGAGTGGCAGGTCGCGCTTTCGGATGCCAATGACGATAACAGTTGGACAGGCAAGCGTGGATTCATACACGAATCGATTTTCGAGAATTTGTTAAAGCATCATGAATCGCTCGGCGATTGTGAATTTTACATTTGCGGGCCACCGATGATGCTCGCGGCCACGCGGGAGATGCTGAGCAAGCTGGGTGTCGCGGAGTCGTTGATACGATTTGATGACTTTGGGAATTAGTGCCAGCCCCTCGAGCCGGAATGGTACGCGCGAAGCTGAACACGATTGACGATGTTAGAATGGATTTCCAGATTAGATAGCTTCTATCTTGCTGCGCGGAGGTGCCGCGAATCCGACCAGGAGTCAGAATGAAGAACGCGACAGTCGCGACAGACCCTATCCAAGCCAGGTATCGCCAGGTCAAGGACCATATCGTCAAGTTGATTAACACCGGCGAATTGAAGCCCAAAGATCGCGTACCCTCAGAACATGCACTGGTAAAAGCGTTTGGAATCGCGAGAATGACCGCCCATCGCGCCCTCAAGGAGCTTTCAGATGAAGGGTACGTAACTCGATTAGCTGGAGTCGGTACTTTCGTCGCGGAGGCTCGACCGCACTCGGATGTTCTCAAGGTTAGAAATATCGCCGATGAAATACGTGCGCGCGGGCATGTGCACAGCGCGCACGTATTGACGCTGCAAGAGGTTGAGGCAGAGCAATGGCTTATCGATCGAATGCAGATGCGTCCTGGCTCAAGTCTCTTTCACTCGCTGATTCTACATTTGGAGAGCGGAAGTCCGATTCAGCTGGAGGACCGATACGTCTGCCCGACCTTGGCGCCGAACTATTTGGATCAGGATTTCACTAAGATCACGCCGAATGTTTATCTTACACAAGTCGCTCCTCTACATTCGGCGGAACATGTCGTTCGCGCGACGATGCCGTCGCCACGGATACGCAAGTATTTGAAGATGCCTGTGAACAAACCTTGCCTCGTGATTCGGCGCAGAACGTGGACACAAGGTCGTCCTGTAAGCCATGCGGAGCTTTTCCATCCAGGCGACGCCTACGAGCTGACTGGGACGATGGTGAAATAGCTAAGGCAATAAGGTAACCCGCCTGGCTACCCACCGGCACTAATTCAATCTTGACCGAGCGATAAAGGGAGTATAATTTCGCAGCTTATGGCCATCCTGCAAAAGACTGTTTCCATTCTGCTCATTACTACTTTCGTATCGGGCAACGCACTGTGCCTGTGCGAGGCCAGTGCAGCAGTCGAGTCATCCGCCGCAGAGCGACACGCCCATCACGCGATTCAAGCCGGGACCGATAGTACGCAGGCTTGTCCGCATGTTGATTGCAATGGAAATTGCGGCACATTATCGAGCGTTACGGCCAACGATCCGGCAGTAGCGGCCGCTCCGCGTAGCTATGAGCCTGATGAGCCTGTAGCCGTTATTCGCGTCCCGGGCGACCAGACGCTAATTAGCGGCAGCCCCATCTATTCCTTTGTTCTGCACGCACCGCCTGTGCTGGGCCGGAACAGCCCGATTCGTCGTTTCGACCGTATCCTGGCTTAGCCCCTCTCTGCGCCAACTTGTCCTGCATCCATAGCGGATGCTGTTCGTCAGGCGATACGCCTGTTTGATGTTCGATGGTGAAGAGATAACAGCATGAAAACAATTCTGAAGACAATCGTTGCGAGCGCCTTATTAGCAGGGGTTGCCGCGGTCGCGTATATGTATTCCGGACTCTACGACGTGAGCGCGTCGACACCGCACAGCGGCTTGTCGAATTGGGCCATGTCCACGACGATGCGCGCGTCGATAGAGCGACGGGCCAAGGATATTACTGTACCCGAATTGAACGACGATGCCTTGATACGTGCCGGCATCAACGATTTCGAAGCGATGTGTGTCGGCTGTCACGGCGCGCCTGGCAAGGCACGTGGTCCCGCTGGCAAGGGGCTCAATCCGCAGGCGCCGGACCTCAGGGAATCCGCGCAACAGCGAACGCCAGCCGAGTTATTTTGGGCAACGAAACACGGTATCAAGATGACCGGCATGCCGGCCTGGGGTGCGACCCACGATGATGAATCCTTGTGGCCGGTGGTAGCACTGATGGTCGCGTTGCCGGAGCTCGACGCGAAGTCCTACACCGAGCTGCTGGTGAGTGCCGAAGGGCATGGGCACCACGCATCGGACAGCACGTCAGGTAGCGCGATGCCACATGAACACGGCGACGAAGCTACAGATGAACCCGCCCAGAAAGAGCCAGAACATGACCACAGTACCCATGATCACTAGCCCCCGCTGGTTGCAGCGTATCGCAACACCGGTAATGATCCTGGGCCTTTCCGGTTGTGCGAGCGTACCGGCCGACCTTGGTCGCAGTGAAGTGGACGAGTTGGTAGCCGAAAGGGGCCAAGCAATCGACACCGGCGAAACGTCCGCAATACTTTCGAACCTAGTAACGCAGGCGTTAACCGCCGACGACGCGGTTCGCATTGCGTTGATCAACAATCCGGAATTGCAAGCCACGTACGCGGAACTTGGGTTCGCAGCAGCCGATGTGTATGAAGCGGGCCGTATCCGGAATCCAATATTGTCGGGCCTGGTCCTCAGCTCCAATCGCTCGGGCGAGCTTGACCAGGTGTCGTTTGGCCTGGTGACCTCGTTCACCGATTTCGTCACGCTGCCGGCGCGTAAGCGATTGGCGGCGGCGGAATATGCCGCGGTGAAGCAACACATTGGCGCAGTGGTACTCGAAACGGCGGCGGAAGCGGAGTCTGCGTACTACCAGTTCGTGGGTGCCAAGCAGGTCGCTGCCCTTCGTTCGCAGATCGCGAAGGCCGCAGGCTTATCGGCGGCTTTGGCCGAGCGCTATCACGAAGCGGGCAACATGACGCCGCGCGAATTGGCGATGGAGCGGGCGGCCGCTGCGGAAGCCCGGCTGGAGGCCTTGGCCGCCGATGCCGAGGCGTACGCAATGCGTTCTGCGCTCGGAACCGTCATGGGCCTGTCCGTTAGCGGGTCCTGGGACGCCCCCGCGCAATTGCCCGTGCCATTGGCCAGCGAAGACTCGCTGGACGAGTTGCTGTCTCTTGCGGCGCGAAGCCGCCTCGATTTGGCGGCGGCTCGTGCTGATGCGGACAGGGTTGCTGATCAACGGGGTGTCACCGGCTGGACACGCTGGCTGGGCGATCTTGATGTCGGCTTTGAGAATGAACGCGAAACGGATGGTGCGCGTCTGAAAGGCCCGTCCGTCGATTGGGAGGCGCCCCTGTTTACGCAGAACCGGGACGCATTATTACGACTCGATGCCGACCTGCAAATCGCGATCGCAGAAGTAAGGCGGCTGACGCTTGCGGTTAATAACGATGTGCATCTGGCGTTCGCGAAAGCTGCAAACGCCAGGGCACATGTGAAAACCTATCGCGACACGCTTGTGCCTGCCCGTGTCGCGGTAACGGCGCGCGCAAAAGAGGAAGAGGCTTTCATGCTGATCGGCATTTTTGAGTTGCTGGAAATCAAACAGCAGGAGTACGACGCATACCAGGGCTACCTGGAAGCCGTGCGCGACTACTGGCTGGCACGCACCGAATTAACCCGCGCCGTCGGCAATTCCCTGCCTAGCAGCGGAAATATCGGAAAAGAACGACTCGATGTCGAAGAGCTTATCCAGCCACAAGGTGGCGGCGAACACTCGCAACACAACATGCAGGGTGACATGAAGGGTATGCAACACGACATGCAGGGCGATATGAAAGGCATGCAGCACGACGACGCGAAACCAGCCGACAAGGCACCGCCCGAGAGCGAGTACGCCGGCCACGGCAACCACAAACCCGACGGAGAGTCACAATGACATCACGACGCGAATTTTTGGGTATTTCGAGCGCCGGTGTATTGGCCGCCGCGGTGAGTTCGGTCAGCACCGAAGTCAACGCACAGGAGGCGCCAAGGAAGCCGGCCGCCAGCGCCGGAGAAAATTACGTGCCCGTGCGAACGCTCAATGGTTGGACCCTGCCGTACACGATGAAACGCGGCGTCAAAGAGTTTCACCTGGTCGCCGAGGAAGTCGATCATGAATTTGCACCCGGAAGTGTCGCCAAATGCTGGGGCTATAACGGTTCAACACCGGGCCCCACAATCGAGGCGGTTGAGGGCGACCGGGTTCGCATTCTGGTCACTAACGGCCTCAAGGAGCACACCACGATTCACTGGCACGGCATTCTGCTTCCCAGCGGAATGGATGGCGTCGGTGGTCTGAGCCAGCCGCAAATCGGTCCCGGTGAAACCTTCGCTTATGAATTCACGCTTCGGCAACACGGCACGCACATGTACCACCCGCACGCTGACGAGATGACGCAAATGGCTGTCGGCATGATGGGTATGTTCATCATTCACCCGAAGCAGCGCGAAGCAATACCGGTCGATCGAGACTATTGCTTTATTACTCATAACTGGGCGCTGCACCCGGGTACTTATCGTCCGGATCCATCGGTGATGGTGGATTTCGACTTATGGACGTTCAACAGCAAAGTGTTTCCGGCGATTGATCCTGTGGTCGCACGAACAGGGGAGCGCGTGCGTGTCCGCATGGGCAATCTGTCCATGTGGAACCATCCGATCCACATGCACGGCGTGCAGTTCCTGGTTACCGGATCGGACGGTGGTCGATGGCGACAATCGCAATGGCGGCCCGAGACCACCGAGATCATTGGTGTTGGCCAGACGCGAGACATCGAATTTGTCGCTGAGCCCGGCGACTGGGCGTTTCATTGCCACATGTCGCATCACACAATGAACGCCATGGGCCATGAAATTCCGAATACCCTGGGGGTGGATCAAAGCGGCATTGAAGACGAGATTCAAAAAATCCTGCCGGGATTCATCGCGATGGGCGAGTACGGCATGGCCGAACACCAGGAGCATGTCGACATGGGTCATCACAATGGCCCGGAGAACACGCTTGCCATGATGACCGGCAAGGGGCCTTACGGGAACATCGAGATGGGCGGCATGTTTACGACGGTAAAAGTCCGCGACAACGTAAGGCGCGGCGACTACAGCGACCCGGGTTGGTACGACGCACCGGAAGGCACCGTTGCGGCGCGGGTCAGCAGCGATCCGGACTTTGGCAGCCCACCTCGGCGAAAGAACGCATAATTTTTGATAGAAAATTGCTGGGGAGACGATTGATGAACGGAACAATAGTCAACAAATTGAAAACGATAGCCGGCGCATGCGCGATTCTCATTGCAGCCTCGGCTGCACAGGCGCAAGACGCCGACGCTGAGGAGATGACCGCAATCATTCAGGCCATCGAATACGGCTGGGAGCACGCGGATGGTGCGCCGTTTCGCAAGCACTTCCTGGATTTCGACGGCGCGCGCTACGTGGAGAGTGGTGGGCAAAATGTTGGGCTCAGTGACTTGATCGATCATCACGTAGAGCCCGAGGGCGACGCGCTGGACGGACTGGAGCTGAACTTTTCGAATATTGAAACACACGTCGAGGGGCAGTTTGCCTGGGCCGTTGCCGATGTGGAGGTCATCGCGGTGGTTAAGTCCGACGGCCGGAAAATTCACAATCGGGGCTATGAGACATTCCTGTTTCGACGCATCGGGAGTGAGTGGAAGGTTGTGCACACGCACAGCTCCTCACGACCGGTTAAGGTCGAAGAGCCGGAGCACAAGCACTGAGCCAAAGACCGCTGTGAAAAAAGCTTGACCTTCCCATAATGGTAAGGTCTATGCTTTTGCCTTGAACGTAACAACAGGGCGACATCGTCGCCGGAGGTTTGAGGTGATGAACATTGGTCAGGCGGCAGACGCCACGGGCGTCTCCGCCAAACGAATTCGATACTACGAACAGGTGGGTCTGCTGGAACCGGCAAAGCGCAGCGATGCAGGCTACCGGGTCTACACCGCGCCCGACTTGCATACCTTGCGCTTTATTCAACGGGCACGCCGTTTGGGCTTCTCGCTTCCGCAGGTTTCCGAACTGCTGGCGCTCTGGCACGACCGGGGCCGCAGCAGCCGGCAGGTAAAAGCCGTAGCGATGAAACACGTTGATGAACTGCGCAGCAAGATCGACGAGCTGCAATCTATGGTCGACACGCTGACACACCTCGCAATACGTTGCGACGGCGACGAGCGCCCAGACTGCCCAATACTGCACGACCTCGAAAGGAGCGAATCATGAGCGCCGTTTATACCTGCCCGAT
>CAXBJV010000050.1:0-24236 GCA_963976215.1 uncultured Woeseiaceae bacterium | reverse complement strand
AGGGAGGCATGATTGCTACCCGGGGATTCGGACTATTCCGGATCCCAGTTGCCGATGTCAGCATCGAGGCCTTCACCACCCGGGCGGCCGTCACGGCCCAGCGTATAAATATCGACTTCGCCGTTATTGCCGGGATACAGGTACTGGTACGGGTTGCCCCAGGGGTCTTGCGGCAGGCGCTCAAGATAGCCGCCGGGCTTCCAGTTCTTGATATTGGGGTCGTTGGGTTTGGTCACCAATGCCTGCAGGCCCTGTTCCGTCGACGGATAGGTAAAGTTGTCGAGGCGATAGAACTTCAATGCCGAACTGATATTGCTGATTTCCGCGCGCGCCTTGGTAACCTGTGCGTCGTCAACCCGCCCGATGACGTTCGGCGCGACGATAGCAGCGAGAATGCCAATAATGATGACCACCACCATGATCTCAATCAGGGTAAAGCCGCTCTGCCGGGGCATCCTGCCACTGCTACTGTCCAACTGATTCACTACTGTGCTCCACAACGTCGAATTGACTCTTTGTAATTAAACGTCAGTATACCAAACATGGGGTTAGACAAACCGAATGCCGTCGCCGGAGCGGGGACCGTGACACACTGGACGATACCGGTGTCGATGCTCATTTTAAGCGTGGCGATTGCCATGGCCGGTGATCTCGGGCGGGAATGGCTGCGCTATGACCGTGTCTGGATCGCACAGGGTGAAGCCTGGCGCTTTGCTACCGCCCATTTCGCACATTTGAGCTGGTCGCACCTGGCCCTGAACGGGGCAGGGCTGCTGCTGGTGTGGTTTCTGGTCGGCGCAAACTACAGCCTGAGACACTGGCTGCTGGTGACTGGCGTCATCGTATTGAGCATGGACGGCGCTTTCTGGGTTCTGAACCCGGAGTTGCACTGGTATGTCGGCATGTCCGGCATGCTGCATGGGCTTCTGGCGGCGGGCATAGTTGCTCGATTTCCCAGGTTGGAGCCGGAGACGCTTGTTCTGGCGGCTTTGATGACGATCAAAATTGGCTGGGAGCAGCTGGCCGGGCCGGTACCGGGCTCGGTGTTGACGTCGGGCGGGCCGGTCGTTGTCGATGCGCATCTTTATGGCGCCCTGGGTGGCGTTCTCGGGGCTTTGCTGGCAAGAATTAGGGTACGGCCGCGACCGGCGATATAATGCGCGGCCATAAGGGGTGGAGTGAGCGGAGAGTATCTTGAGCGTAGCAATGGTATTTCCCGGCCAGGGATCGCAATCGGTTGGTATGCAGGCGGAACTCGCCGCACACTATCCGGTGGTGGAAGAAACGTACGGGGAAGCCAGCGAAATCCTGGGGTATGACCTGTGGCGGCTGGTGCAGGATGGTCCGGTCGACAAATTGTCTGAAACGACAGTGACGCAACCGGCGATGCTAACGGCGGGAACCGCAGCCTATCGGGTGTGGCAGGCAGCGGGCGGCAAGGAACCGGAAAGTCTCGCCGGTCACAGCCTCGGCGAATATTCTGCATTAATCGCTGCGGGCTCGGTGCAATTCCCCGATGCATTGAAAGTCGTTATCCGGCGTTCACAGTTGATGCAAAATGCAGTGCCTGTGGGGGTTGGCGGGATGGCGGCCGTTATTGGACTTGACGATGACACCGTCATCAAGGCTTGCGACGAAGCATCTCTGATTGGCATTGCCGAACCGGTTAATTTCAATACGCCAGGGCAGGTTGTCATTGCCGGCCACATCGATGCACTGGATCGGGCCATCAAATTGCTCGAGGAGGCGGGTGCTCGCAGGGCATTGCGTCTGCCGGTCAGCGTGCCCTCGCATTCATCTCTGATGATTGGTGCGGGAGAAGCGCTGCGCGAGGCGCTTGCCGAAGCCGATTTCAAGGCACCGGCGCTGACTGTCATTGCCGCGTCGGATGGCATTGCTTACAAGGGCCCGGACGATATCCGCGAACGTCTGACGCGCCAGGTTTACGGACCGGTGCAATGGGTACGAACGGTCCATTCCATGATTGCCAATGGCACAACATCCATTATCGAATGCGGGCCCGGAAAGGTACTCGCCGGTCTCTGTCGCCGCATCGACAAGAACATTCCAACCCGATTTATCGATTCAATCGACAGCCTGAACAAGGCATTGCAGACTTGAGCTTCTAACAAAAGGATTTCCAATGAGCAGTATTTTCGCCCCCGACGCATTGTCGGGTGAGATTGCGCTGGTTACCGGCGCTTCGCGAGGCATCGGTGCAGCTATTGCTGTGGCGTTAGTAGAGCACGGTGCTACCGTCATCGGAACTGCGACCAGCCAGGGCGGCGCGGATGGTATTACTGAAAAGCTCGGCAACCGCGGGCGCGGCATTGTATTGAATATTGCTGACGACGAGTCCGTGCAGGCAGCGATCAAGGATATTCAGGGCGCGGAGGGCAGTCCAACAATCGTCGTTAATAATGCGGGTATCACCAAGGACAATTTGTTGATGCGCATGAAGCCTGACGAGTGGGACGATGTTCTGGCAACCAACCTGACGGGCTTGTACCGCGTCAGCAAAGCATGTCTGCGCGGCATGATGAAAGCTAAACGAGGCCGCTTCATTAACGTTGCTTCGGTCATTGCGGTAATGGGTAACGCCGGTCAGTCGAATTACGCGGCGAGTAAATCCGGCATGATCGGCTTTTCGAAATCACTGGCGCGTGAAATCGGCTCCAGAAACATCACCGTCAACGTCGTGGCGCCCGGTTTTATCGATACCGACATGACCAAGGTCTTGCCTGACGAGCAACGCAAGGCAATGCTTGATCAGGTGCCACTCGGCAGGCTCGGAGCGGGCAGCGATATCGCCAACGCGGTCGTCTTCCTCGCCTCCGCGGCAGGCGGATACATCACTGGTGAGACGCTGCACGTCAATGGCGGCATGGTGATGGACTGATCGGGTATAGATTGCCAGAGATGATTCACATACAATAGCCACCCACGCCCGGGTTCCTCCTTGAAATATCAAGGACTTAGCAGTAAATTGGGCATGAATAACGGCCATTTTGAGCGCCTGCAACAACCGCTCAAAATGACAATTTCAGTCTTATTAGGAGTACTAAAGACTATGAGCAGTATCGAAGAACAAGTTAAAGGCATCGTTGCCGAGCAACTCGGAGTAAAAGAAGACGAGGTAACGAACGATGCCTCTTTCGTCGACGATCTGGGCGCCGATTCACTCGACACCGTCGAGCTGGTAATGGCCCTGGAAGAAGAATTCGAAACGGAAATTCCCGACGAAGACGCGGAAAAAATCACCACTGTTCAGCAGGCAATTGACTTTGTCACCGCGCGCCAGAGCGCAGACTGACAACCCGGGCGCGGTGCTCGCCACCGCGCCTGTTCCTTCCGGATCACGCGGCAATTCTGCCGCTTCCCGACGACAGCATCTTGAGTAAACGGCGCGTTGTAATTACCGGCATGGGCATAGTGTCCCCCGTCGGCAGCACGCTCGAAGATGCGTGGGCGAATGTATGTGAGGGTGTTTCCGGTACCCGACTCATCGAAGAGTTCGATACCAGTCCGTATCCGACCCGGATTGCCGGCCTGGTAAAGGACTTCGATGCAGATGCGTATCTGTCGCCAAAAGACCAACGCAAAAACGATCCGTTCATTCATTACGGTGTAGCGGCGACGATCGACGCGATCAAGGATTCGGGTCTCGAAATAACCGCCGACAACGGACACACGATTGGTATTGCGATGGGTGCCGGTATTGGCGGCATCAAGACCATTGAAGACAATCACAATAAAATGCTGGCCGGCGGCGCACGCAAGATTTCGCCGTTTTTCATACCGGGCAGCATTATCAACATGATCTCGGGCCAAGCGAGCATCATGCAGCACATCACAGGCCCGAATATTTCGATTGTCACGGCGTGCGCAACCTCGACGCATTGCATCGGTCTGGCCGCACGCAGCATCGAGCATGGTGATGCGGATGTCATGCTTGCCGGCGGCGCAGAACATGCGACAACGCCACTGGCAATGGGTGGCTTTTGCTCGGCCCGCGCTATGTCGACGCGAAACGACGATCCCACCGGGGCGAGTCGGCCCTACGATATCGATCGTGACGGGTTTGTTTTGAGCAATGGTGCAGGCACTGTGGTGCTTGAAGAACTCGAACACGCAAAATCGCGTGGTGCGCGAATTTATGCGGAAGTGGTGGGCTTTGGTATGAGTGGTGATGCCTATCACATTACGTTACCGCCGGCGGACGGCGAGGGTGCACGCAAGTGCATGGCAGCGGCGATTCGCGATGCCGGCATCAACCCCGATGATGTCGACTACCTCAACGCGCATGGCACATCGACGCCGGCCGGCGACGTCGGTGAAACCAATGGCATCAAGCGTGCCTTCGGCGATCACGCAAAACAGATGATGGTCAGCTCGACGAAGTCGACGACAGGACACCTGTTGGGTGCCGCCGGGGCAGTTGAGGCAATTTTCTGTGCGCTGGCGATCCGTGATCAGCGCGTGCCACCGACAACTAACCTGGACAACCAGGACCCCGAATGTGACCTCGACTACACGGCGAATATCGCCCGCGACGCCAAGGTGCGCACCGCGATTTCCAATTCGTTCGGATTTGGCGGCACCAACGGTAGCCTGATTCTGCAAGCATTTGACTGAGCTAGACCGCGGTCTCGCCGGGCCCGATGAGCTGCGTCAGCTCAATCAGCTACAGCCCGAGCGTTATCCGTTTCTGTTGCAGAGCACGACGCGCGGTGGCGGTCTCGGCCGTTACGATATCCTGTTCGCGTGTCCCGGTGAATCGATACGACTGGACGAACCCGGGCGACAACCGGGCTTCCTGGATTCGCTTGATACCTGGTGGCGAACTGAACGCCGGGAAATCCCCGCCAGCGATCTGCCGTTTCTCGGCGGCTGGTTCCTTTATCTTGGCTATGAGCTGGCCGCTGAAATCGAACCGCGCCTGCAACTGCTCAAGGACCCGTTGTTGCCCACTGCGTTTGCGGTCCGTTGCCGAGCCGCATTGATTTACGACCACGACACCGGTCATTGCCATCTTGTGCGGGAGGAGGGTGCCGACTGTTGCGAGGCGCAACTGCTCAACGACATATCAAAATTAGGTCACTGTCACCAAATTCTAAAATTAGGTGACAGTGACCTGATTTTTGGTGATCCGATAGTGCGATCTGTTCGCGAAGACAATGCGACACAATTCACCGATGCGGTGGACAGGGTAAAGCAGTACATCGAAGCGGGTGACATCTACCAGGCCAACCTGTCACGGGAGTGGCTTGTGTCTGTAAGCGACGACGCCAGCGCAGAACAAATCTACAGCTCATTGTGTGCGGCGAATCCGGCGCCGTTTGCCGGTATCGCGCGTTGGGAGGGAACCACCATAATCTCTTCGTCACCAGAGCGCTTGTTACGTGTTCGCGGTGACTCGATTTCAACCCGGCCGATCGCCGGAACGAGACCGCGCGGTTCAGATACGGTATCTGATGACGAGCTTTCGAACGAACTCTTTGCACACCCGAAAGAACGTGCCGAGCACGTCATGTTGATCGATCTGGAGCGCAATGATCTTGGTCGGGTTTGTGTGGCGGGTACAGTCGAAGTCGATGAGATGATGGTGCTGGAGTCGTACGCCCATGTGCACCATATCGTCTCCAACGTCCGCGGGACCCTTAAGCAAGATGTCGCACCCGGTCAGGCAATAGCCGCTGTATTTCCCGGCGGCACCATCACAGGTTGCCCGAAAGTTCGTTGTATGGAAATTATCAGTGAATTGGAGCTTGCCCCGCGCGGTGCGTATACGGGATCCTTTGGCTACCTCAACCTCGATGGCAGCATGGACCTGAATATTCTCATTCGCACAATGGTGAAACGCGGTAACGAAGTCAGTTTTCGTGCCGGCGCGGGAATTGTTGCCGATTCAGAGGCACAAGCCGAACTGGACGAAGCCCGCGCAAAAGCCGAAGGGATGTTACGGGCGGTGCACCATGGCTGACTGGTATTTCGATGGCGCCCGCGTCGAGCAGATTCCGATCGACGATCGCGGTTTCCAGTACGCCGATGGCCTGTTTGAAACAGTCGCAATTCGCGATGGCGAAGCGCGCTTGTGGCCGCTGCACATGGACCGCCTCCGGCAAGGGTGTGATGCACTGCATATCGAAATGCCACCACAACAGGAATTAGGCGAGCGTCTCAGCCAGGCGCTTGCAGTGAGCGCTGCCCCGACCGAACGCTGCATTGCAAAAATCATTGTTACCGCGGGCAGTGGTGAGCGCGGCTACGGCCGTGCGGTCGCGCCACCGGCTGTCTGGATAGGTGTATTCGAAGCGATGCAGCCGTCCGCAACGATGTACCAGGAAGGAGTAGCCGCAACGATTTGCGCTACCCGGCTCGCCACTGGCTCGCCAACGGCCGGCCTGAAGACGCTGGCTCGGACAGAGCAGGTGCTTGCCCGGTCAGAGCTTGAGACATTCGAAGGCCTGATGATGGACGCAGACGAGCGCCTGATCTGCGGTACCATGAGCAACGTGTTCTTTGTTCGCGAAAAATCCATTTCAACGCCCGCGCTTGACCGCTGCGGTGTGGCAGGCGTGATGCGTCACCACGTGATGACGTGTCTCGAGTCCCGCGGGCGACCGGTAAGTGTCGAGGACACGTATCGAACGGACCTCGAGCACATCGATGAGATATTTATCAGCAACAGCCAGATTGGTGTTGTACCGGTCGCAATCTGCGGCAACGTGCACTGGGGCGTTGGCGCAATCACTCGAAATGTGATGGCGCTGATGGCTGATAACGGAATAGCGGAATGTCGGGCATGAGGATTGGCAAGACCCTGTTGGTGCTGTTTATTGCTGGTGTGGTCGCCATAGCAATCATCGTTGGGCGCGTTGATAATTTCATGACCACGCCTATGTCGGTTCCACCGCAAGGTATGGGTTTCGATATTCCGGCTGGCAGTTCGTTTTCCGCGGTGTCTCGCAAGCTGGTTGAAGAAGGCCTGATCGACAATGACCGCTGGCTGCGAGTCTACGTGCGCTGGCACGACAAGGGTGGCGCTATCCATGCGGGTGACTACCTGATCGCGGAGGGCACCACGCCTGAGCAACTGGTACAGCAATTCACCGACGGCAGCGTTCGCCTGTATACGTTTACGTTGATTGAAGGCTGGAATTCACGCGAAGTGTTGGCCGCATTGCACGCAAACGATGCAATCCAGGCCACGATGACTAACGAAGATTGGCCAGCTCTGCTTGAGTCGCTGGGTGCGGACGTCACGCACCCGGAAGGCTTGTTCCTGCCCGAGACGTACCGCTTTCCGAAGCATACGCCTGACAAGGCCGTGTTAAAGCAAGCTTACGAGTTGATGCAGCGGGTGTTGACGGAGGAATGGCAGCAGCGAAGCGCAGAGGCGCCGGTCGATAGCGCGTACGAGGCGCTGATTCTTGCCTCTATTGTGGAGAAGGAAACCGCGCTGGCCGACGAGCGGCCGCAGATCGCCGGTGTATTTGCACGCCGGCTTGCCAAGGGAATGCGCCTGCAAACCGATCCGACGGTTATCTATGGTATCGGCGCGTCCTTCGATGGCAACCTGACGCGCAAGCACCTGCGGACCGATACCCCATACAACACCTATACACGGCACGGTTTGCCGCCGACGCCGATCGCAATGCCCGGTCGGGCTGCGATCAATGCCGCGTTGCACCCCGCGGACGGAACGTCGCTTTACTTTGTCGCCACCGGTATTGGTGATGGCAGTCACAAGTTTTCGGCGACCAAGGATGAGCACGACAAAGCGGTCGCAGAGTATTTACAACGCTTGCGGCAAAGCCGCCGGACAGGTAATTGACGATGCAACGCGGTCGCTTTATTAGCGTAGAGGGCATCGAAGGCGTCGGTAAATCAACGCATATCGCCGCACTGGTGAATGAGATTCGCAACGCGGGCCACGAGGTACTGACAACCCGGGAGCCGGGTGGCACACCGGTCGCCGAGGACATACGCAACCTGCTGCAGAACCGTGACGATGAGCCAATACCGGAGATCACCGAGCTATTATTGATGTTTGCCGCGCGCTCTCTGAACGTGAACAATGTCATCGTTCCGGCGTTGAATGCCGGCAAATGGGTCATATCGGACCGTTTTACCGATTCGAGCCGCGCCTACCAGGGTGGGGGCAGAGGCCTGCCGATGGAAACCATCGACGAGCTTGCCCGCTGGGTACACGAGGACGTCTGGCCTGATGTCACGCTGCTGCTGGATGCGCCGGCCGAGATAGGGCTGGCGCGCATGAACTCGCGCGGCACGCCGGATCGTATAGAGCAGGAAAAGCAGGAATTCTTCGAGCGCGTCAGGCTGTGCTATCTCGACATCGCGGCGCGCGAGCCCGAGCGCTTTATCATCGTCGATACCTGCCGGGAGCTTGCGGCAGTGGAGGCCGATGTTATTGCGATAGCGCAACAGATCTTGAGTAATAATTAACATTAAAGAAATCTTATAACTTATTGTTTATGCAGCTTACCTGGCACGAAAATACGACGAAACTCTGGCAGGACTGGTTGGCCAGCGAGCGAGCGCCTCATGCTGTCCTGCTCACCGGACCCGTTGGCGTTGGCAAGCGCGCGGCAGCGGCCTGGATGGCCGCACAGCGTTTGCGACCGGATGCGTTGCAGGTACTGCCGGAGCACCCTTATGAGATCCTGGAGCATCCGGACATGCGCTGGATTTCCACCCCGGAGGACAAGAAAAGCATCGGCATTGAACAGGTGCGCGAACTGGTGGCCGAATTATCGCTGACCAGCCACCAGGGCCTCGGCAAGGTGGCGGTGTTGGAGCCTGCCAACGACATGACGGTCAACGCGGCAAACAGCCTGTTGAAAACCCTGGAGGAGCCGCCTGGTGACGCGTTATTGATCCTGGTGGTCGATCGCGTTGGCAAACTGCCGGCGACGATTTTCAGTCGTTGCCAGCGCGTCGATATCGCGGTGCCGACGGAAGCGGCGGCGCTCGCCTGGCTGGACCGGGTGCAACCGGGCGCTGCGTGGCTGGATGCGTTGCGTGCGGGCGGCGGAGCGCCCCTGGCGGCAATCGATGCACTGGAAAACCTCGAAACAACGCGCGCCATGGGCCGCGATCTGCAGGTGCTCGGCGAGGGCAAGGGTTCGCCGGTCGAGGTCGCCGCTCGCTGGGCGAAACTGGAACCGAATTTCGTCCTGAACTGGCTGGCGCAGCAGGTTCGCTTGCTGGTGATCGCGCGCGAGGCGGGGCGGGAACTGGCCAGCGGCCTCGCAATTGATGATTCTGTGCTACGACGCATGGACAGGCGAAATTTGTTCTGCTATTTAGACATAATCAATCGGCTACGAGGCCAGGCGGGAGGTTCGTATAACGTCCAGCTGACCCTGGAAGGACTGCTGATTGACTGGGCCGATGGACTGCGGGACTGCGGTTTGACGCCACCTGTAGACGGAATGGAGCTGATGCTGGCTCGCTGAGCCACGCGGAGTGCACGATGAGCAAACCTGGACTGCTGACACTGACCATTAAGGACAAGAGCGCGCTGTACCTTGCGTACATGCCGTTCGTGACCAATGGCGGACTCTTTATCCCCACTAACAGCTCGTATCGGCTGGGCGATGAGGTGTTCATGCTGTTGAACCTGATGGGTGAAGAGGAAAAGATACCGGTCGCCGGCACCGTAATCTGGATGACGCCAAAGGGAGCACAAGGCAAGCGCACCGCGGGTATCGGCGTACAGTTTTCCGATCAGGATCAGGGCAACACGCAGAAGAAAATCGAAAACTACCTGGCTGGAGCCCTCGGCGGCGACAAGCCGACGCACACGATGTAAATAGCGGCCTAGGCCTGTTCGCGGTTGATGCCGCCCTTCAGAACGTACGCCGTGTAACCGCGTTCACTCAAAATATAGGCACCGGCAGAGCTGCGTCGGCCGGTGTCACAACAGACGACGTATTTCTTGTCGGTATCCAGCGTGCTGATCTTCAGGCGTATAAAGTACAGCGGAATATTCTGTGCGCCATCGAGATGCTGATTTTCAAACTCGCTCGGCAAACGTACGTCGAGCCACTGGCCGCCACCCCGCACAATTTCCTCCGCCTGCTCCATGGTCACCCAGTCAAGCATGGGCTCGTTAAGCAGCTTTTTGAAATCGTCCTTGCCAAGGCGCATCACCGCGCCGTCACTCTGCATGGTCACCGTGGCATTGCGTTTAGCGTCCGAAATGAGTGCTTCCTCGCCGAATGTATCGCCGACTTGCAGTGCCGCAAGCTTGATACCTTCCTTGCTGAGCGGTGTTTCGCGAGTGACCAGTGCGGAGCCGCGAATCAGCACGTAAAAATAATCGCCTTCCGCGCCCTGTTTCAGAATGACATCGCCGGCGCGATAGTTGATCTGCTGCATGCGCATGAATATCGCCTGGATGTTTGCCGGCGGAATCTTGTGAAACGCCTTGGTCTGCAACAGCATCGTCATCCAGTCTTCGTTAGTCTGCTCGGATTTGCCGGCCAGTTCAGACACTTCGTAGGTGCCTGTCTGGTCCCAGGTCAACATCACGTCAAGCAGGTCACTGTCGATGGATATGAATTGCACGCGGTCGCGCGCTCGTGCGGACACGCGCCGTGGATAGACCGGCGCGACCGGATTGCGGGCGGCCTCGCTGCCGCCATCGACGGTGCCAATTACTTTGCCCTGATCGAGAAGTTCCAGCGTGCCGGAGACGACGTACAGGGTGCGCTTCTCGGTATCGCCCTCTTTGAACAGCAACTGACCCGGCGACATTTCGCGGATCTGAACCTTGCGCGCGAGGGCAGCAAGATTGTCTCGCTTCAGGCCATCCAGGGGCGAAAACCCCCGCAGCATCTCCGTGCTCACCTGATCAACTGACATTTTGTGTCCTGGTTATATTCAAATTTCGCTCTTCGGGCCGGTTGGTCCTATTGTCCCGGTCGGTATTCTACCGTTAATTCAATAACTTCGGGTACTGCTCATTTTGCCCAGCGTGAAGCGGCGCACAGTTTATTTTGGCTATACCGGTCGTCTGTGAACCTTGTCACAGGCCGGACCAGCCACTGTGTGGCTCAAAGCGCGCGCCGTGGGCCTTTGCGAGGTCATTCAGGCGCATGACGATCGATGTCGTGCCGCGCGACCTGGCGTAATGCAACGGCCCGCCGCGGAACGGCGCAAAGCCTGTGCCGAAAATCACCCCGGCATCCAGCAGGTCAGCATCGCTGACAACGCCCTCGTCGAGGCAGGCGACCGCCTCGTTGACCATCGACAGGATCAGCCGATCCTCAATATCATCCGGCAGCTCGGCGTTGCCGGCGTCCGGTTTGACCGCTTTGCCGTTTTCCCAGCGATAGTAACCCTGGCCCGACTTGCGACCCAACAAGCCGTCATCAACCATCTGTTGCAGCTTATCTGACACGGGCCTGTTCAATGCGGCGCCAAGCACCTTGGAGACGTGTAATGCCACGTCCAGTCCGACACTGTCAGCGAGTTCGACCGGTCCCATCGGCATGCCAAATTTGACGGCGACTTTGTCGATTTCAGCCAGCGGTACACCTTCTTCCGCGAGGTGCATCGCTTCGCTCATGTAGGGCGCCAAAATGCGGTTGACGACAAAGCCCGGAGAACTGGCGCATTCGAGCGGGAATTTGCCGATTCCCTTGGTAAAGGCAAAGCCGATGTCGAGCGCATCCTGTTCGGTATCGTCACAACGAATCACCTCGACCAGCGGCAACATGGCCACGGGATTGAAAAAATGCAGCCCGATAAACCGTCGTGGCTCACTGAGAATTGTGCGCAGCTCTTCCAGCCGTATGCTGGACGTATTCGTTGCGAGTAGTGCGCCGGGTTTCATTTTCTGCTGCAACGCGCTGTACAAACCCTGCTTGGCTTCGGTGTTTTCGATGATCGCTTCAATAACGAGGTCGGCTTTCGCAACGCCATCGCCGTCGAGATCAGATTGCAGCCGCTGTGTCGCTGCCGCACGCTCGTCATCGTTGTGGATCTTTTTCGCGAACAGCTTTGCTGCTCGTTCGATCGCAGGATCGATGTACTTTTGCTCACGGTCCTGCAGCGTGACCGTATGGCCGCGCAGGGCACACCAAGCGGCGATATCACCACCCATTACGCCGGCCCCGACAACGTGCACATGCTCTACGCGCGCGTCCGTTTTGTTGCCCTGCGATTTGAGTTTGCTTTGCAAAAAGAAAACGCGTACCAGGTTGCGCGACGTATCGGTGCACATCAAGTCGGCAAAACTCTTCGCTTCGGCCTCGTACCCCGTCTGTGGCGATGCACCTTCCGAAGTCCAGATGTCAATCATTGCGTACGGTGCCGGGTAATGCTCCTTGCGTGCCTTGCCGCGTACCTGCTTCAACAGCATGTTGCGGACCAGCGGTCGGGCAGGGGCGAGATTAAGCAAGCGATCGACTATTGATGCTCTCTGTTTTGCGGGCTGCGTGCGAATCAGTTCGCGCGCATCGTCACGCCACTTATCCTCGCTCGTTAAAACGTCGGCAAGACCAATCGCTTTCGCTTTGCCCGGCGTCACGGGGTTGCCGGTGAGCATGAGCGACATTGCCGCGCGCACGCCGCAGATCTGAACGGCACGAACGGTACCGCCGAACCCCGGGTGCAGACCGAGCTTGACCTCGGGGAGCCCGATGATCTTTTTGTCGCCCTTGTAGACGATGCGATAGTCGCATGCCATCGAGAGCTCCAGTCCACCGCCCATGCAAACGCCGTTGATGGCGGCAACGGTCGGGCAGGCCAGGTCCTCGACCTTGTCCATTAATTGTTGACCCAGGCGCACCAGTTCATAGGCCCGTTCGGCCGTTTCAATCGACGTAAATTCCTTGATATTCGCGCCCATGACGAAGCTGTCTTTCTTGCCGGACCAGATAACCAGTCCGTGTGGTGGCGACTCGGCAAAGGGGTCGAGCGCCGTGCTCAGCTCGCTGAGTACGTCAGAGGAGAGAACATTGGCTTTTTCATCGGCAATGTCGAGGCACAGCCAGACAATGCCGGCGTCGTCAGTTTCTTGTTTCCAGTGTTGCATAGTCATCGCAGCTCAAAGTCACAAACAATTGGAAGATGGTCGGATAAGCGGATATCAGGTACCTCGAATCCGGTCACGTCGATGCCATCCTGGTAGAGGAAAAAGTCCAGCTCTTTGCGTGGCGAACGACTCGGGTAAGTCGGAAGCATTTCCGCGTTAGCTGAAGTCAGGCCGGCAGCCTTCATAAACAGGTATATCTCATTCTGGCCCCAGAATGTATTGAAGTCGCCCGTAACGACCACCGGCTTTTGCGTTTTTTGAATCAAGTCGTACAAATGTCGCAGCTGTAAATGCCGGTGCCGGTATTTCAATGAAAGATGTACCAGAAATATTGCATATTCGGCCATCTCGAGCTCAATAATAAGTCGCTTGATGCCGGTGTCGAAGTAATGAAACTTCTCGCCGTGCACGCGCGGCGCCGCAAGAAACGCATTGCCCTGTTTGCGGACGATGGGCAGCATCTGGTTAAGCGATTTCTCGCCGTATTTTGTCTCGTAGGAGGTATTCATACCCAGGTCGGCGGCGATTTTTTCTGCCTGATTGACCTTACGGCTGCGAATCGAACCGGTGTCGACTTCTATGAGTCCGACAATATCGGGATCGACAGTCTTGATGAAATTGGTGATGCCCGGCAGAACGGATTGATTGCCGAGAACAAAGCCGGCACCGGGCAGCGGCATGTGCATGCTGGCCCCACCACCGACGGCGTAACGAATGTTGTATTGGAGTAGGCGCATGCGTGGCATACGATACCGAATCGCCGCATACAGCGCTACGCGCACAGGCGCAAATTATTCGCTAAACTTGGCCCGTAGCACCGTTACAGGAGCACCAGGTGTCTGAAAGCAACCCAATTACTGTATTCGCCACGCACGCGTTTGAGGAAAGCCTCGACTACCTGCGCGTGTTCGAATTTCTTGAAAGCGTCGACCGGTTTTACTACATCAATGTCAGCAGGCCGGAAAACGTGCCCAAAGAGGGCGGACTGCAAGCAATCAAGGATGAGCTCATTGCCCAGATCAAGGCATCAGAGGCGATCATAGTCGTGCCGGACGCATACGAAGCGCACCCTGACCTGGTCAAATTCATGATGGACGTAGCAGAAGCCAACGGCAAAGGCATGATCGCGATCCGACCGTTTGGCGGATTACGCGAAACGCCGCAAGAGATGGAAGAGCGCTGCCAGGAAACCATCGACTGGAATGACCGCGAGATTGCTGACGCGCTCCGGCGGCAGGCACGCGGAGAGGACACATCACGCTGGGAGGTCCTGGATTTCCCGGGTTTCGACGCGGACGGGCCAACCGATTAGACCCGTTGTCATTGCGCACCGCGGCGCATGCGGCTATTTGCCCGAGCACACGCTCCCGGCCAAGGCCCTGGCCTACAGTATGGGCGCCGATTACCTCGAACAGGATATTGTCGCGACACGGGATGATGAGTTGCTTGTCCTGCATGATATCCACCTGGATCGGATTTGTGACGTAGCGGACGTATTCCCGGGGCGGCAACGTGATGACGGACGTTTCTACGCCAGAGACTTCTCGCTGGACGAAATCAAGCGGCTGACGGTCCACGAACGGACCGCTGCCGATGGCTCGCCCGTTTACGCTGGCCGCTTTGCACCCGCCGACACGACATTTCGGATTCAGACCTTCGCGGAAGAGCTGGAGTTTATTGCGACATTGCAGCAAAACATGGGTCGACCGATCGGAATTTACCCGGAAATTAAACGCCCCGCCTGGCACCGGGAACAAGGCGTCGACATCACGCAACGAGTCCTTGAGGTGTTGAGTAAATTTGGCTACGAGTCGCATGCAGACCTGGCGTATCTGCAATGTTTTGACGCTCACGAGCTACAGCGAATCCGCAGGGAATACCAATCCTCGCTCAAACTGATCCAGCTGATCGGTGAAAACGCCTGGGGCGAATCAAACACCAACTACGACGCACTTCGAACGGCGCGCGGCTTGCAGCGAATTGCAAAGTCAGTCGACGGTATCGGTCCCTGGGTGAACCGGTTGTATCGCGTTACAGCCGACGGCAGTGTCCGGGATTCCGGACTGGTCAAAAGAGCACATGCAGCCGGGCTCGCTGTGCACCCATTTACATTCCGCAAGGATGATCTGCCGCCGGGGTTCAGTGACTTCGATGCCTTGTTGAGTTACGCCATCGAAACTCTGTGTATTGACGGCTTGTTTACTGATTTTCCGGACATCGTCGCGAGAAAATGTCACGTTCACTGAGACTCCGGATGGGCTTCAGGCTATACTGGACTAGGGCCGGGGAAATGCCCTATGTTTTACATCAAAAAATAACCACAACTAATTGTTTTAAAAAGAATAAATAATATAAAAGTTGCTGGTGGCAAGGGGCCTGAGGGTAATTCTCGTATTTTGACGCTTATCAGTATTGAGAACCCGGTCCTTTATTGATTCACTCATTCGATGAAATATGGTGCGATGTTCGCGGAACTCCCAAATGAACTGATACTGATTGCGGCAGGCGCCTTCCTGCTGGGCTGGATTCTTGCGTCAATCAGCAATGCGATTTCCTCGCGATACCGGGCCCGAAAACGGGACCCACGCGATGATCGAATTCGGGAACTGGAAGCAGAACTTCGTATCGCACGCACCGACGTCGAGAATTCAAAGCTCAACGCAGAAAAGCTCGAAGACGAACTCAAGGAAACGACCGTTGGCATCGAACGCCGCGACAATGTCATCTCGGAACAACAGTCGAAGCTTGAGAAGATCTCCGGCGATCTCAAAGATTCAGTATTGAAGACCCGGGAATTGCGTTCGGAACTTGCCGAGCGAGCGACACAAAACGTACATGCTGAAGCCAAGATTCGTGAAGTTGAAACGGAGCTATCCGTGGCACAGGCGTCAACCGACCTGATCGCCACCGGTGTGCTTGACTATTCGTTTACGCCCGACCAGTCTGAATCAAATGACGCGGCAAACAACGGCAAACCCGACGACGCCCCGGAAGAGGTCAGCAAGGTATCGAGCTAAGCTTTGCCTGCTGGTCTTAGCCCTCCCGACATTGTTTGCGTGCTCAGCGCAACGCGAAACCGTAGATATCACCTTTGTGCCAGTCTGGCAGGATCGCGAGCTCGATTGCCTTGAGGGTGATAAGTCACTGTCCGACCTGCGGTTTTTTGTCTCAAATGTACAACTGATTGACGCGGATGGAGGCGTCCATCCGGTTGTTTTGACCACCGATGAGCGCTGGCAACAGGGCTCGATTGCCCTCGTCGACCTCGAGACTGGCGACGGAAGCTGCAGGAATGGAACGCCGGCCACCAACGCACAAGTCCGCGGCAGCGTTGTATCTATCGATCCGGTCGCACTGCGTTTTACAGTCGGCGTGCCTTTTGACATGAATCACGCCAATCCGTTGCTGGCCGAAGCGCCGTTAAATGATGCCGCAATGCACTGGCATTGGCGATCCGGTTACAAATTCCTTCGTGCAGGCGTTACGACAAAGAATGACGGCACCTGGCTGCATCTTGGCAGTACCGCCTGTGACGGCACTGTCCAGAATATCCGGTCTTGTTCGTCACCGAACCGGGTTGAGATCGCACTCAGTGACTTTCGCTCAATGTCAGGGCGGGTCGCAGTTGACCTGGCGACGCTGTTTCAGGGAACGGACCTGCAGGACGGGGTGCGCAGCGATTGTTCGTCGGGCCCGGCGGAAAGCGAGTGTGGCCCGATGTTCGCGGCACTGGGCTTGCCATTTAACGGTGCCGATAGTGATATCAGTCATGTGTTCCGGTTGCTGCCTTGAAGCGCGCGATGCTGCTGTCGTTGATCGCGGTCGCCGCCATCACGGCTGTGTTGTGGCTTGCGAATCGGGAACGGCCATTTGACTGGCAGATTGCCGCGGGCTATCCGTTGCCGTCAGTACCGGCTGATAATCCGATGACGCCGGCGAAAGTCGAGCTCGGCCGCTGGCTTTTTTACGATGTCCGACTGTCCGTGAATCAAACGATGTCCTGCAGCAGCTGCCATCTCCAGCAGCTGGCGTTCACCGACGGCAAAGCTCGAGCGATCGGTGCCACTGGCGAACCCCATCCGAGGGGCTCGATGACGCTGGTCAATTCGGCCTATGCAAGCCGCCTGACATGGGCGAACACACTGCTTGACAGGCTGGAAGACCAGGCCCTTACACCGTTGCTTGGCGACAACCCGGTTGAGATGGGCATGGGCGGGCGTGAATCCGACGTCGGTGAGCTGCTGGCGAACGAACCGCGCTACAGGCACCTGGCCCGCTCGGCTTTTCCCGGCGACGAAAATCCTTACTCTGTTCTCAATGCCGTCCGTGCAATAAGCGCATTCACACGCACAATTGTCAGCTTCGATTCACCGTACGACCGCTATCTCGAAGGCGATACCAACGCAATCTCTGCAAGCGCGCAGCGCGGCATGGAGCTGTTCTTTTCCGAGCGCTTTGAATGTTTCCACTGTCATGGCGGCTTCAATTTTACTGACAGCACAACACACGCATCGACCGCAGTTGAAAGTGTCGGGTTTCACAACAATGGCCTCTATAACCTTGACGGCAGCGGCGCGTACCCAGCGGACAATACCGGACTCTACGATATGACCGGACGGGTTCGTGACATGGGTCGATTCAAGGCACCAACGCTGCGAAATATCGCGTTAACCGCTCCGTACATGCATGACGGCAGCATAGCGACATTGCCAGATGTTCTTGACCATTATGCGCGGGGCGGACGGCTGCTCGAATCCGGGCCGCACCAGGGCGATGGCCGACTAAGCCCGTACAAATCCGAGTTCGTCGTCGGGTTTGAAATGAGCGACGGTGAAAAGGCAGACCTGCTGGCATTTCTTGCCGCGCTGACCGACGAATCTGTCACAACTAACGAGCGCTGGTCGAATCCTTTCGCACAGTAAGCGTCACGCCCGTTTCGCGCCAGACGAAATAGAAAAGCACAAACCAGATCTGCATGAGCAGTGCGGCAAGCCATTCGATCGTATTCTCGAAGCGATCGAACTCGGCGATAAACTGTTTTAGAAGCAGGTTGGTAATTCCAAGAACGAAAGGCATTGCGATCACCAGCAACATTGAGCTACGCAAGCGCGAAGGACGGAGTGCGATCGTCAGCATTATCTGAGCAACGGCGATCCCACCAAAATAAAAGTAGATGCCGAAGCGGCGCATAAACTCGTAAAACGGAATCTTGCTGCCAAGAAACGTGACGTAGACGATCAGTGCAATTGCGCCAATTAAGCCGGCTAGAAAGACACCGCGGCGGAAGCCTGCTGACGCCGGTCGTGTTTGTCGTAGCCATTCGTACGCCAGCCACCAGAATACAAGCAGCAGGCCTGCCTGCGGCAATAGTGCCGCCCGAAAAACCAGGCTGCCCGGTGGGTAACGACCGGTCGCACTGATCGACGTACAGCCCTCCAGGTAGGGTATGCAGGACGGCAGCACGCCCGCATCTGTGTTAAGCGAATAGGCCGCGGTAATGCCCGCAAATGGCAGGATTGCAACGATCAACGGCAGGATTCGTATCACGGTTTCTGCTATACCTTAGGTTCATCATCAAGGGGAGTGGATATGAGCATTATGACATTGTGGCAACCGATTCTTGCCACGGCGGTGCTGGTCTTTATCGCGGGCTCGGTTATCTGGATGGCAATGCCATGGCACAAAACCGACTGGAGCAAGACCGCAGACGAGGAGGGTGTTCGAAGCGCGCTCAAGGGGTTGTCGCCGGGTCAGTACAGCGTGCCACACTGCGCCGATCAGTCAGATATGCAAAGTCCCGAGATTCAACAAAAAATGAAAGACGGACCCATCGCATTCATTACCGTCTTGCCGTCCGGTGTACCGAACATGGGCCCGCAACTGGTGATGATGTTTCTATACAACCTGTTTGTCGCAGTGTTGTGCGCCTATTTTGTCAGTCGCTTCGGATCAGCGGACGCTGACTATATGGCGAATTTCCGAATCGCAAGCGCCGTCACTTTTATTGCTTACGGCCTGGCTTACGTTCAGGAAAGCATATGGTTCGCACGCCCGTGGTCGACGACAGTGAAAAGCTTCCTCGATGCCGCGATCTATGCCGGCGTGACCGGGGGAGTGTTCGGCTGGCTCGCCTGATGTAGGACCACCGCCCGACAGGGCAGGGAGCGACTCTCTCGCAATCGTTGCGATATCGCAACGATTATGTTACCCTGCTGCTTCGTTTGGCAACAGAGGAGAATCGACAGTGTCTGATCCACATACTCTCAAAAAAGTACTGGTGGTTATCAGCTCGGACCTGATTGAACCAAATTCACCACGCGAATCACGGTTGATCTCCCGGGCTCTCAAGCTGGCGAAAGCGAGTGGCTGCGAGCTGGAGTTTTTCCACGTTTGCCATGATCCTTCACTCGAGCAGGGGATGTTCCAGCCTGACCCGGCGGTCACGGCTGAGAAACAACGAGTGACGAACCAGGAAGCCGCACTTCTCGCCGAAATGCTTGTGCGTTTGCAGTCCGAGGGTGTGACCGTGCATCAGGATGTACGCTGGGACCATCCGCGTACCGATGCGATCCTGCGCAAAATTCAGGACTCGCAGCCCGACCTGGTCATGAAGGAATCTCGCGACCACAACTATCTGATGGGTCTCACCCGCAATACGGATTGGGACCTGATTCGTCAGTCGCCAACAAATGTCTGGTTCGTTTCCAGCGGACGCTCCAATATTGCCAACGTCATGACCGCCGTTGGCATGACTTCTGACAATGAGGACCCGTTCACGGCAGCCGACTACGATGTATTTCGGACAGCCGAAACTTTCGCCGGTGAGCTCAAGGCCGCGAACCACGCGGTACATGTCTACCAGGTACCATCCGGTATGGGACTTTACGCCGCCTATGCACCGGACATGATTGCTGCAATCAGCACCCCGGCATTGAATGCCCGGCTCGAGCGCGAACGCAAGGAAGTTGCCGTCCTGCATGGGCAGTCGATTCGCAGGTTTGCGGAGACTCTGGGCATCCATACTGACGGTATTCGGGTTATCGAAGGACACCCGTCGGACGCCATTCCCGACGTCGCACAGGAACTGGATGCCGACCTGATCGTCATGGGGGCAAGAAGCCTGACACGTTGGGAGCGATTGGTGCGGCCGGTTACGGCTGAGCCCGTGCTTGCGGATACATCGTGCGACATTTTGTTCGTTAAGGACGACGCAGAAACCAAAATTCCGCTACCGGATGAACGGCCCCTGCGCGGAAGCGTTCCAGCCGACCTGGAAAAGGCCCTGACCGACCCGCCGGCTTTCTTCGGCTCGCCATCATCAGTTGCTAAGCACCAGGAATTCAGCCCGGCATTGCGGCGACGAATTCTGCAGATGTGGGAACAGGATGTTCGTGCACGCATGCGGGAAGAGGGCGAGGGTGGCCCGGTGCGCACGACGCTTGCCGACGTTCTCAATGAAATCAATCAGGCGAAGATCGGACTGGCCTGCGATGAGCCTGCAGACGAAAGCAGTGACCGAACACTGGCAGCCGTCGGCTAACGCTGCCATTTTCTAGCCACAATTTCTCCCCTGGATTGCCAGATGCGCTGCGTACAAAGAAAGCTGGCACACACAGGGGAGGCTGATGAGCATTGCACATCGTACGTGGCAGGAATGGGAAGACTTCTTCATGCAGCGCAGTCGCCGGTCATTGCCGGCGCTGGAACAGGACCGGGACTATTCGGCATTGCCGGATTCGCTGGCACGATCATTGGCGATTTTTCAGCTTGGCGAGTCCGGTGGCGGCACTATTGTCGCGCAGTCATTCTGCAATTCACTACCCGGTCTCAATAACCATTTTGGTACGTCGATGGCGTATTTCGTCGAGGAAGAGCATCGCCACGCCAATATCCTCGCGATATGTGTGCGCTTACTTGGCGGAACACTGATTCGCAGCAACTGGACCGCACACCTTTTCGTGTTTGCCCGGCGGCTGATCGGCCTGCGACTCAAGGTCGTCGTGCTGCTGGCAGCGGAAGTCGTCGGCCTTTGCTATTACCACTTGCTGGCCGTGCGCTTGCCGCCGTCACGGCTTCGCGATCAATTGCTCGAGATTGTGGAAGATGAGCGCGCACACCTGTATTTCCATTGTGATTTTCTGCGCTCGCAGACCCGGACGCGTTGGCGAAAACGGGTATTTGTCATGGTTTGGCGGACCGTTATGGCGAGCGCTGCGCTCGTGGTCGCGATCGACCACCGGCATGCCATCCGGGACCTCGATATTGGCTTCAGGCCGGTCCTGGCTCGCTGGCGAAGCTACAGTCGACTTGCCGAAATGCTGGTGGTGTCGGATTCCGCCCGGGATTGCGAGCACGCAAGAGAAATACAGGCGAATAGCAGTGTTTAGCGGTCGATAAAATTTCCAGCAGTTGCTTTTCGGCGCATTGCCGTGTGTAATTTGCAGATACTCCGAACGTAAAACAAAGGGATAAATGATGGCGGGAAAATTTGAGTGCTACAAAGACAAAGCTGGCGAGTTTCGTTTTCGACTGAAAGCTGGCAATGGGGAAACCATTCTTTCGAGCGAAGGCTACAAAGCCAAGAGCTCCTGCACGAACGGCATCGCATCCGTTCAGAAAAACTGCGATAACCCGAAGTGCTTTGAAAAGAAAACGACGGCAAGCGGTGCATTTCGCTTCAATCTGAAATCAACCAATGGCCAGGTCATCGGCACCAGCCAGAGCTACAAGTCTGAATCCGGTCGTGACAATGGCATCGAAAGTATCGCGCGTGCGGCTAAGGGTGCGACGATCGACGACCAAACGAAATAGAAGCACGAGCAGTAACAGGGAAGGGCGCCTCATCTCGGGCGCCCTTTTTTATGGTGTCGCAAAAATGTGCTTGCGGAACCTGGCATGCGTGGACAACACATGGATCTCGCGGATCCTATCGACACGGATGTCCTCAATGCCATCGCTTGATGTCCGGATGCGAAGAAACTCCTCACCGGAACGAATCTCGAGTCCTCGCGCGTGTCCGCGAAGCGTGCCGGAATCGAGTTTCACCTCGATGTCGTAGCCGTCCATGCACGCAATTTCGAGAAAATCGTAGTCGCTGCAGTCGATAGGTTGGTAATCGCTCATAGGCTATCCAGTTTAGGGTATTCTGCCGCAAGCAGCATCTGGAGCAGAAATTGATCAGGAAAACATGGTGGTTGCGGGTTCTGGCCTTCCTCGTACTGGCACCCGTCCTGTCGGCGGCAGTCTTTGCCAGTCACCTCTACGTTACGCAGGAATCCTTACTGTTTCCGGGCACGAAGCTTCCGGATGATTACCGCTTTGATTTCGATTTACCCTTCGAGGAAATCACTATCCCGGTCGATGGCGCGGAATTAAACGCGTTGCATTTTCGCCAGGAAAATCCGCGCGGCCTGGTTTTTTTCCTGCACGGTAACGGCGGCAACCTGCAGTCCTGGACCAGTAACATCCGGTACTACCAGCAGGTCAACTACGACATGTTCATGCTGGACTATCGCGGTTACGGCAAGAGCAGCGGTGAAATCGAGAGTGAGGCACAGATGCACGCTGACGTACGGGCCGCGTGGGATCGGGTTGCCGCTGAATACGATGGGAAACCAATTGTGATTTATGGACGCTCGCTGGGGTCTGCAGTCGCTACGAAACTCGCCGCTGATGTTGACCCGGCACTCCTGATCCTGGTGTCACCGTTTAGCAGCGTCGTGGCAATGGCGAAGCAGGAGTATCCATACTTGCCGGCTTCTCTGGTCCGGTACCCGTTTCGGACCGACGAGCTGATTGGGAAAGTAAAGTCTCCCATCATTTTCGTACACGGTACCGACGACCGGCTGATACCGCTCAGCCACAGTGAACTCCTGCTGGAACGTGCGACCGCACCTTCCGAGCTATTGGTGATCGACGGTGCAGGGCATAGCGATATACATCGGTACGAGAGTTATACAGAAGGCCTGACCGCAGCGCTGCCTGGAGGCTGAGGGGACGTTTTCGGGATTGACCAATGCTAAGCCATTGATTTGTCACATCTGACGATCAACAAATGAACCTGATCCGGAAATCGTTGCTTCGTTAGAGTGTCTATAATTGCTTCAGGCTCTATCGGAGTTTGCATCATGAAGCGATTACAATTGAGTGTAGTGGTTTCTTTGTTATTCGGCAGCTATGCAGTGCCGGCGTCGGCTCATCACAATAGCAATTCATTCTTTGAGGTCGAGACCACGATTGAATTGCAGGGAAGCGTGACGCGGTTCGACTGGAAGAACCCGCACATGTACTTCTTTCTCACAGTCGTCGATGAGACAGGCGAAGAGACATTGTGGAAAGTTGAAGGAAGTCCACTCGCTTTCATGCGACGCCTCGGGTGGGATCGTGACACACTTCAGCCTGGTGACAACGTCACAGTCACGGTCAACCCGTCAAGAAACCCAAAAAAGAAATCAGCATTACTTAAGGACATTACAGTGGTCGGGAGGGACATTCCCTCTATTACTGGCGAAGATGCCTTCCGCAAGGCATTTGGCAACAACGCAGAAGAGCTGACTAAACAGGCAAGTTCGCTGCATGGCACTTGGGCGACGATTCCCAGTAGTGAAACACTCGGCAGGCTTCAGGACCCGGAAAAACTGGCTCTGACCGAGGCGGGCGAATCCGCGGTGAATGCCTACGATGAGCGTACGATGCATCCGGCCCTCGAGTGCATTCCGTATACCACACCTATATTCATGCTGGTCCCCGACATTAAACAGATTGTCGTGGAGAAAGACATTGTGCGAATCCGCGGCGAATTCGACGGCACAGAGCGCATTATTTATGTCAACGGTGAGGCTCCGCAGGGACGGACCGTGCACGGTCGTTCAAAAGGCCATTGGGATGGTACGACGCTGGTTATAGAGACCAGCAGATTCACTGACCATCGGCTTGGAAACGCTTCTGAAGTTCCATCCGGAGCGCATAAGAAAATCATTGAGCGGCTGCAACTTCAGGAGGATGGAAAGTCCTTACACTACTCATTTGAACTCACTGACCCTGAGTTTCTAGCCGAACCTGTGACTGGAGAGGGCACATTGGTTTATCGCCCGGACCTCGATTTTCGCATGCTCGAGTGCGACCTTGAGAATTCGCGAATGTATCTGGAGGATTAAACACGGGTAGG
>CAXBJV010000049.1:0-25258 GCA_963976215.1 uncultured Woeseiaceae bacterium | reverse complement strand
AAATGGCGCAGGAGTTCCGGCGGCTCTACGAAGAAACGGCGTTTTCCAGCCAGGGGCTTGCCGTAATGGGTGGCCATGAAGAGGGGCTTGTGAGCATCGGCGAATCACTTGATGTGGCAACCAGCCGGGTAATGGCACTGCTCGACTGACCAGGCCGTTCGTCGGAATGGTATCCTCGACGCTGTCGGTGCGCGGCGGCCAATTGCGCCAGCTGGTCGATATTGGATTCAATCGGGGATTGCAAAGGGAGAAGTCCATGAGTTGGTATTTGAGTGTGCTAAAAAAGTACGCTGTTTTTTCGGGCCGGGCACAGCGGGCCGAGTACTGGTTCTTCATCTTGTTCAACATTATTATCAGCCTTGTGCTGGCGTTCGTTGACACAGCGGCGGGCACGATGAGTGCGGAAGCCGGTGTCGGCTTGCTGGGAGGCATTTACAGCCTCGCCGTTCTCATTCCATCCATTGCGGTATCTGTTCGTCGACTGCACGATACGAGCCGCAGTGGCTGGTGGCTGTTGCTGATATTCGTGCCATTGCTGGGCTTTCTTGTCCTGCTGGTGTTTTTTGTAATGGACAGTACACCGGGCAGCAATGAGCACGGCCCGAACCCGAAGGAAGCACCTGTCTGAAACGCTGATCTTGCGAGATAGCACAAGGCACTTAAGGATCGCGCATGCACATCGTAATCGGAATCTTGACCGGCCTGATCAGTATTTTGTACTTGCTTGACCGGATGGGGATCGACTTGGGTGGCTTGAACCCGTTCTACTGGCGCCGCCGGCGCGCATGGGCGAGGAAATACCAGGGCGACCCGATTTATTCAATAGAAGACCCCGTGCATGTCGCGGCCGTCTTGATTGTCGGGGTCGCAAAACTCGACGGCGACCTGACTGCCGATTCCAAGAAAGCCGCCTTGAAGCTGTTCAAGGAAAAATTTTCGCTCGACACCGGCGGTGCATCGGAACTGCTCGGATCCGCGGCGCACCTGTTGGGTTCACCGCAGGTTATTGATACGCAGCTTGCTGGCCTGATAGAGCAAAATCGCGATCGCTTCAGCAGGGAGCAGGCTGAATCGATGATTCAGATGACGATCGATGTCGCGTCAGCTGGAGGAGCGCTCGGAACGAAACAGGAAGATTGCATTGCCACTATGAAAACGCAGCTATTGCCGGTCGAAAACACCACAGCAACCTGGTCCTGAATTTCAGTCTTGTGTAACTGGTTGCAGCGCAAATACAAACGTTCGGCAGGACTTTATTGCAGGCAACTCCTGGTGATCTTCAAGCGCGCGAAACGTTGACGCCCTGACCGCCCGAATCGACGGCCGCTCAAACAGCCGATTGGTGCTGCGTCGCACTGCAATGCGCCGGGTACGGCCCTTTCTGTCGATATCAAAACAGACCTGGACTTCACCTTCGATGCGATCGCGCCGCGCTTTCCGTGGATATCCCGGTGCGATAGTGTGCAATGGAACTCGTTCGCTCGTGCTATCGACAATCCTGGCGAGTAGTGGCTCGTCCTCAGCCAGCGCCGTGGTGGCCAGCAAAAGTACAGCCAGGAAAACAGCCTGCATCAGCCGTCACCGTCCACTGGTTGCGATGTTCCATCGCGGCGATCGTCAATCGTTATGTGTTCTCTTACGGGCTCAACTTCGTCGAGGTACATTCCCTTGACCTCTTTCAACTTCTCCGAGTGGGGCCGCAATTGCTGGCCTTTTCGAATATCAGCCTCCGACTCATCGTATCGTTCGAGACGCAGGTAAACGATCGCTCGATTGTTATACGTGCGCCAATGTTTCGGGTCGTTTTCGATTACCCAGTCGCAATGTTTCAGCGCAGACTCATATTGTTGAACAAGCAGGAAACCGGCACACAGGTTGGCGTGCGCAATTTTTTCTTCATGGCGATTTGCAGCGATCTTCAGCCCTCGTTGCGTCAGTTCGATGCCACGCTCGGCGTCACCCGCCAACAACGCTTCTGCGCCTTCATGGATCTGGATATTGTTCGGGCCAATAACGGTTTTCGCGGCAGCGCTTTCGTCAGCAACTACGCCAGACATTGCCAACGATAGAACCGAGAGCAATGCCAGCCGCGCGAACACTGTTTACTCCTTCAGATCAAGGTGCTTTGCGAAAAATGCCGTGGTTCGTTGCCACGACAATTCTGCAGCGGCTGCGGCAAATCGTGGCGTCGTGTCATTGTGAAAGCCATGGCCTGCACCCGCATAAGTAAATTCTTCGAAGCTGGACTTCGCTGCCAGTAGCGCTGCTTCGAATGCGGGCCAGCCGGCATTAACGCGTTCGTCCAGTTCGCCATGATGAAACATCAGCGGTGCCCGAATATTTTTTGCCTCGTCCGGCGCCGGGGTGGAGCCGTAATACGACACCGCTGCCGCCAGGCTCGGCAAGCGCACGGCCAACCGCGCGGACACGGAGCCACCGTAGCAAAAACCTACCGCACCGACTCGCCCGGTGCAGTCCGGGTGGCGCTGCAGGAAATCGACCGCGGCAACAAAGTCTGCAAACATTTCATTCCGGTCACGTTGTCGCTGCAGTGCGCGGCCATCGTCATCATTGCCCGGATAGCCGCCCAGCGGCGTGAGAGCATCCGGGGCGAACGCGATAAATCCAGCAACAGCGAGCCGCCGCGCGACATCTTCAATGTAGGGATTCAATCCGCGGTTTTCGTGGATAACCAGCACCGCCGGAAGTTTGTGCTGGATTACCGCGGGCCGTGCGAAGTAACCACGCATGACCCCCGCCCCCGCTGGCGACGCATACTTTTTATACGCCGTGCTGATCTCCGGGTCATCCGGGTCAACCTGTTGGGCCAGCGCGTAGTCCGGCGCAAGGCTGGCAAGCATAGCGCTCGCCGTTGCGACCGATGCGGTTAATTTTGCCGTGCCGTCGAGAAATTGGCGTCGCGTAATCTGACCGTGCACGTAGCCGTCAAACAGCGCCATGACCCGCCGATCATAGCCATCGCTATTGGCCACTGATGTACTGCTCCAGATGCTGGATCTCTTCCTGCTGATCAGAAATGATCGCCTGCACCAGGTCGCCAATGGAAATCAGGCCGACCACCCGGTCACCTTCCAGCACTGGCAGATGCCGAATTTTCTTTTCGGTCATCGTCGTCATGCATTGATTGACGGTTTCGGTCGGGGTCGTCGTCGTCACGTCACTCGACATGATTTCGCCGACAGCTGTCGATTCCGAGGAGCGACCTTTCACGATCACCTTGCGAGCGTAATCTCGCTCGGTAACGATTCCCTTGAGCTCATCACCGTCCATCACCAACAATGACCCAATGGATTTCTCCGCCATGGTCTTGATGGCATCCAGGACAGACGCCTCAGCCGCAACAGAGATTATCCCACGGCCTTTCCTGTCTAGCAGGTGCTGCACCAGTTTCATACTGCCTCCCCATTGATGCGCCCGGTTCGGGGCGCTTTTATAGAGAGATACTAGCGCATTTGGGCTTTTTTAGGTTTCCTGCTCGACGCGGCCACGTACGTCCGAGATCTTCAGGCCGCCGCTGCCATCGTCAACGATCGTCAGATCATGCTCGACATCCGAAACCCGAATGCTGCCGGAGCCGTCATCAATGGTCACCGAGCCCCCGACGCGCCTCACACTGATGCTTCCTGAGCCATCAACGACGGACACGTCGCCCGACGCATCCAGGACATCCACCGATCCCGAGCCGTCGTCGATGCTGACATTGGCCACACCGCTAACGTCGATGGACCCGGAGCCGTCATCGATGAAGACATCGCCCAGTGTCCCGGTCACATCAAGTGATCCGGAACCATCGTCGATACGCACCGCCATACCCTGTGGGATCGTGACTTCGAGATGGATGGCGCCGTCGGCACCCCAGCCCATGAAGCCGTCCTTGAAGTCCGATTTCAATACCGCGGTGCCCGCTTTTTCGCCAAGCGACAGCTGCATGCGCTTTTCGATCAACTCCAGTGCCTTGTCTTCGCCGGTATTCGGGATGACGATGGTCGCGACAACGCGCACTTCGTCGGCTCCTGCAACCCCGGCGACATCCATGCTGCCGGCACCTGCCTCAATCGTGAGCGCCTCGATCCCATTGCTATCCAGCCGGAGCTCTCGAACTTCTTCGTAGTCGCGCCAACCGGCGTGCGCGAGGCTCGCGGTGAACATGGCCATTACTATGAAACTGCGCATAAGTATCCCCTTCCTGCGTCTGTCTGCGTTACTGTCTATTTAGACGCTTCTCAGCGCGATTTGGTTGCAACGCACCTAGTGCGCGACTTCGTATTTCTTCAAACGCGCCGCCAGTTCACGCGATGACAGCCAGCGGCCCCGTAACATGACGCCATGAATCCTGTCACTGTTGCTGATGTCGACCAATGGATTTGCATCGAGCAGTATCAGGTCAGCGTCGCGGCCCGCCGCGACTATCCCCGTATTTGCGCCCAGGAATTCCGCGACCGCTACGGTGCCGGTACGCAGCGCCTGGTACGGGCTAAGCCCGGCAGCGACCAGGGCCCGCAGCTCCCTGTGCACAGAAAACCCCGGCACGTTAAAAATCTGCGGGGCGTCAGAGCCCAGCAACAATCCGGCACCGGCTTTGTGCAATTCAAGAATCAGGCGACGCCGCAGCTCGATAGCTTGAGCGGCCGTTTCAGCGTCGAAGTCACGCTCGGCCAATTGTGCTTGCTTCGCTTCGACCCAACGCTCGAGCTGGGACCGCGACACGTAACGCATTTCCGGCCGCAGTCTCAGCTCGGCCGCCGGAGTTGCATCAATGATTTGTTCTATCAGGACTTCCGTGGGCACATTCCAGGTACCGGCCGCGGCTGTGTCAGCGGCCAATCGCGGGATTCCACGCGCATCGATGTCGTCCGCCAGCATGACATCGAAGAAACCTGCAATCCCACCCGACACGCCATGATCAGACGGCAGCAAGGCGAGGAAGTAGCCGTCAAGGTGATCGATTGTTGTCATGCTGTTGCGCAGCGCTTCGGCCACGCCACTGGCCACGGGTACGTGCCCGGCGAATGGCATGCCGATTTCGTTCGCGGTAGCCGCCAGCCTGTTGAATTCCGCATGGCTTAAGCCGGGATGCACTTTGACAAAATCGAATCCGGCTGCGTGCTGGTCGCGCACCATTTGCGCAGCCTGCGCCGCGCCCGAAACCGAGCGCCCGTTGAATGACGGCCCGGACGTCACCAGACGCGGGCCGAAAACTTCACCGCTCTCGAGTTGTGCGCGTAGACGCAAATGTGACGCGCGCCCCAGCATGCCACGTATGCGGGTAACGCCATTTGCGACGAACAAGGTGGCCAAACGATCGATTTGCTGCGGGTCTGTGCCGGTTACATGCGCGTGCATTTCCGCGAGCCCCGGCATCAGAAACCGGTCTGTCCCATCGATGAGCGTCGTACCTTCGGGTACCGGAATATCATCGACATCCCCGATAACGAGGATCTTGCCATCCGCAACAATAACCGTCTGTTGCTCGAGTACAGTCTCGCTGGACATCGGAATGACATTGACATTTACAAATGCCGTTACAGCATCCGCCGCCGCTACGCCAAGTGACAAACAGCCGCTTAGAGCAAGCATTGCCCGCCACATTGGATTCATGCGACGCCTTTCACTTCAGCCAGCACCTCATCGCTGATGTTTCCACCACATACAATCACTGCAACCTTGCAGCCGCGAAGGACATCTTTCTTCGCCAGCATTGCGGCGACGGCTACACCAGCGGCGCCTTCGATCACTTGTCCTTCCGCATCCATATAAAGGCGCATCGCAGCAGTGATTTGTTCCTCGTCGACGATGACAAACTCGTCAACGACCGCCTGCACCAGCGGAAACGTAATTGCACCGGCCTCGATGCCACCCGCGGTGCCGTCAGAAATCGTCGCATCACTCGGCATATCCAGGATTTCGCCAGCTTCGACAGAGCGAGCCATTACCGCCGACGCCAGCGGCTGACAGCCAAAAATCTGCGTCGCCGGACGGCTCGATTTCAAAACACTCCCTGTCCCGGCGATCAGGCCGCCACCGCCGACCGCGACAAATACGGCATCGACGTCCGGCAGGTCCTGCAGTATTTCAACGCCGCAAGTTCCCTGCCCCGCGACGACACTGGCATCGTTATACGGTGACAAATATTGCATGTCGTTGTCCGCAGCGTATTGCCGCGCATGCTGCTCGGTGTCCAGCCCGTCGCTGCCGAAAAATTTCACATCGCCACCGTAGCTCCTGATTTTTGCAACTTTTGCGGACGACGTTTGTTCGGGTACAAAGATCACGCCGCGAACATTCATTTTCTGCATGGCACAGGCCACTGCGGCACCGTGATTGCCGCTGGACGCGGCGACACAACCGCGCCGCCGCTCTGCTTCGGAAAGCTGCAGGAGCTTGTTACTGGCGCCGCGCAACTTGAAGGATCCGGTGGTTTGCTGGTTCTCCAGCTTAAAGTAAACCTCGGCATCCAGCTTGTCGCTGAAGTAGGTGGAACGGCGCAACTCGGTTCTGACGATCATGTCAGCGATCTGGTCCAGAGCGGTTGCAGCCGCCGCGGCAATTGCCTGGATGCTGGTCGCCACGAATTTAGTCGAACGTATTGCAGTGATCGGGGTTTCCGGATTGCAGCCCCGTGCGAAACCATCGCTGTCGCTGTGCCGATGTGCCGTGCGTAAACGATTCCGGCACCACACCGCGACCGCTCTGTTTTTGCAGTGTGTCGTCACCAATCGCGCTGGCGGCATTCAAGGCTTCCTCGACATCGCCAGCCTCAATAATATTGCGCGCGCGATCCGCCCGATTTGCCCACACGCCGGCGAAACAATCTGCCTGCAGCTCGAGTTTGACAGACAGCGCATTCGCGTCTGCCTGGCTGAGCTGGCGCTTCATCTCGTGAACTTTGCCGGATATGCCCAGCAGGTTCTGCACGTGGTGACCGATTTCGTGCGCGATAACGTACGCCTGTGCGAAATCACCGGGCGCCTTGAAGCGAGTGCGCATTTGCTCGTAAAAGCTCAGGTCAATGTACGCCTTGCGGTCGGCCGGACAATAAAACGGACCCATCGCTGCCTGCCCGAGACCACACGCCGATCGCGTCGCACCAGTAAACATAACGAGTGTCGGGGCACTGTAGCGCTGCCCTTGCGCTGCAAAAATTTCCGTCCAGACATCTTCGGTGTCGCCGACCACAACACTGACCATATCGGCCAGCGGGTCGTTCTTGAGGTCCTCTGCCGTGGGCTGCGTACCGGGCTGCGACGACTGGCCGCTCGACTGCAAACCGTCAAGCAAAGGGGTCGGGTCTACACCGAAATACCAGGCGAGCAGGATGATGACGATTGTGCCAATTCCACCACCCAACATCTTCGGCGCAGCACGCTGTCCACGCCGGTCTTCAATGTTTGTACTTCGCCTGCCACCGCGCCACCGCATATTTGCCTCCCGGACCATTTACAGATCGCCACTTTACAATAATTGACGGACTTAATATTTGTGTTGCCCAAGGCTACTTTACTGTGCAACGATGGGACTTCAATTGAAAAAGGCACAACTGCCGAAAGGCAGCGTCGCAAAGCCACCGGTCTACGGGCAAATCCTACGACAGCGGAGTTACCAATATGAATGCACACGGTTTTCGTGATACGGGCAAGTTGTATCGTCGCCCGGCACCCCCCGGCAAGCAAACGCCCACCACCCTTGCGCGGCTGATGCGCTGTCTCGACCCCAATATCAATGTTGCCGTTCCATTGCGCCCGCATGGCGCCGGCAGCTCATCGACGGATTGCAATGTCACCAGCCAGGGCACTGTCATCAATACAACGTCTTTCAACAAGATCGTTCATATCGATACCTACAATCACACCGTCACTGCCCAGGCCGGCGTACGCATCGGCGAGCTTGTCGCTGCGCTGGCAGTAGAGGGCATGGAGCTGATCGGCAGCTTCGACCAGACGGAGCGCACCCTCGGCGGCGCGATCGCATCTCCGTGTATGGGAGCCGGTATCGGCGATCAGGCATCACTGTTGTCGACGCAAGTCATCAACATGAAAATCGTCACTGCAGGCGGTAAGGTCATGAAGGTCGGTGAAACGCAGCAACACCTGCTCAGTGCGTTCCGCCTGAGCTACGGCCTTTTGGGCTTTATTTACGAAGCGACACTAAAAGTGCGGCCGATAATGACGTTTGCAGCAAGTCACCGCAGTATGGACGTCGACACGTTCGCACAGGTGTCGGACCGGCTTGCACAGGGCAATGTCGGCTTGAAATTCTACATGCTGCCGTATCGCAATCATGTCTATCTTGATCTGCGGCATTTCGAATCCGATGCGGGCAACACCTGGAATGCTCCGTGGAAGATCAAGGACTGGGGCGAAAGCACCGTCCTGCCGAGCGTGTTCCGTTCACTTAGCCGTGTCGTACCCATTCCGTCCGTTCGTTATCGACTGATGGATTCCATATCCACGACCACGCACGACCTGGTAAATTCCAAGCTGGTCCGCAACGGCAATAACGCTGCAAGCGGCGGTCGGCATCGGCGCCGTAAATCGAGCAATCTGCTGTATTCGACCTGGTGTTTTCCTGCGTCCGACTTTTCTGTCGTGATCAAGGCCTATGCAAAGTTTTGCCGCGAAACATTTGCGCAAACCGCCTATCGCTGCGATTTGCCGGCAGTCGGATACCGCGTCGCGAGGGACAATTCAGCACTGCTGTCGCCATCGTTCGACGAGCCGCTGGTCGCCCTGCAAACCGTATCAACACAAAAACGCGGCTGGGACGGGTTCGTAATGGACCTGTCGGAGTTTGCGGAAAACTGGGGTGGCACGCCGCTATTCAACCAGACGCTGGCGACACGCGACGCTTATGTTTCGCAAACTTACGGCGGCCGCATGGACTTTTTCAAGAAACTCAGACGCCAGCTCGACCCGGACAACCGGCTGCTCAATCCCTACCTGGCTCGCTACTTCAAATAGGACCATATTTGGCGCGGTACACCGGGATTCGGCAACGATGCTGTCTCGCGAGCAGCCTGCCCATTCGACCTAAGCGACTGTTTTAAAATAAATAAGCCCTTTTATCACCGATCGATCTATTGGCGCACTGGTATTTATATATCGGATTGATAGTATGCATCGCCCCGATATATGTGGCGGTTGCAAAATGGACGTTAAAACAGTTTGCCTTGGAATACTGACGGACGGCGCCGCGTCCGGCTACGACCTGAAAAAACACTTTGAATCGACCTTCGGTCATTTCTTTGCGGCCGGCTATGGCTCGATTTACCCGGCCTTGTCTGCGCTCGCGGACCAGGGGCTGGTCACCTGTGAACATGTTCCGCAGGAAGGCAAACCGGACCGCAAGGTCTATGCAATTACTGCCGACGGGCGGGCGTTTTTGGCCGAAGCACTGCATGCGGACCTGGCGCCCTGCCACAAGATTCGTTCCGACTTCCTGGCCACCCTGTGCTTCGCACACCTGATGTCGGCCGAGGATATTGAAACGGTTCTCGACAACCGCATCAAGAATCTCGAGTACTACCAGAAAATGATCAGCGATATCGAATGCTGTCATTCGGTTGACTGGACACCCGGCAAACGATTTGTCGCGGGCTTCGGCAAGATGATGACAGAAACAATGAAGCGATACGTTGAAGAAAATCGTCACCTGCTAAGCGGCAGTGAGCAACGAAAAACAGCCAGCGCCTGAAGTAGCGCACAACAACGAGAGTAAGATGAAAAACTCCAAATTCGAACAGTATCGATCGTGGCTGGTCTCTGCGGGGATCGCGATCGTCGTTGGTGTCTGGCTGATCTCAGGCCAGTTTGGCAACTCGACCAACGACACACAGTCCGACGACGAATTCGCCGCAACAGCCGATGTCAGCAAGGATGCCGTACGAGTGCGCACCCAGTCGGCAGAAAAAATCATGCGCTCTGTTTCGGTAAATGGCAAAACTGCGCCTGCTCGCGTGGTCTCGTTGACCGCGCAGACCGATGGCCGGGTGGTACGAATCGGTGCACAGCGAGGCGCGAACCTCGAGACCGGCAGTCTTATCGTGCAGCTTGACGAGCGCGACCGAAAAGCACGCCTTGCGCAAGCCGAAGCGACCGTCAAACAACGTCAGGTGGAGTACGAAGCCCGCGCCAAGTTGAAGTCGTCGAGCTATGTATCGGAGGCGCAGTTGCAGGAGGCTGTCGCACTTCTCGAAACCGCCAAAACCGAGTTGACACGCGCGCGCCTGGACCTTGAGTACATGCACGTCCGTGCGCCATTCGCGGGTGCACTGCAGTCGCGTTCTGTCGAGATTGGCGACTTTGTCAAAGTGGGCGACCCGATTGCGACTTACGTCGATAATCGAACAATCATCGTGTCAGGAAATTTGTCGGAGTTTGATGCGCACTATGTCGATGTCGGTGACGCCGCCGCGGCGAGGCTCGCGACCGGCGAAACCGTGCACGGGAAAATTCGCTACGTTGCTCCGGTCGCCGACGAGGCAACCCGTACTTTCGGCGTCGAGCTCGAAGTCGACAACTCTGAAGGCGCGCTGCGGGTAGGTGGGACAGCCGTGCTTACGATTCCAGCCGAGGAAGTACTGGCACACAGGATCTCGCCGTCATTGTTGACGCTCGACGACGCGGGCAATGTCGGGGTAAAGCTGATCAACGACGACGGACTGGTCGAGTTCGTTGTTGCCGACATTGCGCTCTCCAGTCATGACGGCGTATGGCTGGCCGGACTGCCCGAGAATGCGACAATTATCACGGTTGGCCAGGGCTACGTCGCGAACGGGGCACGCGTCGATACGGTTCCCGAAGAAGCGAGTCGCACTGCGGTGGCGATTCAGACCGGTGCCGAGGCCGACGACTAATGAGCATTATCGGTTCTGCAATGTCACGGTCGCGTACCGTCATACTGTCATTGCTCGTTGTACTGATCGGCGGTTTCATCGCGTACACCACAATTCCAAAGGAAGCGGAGCCGGACATCGAGATTCCGGTGATTTACGTCAGTATTTCTCACGACGGCATATCGCCCGAGGATGCCGAGCGCCTGCTGGTGCGACCCGTCGAGCAGGAACTGCGCTCAATCGAGGGCATCAAGGAGATGACCGCGAATGCCTACGAGGGCGGCGCGAACGTGCAACTGGAATTCGATGCCGGCGTCGACACTGACAAGGCGTTGCAGGACGTTCGTGAGAAAGTCGACAAGGCCAAAGCCAAGCTGCCAAGCGACACGGACGAACCGACTGTAAATGAAGTCAAGATGTCACGTTTCGATCCGATGCTGGTGCTGAACCTCGCGGGCAATATCCCGGAGCGTACGTTAACCAGTATCGCGAAAGACCTGAAAGAAAAGGTGGAAGGCTTGCCCGGCGTCCTCGAAGTTAACCTTGTCGGAACACGCGAGGAACTGATGGAAGTGGTCGTGGACCCACTGGCAATGGAAAGCTACGGGCTCGACCAGGCACAGATTATTCAATTCGTTGATCGCAATAATCGCCTGGTAGCAGCGGGCGCATTGCATGCCAGCGAAGGTCGCTTCCCGGTGAAGGTCCCGGGCGTGTTCGAAAACGCCAACGATATCCTGGAAATGCCGATCAAGGCTGTCGGCGAACGTATCGTGCACTTTAAAGATATCGCCGAAGTCCGGCGCACCTACAAAGACGCTGAAAGCGTCGCCCGACTGAACGGCAAACCGGCAATTGCGATCGAGGTTGTGCAACGCTCCGGTGCGAACATCATTGACACGATCGCTGCCGTCAAGGCACTGGTCGCAGAGGAAAAAAGCTACTGGCCTGCCGAGATCGAGGTGGTTGCATCCCGGGACAAGTCGAAAGATGTCAACGACATGCTGTCCGAATTGCAAAACAGCGTGCTGTCCGCCGTATTGCTGGTATTTATCGTCATCATTGGCATCCTGGGGATACGTTCGGCGCTGCTGGTTGGCGTCGCAATACCGGGCAGTTTCCTGATGGGCATCCTGCTGATCGGCTCGTTCGGTGTAACTATCAATATGATGGTCCTGTTCGCACTGATCATGGCGGTCGGCATGCTGGTAGACGGCGCCATCGTTGTTACCGAGATGGCGGATCGCCGGCTTGCCGAAGGCGAATCGCGTTTCGATGCGTATTCGCGTGCCGCAATTCGCATGTCCTGGCCGATCATTGCGTCGACCTGCACTACGCTTGCAGCGTTTGTCCCCCTCGCCTTCTGGCCCGGCATGTCAGGTGAATTCATGAAGTACCTGCCGATCACCCTAATTGCGGTGCTGGCGGCATCTTTGGTGATGGCCCTGATTTTCGTGCCGACACTCGGTTCAATATTTGGCAAGACCGGCGCAAATACTGACGAGGCCCGGCGCAACCTGGCAGCCGCAGAAACAGGCGACCTGAATACGGTTTCGGGATTCACCGGTCGCTATGTGCGCTTTCTGCAAACGACGCTGAAGCACCCGTGGCGAAACGTCGGCGGTGTCACCGCGCTGCTTATCGGTGTGTACTTCGCGTTTATTTTTCTCGGCAAGGGAATCGAGTATTTTCCTGAAGTTGAACAACCCTTCGGCATGGTCGACATCCGCGCGCGTGGTGACTTGTCTACGGCGGAACGCGATGCATTGGTCCGCCAGGTCGAGGAACGGGTTCTCGGCATGCCGGAGATCGAGTTTCTCTATGCAAAAACCGGCAGCAATGACCAGGGAGCCGAAGACCAGATCGGCACTCTCACACTCAATTACATTGAATGGGACCAACGCCGCAGCTCGAACGAAGTTCTCGCCGACATCCGCGCACGTACCAGCGACCTGGTCGGTATCCGGATTGAAACACGCAAGCCGGATTCCGGGCCGCCGATCGGCAAGCCCATCCGTATCGAATTTTCCTCGCGCTTTCCGGAAGCCCTCGAAGCCGCAGTCGCCGACGTTCGCGACCTGATGGAAAACACAACCGGCATTCTGAATATCGAAGACAGTCGGCCGTTGCCCGGAATCGAGTGGCAAATCAAGGTCGACCGTGCCGAGGCGGCGCGTTTCGGCGCCGACATCTCACTCGTGGGTGCGATGGTGCAGCTGGTCACCAATGGCATCAAGATCGGTGAGTACCGCCCCGATGACAGCGACGATGAGATTGATATTCGTGTTCGCTACCCGGAAGCACAGCGTAGCCTTGCGCAAATAGACGATTTGCGTATTCCTTCCGAGCAGGGGCTGATACCGATCAGCACTTTTGTTGAGCGTGTGCCGGCACAAAAAGTCAGCAATATTCGACGCATAGATATGCGCCGCACGATGGCCATCGACGCCGACGTCGATGCCGGCTACCTCGTCAATGACCTGGTCAATGAACTGCGCGCGGAGCTGCCAGACCTGGAGATCGACCCACGTGCCTCAATGAGCTTTGGCGGCAGTACGCAGGATCAGGAAGAAGACATGGCGTTTCTCGCCCGCGCCATGCTCATGGCACTTGCGATCATGGCGATCATCCTGGTCACGCAGTTCAATAGTATCTACCAGGCGGGTCTCATCCTTACCGCCGTCATTTTTTCAACAGGCGGCGTGCTGCTCGGGCACCTGATCATGGGCAAACCGTTCGGCGTTATCATGAGCAGCGTCGGCGTTATTACACTCGCCGGCATCGTCGTGAACAACAATATCGTGTTCATCGATACCTATAACGTGTTGCGTTCGCGCGGAGAAGCGGCATTTGATGCGATTTTGCGAACCTGCGCCATACGCCTGCGCCCTGTCCTTCTGACAACGGTGACGACCATCGTCGGTCTCCTGCCAATGGTTCTGGGTGTCAATATCAACCTGATCGGCCGCGATATTTCCGTCGGAGCACCGAGTTCGCAATGGTGGACACAACTCGCATCGTCAGTGGCGGGTGGGCTCGCGTTTGCCACGGTACTGACGCTGATCCTGACCCCCAGCCTGTTGATGATCCAGGCGAACGTCAGTGCCGCCCTGCAGCGCCGCCGGCGCCCGGAATCGGCAGGCACCGCTTCGGCCGCCGGTTAGGCCCGCAAAAAACTAATCCAAATACCCGTTTGGTGCATCTAATAGTCAGGCGCGACAAATGCGCGCCTGTTGATGCGCTAACTCATTGATTTGTAATAAACCCGGCATGCAGCGATGACAGGTCATCGCGCTGGTTGCGTTATACCGAGCTAGTGTTATACTTCACTACAACACTATATAGCCGAGCCCAGAACCCATGACCAACCATCCGCTGACTCGCACCCTGCTGCCCGCCGCCATCCTGGCCGGATCCTGCCTGCTTTCCGCCTGTGGCGTTGGCGAGGCAAGCGTCGCAGAAGTCATTGAGACCGCAACCCCTGTCCCGGTTGAGACCGCGACACCGTTTCGTTCCGACATCAATGCAACCTACGCGGCAAGCGCCTCCATAGAATCGGATGCCGATGCGCCAGTGGTCGCCCGCGTTGGCGGCGAAGTGGTCGAATTGCTGGTCGAAGAAGGTGATCGTGTTGCAGCAGGACAGGTTCTGGCGCGGCTGGACGGCGAGCGCTTGCGCCTCGAAATGCTTGCGGCGAAGGCCAATCTCGAGCGTGCACTGAAGGAATACGCCCGCAACGTCGATCTGCACGATCGCGGGCTGATCAGTGCCGCAATGTTCGAAGGGCTCAAATTTGACGTCGCCTCATTGCAGGCCACCTATGAGCTCAAGGAACTGAACTACCAGTACTCAAACATCCGGGCGCCCATTGCCGGCGTCGTCTCCTCGCGCGACATCAAGCCGGGCGAGACTCTTAAGGCAGGGCAAGTTGCATACCGCATTACCGAGACTTCCGAGCTACTGGCATACTTGCAAATCCCGCAAGCGGAACTGGCAAAGTTTTCTGTCGGTCACATTGCGAACGTGCAGGTGGCTTCGATGCCGAATGCCAGTTTCGCTGCAGAAATTATTCGTATCAGCCCGACGATCGATGCCGAGAACGGAACCTTCCGGGCAACTGCGTTAATTGACAACACAGCGGGCCACCTGGCGCCCGGCATGTTCGGACGCTTTAGCATCGCCTATGAGCGGCATACCAACGCACTGCTTATCCCGGCGCATGCCCTGCTCGATGAGGACGAAATGACCAGTGTTTATGTCGTCCGCGACGGCGTCGTTGCACGGCGCGTCATTGATATCGGTATCAGGGAAGACGGCCGTGTAGAAGTGCTGAGCGGATTGCAGGAAGACGACCAGGTGGTTGTCGTCGGACATTCCGGATTGCGGGACGGTAGCAAGGTGCTGGCCAGCACCATCGAACGAGACCGCATCGCCGGGTGATTTAATTCCTGCCCATGGTCAGAATAATAAACGACGACCGCAGCAGGAACATAAGGGGATATCAGATGAAGTTATTTCGCGTTGGCGCAACTGCGTTCGCGTGCATACTGTTGTTCAGTGCCTGTCAGCAGGGCGATGGCGAGCACGACCGGGAAAGCGACTCCGATGAAGACGAGACAGCACCGGTTCCGGTTGAGGTCCAAGTACCGATTCGCGGCGATATCCATGCTACCTATACAGGTACCGCACCCATCGAGGCTTTTGCCGAAGCCAATGTCATCGCCAAGGTCGATGGTGAAGTCCGGCGCCTGCATGTAGAAGAAGGTGACCCGGTCAGCAAGAATCAGGTACTGGCCACACTTGACGGCGACCGCCTGCGCCTTGAGCTCAGCGAATCCGAAGCCCGGCTGCGCAAAATGCAACGTGACTTTTCGCGCAACAAGGAATTGCAGGCGAAGGGCCTGATCAGCGAAGGCGATTTCGAACGCATTCAATACGACATGGAAGCGCTTGAAGCTTCCTACAACCTTGCAAAGCTCGAACTTGATTACACTCGCATCCGCGCGCCCATCGACGGCGTAATTTCCGAGCGTTATATCAAGCTCGGCAACACCATAAAAACGGGCGACACGGTCTATCGGGTAACCAGCCTGGACCCGCTGGTCGCCTACCTTTATATCCCGGAACGGGAATTTCGACAGATTGAAGCGGGACAGGCAGTGCGCATCACGATTGATGCGCTGGCCGACGAACCTGTCATGGCGACAGTTACACGTGTCAGCCCTGTCGTTGATGCGACAACGGGTACCTTCAAAGTCACGATTGAAATGTCGGGCACCGGGCAGAGAATCAAACCCGGGATGTTCGGTCGCATGAGCATCATTTATGACGTTCATAGCAATGCACTGCAGGTTCCGCGTAGTGCCATTATCGAAGCGGCCGGCGAGTCATACGTATTCGTCGTTGAGGACAACAAGGGAATTCGAAAGAGCGTAAAAACCGGGTTCAGCAGCAACGGCATAGTTGAGGTCACCGAGGGCCTGAACGATGGCGAGCGCGTCATCACCGTTGGCCATATCGGCCTCAAGAATGACGCAAAGGTTGTCGTCATTAACGCTGCAAGTGACGACGAGGAAAATGACAGCGGTACTACAGCTGGCGGGGAAGCTCAATAATGCGGCGGCTGATTGAAATCGCAACAGAGCGCCGCGTTACGATCATCATGCTGATGACGGCGATCGTATTGTTCGGCATGGTTTCGTTGTCACGCCTGAAACTGAATTTGTTGCCGGATATTTCCTACCCGACACTGACCGTGCGCGCGGAGCTAACGGGCGCTGCGCCAGTGGAAATCGAAAACCTGCTCAGCAAGCCAATCGAAGAAGCAGTGGGCGTAGTTCGCAACGTGAGGCTGGTGCGTTCCGTTTCGCGCTCCGGGCAAGCCGACATCACCATTGAGTTCCTGTGGGGAACGGATATGGATCTGGCCGGTGTCGATGTTCGTGAAAAACTGGACGTTCTGTTTTTGCCATTGGAAGCCAGTCGTCCACTGCTGCTGAGATTCGATCCGTCCTCCGAGCCTATTGTGCGACTCGGATTGCTTTACAAGGACGAAGCTGCCGGCGAATCGTCTGAATTGCGCCTGAAATCGCTGCGTCGACTGGCAGAAGATCGCATCAAAGCGGAACTCGAAGCCGAAGAAGGTACGGCAGCAGTCAAAGTCAGCGGTGGACTGGAAGACGAGATTCAGATTCGAGTTGACCAGCAGAAAATCTCGCAACTGGGTATCAGCATTGGCCAGATTGCGGAGCGCATTCGTGTGGAGAACGTCAATCTGTCCGGCGGCAGGCTTGAAGAAGGCAGCCAGCGCTTCCTGGTGCGTACCCTTAACGAATATCAGGATGTCGATGAATTTCGCGATGCAATTATCGCGCAAACAGATGGGCGACCGGTTTACCTGCGCGATGTCGCTACCGTCGAACAGGGTTATAAGGACCGGGAAGCAATTACCCGTGTCAATGGTCGCGAGTCGGTGGAGCTTGCAGTCTACAAGGAAGGTGATGCCAACACCGTTCAGGTGGCCGAACGCATTATGCAGCGCATTGAGCGACTGAAGGAGACCTTGCCGGACGAAATCGAGCTTGAGCCGATCTACGACCAGTCGACATTCATATCGTCGGCGGTTGCCGATGTTCGATTGGCCGCCATACTCGGTGGCATCATTGCCATCATCGTGCTGTACGGGTTCCTGCGTGATGCACGCGCGACCACCATTGTCGGTATTGCGATTCCGGTTTCGGTCATCGGTACTTTCCTGCTGATGTACACGAACGATGTATCTCTCAATATCATGTCACTGGGCGGAATCGCCCTCGCTGTCGGTATGCTGGTCGATAACTCGATCGTGGTACTGGAAAATATTGTTCGCAAGAAAGAACAGGGTGAGGGCATTGTCGATGCCGCCCGAAACGGTACCAGCGAGGTCGGCGCTGCCGTCGTCGCGGCGACGTTGACCACCATTGCAGTGTTCTTTCCGATGGTCTTCATCAGTGGCATCGCCGGACAGCTGTTTCGTGACCAGGCGCTTACCGTAACCTTTGCGCTCGTGTTCTCGCTTTTGGTCGCATTGACATTGATCCCGATGCTCGCATCACTCGGCGCGAAGAGTCGCTACGATGACGGTGGCGATGACCAGCCAGCAAACTGGTTTACCCGAACCGTTGCCTTCGTCATTAAGCTGTTCGGCTATGTAGCATTCGCCGTACGCTGGGTATTCTGGTTGCTGCTGTGGATTCCGACCTGGCTCCTGCAACGTTTCTTTCGCGCCATTGCTCGCGTTTACCCGGGCATCCTGAGAGCGTCGCTGCACAATCGCCTGATCGTTATCCTGGTTTCCATCCTGCTGTTCGCAGGCACGATGGCACTCGTACCACGCCTCGGCACCGAACTGATTCCGCAGTTTTCGCAGGGCGAGTTCACGGCGAATTTGCGCTTGCCGCCCGGCATGCCGCTGGCCGAAACAGACAAGGCGATCCAGGTTGCACAACGTGCTGCGGACAACATCGACGCGGTAGAGTTGAACTACTCGGTTGCCGGAACCGGCAACCGGCTGGACGCGAATCCTGTCGACGCCGGTGACAATACCGGCACGCTCAACATCAAGCTTCATGAAGGTGCGTCACGAGCAGCAGAAAACGAAACCATGAGCGCCATGCGCAATGAACTTGCGGCACTTGCTGGCGTGCAGTACGAATTCACGCGACCATCCTTGCTGTCATTTTCGAGCCCATTGCAGATCGAAATATCCGGCTACGACCTCGATAGCCTCGCACGAGTCAGTCGCGCCGTCGTGGAAACCATGTCTGCATCCGAGCGTTTCACTGACATCAAGACCACAATCGAAAACGGCAACCCGGAAATCCAGATCGTCTTCGATCAGGAACGTGCGGCAAATCTCGGGCTCGCAGTACGCGATATCGCTGACAGCGTCGTCGCCAATGTCCGCGGCGAACTGGCAACCCGTTATACCTGGCGCGACAAGAAAATCGACGTACTGGTGCGCAGCGTCGATACACGCCAGTCCAGTATCGAAGAGATCCGGCGGCTGATCATCAACCCGATGTCGGATCGCCCGGTAACGCTGGACGCAGTTGCCGATATCAGGGTATCGCAGGGACCGTCGGAAATTCGCCGCGTCGGACAGCAGCGCGTTGCGGTCGTTTCGGCGAATCTCGCCTACGGAGATCTCGGTGCAGCAGCACTCGAAGCCGGCAATATCGTACAAAGTATTCCGATGCCTGCCGGCATCAGCGCGATCGTATCCGGTCAAAGCGAGGAAATGCAGGATTCCTTCACGTCGATGAAATTTGCGTTGTTACTCGCTGTTTTTCTCGTCTACCTGGTGATGGCATCGCAGTTTGAATCGTTGCTTCACCCGTTTGTCATATTGTTTACGATTCCATTGGCACTGGTTGGTGCCGTACTGGCGCTGTTTGTCACCGGAACCACGGTAAATATTGTTGCGTTTATTGGCGTCATCATGCTCGCGGGTATTGTTGTCAACAATGCGATCGTGCTGGTCGACCTGATCAACCAGCTGCGGGCACAGGGCAAGGAGAAACTCGAGGCGATTATGGAGGCCGGCACCGCGAGGCTCAGGCCCATATTGATGACTTCTCTGACGACAACGTTAGGCCTGCTGCCAATGGCGATGGGTTTTGGCGAAGGATCCGAAGTCAGAGCACCAATGGCGGTCACCGTCATTGGCGGACTTACCGTGTCGACATTCCTCACGCTCGTTGTTATTCCGGTCGTTTATTCACTGGTAGACAGAAAATGAAACACACAGAAGTTGCGTTGCGCCGCCCGGTCACGACTGTCGTCGTATTCGTAGCTTTGTCTCTGGTCGGCCTGCTGGCATCGCGCCTGCTGCCGCTGGAAAAATTTCCCGACATCGAGTTCCCCGGCATCTTTATCCAGGTTCCCTACGACGGCTCGACGCCCGAGGAAGTTGAGCGGCTGATCACGCGCCCGGTTGAGGAGGCATTGGCTACTTTGTCGGGTGTCGAACGCATGTTCTCCAGCTCGAACGAGAATCAGTCGCAGATTTTTCTGCAATTTGGCTGGGACCAGAGCATGGGTGCGAAGGGCATCGAGGCACGCGCGAAGGTCGACAGCATTCGTCACCTGTTGCCCGAAGATGTCCGCCGCGTGCTGGTGTTTACCGGGTCACTCGGCGATCAACCAGTCCTGCAGCTACGCATTTCCTCGCAACGCGACCTGTCGAATAGCTGGGAGATGCTGGACCGGCTGTTGACCCGGCGGCTGGAGCGTATCGAAGGCGTGTCACAGGTCTTCCTGCAGGGAGTGGACCCGCGGGAGATTCGCATCTTGCTGAAGCCGGACCAACTGGCCGCGCACGGCGTCGATATCGCACAGGTTCGTGAATTGCTCATGGGCAGCAATTTCGCCGTCAGTGCCGGAAAAATTACGGCCGGCGAGCAGCGCTTCAGCGTGCGTCCCAGCGGTGAGTTCACCTCGGTTGACGAGATGCGCAACCTGACAATCAATAACAGCGGGCTGCGTTTACGCGATATCGCCGACGTTGAACTGCGAACACCGGAGCGCAACTACGGACGCCACCTTGATCAGAAGTATGCCATTGGCGTCGCCATCAGTAAGTCGACCGGCGCCAACATGGTTGAAGTCACGGACCGGGTAATCGCCGAAGTCGAGAAAATCGGTGCGCTGCCGGAGATGCAGGGCATCAACATATTCTCGCTGGACAACCAGGGCGATAGCGTGCGGGAATCGCTTGCCGATCTGCTCAATGCAGGCGCGCTGGGTGGCCTGCTGGCGATCATCGTGCTGTACCTTTTCCTGCGCCAGGTGACGACAACACTGATCGTGACTGCTTCAGTGCCGTTCTCTCTCATGATCACGCTGGGCGCGCTCTACTTTGCCGGGCTGACCTTGAATATTCTGACCATGATGGGGCTGATGCTCGCGGTCGGCATGCTTGTCGACAATGCCGTGGTCGTGACGGAAAGTATTTTTCGCCATCGCGCAATGCATCCTGACAAACCCTATGAGGCGACGATCAAGGGTGTTAACGAAGTCGGTCTGGCTGTCATCGCTGGTACGGCGACCACCATCATTGTCTTTGCACCGATGATTTTTGGCGCAAAGACAGACATCACCATTTTCCTGACGCACGTTGCGATCACGATCATTGTCGCGCTGATTGCCTCGTTGCTGATCGCACAAACACTGGTGCCGATGCTGGCGGCGCGCATTGCAGTTCCGCCGCAACCGAAGGCGGGGGCGTTGATGGCGCGACTGACGTCCCGATACGAACGCAGCCTGGAATGGGTTCTCGGACACCGCTGGTGGGCCGCTCTGGGTATTGCCCTGGTGTGTGCAATCGGGATTCTGCCGATGGCACTGAATCTCGTTAAATTCGACATGTTTCCGCAGGACGTCGGGCGTCGCTTGTTTATGCCATATCACGTTCAGGGCCAGCATTCCCTGGAGCGCGTCGAGGAGGCTGTGAACAAGATTGAGGACTTTCTGTACGCAAACCAGGAGAAATTCAATATCCGGTCTGTTTACAGCTATTTCGACCAGGGGCGAGCCGAATCGACCCTGCTGTTGACCAGTGAAAAAGATGCCACGCTGGCAACGAAGGAAATCATTGAGCTGATAGAAGAAGGAATGCCGCAACTGGCGATCGGCAAACCGAGCTTTTCATTCGATCAACAGGGCGGTGGTGACGGCTTTACCGTTCAGATCAGTGGGGATTCGACCGAGGTGCTGAATGATCTTTCTGTTGGTGTAGCCCGCTCACTCGAGAGCATCGAGGGCCTCAAGGACGTGCGCAGTGACGGCGAACTCGGAACCCGGGAGGTACGCGTTGTCATTGACCGCACCCGTGCCTCCAATGTCGGACTCTCCACAGCAGCAATCGCACAGTCTGTCAGTGTCGCCATGCGCGGAGAGAACCTGCGGGAGTTCCGCGATCAGGGTGGCGAAATATCTGTGCGCATGGCGTTTCGCGAGAATGACAAGCAGAGCATTGAACAACTTGCGAATTTGCCGCTGTACACGCCTGATGGTCGGCGCATCACGCTGGGTGCCGTTGCCTCGTTGCACATCAATCGCTCGCCCGACGTTATACGCCGGACCGACAGACAGACCGCGGTCATACTTTCCGGCAATCTTGAAGACGAGGTGAGTGCAGAGGACATCCGGCCGCAGGTAAAAAGCCTGATGGATCAGATCGAATTACCACCCGGTTACAGCTGGAAGGAAGGTCGCGGATTCGAACGCCAGGATGAAACTGCAGCGATGATGACGACCAACATCATTCTTGGCGTTGCCTGTATTTTTCTCGTGATGGCCGCGCTGTTCGAGTCTCTTATCCTGCCGTTTTCGATTATTCTCGGCTCGATCGCCTTTTCGATTTTTGGCGTGTTTCTGTTCTTTGCCGCGACCGGTACGACGTTCTCGTTCATGGCAATGATCGGCATCATGATTCTCATCGGTGTCGTCGTGAATAATGGCATTGTTCTCGTCGACCATATTAATAATCTGCGCCAGGAAGGCATGCCCCGCGATCGCGCCATCGTGTTGGCAGGCCGGGATCGCCTGCGCCCGATCCTGATGACGGTCGCGACAACAATTGTCGGACTGGCTCCACTCGCCGTCAGTACAACCCAGGTTGGTGGCGACGGCCCACCCTATTTCCCAATGGCGCGGGCGATAATCGGCGGACTGGCGTTTTCGACGGTTGTATCCCTGTTGGTTGTGCCGGCGCTGTACGTTTATTTCGATGGCCTCGCGGCCTGGGGCCGGAAAGTCATGCGCACGGCCCGACAGAGCCGTGCGCCACTGACTGGCAGCACTTAGCCGCGCGAAGATCGCCGGCGCAAGATCAAAGCGCCAAGAACAGAAAGCAACAGGAACCAGCTCGTTGCACCGCCGCCTTCATTAACGATCACGACATTTCCGGGCGGCGTGTCCCGACCGATGTCCTCGAGCGGCAGGTACGACAACTCCGATGACTCATCCGGGCCGAAACTGGTCAGGAACGTGCCGTCATAGGCGTCGAACAATTCGATCAGGATATCGTAGTCGCCGGTCGGGTAGCCGGATACCAGCTCCGTATCGACAATGTATTCGTCTCCGCTCGACGCTCCAAAGATCGTAAAATCTTCAGTCGATACATATTCGTTCCACGGACCGAACTCATAACTCAGGTAAATGACAGCGTAGACATCGGCAACCGCGTAAGTCGTGTCTGCATCGAAAAGCAGGTCGATGCCAACATAGTAGCCATCGCGATCAAGATCCGAATAGAGCTGTACATCAGCATCGTATATCCAGAAATCCAGGCTGCCTGATTGAGCAGCACTCGCCGACAGTTTTTGCTGCCCGGCGACTCGTGCTGTCTTACCGCGTTCGCCGGTGGTGACGAGAGGCTCACGTTCGTCATGTGAAATAACTCCATCGCCGATGCTACCCCTTTCAATCCCTTGCCCCTGCGATGTTGTGCTCAGGCGTTTTTCCGCAGTGTCTTCGGCATACGCCGCGACGGTACCGGCAAGCAACAGAAATGCCAGTGCGGCGTAAGCGGTCAAACGCCAATGTAGTGTTCGTGTTTTCATTTTCCTGTCCTCCTGCAGGTTACGAGTCCATTTAATACTCGTGCCGCTGAATCAACGCTGAACCGGTATGCTTGTCATCGAAGTCATGCGATCATGTTCAGCTCTCGTTCAGCATTCGAAGACTTAACGCCGTGTTGCATACCTCACAGCCGGACCACGTCGGCAAGGCCATCGTTTGGCTCCTGCTTGGAGTCACGGGCGGGCTCGGCCTGGACTTATGTGCAAAAGAAATCCTGCAGACTTATTCATTGCAGGAATTCGTATTGATGCGCAGCGCGTTTGGAGTGCTTATTTTCATGCTACTCGCGCCGCGTTTTTTTGGCGGCTTTCGCATGTTGAAAACACGGCGCTGGAAGTGGCATCTTTTGCGCACCGCACTTGCCGTTGGTGCGATGTACGGATTCTTTTACGGCCTGTCGAAAATGCCGCTCGTCAATGCGCTCACGCTAGGATTTACTGCGCCCCTGATGGTGACCGCGCTCTCGGTCCCGTTCCTTGGAGAACAGGTTGGCTGGCGACGCTGGATTGCGGTGTCGGTCGGCTTCCTCGGCACACTGATCATGCTGCGGCCGGGCAGCGGTGAATTCACTTTTGCGAGTGTGGCGATCCTGGTCGCTGCATTCTGCTATGCCTGCCAGGCGATAACCGCGCGGCACCTGAAGTCGGAATCGATGCTTTCACTCGCGGTATACGTGGTCGTCGGCCCGTTACTCATCGCCAGCCTCCTGATCAGCAGCGACACCTGGGTTACGCCCGATTCCAAAGGCTGGACATTGATGGCAATCGCGGGTGTTTGTTCGGCGATCGCCTGGGTCGGGTTTATCAATGGCTATCGCGGTTCATCGCCGGCAATTCTGGCGCCGTTCGAATACGCAGCGTTGATCGGCGGTGCGGTAGCCGGCTACCTGATCTGGGACGAGATTCCGGATCGATTCGTCGTCGTCGGCGCACTGATCATTATCGGCTCCGGGCTGTATGTCGTGTACCGGGAAGTCGTTGTCAACGAAGAAGGCGGGCCATAGGCCCGCCCCAGGTGTTTGAGCTGCTTGCGTCGTTTCAGACTTCGCCGGCATTCAGGCCGGCAATTTGCGCCGGTGTCGCTTGTAAGGCTTCCGCAACACCATTGAAAAAATCGACTTCAAGCACGCTAACGTTCGCATCGCTTCGAAATACAGCAGCGAGCGCCTGGACTGTCTTCGCACGGTTTTCGTCCGTCATTTTCTTGCGGACACTGCCGAGATACTTGTGCAGTGATGCTTCAGCATACAATTCCGCCCGCGCCGCAACGCGAATATCCGCCGCGCTGAAGTCCTCGCCCGTGTTGTCCTTGAGGATTTCCTGAATCTTTTCAATCTCAGCCGACTGAATATTGATGTCCGCATCTGCAGCCCTGGCAAGCGTCATTAGCAAAACCTCTTTGAACAGTTCGTTCTGCTGCTCTTCGCTGACATCGGCACCGCCGAAGATATTGAGTACGTTCTTAAGATCTGCAATTGCCATGAATATTCTCTTTTTGATTTGTTGGCTGAGCGAGTAATAATAACCTGAAAATAACGGTGGGTTGAAGACGTTTTGGAAACAAATTTTTTTCTTGGAATTTATGTACTTACGGGTGATACTGGTTCCGGGCAAATAAACGAAAGGAGGTGATCCATGTCTCGTGGGATAACAGAGGTATCTAGAAAACCGATGGGTATGACGCGAACACCGGAGCACCGCAACTCGCACCCCTAACCCTCCTTTTCAGATACGCAATCTCACAAAAAGCCGCGGAAACGCGGCTTTTTTAATGGACGAGTGC
>CAXBJV010000048.1:0-28112 GCA_963976215.1 uncultured Woeseiaceae bacterium | reverse complement strand
GGTGTTCATTGGTAGCTACCTCGGCCCAGCCAGGCATCCACCTGTCCCGAGGCCCACAGCCATTCGAACCAGGCACGCCACAGGGCCTCGCGGAGGTTTAGGGCGCTTTCTTGCACGTCCAGCGTCGCGGTCAGTTGCACCAGGTAGTCAGTCGTACTGAGCTCACCGGCTTCCCACAATCGTTGCAGCTGCTCGGTCTGACGTGTCAGGCTGGCCTCGCCGATCTGTTGCCAATCACCCCAGGCGCCGCGGGAAAGTTCGTAGCGCTCAGCTGCGCTAATCAATCGGGCGTAAGCGCGTTGCATGACGTCATTGGCAATTTGTTGGGCCTGGCTGCGCTCAGCCAGGGCGGCCGTAACTTCGTGGCTGAAGCTATTGCGCACAAAGATCGGAATGGTCACGTTGAGCCCAATCAAGGTCTCGCCGTCCTCGTCTCCACCGGCGAGACTTAGGGTTGGGTCCGGTCGCCGCTCACGGCGCCGCAGTTCGACCACGGCATCGGCCGTCGCAACTTCCCGCCGCGCCGCGAGCACTTCCGGCAGCTCCAGCACCAACGATTGCGGATCGTCAGCGCTTTTTGGCAGCGACGGCAAAGCGCTGGGCAGCGATGGCCACTGCGCACTGGCGGATGACTGAGGCGTCAGGTTTCGCACTGCCTGTCGCGCTTCGGCGAGTCCTGCGCCAGCGGTTGCCTTTTGAATTCGCGCATCCGTGGATGCCAGTCGAGCCAAGTCAAGTTCCACCTGGGCAAGATCGCCGGCGTCGAAGCGGCGCTGTGCCAGATCCGCAAATCTGTCCATGAACTCTCGACGGGCTTGCGCGAGCGCCTCACGCTCCACACCGGTCTGATGTTGGGCGAGCCCATCCAGGAGTTCTACGGTGACGGACCAGCGTGCGGCAAGGTACTCTGCCTCGACCACCAATCGATCAGACTCAGCCACAGCCGTACGGGCTTTGCGCTTGCCTCCCCAGTCGAGCGTCTGACTGATGCCGAGCGTGCGTGTGTCGCCAACCGAGTTTTCGGCGTCGAGGCTCAATTCCGGGTTGTAAAGCGGACGAGAGGCAGCGTCGCGGAACGCGCCACTCGCATCAAGCGCCGCGCGCGCGGCTTGCACCCGCGGATTTGCTTCAACCACGGTTTGCACAAATTGGATGAGTGCGGGGTCGGCACGCACGGCGCCAGGTGTGGGCGGCTCAGCGGCTCCTGCCACCCATGGAACAAATATCAGCCCGCCAACAAAAAGGGCGAGCGCAGCAATACGAATGTGCATAAATCATCTTCCGAAGACAGATAGTCGGCGTGCGCATCAACTCGCGTTGGCAGGCACGAACTTATTGGAAAAAAGATTTAAGCGTTGGGAGGGGGTGTTGGAGGAGCTTGCGCGAAGTTGTGTACGTACGCCGAGCGGCCCATGGCAAGCTCGCGCGCCACGAACGACGTTGTTAGTGAGGTGAATTGGCCGGTGATGCTGGCCGAATGACCGTGGCAGCAATGCGTGCAATGCTCATCGTCGAGTTCGACGTTCGACGATTCGTCCTCATGGGCTTCAAGAGAGTGGCCAAATTCGCTCTCATGGGCGGCCACATCGTCAGCGTGCGGCAAGCCACCTTCGACCAGCAGCTCGGCAGCACTCTCCACGCTCGTGAAGAGCACGGAAATCGAGACCAATATGCACCAATAGGATTTCATAGCGCAGCTATCCTACCTCGGAATTTGCTCCGAGGGGAGCATTTAGTTCACACACCGCCTGCGGCACGCAAATCTGCGCTTGCCCGACGGACCGCGTCTCGAGTCACAAGGACGTGAAAATGTGCAAGGTGCAGCACCGACAGGCTTGCGTTCTTCTCCGCTAAGTCAAACGAACCAGCCGTGCAACCAGTCATCAGCCTGCCTCCTCAATGTCAAGCGGCTCACCCACGTGCGCCACCACGTCATCGATTACGCAACGAATGTGTTCGTCCAACGCTGAATAGAAAATTTGTTTGCCGCGTCGCTCAGCGCGCAATACCCGTGTGGCTTTGAGCAGCCGCAGGTGGTGACTGACCAGCGACGGCGATTGCGACAGTTGTTCCGCAATCTCGCCGACGCTAATAGGTTCATCCAGGCACGCCAGGATTATGCGTAATCGCGTCGGATCGCCCATGACTCGAAAGAGGTCCGCCAACTGCACGACGGCATCGTTGGAACCCAAGCTAACTACATTGCGCGACTTGGCAGGCATCATCACTACTTTTGAATAGATGTTCATATGTTGGCACTTGTCCGGGGTCACGTCAAGCTCTTCCTGAGGCGACTTCGATGTGACCATCGCCCCATCGACTATCATCGCGTTAGTCTCTTGCCTCACCGTGCACCGTTCCACGTTCGTCGTGAACGTCCAAGCGAGCGTCGCGCAATATATCGACGCCGCCATAAACTGCAATTCCCGCGACAGCGACTCCGACCACCAGATCCGGCCAATTGGCACCTGTCAATAGAACAGCGATGCCTGCCAATATGATGCCGCCATTCGAGACGAAATCGTTGACGCTGAACGTAGTCGCCGCACGCAGATTGACATCCTTGTTCTTCAACCGTTTGAGTAGGTAGAGCGACAACAGGTTCACGACAGCGGCGACAGCCACCATGACCATCATGATAAGTCCCACAGGTTCGGAGCCTTCGATAAACCGGCGAACAGCGTCCACGATCACGCCGCCGGCAAAAGCCAGCAGCATGATGCCGGAGAATCGTGCCGCAATCCGCTTCCATGAGCGTGAGCGGGACAACGCCAGCAAACTCAGAGCGTAGACTATCGCATCAGAGGTATTGTCGAGGCCATTCGCAATCAGTGCGCTGGAATCGCCGAATACGCCCGTCGTGAAGAATCCAACCGCGATCGCCACATTGAGCCACAAGACAATCCAAAGTGTGCGACGCTTCTTAGCCGATCCGAGATCGAGGTTGGCCTCACTCAAGTCGGGCCCCTCCCTGAGCGTTTCTTGCCCACGCTTCGGCATCGCTGAGCTCGGTCGTCTCAAAAAAGCGTATTTCGGTCGAAGGAAAGAATGGGTTGGTCAGCTTCGCACCCCACTCCTCCCATGCCTTGTTGCCAATGATAGCGATGCGCCCGAAGCGTAACTGATGCTTTGCATCAAATTTCATTTTGCGCCATAAGCCTGCAAGGTCCCAGCCGGAAAAGTCGGGCGCCAGCTCAATCACCATGGAGACCAATCCCGGCTCGCGCAAGGCCGTTCTTTCAAACATAGGTTCGACCTTGTCATAGTCCGAACTCTGCAATTGCCCGCTTGCCCTAATGCGAATTAATCCACTCTCCTCCTCGGCGTTCAGCACGTTATGCTCCTACAAAAGTTGTCTACAAGTCCGTTCGTGGCCGAGCGGCAAAATACGTCACGTCGCCCACAAATTTGTTGATCTCGATGACCGAACGAACAACGGATTGCGTAGCCGCGATCTTGCGACGAACGACGTGTCAGAATAGATCGAGTCGCTTTACAATCGAGAACGAAGACATCAGCACCTTGGCGGTGTCAGCCCTCCGGCTTTTGAGGCCAGTGTCCACAAAACTCTGGTAGCTCCAAATAGCTCCCCGCGCAGCAGAATACCGTGGCCGCGAGTGTTCACGAAAACGTGTACGGCTTCGTATAAACCGCACCAAGCAACCAATAACCGGGGCCATAGCCCGTCAGGAGAGAACACCCATTTCCGACCTGCGTTGAGAATCATCCGTATTCGAACGACTAACAGGTCCCTTTCCTGCTCGGAAGAGCCGAAGCGTACCGAGGATCGTTCGCACTTGCGCGATCTCCGTCACATCTGTCAATCCAGCGTCGACCATTCGTTTCGATAGTCGATCGATCGTATGCTCCTGGGTGGTCTCGAACCCGTCCAGAAGCTGAACAAGATAGAACGCCGAGCGTTGAACAGGACCGGTTGGTCGTCCCCAGTCAGCAATGTGGAGTGACCCACCGGGACGCAATACACGTACCATTTCACCCAGAGTCGTTTGTTTATCGGCTGCCGAAAGATGATGAAAAAACAGCGACGAGACCACGTGGTCAAAAGCGCCGTCCGCAAACGGCATGTCCGTGGAACTGCCCTGGATAAGCTCGCAAGGCGCCTGCGTTTGGCGGAGTTTCCGGTGGGCGATTTCAAGAATAGCAGGGTCGGCGTCCAGGCCGGTCAGCCGGGCGGACGGCGCTCGACGGGCGATTTCGCGCAACAACGTACCCGTACCGCATCCTACGTCGAGTACCACGCTATTGTCTCCAATTAATGCGTCTTCCACCAAGAGCGATTTGAAGTACCGTTCTCGCGTGGTGAGGCGGACGACGTGATCATAAAGGGGTGTTAGAAACCGAAAGCGCAGCGCCGGTGTAAACGAGGTTTTTGGTGTACTCATAGAGACCCCAACTCAGTCCGTGATCTCAATGGCCGACTGAATCTCGCTGACGTAGATCCATCCGGCGGACGATTGACCGGTCTTGCCTTGTTCGCGGATGATCGCGACCGCCTCGGCAGTCTGCGCTTGATTTTCGCAAACCAGCTCGAGCTTTACTTCAGTTACCACTTTTTGACCAATCTCCACGGAGTAGTGTTGCTCTTTGCTATCCAATGCTTTGAGCAATCCTTGCACGTCAATGACCGTCAGATTGTTAAACCCCGCATTGGTAAGAGCGCTGACGACATCCGCCACGCGGTTTCGATGTATGTAGGCTTTGATTTCGTTCATGTTCATAGTGAATCCTCCGTTCGGGTCTCAACCCACTCGTAGATCACCGGCAGCAACACCAGTGTGAGCAGTGTCGAGGTAATGAGTCCCCCGACGACCACGGTTGCCAGCGGTCGCTGTGTTTCCGCACCAACACCGGACGACAACAACATAGGAATCAATCCAAGAATCGCGACGCTCGCCGTCATCATGACTGGACGCAGCCGCATCTCGGCGCCCTGACGTACGGCCTCGGCCACCGACAGACCTTTCTCGCGCAGCTCATTAATGAAGCTCACGAGTACGATTCCGTTCAACATGGCGACACCGAACACGGCGATAAAGCCGATAGCAGACGGCACCGAGAGATACTGACCGGTGATTGCCAGCCCAATCAAGCCTCCGATGGTCGCAAATGGCACGTTGGCGATGATCATGGTGGCGTATTTCGCCGAATTGAACGCGGTATAGAGCAGAATGAAGATGAAGAAGATCGTAATGGGCACAATCAATGACAACCGCGCCATAGCCCGTTGTTGATTCTCGAACGCCCCACCCCATTCAATCCAATAACCGGGCGGCATGTCGACGTTAGCGGCGATTAACTCGTTTGCCTCTTGCACAAAGCCGTCTACATCTCGACCCAGTACGTCCATCTGGATTACGGCGTAGCGCTGCAGTTGCTCTCGTCGAACAAACGAAAAGCCTTCGGCGACATCGATATCTGCGACTCTCGAGAGCAACACAATGCCACCATCGTCCGTGCGTAGCGGAATATTGCCGATCGCCGCGACGTCAGCCTTGGCCGCATCGTGCAGACCTGCGGTGATGTCGAAGCGGCGCACACCGTCAACGAGCGTGCTGACCGCCTCATTGCCGATGCCGTTGCGCACTACCGTGAGCACGTCGTCAGCGTTGAGCCCATAACGAGACAGCTGAGTGCGATTGACTCGGATACGCACTTGGGGTTTACCGAGGTTGGCCTCCAGTGACAGGTCCTCGACGCCGGGCACGTCGCTGATGACCGACTTGATCTTTTGACTGAGTTGGTCGAGCCCCGCGAGTTCCGGGCCGTACAGTTTCACGGCGAGCGTGGCGCGCACGCCGGAGATCAGTTCTTCGACGCGCATCTGGATGGGTTGGGTGTAAGAGACCACCGACGCCGGCGCAACCTCATGCAGTGCTTGTTCCATTGCTTCACGGAGCTCATCGAAATCACGGTCGGTGGTCCAGTCGTCGAACGGCGCAAGTTCGGTGTAGACCTCCATGTAGTTCACATCAGCGATCTCACCTTTCTCGGCACGACCGATCATCGCGACGCTGGTGTTCACCTCCGGAAACTCCGCCAGTGCACCCGATGCGCGTTTGGAGAGTTCAATGGATTGCTCAAGGGAGGTGGACGGAATAGAGACGATACGCCACACCATAGAGCCTTCTTGCAAAGTCGGCATGAATTCTTTACCGAGAAACGGATACAGTGCCAGACTGCCGACAAGCAGCGCGCCGACCGTCGCGCCCAACTTCTTTTTGTTGGCAAGCGCCCAATTCAAGAGCGGCAAATAACCTTGCTTTAACCACCGCACGAGTCGGGTGTCGCGCTCTTCTTGCGGCTTTAACATGACCGCGGCCAGAACCGGAATCAGGGTTAACGTGAGTACCAGCGACCCCGCCATTGCAAAACTAATGGTAAATGCCATTGGCTTGAAGAGCTTGCCCTCCAGACCCTCTAAGCTAAAGAGCGGCAGAAACACCACGATGATGATCAGGATGGCAAAAGCGATCGGGTTCGCGACCTCGCGCGCAGCCGTTAGGACTGCGCTGGTGCGATTAACGACTTCTCCGCTTTTCCTTCGCTCCGCCATGATGCGAAAGGCATTTTCGACCATCACCACGGCGCCATCGACCATCATACCGATACCGATGGCGAGGCCCGCCAACGACATCAGGTTGGCGGACAAGCCGAATTCGCCCATGAAGATGAACGCGATCAACATCGCCAAAGGCAACGCCGCGATCACTACCAGGGCCGAGCGGATTTCGCCAAGAAACAAGAACAAGACAATTGCCACCAAAATGGAGCCCTCAATCAAGGCGGTAACCGCTGTGCTAACGGCCTCGTCGACCAGATCGGTGCGGTCATAAATCGGCTTGACCTCGACGCCTTCCGGTAGGATCGTGGCGATCGTGGCCACCTTTTCCTTGACGGCATCCACCACGTTGGCGGCGTTTTCGCCAATACGGGCCAGGGCCATGCCAAGGACCACTTCTTCGCCGTCGCGCGTGACCGCACCAAAACGCAGTGCGGGTGCCTCCTGCACGGTCGCGACATCACGGATGCGCACCGGTGTGCCGTCGACGGTCTTCAGTACGATTTCTTCGAGATCGTTGGTGTTCTGGACCAATCCCAATCCACGGACCAGGTACTGTTCCGGACCGAGGTTGATGTACTGCCCGCCCACCTGGCGATTGTTGGCCTCGATGGCCTCAAGCACCGTGCCGTAGTCAAGGTCGTAGGCGATCAGCTGGCGCGGATCGAGTTGCACCTGCACCTGTTTTTCACTGCCGCCCCAGGACATGACGTCGTCAACCCCGGGAACAGTGCGGAGCACCAAGCGGACGGACCAATCCTGCAGGGTGCGAAGCTCCATATCCGCGGCGCCGGATTCTAAGGTTTCATCGGAACGCTCGAGCGTATACCAATACACCTGCCCCAACGCCGAGGAGTTCGGGCCCATTTCCGGTGTGCCATAGCCTTCCGGGATGCGTTCGGCGACCTCCTGTAAGCGTTCCATCACCAAACGACGGGCGAAATAGATGTCCATGTTGTCGTCGAAGTAAACCGACACGTAGGACAGGCCAAAAAGACTAACCGAGCGAATCTGTTGCACGCCGGCGAGCCCGGCCATCCCGGATTCGACCGGAAAGGTCAGCAGTTCTTCGACGTCCTCGGCCGCCAGCCCCGGTGATTCGGTGTAGACATTCACCTGAATGGGCGTGAGATCCGGGAACGCATCAATCGGTACTGTGTTGACGGCACGCCAACCAAGAAAGGCAATGACCGCGAAGCCGACCAGCGTCAGCAGCTTATAGCGCAGTGAGACATCGACAAGCGTATTTAGCATCACGGCCCCCTAGTCGGCATCGCCAATCTGTGACTTCAGAAGCAGTGATTTGAGTTGGAACACACCGGCCACAGCAATCGTGTCATCGTCGTCGAGACCCGTAGTGATGGCCGTGTAGCCTTCGGCCTTGAGTCCCGTTTCGACCGGTTGTGGCTCGAACTCGTCGCCCTCGAGTGTAAACACCATCGGCGTGCCCTGAATCAGCATGATGGCTTCGTCCGGCACCGCGAGGCTCGGGACGCCCGCGCCGGTGCGAACGGCGATATTGACGAACTGACCGGGGAAGAGGGAGGGCGTGTCGCTAACCTCAATACGAATATCTAAGGTACGCGTCGCCTCGTCGAGGCGCGGAGCACGCTGCACGACTTCTCCCGCCACCCACGTGCGATCGTCTGCACTGACGCGGACTGAATCACCAATGGCAATCGCCGAGGCGAGCTCGGGGTCGACCCTCGCTTCGACCCAAAGGACGTTCAAATCACTGAGTTCCATCAGCAGCTGGCCGGCGTCGACGACTTCACCCAACACGAAGGCATCGCGAATGATGACGCCAGATTGTGGGGCATAGAGGGTGTATTCTCCGGTGGCCTCACTGACGTCGGCGTTCTCGATTAACCGCTCCAATTCCTGGCGCGGCATGCCGTACGCTAAGGTTTTCGCGTAGGCGCGTTGTCGTGCGACTTCCGCTTCCACATAGCGCGATTCCGAGACCACATCGCGACCCAGATTCTTGACGCGCTGCCATTCGCGATCGTTTACTAGCAGATCGCCGACCGCATCGGCGACGTCGACGCTCGACAGCGTTACAAGCGGAGCACCGATCTCAACGGTTTCACCCATCCGTGCATGGCGGGCCACGACCTGTGCCTCGATTCGCGATGCAATTTGACTGGTGGCATAGGCATTCAACATCACCTCACCGGGCGCATTTACCTCTGGAAACAAGGTGCGCTCGCTGACCGCGGCGATCTCGATGCCAAGTTCCTTGCGTTCAGCCGCCGAGAACACGAGTTCCACCGCTTCCTCTTCTTCCTCCTCCTCGGCATGCGCCCAAGGGATCGAGACCAACAAGGGCAACAGTACAATCCAGGCAACTCTTCTCATTTGTGTTCTCTCCATGGCGCTAGCGCCGATTTCCAAGACCGGTCCAGGCATCGACTTGACCACTGACCGCCAACCAGGCGATCCACGACTCCCACACAACACCGCGCTGCTCACTGGCAGCAACCCTGGTGTCCAGGGTTTGCCGCAATTGCACGAGATAATCTGTGGTGTTCAATTCACCGGCTCGCCACAGGCGCTCCAACATTTCCGTTTGGCTCGCAAGGCTGCCGGCGCCAAGACGTTGCCAGTCGTCCCAGGCGGTTCGCGCCAGTTCGTAGCGTTGTTGTGCCGCGATGAGTTCCGCGCGCAGCTGCCGGTAGTCATTCGCTACCGATTGATCCAAGGCCGCGAGATCGGCACTCGCGGCATCGACCTCGGCGCGATAATTGTTTCGCACCGGAAAGGGAATCGAGAAACGAATGCCAATCAGATCATCATCACCTTCGCGACCGGCGTAGAGACCGATGGTGGGGTCCGGCCGTCGCTCGCGGCGACGAAGATCCACGACCGCTTGCGCCGCCGACACTCGCGCTTGCGCGGCGCGGACGCTGGGAAGGTCGGTGAGAATAGCGTTGACCGCGGGCTCATTCAGGCTCACCGACGTGTAGGCCGTTGGCAATGGCGGATAGGCCGGTAAATCACCGCCGGCCACCCGGGCGAGGGCTTGTTGTGCGGTCACTTGTTGCGCTGCCGCTTGGGATCGCAGTAAAGCTGCTTCCGCATAAGCCAGACGGGCGAGATCAATCTCGATCCGGTTCAGGTCACCGGCTTGTCGACGTTCATCGGCCAGCGTGCGCAAGCGCGCCATTAACGCCTTGCGTTCATCGGCGATGCGCAACTGCTCCGTAGCTACATCGACCATCCCGAGCGCACTGAATAACTCTGCCAACACGCCTTGCCGAACCAAAGCCAAGGACTCCATGGCCGACTGCGTTTCGAATGAGGCCGCACGTTCCCGCGCGCCGCGCTTGCCGCCCAGATCAATTGTCTGATTGATGCCGATGCTGCGGGTGCGAACCTCCCCGTCTTCGTATTCAGCATCCAGCTCGGGGTTATACAACGCGCGTCCAGCAGCCCGTTCACGGGCACGCGCTGCATCCAGGTCTGCCTGTGCCGCTCGAACGAGCGGATGCGTTTGCAGAATCTTCTGCGCAAACGCGTTCAGCGCCGGTGACGCTGGCGTATCCGCCGACGATGATGCAGGGTCTGCAGCGGGTGCAACTATTGGAAAGAAGACGGTAGTGACCGCGAGAAGAACACACGGAATTCGGCGGGCGGTGTGTGCGCCAAATAGACGGTATCGGGAAATCAACGCGGTTCGCTCCTTCGACAGTTAACTACGCAGCAGCCGCAAGCCGCTGGCGATGACAATAAATTCGCTGATTTCGTGCACCAGCACGGCAGCGGGCAGCGACAACACACCGGTGAGCGCCGTGATGGCCAGTCCGCTGATCACTATGATCGATAGTGTTATGTTTTGACGAATGACGCGCCAGGTGCGGCGACTGAAGCGCATCAAATACGGCACTTTCGACAAATCATCCGCCATCAGGGCGACGTCGGCCGTTTCCAGAGCTACATCGGAGCCTGCAACACCCATCGCGATTCCCACGTGAGCTGCGGCGAGCGCGGGCGCGTCGTTCACGCCATCTCCAACCATGGCGACCGGTCCATACTGGTTGGTCAATTCGGCGATGGCGTGGCTTTTGTCGTCCGGCTTCAACTCCGCACGAACCTCATCGACGCCGGCTTTGGCACCGATTGCGTGACCAGCCAGCCGGTTGTCACCCGTGAGCATGATAACGTGCTCCATGCCGGCCGCTTTCAGTGCACTGACGGCCGCGCTCGCATTCGAGCGAAGCGCATCGGCGATCGCGATGATGCCCAGGATTTGTGATGCATTGCCAACCAACACGACCGTATTGCCCTCGCCTTGCAGATTCTCAATGTGCGTCGCAAGGGCGGATTGATCGATGCGCGTCGGATTGGCCGTAAAGTCGCCACCCAACCCGGCAAAAAGTTCAGGGCTGCCAATGTATTGGGTTTTGCCATCGACGGAACCCGTGATCCCGGCACCGGTGAGCGACTGCACATCATCTGCCGCATCAACCGACACCCCCGCCGCTTCGGCAGCCGCGATCACGGCCTGTGCCAATGGGTGTGCCGATCGTGCCTCCAGCGCGGCCGCGACCTTCAATAATTCGTTGGTGCTCGTACCTTCGGACGGCTGAAGGTGTGTGACCTCCGGAACCCCGCGTGTCAAGGTGCCGGTTTTGTCCATGGCCACCACCCGAATTTTGGCCAAGCGTTCGAGGTGCACGCCGCCTTTAATCAACACGCCTTGACGGCCGGCCGTGCCAATGGCGGCGACCAGAGCGATTGGAATCGAAATCACCAGGGCGCAAGGCGCTGCCGCGACGATGAACACGGTAGCGCGGCTCAACCATTCTTCCCACCCGAAACCCAGCATCCCGGGTATCAACACGATCAAAGTTCCGAGCCCAAGCACTGCAGGGCTGTAGCGACGGCCAAAGCGTTCAATGAAACGTTGCGTTTGGGCTTTGCTGCCCTGGGCTTCTTCGACCAGTTCGATGATGCGAGCGAGCGTGTTATCCGCAGCGGTCTTGGTCGCAATCACGGTCAACACACCCTCACCGTTGAGCGTCGCCGCAAAAACCGTATCCCCCTCTGCTTTCTCCACGGGAATGGATTCGCCGGTAACCGGCGCCTGGTTGACGCTCGAGGTGCCGTCGACGATCTCACCGTCCGTTGGGATCGCTTCGCCCGGACGCACGATGAAGCGATCGCCGACGACTAACGCCTCGATCGATACTTCTACCTCTTGACCGTCACGAACGACCCAGGCAGTTTTGGGCGCCAGGTCCATCAAGGCTCGGATCGCGCCGCGCGCGCGCTCCTCGGTGTAACTCTCTGCTGCCTCCGAGATGGAATACAGAAACACCAGCATTGCGGCTTCGCCCCACTGCCCCAGCAAGCCCGCGACGATGGCCGCGACACTCATCAGGAGCTCGATCCCGATCTCGCGTTCCTTGATGAGTTCTTCGAGCGCCTCGCGACCAAAGTACCAGCCGCCGATGAGGACCGCCGCGATATAAATGATTGTCTGGATCGTTGGCGTGATACCCATGTACCCGCCAGCAAAGCCCAACACCAGTAGTAAGCCAGAAACGGCTGAGGTGACCACGGGGGGGTTGCGCCAGGGGGCGGGGATGGGCCGGGACAGGTCCCTCGTCACGCAGCCGTCGGTCATACCGCTTCGGACTTCAGTGTCTCTGTCAGCACGCCGACGCGGCAACGACCCCCCTCGCGATGCTTCAATCGCTGAGTAAAGCGTTTGAAGTCGTCGCGGTAGATATGCTTCGGGTCGGGGAGCGTTTCAATGACGTCAAACAACGCCAGCAAGTGCGTCGAGCCTGTCACCAGCCGATGGTAAACCCAACGTCCGTCTTTTTCGCACTCGAGTAATCCCGCGTTGCGCAGGATCTTCAGGTGCCGGGACAGCTTGTACTGCGGTTCGAGCAAGCTATCGACCAACTCGCACAAGCAAGCCTCTTCCTGACTGACCGCCAACAATCGAACCACACGCAGCCGCGTCACATCGCTCAACGATTGAAAAGCGTCTTCGATCGGTACTTCAAGTATTTGCATAGTTGCATTATAGTGCAACTTAATTCGATTACAACTATCGACCAGATCACAGATTTCAAACAGGAGTGGCGCTTGCCGATGTCGGCCAACACCCGGGGACCCAGGCGGGTACAGACAATGACTGTCCTGCGTTGCCGCTTAGGTGCGAGCGAACGTTGCGCGGAGGCAGGGAGACGCATGCACCGCCTGCCGCATTGGCGGGCTCGGTGCATTGCGTGGACTTTGCAAAGCTTCGTTGTCGGTTTACTCGTGCTCACTGCCGGCCTGGCGCGGGCCGATGTACCTCAGTTGATGCAGTTGGTCGATTATGTGGGTGCCGACTATGCGGACGCCGTTGCGGACGGTCGCGTCGTCAATGAGGACGAGTATCAAGAGATGCTCGACTTCTCCAGCGGGATCCGGGTCTTGGTGACAAGCTTGCCGGACGACGAAGCCCGCGATCAGTTGCTTCGCCACGCAGATGAACTGATAGCCCAGGTGGACAGTAAAGTGTCACCTGAAGAAATTAGTGCATTGATCTCTGAAATGCGGCAGTTCATCGTACAAAACTATGGGGGTATCGTATTGCCACGATCGCCGCCAGAGCTGGACCGTGGTGCCGCGCTGTATGCTGAACAGTGTGCGGGCTGCCATGGCGCGACGGGTAACGGGTTGGGACCCCTTGCACCGAATCTGGATCCGGCACCAGTTAGCTTTCTCGATCCAGTTCGTGCCTCACAGCGATCGCTCTACGGCCTTTACAACACGATCACATTGGGCGTGACGGAAACATCGATGCGCGCGTATCCTGAATTGACCAACGAGGATCGCTGGGCGCTGGCGTTTTTCGTTGGGCAGCTGGCCTCTGATCGCACCCAGCTGGCGGATGTCGACGTCTTGCTTAACACAGCATCGCTCTATCCGCTGCTGGATTTACGCACTTTCGTCACAACCACGCCTCTCGAGACGCTGGACGACTATGGACAGTCGGGCCAACAGCTCCTGTACGCCCTGCGCACTCAACCCGGGCATCTGTTCAGTCGCCAATCGCCGCTTGCGGTCTCTGAGCAACACCTTGACGCGGCCCTGGCCGCCTACACCGACGGTGATGCTCAGCGCGCCTACCAATTGGCAGTCGCCGCTTATCTGGACGGCTTTGAATTGATTGAGCAGGGGCTGGATGTCGTGGACCCGGCGCTGCGTTCTGATATCGAGCGTGCCATGACGGACCTCCGCAACCGAATTCGTCAGGGCGTTTCTCGCAGTGAGCTAGAATTGGATATTGGCGCGATCAAGGACCAATTGTATCTCGCCAGAGAACGCCTGGACCAAGATCGTCTCTCAGGTGTCGCTGCGTTCACCGGTGCTTTCTTCATTTTGGTACGCGAAGGTCTTGAAGCACTACTCGTCGTCGCCGCCTTCGCCGCTTTCCTCGTCAAAACCGACCATCGCGACAAGCTGCGCTATTTGCATATTGGTTGGATTGGCGCGCTGGTCGCAGGCACGCTCACTTGGTGGGCATCAACGTCGATCATCGACATCAGCGGCGCAAGCCGTGAAATGACGGAAGGTTTGGCGGCGCTGTTCGCGACCGGGGTGTTGTTTAGCATCGGTTTCTGGTTGCACAACAAGTCGAGCAGTGATCGCTGGCAACAATTCATAGACACGCAGATCCAGAGCAAGCTCAACCAGGGCACGCTGTGGGGCTTGGCGGGTCTTTCGTTCGTCGCGGTCTACCGCGAGGTATTCGAAACCATCCTGTTCTATCAAGCGCTGTGGGCTCAGACCGATGCCGCTTCAAAATCGTATGTCCTCACTGGCTTTGGCTTTGGCATCGCTGCCCTCCTTGTTGTAGGCATAGTGGTCCTCCGGACCAGTATGCGATTGCCGTTGCGACAGTTCTTCGGTGCGACCAGCGTGCTGATGTTGGTGTTGGCATTGATTTTCGCCGGTAAGGGCGTGGTTGCCTTGCAAGAAGCCGGCGTATTATCCATGACCCGCGTCGATTTCCCGGAAGTGGCTCTGCTGGGACTCTACCCATTTCTCGAGGGCCTTTTGTTCCAGCTTGGCCTAGTGTTGCTGGGTCTGTTTCTTTGGTTTGGCCTGCCAAGAATTCGACGGGCCACAAGAAGCTAAAGGCGGTCGCCGTTGCTCGCAGCTCGTTCGGGCCGGTCGCGCGATTGGTGCCGTGTGCTGAAATTACTTGGGAGTGCTGTGACATCGTATATTCCTGCCGCAACATCACAAGTAGTTCAGTGGGGTCCTGAGATAAACGAGCCCGTTCTCTTCCGGTGCAGGCAATATCCCGGCTCGGATGTTGACTTGGAGCGACGGCAAGATCAACTCGGGTGCAGGCAGCGTGGCATCTTTTTCTTTTCGAAAAGCGACGTATTCTTCCTTGGATGTCCGTTCGTTAATTTGAACGTTGTTGCGCTTCTGCGCAGCAACGGTCGTTTCGAACTCAACCTCCCGACCACCGGGGCGGTAGTCGTGGCACATGAACAGTCGCGTATCGTCAGGCATCTCATAGATCCGCTGTACGGAGTCGAAGAGGTCCTCTGCCGAACCCCCTGGAAAGTCGCAACGAGCGCTTCCATAATCCGGCATAAACAAGGTATCGCCGACGAAAACAGCATCATCGATCTTCCAGGACATGTGTGCCGGCGTGTGCCCAGGCGTGTACATCGCCTCCACAACCATTGAGCCAACCTCAAGTTGCTCGCCTTCATCAATCAAAACATCGAACTGACTCCCATCCACGCGGAATTCCGTGCCCAGATTATAGACATCGCGAAAGCGCGCTTGCACCTCACCCGTTCGTGCACCTGTTACGGTTGCTGAGGAAAAATGCTCCTTTAAATACGGTAATCCGGTCATGTGATCAGCGTGTACATGCGTGTCGATCACATAAGGGGCGGCAAGTTTGTGATTGCGCAGATAGGTTGCGATCGCCTCACAAAACTTCCATGAGGTGCGTGCACTGGCCGCGTCGTAATCGCGCACTGGATCGATCACGACAGCAGTCGTGGCATCATGCACGACGTAAGAGAGGGTAGATGTCGGTTCGTGGAAGAATTGCTGAACTCTCACTAGTCGGCCTCCTGCACAGCTGCAGAAAGGTCTTCCAAACTGCCATCAACTGCAGTGGCATCGCGATACCCCATATCGGTCATAGATTTGGCTGCAAGCACGGCTCGACCGCCAGAAGCGCAATGCACAATAATTGGCGCATCAACATCCGAGCATACGCTCGAAATCTTCCACTCCAGTACTCCTCGTGGCACGTTTATAGATCCCTTGAGGTGTTGCTTTTCGTATTCATCCGATTCACGCACATACACCACAAAGTGCTCTCGATTGGCCTTTACGCGTTTGATTGCCTCCTCAGGTGTACAGGTCCGAACGAACTCTTTGGTTGCAGAAACGATTTGTGCTGCGGTTTTCATTGATAGTTCCTCTTTGCTCGACGTCATTATTTCTTCGCACGATGCTCGGTTCCCCGTTCCTCGTGAATGTCCTGATGGGCATCGCGCAGAATATCGACGCCGCCGTAAAGCGCGATTCCCGCGACCCCGATCCCGACAAGCAAATCAGGCCAATTGGAACCGGTCCAAATAACGACGATGCCTGCAAGAAGGACGCCGCCGTTTGAGACGAAGTCGTTGACGCTGAAGGTCGTTGCAGCGCGCAGATTCACATCCTTGTTCTCTAATTTTTTGAGCAGATAGAGAGACAAGAGATTCACAACCGCTGCAACGGCAGCCATCGTCATCATCATTGCTCCGATGGGTTCCGATCCTGCGAAATAGCGACGGATTGCATCCACGACCACGCCACCGGCGAAGAGCAGCAGCATGATGCCGGAGAAACGCGCTGCCCCGCGTTTCCAAGTGCGAGAGCGGCTCAGAGCGAGCAGGCTCAATCCATACACGATGGCGTCGGACGAATTGTCGAGCCCATTAGCGATCAATGCGTTGGAATCCGCGAAATAGCCGGTTAACAAGAATCCCACCGCGATGGCCACATTGAGCCACAGCACAATCCAAAGCGTGCGGCGCTTCTCAGGAGAGCCGAGATCGAGATCAGCCTCGCTCATGTTGCGTTCGCCTCCCGGCCGGTGCGCGCCCACGCCGCAGCGGTGTCGCTTTCATCTGGATCAAAAAAGCGCATGTCGGCCGAAGGAAAGAACGGATCGGAAAGCTTCGTTCCCCATTCCTGCCAGGTTTTCTCACCCACAATGGCGATCCGTCCAAACTTGTCCTGATGCTTCACGTCGAACTTCAGGTCGCGCCAGAGACCGCCCAGATCCCAGCCAGAAAAGTCCCGTGCGAGTTCGATCAGCATCGGCACCGATCGCGGTTCACGCGCCGCAATGCGTTCGAAAAGGGGCACGAAACGGTCAAAGTCTGCACTCTCGAGTGTTCCGCTGGCCCGTATTCGGATCACTCCGTTTTCTTCCCCAGCTTCCAACATGCTGTTCTCCTCTCAGGTTTGTCTACGCGTATTCTCGAACCGATGATGTGTCGCCGGCCGCGAGCAATTCAGCTACAACCAATCAAACTATTAGCCGATCCCACTGACCGTAATGTTCCGCACTGCGTCGGCCACGTGGCAGGCTCAGCCCGATCAACAGTAACCCCACTACTGACGTAGAGACACTGCCGTCAAGTTGACTACCCGTAAGCAACCACGGTGCGATAACGAGCCAAGCACCGAACAGCACGTTAATGAATCGCACCGCTCTTGCCACTTCCGCCATAGCAATGACCGCCACGGTGATAACCAAAGCGCCAACAAGATGATCGCTGTCGGCCATACTTCCCGACGTTTCGAATACCAGGCGACTGAACATTAACCAAGTACCTAACACCGCGCTCAGGAACAGAGTCCACGGGACGTTGACACCCCGCACTGCTGACAGATACGCCTGACGCACAGAATCAGAAAACCCCGGACGCTCATCTTTGGTGCCCCCCGGCAACGCATCGCCTTTAAAGAAGGCACGCCAGAAAGGTCGCCCACGGCGTGTGTTCAGCAACAGAAATTGCCCCATGGCTACCAGTTCGTCTAACGCAAACGGAATCATCACGAGCATGCCGAGGGCAGTTATCAGACACAGCGTGCAATAGGTGCCGACAACGATCGGCTGAATGATGATGAAATAGATACTAATCACGCCCAGCGGCACCACCGCAATGCCGAACAGCACCACCATCCAGGGCATGGTTCGCCACCGGGCGCGGCCACCCATGATCCCCATCAGCACTTCGAACATATAGGTGACTGCGCCCAAACCACCATCGGCAATCGGCCACGCTTTGGATACCTCAGAGGTGATAATTAATTCCGATCCGTTACGCTCGGCATCACCAGCAAAGAAGGGTTCCCACACCCATCCGACGTGTCCGAGCTGGTATGCCGCAAGGATCCGCGCAAGCACAAATCCAATGAGCCCCAGTGCAATCATCGGAATGCGCTGCAGATAGGTGGAAGGTGAGTACGTCCAACCCGGCGGCACCTCCGATGGATCCATCATGCTTTCTGCACTCATGCCCGGCATCATGGGGATCAGAATCGTAAACGCGATGGCCAGGGCGCCGACGATGGTATCGTTCAAATACACGGCGGCACTCGGTGTCCAAAATACAATGGGGGCGAATAATAACCACACGCCCAGGCAAGCATTCGCCCACTGCGCCAGCCCGCCGCGTCGAGACAGCGATAAGCCGGCAAACACCATCATCAGGCCGCCGACAATCACGTTATTCCATGCAGTCAGTAGATTTCGAAATTCCGGCTCCCACAAACCGCGGTCAACAGTCACTCGCTGAACCAGATCGCTAAACTCGGTAGCCGTGAAGGTGCCCAGCACAAAAGGCGACGATGCGAGCCACAGCCCCAGCATCATCGTGGCAAAATGCACCCAGAGCATGCTGAAATGCATTTTTGTCATTGATTTCGAGTGTACGCGCTCCTCTTTACGAGCTTGCACTGGCTCCGGCGCAGAATCATCCTCATCTTCGTCGGCATTTTTTACCTTGTCGTGCGCCACCCGCGCGGCGTTCAATCCGTTGATCCGGTACCACGAATACGGGTCATCCTTGAGCTTTTGTGTGATGTCCGGCAGGACAGCGCTCAGGCGGTGTTGGGGGGACCAGTTGATGAGTTCCTCGGCTCGACTGGTGTCCACCTCGTAATGGTCATTGGCGATAGACACCATCCAGGGCTTCTGAAACAAGTATTCATCCAATATAGCTTCTTGTGCCCAGGTGCCTGCGTAAGCCAGTGTTGGTGGAATTGAGACCGTGATCCACTCTTCGTCGTGCAGCAACTGGCCGATCTTCCGTTGCAGTTCGCCGTATCCAAGAACCTCTGCTTCAGCCAGTAACATCACCGTCTCGGAAGATAAGTCGGCGCGATTCTCGATGGAACGGCGAATCGCGTCCGTTAGATCCGCCAGATGCAGGTAAGGCTGCCCAACGCTTAGTTCACCGGGGTAAAAGTGAGCGATGAGCCGCTGCTCATAGATGCCTGCGATCTGTTGTGCCAAAAACGCAGAGTGGCCCTCTTCGTCATAGACGCCCGCTGGCCGCAAAATCACAATGGGAATCTCGCCGGCTTGCTCCTTGACGATTTGCTCGGTAAGCGCTTTGGATTCCCGGTACGGAAGCTTGGGATCAATGGGAGAACTTTCCGTGATCGGCTCACCCGGCTCGGTCGGCGCATGCACGAGCATGGTGCTGACAAAAATGAACTGCTCGACCTCGAAGGGCTGCAGGCATTCGAGCAGGCGGCGAGTACCGCCCAGCGTGACGCGCTCATAGGCCGGGTTCGGTTCCCCACTGAGATCAAAATAGGCCGCCAGATGCACGACAGAGGCAATGACCTTACCGTGAGCGGTTTTCACACGCTCGAAGGCTGTCGCCAAACTCTCCTCATCCGTCAGATCGATACAAACGCATTCGGCGTCAGCCGGCGGATGCGGTGCAGCCTCGCGATCAAATCCAACCAATTGATAATCGCTGGCCAACGCTTCGATCACGGCGGAACCGATGTAACCGCTGCTGCCGGTCACGATGACGAGGGGCTTTTCCGTAGATGTACTCATAGCATTGGTTCGTCCATCGTTAACTTGACATCACTAACCGAAAGGACTCCATGCCGATGTAAAATTTACAACGGATCCAGCCTGACGGGGCCAAATTTTGTGGCGCGGTGTGGGCACCTAAGTGTGGCTGCAAGTTTTGTGCCAGAACAACACGTTACTGCGATCGCTCACGCACGTCGCAGAGAGTTGCACAAGCTTATCGCAAGCTAATCTCTGCCTCTGTCACCTGACGTTGCACCAACACAAGAATTACCGCCGGAAGCAGCGTCCACTGTAATAGCGGAAGCAACCCAGTCCCCAATACCGGCAGCCGAGGCATCGTCGCTACATACTGCCAGCGATCAAGAGGCCCTGTGGCCAGCCATTCCATGACAATGGTGATCCCGATGCCCACTGCCCAGTACATAAGAACGGGAACCGGGGTTAGCGATTGAAACCATCGGCGTGATCGCTCGACTGCGGCAGCGCTCCAAAATGCCAGCAAGCTAATCACGCCATCCCCGATACTTGCCTGAGTACAGATACGCACTGCGTTGATGTGATCCATTGTGGATAACCCCTCATAGAAGGGCACTTGCCACATTTCCCAGACAAAATTTACCAGAAAGGAAAACAGCAGTACGTTTGCTTCCGGGCTTCCCGACAAGCGTTTGAGCATACTCTTACTCATCGCGCGTATTGTTCGAACGCAGATATTTCCACAGGGCCGCCACTGATAGGATCAAGACGCTCACTACCAATAGCCAGATCAATCCCATGCCTATCATCATTCCTGTGCCCATCGGGGCTCCCATACAATTCATCATGTTTTACTTACTCCTCAAACCATCAATCTTTTACTGGCGAAAAGTGCACGCGGTCCCCTGATACAAGACGGCGACTCGCTGCTAACTGCAGTTGTGTCGAGGTTGATAATCATTCTGGTTCAGCTCCTCCTAGAGTTCTGCGCGCCGCAAGCGTAACGCGTTACCGATCACTGACACCGAGGACAGGCTCATCGCCGCGGCGGCGATCATGGGATTGAGCAGCAACCCGATCAGCGGGTACAGGATACCCGCGGCGATCGGTACGCCGGCGGTGTTGTAGACAAACGCAAGAAACAGGTTCTCGCGTATGTTGCGCATGGTGGTTTCGGACAACCGTCTGGCCTTAGCGATGCCGCGAAGATCCCCTTTGACCAGTGTGATGCGAGCGCTTTCCATGGCCACGTCGGTACCCGTGCCCATGGCAATGCCGACCTCTGCCAATGCAAGCGCGGGCGCGTCGTTGATGCCGTCACCGGCCATGGCGACTTTCAGGCCCTCACCCTGCAGTTTTTCCACCAGGGCGTGCTTGTCCTCGGGGAGAGCGTCGGCATGCACGTCGTCGATGCCCAGCGTGGCCGCCACCGCCTGTGCCGTCTTCTCGTTGTCGCCGGTCAGCATGACAATACGCAGACCCGCATCGTGCAGGATGCGCACCGCCTCGGCGGTGGTTTCCTTGATGGGGTCGGCGACAGCGACCAGGCCGGCGGGCCTGCCGTCGACAGCAGCCAGCATCACTGTCTCGCCCTCGCCGCGGCGCCGATCCGCCGTCGCCGCCAGCTCGCCGATGTCAATGTTGTTTTCCTTGAGTAGACGGCTGTTGCCGATCAGTATCTCGCGCCCCTTGACGCGTCCGCGTACACCCTTGCCGGTGATCGAATCGAAATCCTCGGCATCCGTCGGTTTTACGCCGCGCTCGGCGGCGCCGTCCACGATCGCGCGCGCCAGGGGATGCTCGCTGGCGTGTTCGAGCGAAGCTACCAGGTCGAGGAGCTCCGTCTCGTCGAAACCATTCGCGGTCTCGACGGCGACCAACCTGGGTCTGCCTTCGGTCAGTGTGCCGGTCTTATCCACCAGCAGCACGTCGACCTGTTCCATGAGCTCCAGCGCTTCGGCATCACGAATCAGTACCCCCGCCAGCGCACCACGACCAACGCCAACCATTACCGACATCGGCGTGGCCAGCCCCAGGGCACAGGGACAGGCAATAATCAGTACCGAGATGGCAGCCGCCAACGCATAGGACAGTGCCGGTTCGGGGCCGATGGCCGCCCAGATAATGAACGCAATTACCGCCGTCAGCACCACGGCGGGTACAAAGACGGCGGCAATTTTGTCGACCAAGCCCTGGATGGGCGCCCGCGATCGCTGGGCCTGGGCGACCATGTCCACGATTCGCGCCAGCACGGTGTCGCCACCGACCTCACTCGCCTGCATGACAAAACCGCCGGTCTGGTTGACCGTGCCACCGGTCACGTTGTCGTCCACGCCCTTTTCCTGCGGGATGGGCTCACCGCTGATCATGGATTCGTCCAGCGTGGAACGACCCTCGACGATCTTGCCGTCCACGGGCACTTTTTCGCCGGGGCGCACGCGCAGTTTATCGCCGATTCTCAGCGCATCCAGCGACACTTCTTCCTCTTCGCCACTGTCGTTGATGCGGTGTGCCGTGGGCGGTGTCAGGTCGAGCAACGCCTTCAGTGCCTGGGAGGTCCGGCCGCGGGCGCGGGCCTCGAAGACCTGACCGAGCAGCACCAGCGTGATGATCACCGCCGCGACCTCGAAATAGAGCGGCACGTTGCCGACCTCGCTCTTGAAGGCCGCCGGCAACAACTCCGGGAACAGGAGCGCGAATAGCGAGAAAACATAGGCCGCGCCCACGCCGAGGGCAATCAACGTCCACATATTGGGGCTGACATTACGTACCGACTTCCAGCCGCGCACAAAAGCGAAGCCGCCCGACCAGACCAGCACCGGCGTGGCCAGCAAGGCCTGAATCCAGCCAAAGGCGGCGCCGAGCAACTGGTGCAGCCCCAGCCCCGGCACCAGCTCGCTCATGGCGAGCACCGATACGGCGGCGGACAGCGGTACGCTAACCCAAAAGCGCCGGGTCATGGCCTCGAGTTCGCTGTCGTCTTCCTTGTCACCGACGGTGAGGGGTTCCAATGCCATGCCGCACTTGGGGCAATCGCCCGGCGCGTCGCGCACGATTTCAGGGTGCATCGGGCAGGTGTACTGCCCGTTGGTCTGCGATCGTGACTTTTCCTCATTTGTCGCTTTTCGGGGGCTGGCGTTCATTGCTTTTCCTTATCCGGTTTGATCACGAGACTGTCGTCATCGCGGTGCGGCGCAATCCGTTGCGATTTGTCACTGGACGGACGCTTCATCATCATGTGCACCATCATTCCGCAACAAACGACCATAAACAGGACCAATGCGCCCCATAAAAGTGTGTTGAAATCCATCGTCAAATTCCTCCGAAGTAATCAGTTACCGTTGTCGTATCAAGGGCGTGAATTGGCACCCTCACGCTCGGCGTAGCGGTCAATTTGTCCTTCCGGCGTTACACGCATGACCTCATAAGTCTGCGCGTTCGGTCCTTCCATCCCGGGTGATCCAATGGGCATGCCGGCGACCGCCAAGCCTCGCACGTCGTCCGGGTCCTCATTGAGTAACCGGTAGATGAGGTCCGCCGGTACATGACCCTCGACCCAACGGTCACCGACCGTCGCCGTGTGACAGGCTCGCAGCTCGTCGGGAACACCAACGGCTTGCTGTATTTCTCGAGTGCTGCGCACGTTCTGCACGCTCACGACAAGCCCGCTGTCTTGCAAGTGCGAAACCCATTTGTTGCAACACGAACAATTGGCTTGTTTGTAAACCACAACGTCGGCTTGCGCCGGGCTGACCGGTGGTTCCGACCACCAGATCGCGGCACCGGCGATCAGGAGTAAACTGAAGCCAATCACCGCTGCAATGGCCCAAGCGCTTTGCCTGGGCCGCGTGAATTTTCGATGTCTCTTCTGTTTCGACATAACCGTATCTCCTTGCCAGGGCGCCCAGGACTTCCCGGGCGCCCGTTTAACGTCTACCGCGGGTATCCCGGAAACTTCCCGGGTGGTCCGCGACGCCGACGTTCATCACTGGAGCGCGGCACCGCCCGGTGATCCTTCGAGGGGTGACTCCAGGTTCGGAATCCTTTACTCGGTGGCCCATAGCGTCGCGGGGTTGCGGACCTCTGCTCGACCTCTGTCGATGTCGTGTGTGAATGGGTGTGGTAAAAGCGCTTGCTCGGCGGCCCGTGCCGATGCCGTTCGCCACGATTTGCCTTGTCCTGCACGGTCGTTTGTGAGCCGGCCGCGGCAATGCCAGGTGCAGTGCCAAGTACCAGACTTGCACCCAGCAGCAAAAGCACCCGTTTCGACGGTCGTAGTTTGCTACTTTTGAGTTGCATCATAAGTTCCTCCGTTCGGTCCTAGGACTCGTTGAATCCGCGACACACTTCCACGCAAGCCCCTCATGATTGGGGGCTCTCGTCGGGACGCGATACGCGGTGCTCTTCCGGAAGCGGTACGAGGGCCGGTAAGCCCCTGCCGCGCCAGAATGCAAAAATGGCAGGGAAGACAATCAGCACCAGAATGAGCGCAGACCCTACCCCTCCAAGCATCGGGGCGGCGATGCGCTTCATCACATCAGCACCGCTGCCCGCGCTGTACATGATCGGTACCAACCCCATAAAAAGGGCCAGCCCCGTCATCAGCATCGGACGAATGCGTTGACTGGCGCCTTCCGTGATCGCGCTCGTTAGGTCCTGTTGCGATTTGAGAGAATTGTCTTTAGCGTGACGACGCCACGCGAGATCGAGATACAACATCATCAACAGACCCAGCTCGACGGCGAGTCCCGCTACCGCGATCATGCCCACGGCGACGGCCACACTCAGGTTGTAGTCGAGTGCCGCCAGCAGCCAGATGCTGCCAATGAGTGAGAACGGCAACGCCGTCATCACCACCAGCGTCTCGATCATCGACTTCCGATGCATGTAAAGCATAAAAAAGATGACGAAAATCGTCAGCGGCACAAGAATCGTGAGCCTGGCCTTGGCGCGCTCGAAATAGGTGAATTGCCCGGCCCAATCGAGGCGATATCCGGGCGTAATATCCACCTTGTCTGCGACCACCTGGCGTGCCAGATCGACGTAGTCAGCGATACCGATATCATCGTTAACGTCGACGAACACGAAGCTCACCAGCTGCCCGTCTTCATTGCGCAGTGCCGGTGGACCCGTGCGAAACTGGATGTCCGCGACTTGCGTGATGGGGATCTGGGCGCCGGTAGACGTCGTCACGAACACGCGCTCGAGCGCCTCGATGTTGTCGCGGTATTCACGAGCGTATCGCACGAGGATGCCATAGCGTTCGCGACCCTCGACGGTTTCGCTGACCTTGACGCCGCCCATGGCCCCTTCAATGACGCTTTGCACGTCATTGACATTCAGCCCAAACCGCGCGGCCGCTTGCCGGTCGATGTCGAAATCCAGAAAGTAGCCGCCTGTTGCCCGTTCTGCGAAGGCGCTGCGGGTGTAGGGAGCGGTGCGCTCGTCGTCCAGCAAGGCGCGTTCAATATCGACACCGGTGCGTTCGATGACACCCAGCTCTGGTCCGAAGATCTTGATGCCAAGCGCCGAGCGAATGCCGGTGGCCAGCATTTCGGTGCGGGTTTGGATCGGCATCCACCAGATGTTCGGCATGCCGGGAAAACGCATGGCGCCATCCATCTCACCGATCAACTTGTCCCAGGTCATACCGTCGCGCCATTCACTTTGCGGCTTCAGCATGATGTTGGTCTCGATCATCGACAGCGGCGCCGGATCGGTGGGACTGGTGCTGCGTCCGACTTTGCCGAAAACGCGCTCGACTTCCGGAAATTTTTTCAGCTCCCGGTCCATGGTTTGCATGACCCGCGTCGCTTCTTCGATTGAAATTCCAGGCAATGCAGTCGGCATGTAGAGAATGCTGCCTTCGTTCAACGGCGGCATGAACTCGTTGCCCAAGGTTCGATAGACGGGCACCGTTGCCACCAGCGCGAGCACTGCCGCGATCACGACCGGCCAGCGCCAACGCACAGCAAACTTGACCACCGGCGCATATCCTGCTTTCAGCGTCCTGTTGAGACGGCTGTCCTCGCCGCGAATCTTGCCTTTGATCAGCAAGACGGCCAGCGCCGGGATCAAGGTCACCGACAACAGCGCGGCAAAAAACATCGAATAGGTCTTGGTGAACGCCAGGGGTTTGAACAACCGTCCCTCGGTGCCTTCCAGGGCGAACACCGGTACGAACGACACTGTGATGATCAACAGCGAGAAGAAGATGCTGGGGCCCACCTCCTGCATGGCCTCAATGATCACTCGGGTGCGCGATTCGCCTTCCAGCGACTGCCCGTGCAAGCGCTTGTGGACATTGTCGATGATGACAATGGCGGCATCGACCATGGCCCCGATCGCCACGGCAATACCCCCCAGGGACATGATGTTGGCGGTAAGGCCCTGGTAGGACATCGGAATAAACGACAGGAGGATCGCAATGGGCAGCGTCAGGATGGCCACAAAGGCGGATCGCACATGCAACAGGAACAGACCGATCACCAGGGAGACAATCAGCATTTCTTCGAGCAACGTGTTGCGTAAGGTTTCGATCGCCCGTTCGATCAGGCTCGAGCGGTCGTAGACGGGCACGATCTCGACGCCGACCGGCAAGCTCTCCCGCAAAACATCGAGCCGTGCTTTGACCCGATCGATCACATCGAGCGCATTTTCGCCGTAACGCATCACGACGATACCGCCGACCGCGATCCCTTCACCGTCGAGATCGGCCTGGCCGCGTTGCAGTGCGGGACCGAGGCTGACGCTCGCCACGTCGGCGACGCGGATGGGAATGCCGCCTTCAGCGACCCCGATGACCACTTCTTTCAGATCGTCCACCGATTTGACGTAGCCGCGCCCGCGAATGAACTGCTCATGGCCGGCAATTTCCAGCACCCGGCCCCCGACATCGTTGTTGGAGGCGCGCACGGCCATCGTTACTTTGTGTAGCGGGATGCCATAGGAGGCGAGCTTGTTGGGGTCGACATTGATCTGGTATTCCTTGACGAAGCCACCGACCGAGGCGACCTCGGCCACGCCTTCGACAGCCTCCAGGGCGTAGCGCAGGTTAAAGTCCTGCAGACTGCGCAGGTCGGCCAGGCTCTGATTACCGCTCTTGTCGACCAGCGCGTATTGATAGACCCAGCCGACGCCCGTGGCGTCGGGGCCCAACGTTGGTCGAACATTGTCTGGAAGTTTCGGCGCGGCAGAATTCAGGTACTCGAGCACGCGTGATCGTGCCCAGTACATGTCGGTACCGTCCTCGAAAATGACGTAGACGAACGACAAACCCATGAAGCTTTGCCCGCGGACGAAGCGCACCTCGGGTGCCGCGAGCAGCGTCGTCGTCAATGGATAGGTGATTTGATCTTCCACCAAATCGGGACTGCGCCCTGGCCAATCGGTAAAGACGATCACCTGCACATCGGATAGATCGGGAATAGCGTCAAGGGGCGCCGTGATCAGCGATCGATAGCCCCAGAAGGCGCCGACCAATACCAGCATCAGCGTCAACAGCCAGTTGCGTGCCGAAAAGTTGATCAGCTTTTCGAGCGGCCCGTGGTTCGGACCGTTGTCATGAGGGTTTACCATTGGTCGATCCCCGTCTTGAGCCGGGTTTCCGCGGCAATGAGAAAGTTGCCCGAGGTCACGACCGTGTCACCGAGCGACAGCCCGTCCAGCACTTCGATGAATCCCTGTGCTGTCCGTCCCGTCCGAATCCGGACGGGTTTCAGGCGCCCGGCGCCGAGGTCGACAAACACCACGCGGCTCTGGCCCGCCACGATGACCGCCTCCTCGGGCACACTGAGCCGATGCCCAAGATCTGACTTCAGTGACACTTGGGCGTACATATCGGGTTTCAATTTGCCGTCGGGATTCTCCAATGACAATCGAATTCGCCCGGTGCGGCTTTGGCCGTGCAGGTACGGGTAGACGTACTCAACTGCGGCGGGATAGGTGCGACCCGGCAAATAGGGCAACGTGACGTCCGCGTTCATGCCCACGCTGACCAGTTCGAGGTCGGCCTCGAAGACTTCCGCTTCAATCCACACGCGCGACAAATCGGCGATCGAGAGCAGGGTCTGACCCATCTTTGCTGCACTGCCGTCGGCGATGTTGCGTTCGATCAGTGTGCCGCTGCGTGGCGCATAAATGGCCACGTAGTCCTGCGGTGCGCCGCGCTCCTCAAGGGCTCGAATCTCGCCGTCGCTCATGTCCCACAACGCAAGGCGTTGACGAGCGGCGCGTAACAGTCCGTTTTGAGTACCGGGTCGGCGTTTCAAGGTTTCCAGATAGTCCTGTTGAGCGGACAGCAGCGACGGGCTGTAAACCGTGAACAGCACCTGATCCTTGGTCACCTCGGCACCGACGTAGTCGGCTCTGAGATCGCCGATGTAGCCGTCGAACTTCAGGGTAATGTTCGATAACAGACGCTCATCGAATGTGACCTCCCCGACCGCACGAATCGACTTC
>CAXBJV010000047.1:0-28178 GCA_963976215.1 uncultured Woeseiaceae bacterium | reverse complement strand
AAATAGGGTCACTGGCACCATATTTTTTCGCTTCGCGGCCTAAGGGCCGCTCCTACAGGGCCGCTCCTACGCGATTGCGTTCGCAATTTCGGCCTTCATGGCCGCAATCGTTTTCTGATAATCATCACTACCGAAAATAGCGGAGCCGGCTACAAATGTATCCGCACCCGCTGCAGCGATCTCGCCGATATTGTCGACTTTGACGCCACCGTCGATTTCCAGGCGGATATCGAGACCGCTGGCATCAATGATCTGTCGCGCCTGACGGAGCTTGCTTAATGCTGACGGGATGAACTTCTGTCCTCCGAACCCCGGGTTCACCGACATCAGCAACACCATGTCGACCTTGTCGATAACGTGAGCCAGCCAGTCGAGCGGGGTCGCCGGGTTAAATACGAGACCCGCTTTGCAGCCCTGTTCGCGAATCAATCCAAGTGAACGATCCACGTGGCGGCTCGCCTCCGGGTGAAACGTGATGTAGCTGGCACCCGCTTGCGCAAAATCGGGAATGATGCGATCCACCGGTTCGACCATCAGGTGCACATCGATGGGTGCCTCGATACCATAGTTGCGCAAGGCATCACAGATCATTGGGCCGATAGTCAGGTTCGGGACAAAGTGATTGTCCATGACATCGAAATGCACGAGTTCGGCACCTGCATCGAGTACGGCCTGAACGTCTTCGCCCAGGCGAGCGAAATCGGCGGACAAAATGGACGGTGCGATTAATGGTTTCACAAGGACTCCCTCGATTTTTTCTGCACTTTACACATCAACGGATCGAACGGCGAGCCTTGAGCATTTCATAGGCTGAACGAACCTCGCGCGTACGGCGCTGTGCTTCAGCCATCACGTCTGCGCCCGGATTGCTGCCGGAAATCTTGTCCGGGTGATTTTTATTCATCAGGCGACGGTAAGCCCGTTTGACTTCATCGTTGCTGGCGTCGGGCGACACACCTAGCGCGGCATAAGCCTGCCGCACCCGGCTTGCGTCGGCATTGCCGGCCGGTGAGCGCTTGAAACCTTTTTGCGCGCGTATCATCGCCTCGAGCTGTGCAAGTTCGACACGTCCGATCTGCAGCTCGGTGCAGATTGACCAGATCAACGCACGCTCTTCTTTTTTCAGACTGTCCTTTGACAATACGACTTCGAGTAACAAGCGCACAAATGTCAGCCGATCGTTCGCGTTGCGCGCGGACTTGCGGCGCACTTCACGCATCATTTTCAGCAGCTGAAACCCGGGCTCCTTGCCGCTGTCAAACCAGCCGATCGCACGCCTGACGAGCGCGGGATTCAGGCTCAACCGATGCATGACCCTGCGCGCCGCCCGAATTTCCGCTTCACTGACGCGGCCGTCGACCTTGGCGAGGTGCCCCATCGCCTGGAACAAGCCCTTGACGAAGTCCTCGGAGACACGCGGCAAATCGTTGCCCTGCTTCTCGAATGCACGAAAACGGTCGGCAAAGCCGCGATCAAACTGGTGACCGAGGATAAATCCTGCCGCTGCAGCCCAGGGATTGCGCATGAGCAACCCGATCACGGTGCCGATAAGCTTACCCCAGTACAATTAGGAATCCCGCCCGCAAATTTGCTCGAAGAAACGCAATCCTAACCGGACTGCACGGCCATTCCCAACGTCCTTGCTTGCCAGTCCTGCCCGGAACGGCGATCATCGCGGCATGAGTAACAGCGATGCATTGTTCGAATCCGTAATTCCGGAGCTGCCCCTTATCGGGCGCGGCAAGGTTAGGGACATCTACAGCGTGGATGACGAACACCTGCTGATAGTCACCACGGATCGACTGTCGGCATACGATGTTGTCCTGCCTGACCCGATCCCGGGCAAAGGTGCAGTGCTCACCAGCATTTCGCACTTCTGGTTTCGCATGATGGCAGACATCATCGACAATCAACTCACTGACCTGACCGTTGACGACATCCTCAAGGACTCCGCACAGTGCGACAGGATTCGCAAACAGGCGCTGGTCGTAAAGCGCCTCAAACCGCTGCCGATCGAAGCAGTTGTGCGCGGTTACCTGATCGGCTCCGGCTGGCGCGACTACCTAGACAGCGGCAAGGTCTGTGGCATTTCACTGCCGGCTGGTTTGCAGCAGGCCGAAAAGTTACCGCAAACCCTGTTTACGCCAGCCAGCAAGGCTGAAGCCGGTGACCACGATGAAAACATCAGTTATGAACAGGTAGTCGATTTGATTGGCGACAAACTCGCCGCTCGTGTTCGCGACATATCGATCGCTATTTACGAACGTGCAGCTACCTACGCACTGCAGCGCGGCATCATTATTGCCGATACCAAGTTCGAATTTGGCCTCGACGACGAAGGACGGCTGTATCTGATCGATGAGGTTCTGACGCCGGACTCATCACGCTTCTGGCCGCTGGATGAGTACTCGATCGGCAGCAGCCCGCCAAGTTTCGACAAGCAATATGTGCGCGACTACCTCGATACTCTGGACTGGGACAAGACCGCACCCGGCCCGGATCTGCCAGCCACTATTCTGCAGGGCACCGCCGACAGGTACCACGAAGCATTGCAACGCATGACGAGCCAGTCGGACTGATGTTTGCCCGCCTCAAAAACTGGATCGACAGCTTGATCTGGGGCGACCGACTGCAAAAGTATGGTTTGCCCGGTCGAATCGTGGTGGGCGTTTTGCGCAACGCTTACGCTGTGCTGCGCGATATTGTGTCCGGGCAGCTGACTTTACGTGCCATGAGCCTTGTCTACACAACGCTGCTGTCGATCGTACCGCTGCTTGCATTGAGTTTCTCCGCGCTGAAATCGCTGGGCGTCGACAAGGATCTCGAAGCGAGACTGTACGGCGTCTTCGAGCCTCTCGGGGACAAGGGCGTCGAAATCACCAACAACGTTATGACGCTGGTCAACAACGTCAACGTTGGCGTGCTGGGTGGTATCGGCCTCGCATTTTTCATCTACACCGCTGTCACGATGGTGCAAAAAATCGAAGAGGCATTTAACTACGTCTGGTACGTTATCAAGCCGCGCAGTTTTGCGACCCGGCTGGTCGAATATACCGCGGTCCTCGTCGTTGGTTCGCTGGCGGTGGCGATAGGCATTCGAACGCTTGCGATGCTGGCGCAGGACAACCTCGTTGTCACGATCCAGGAAAACACGGTCATCGCGCCGGCGTTTACTGCGATAAATACGATTACGCCCTACCTGGTAATCATTGCGATTTTCACGTTCCTCTACAAGCTCATGCCGAATACCAACGTGCGGCTCAAGTCCGCGCTGGTCGGCGGTGCCGTGGGCGGTTTTCTCTGGGTGACGACGAGCACGTTGTTTGCGGCTTTCGTTTCCACTTCGACCAATCGACAGGCAATTTATGCAAGTTTTGCTGTCGCAATATCGGCGCTGCTCTGGTTATACCTCAACTGGCTGATACTGCTGATCGGCTCGCAAGTCGCGTTTTATTTTCAGAACCCCGCCTACCTGAAGATCGGCCGGCGTGAACCGCGTCTGTCAAATGCCATGCGCGAGCGAATCGCACTCAACGTGATGTACCTTGTCGCCAAGGAATTCCGCAACCCGGTTATCGGCGTAAACCTCGACAGCCTGAGTCGTGCGATGCGCATACCGACCATCACGCTGTCCACGATAACGTCGCGCCTCGAGGCCGCTGATATTCTCACGACCAACGAGCACGAAAACCTGTTGCCGGGACGCGAGATGTCGCGCATCAAGCTAGCGGAAATTCTTGCCGTGGTCCGTCAGGAGGGCGAAACCGGATCGCATCGCAATCCGCGCTGGGATGCAGCGATTGATAATCTTGCGCAGACAATTGATGACGCGGTTGCCGGCATCGTTGAGGACATGTCATTGTCGGACCTGCTCGACCGGCCAGCCGCCGAATAATCGCTTATCAAGCGCCTGCGACGGTCATTTCCTCGACCAGCAAGGAGCCAATGCGCATGTTGCTGCGCAAGTCCTGATCGTTGCCGATTGCCGCAATACGCGGGTACAGGTCGTTCAGGTTGCCGGCGATTGTCACTTCATGCACCGGAAACTGGATTTCACCGTTTTCCACCCAGTGGCCCACCGCACCGCGTGAGTAGTCTCCGGTCACGGCGTTCACGCCCTGCCCGATCAATTCTTCAACAACGAGCCCGGTGCCCATTTCCCGGATCAGTCCGGCGAGATCAGTTTCGCTTCCCGGCACAACCAGGTTTTGTGCGCCGCCGGCGTTGGCTGTCGTCTGCAGGCCGAGACGTCGCGCGGAATAACTGCTCAGCAGGTAACCCTGCAGTACACCGTCAGTAACAATATCGCGATCGTAGGTCGCAACGCCTTCGCTGTCGTAAGCACGACTGCCCATCGCCTGTGGAATGTGCGGGCGCTCCTGAATCTGGACGAATTCCGGGAAAACCCGCTTGCCGATTGCATCGAGCAGAAAAGTCGAGCGCCGATACTGCGCGCCACCCGAAATGGCACCCATTGCATGACTGATAAAACTGCGCGCCAATTCCGGGACAAACAGGACGGGTGCCGTTGTGGTCTTGATCTTGCCCGCGTGCAGGCGATCGATGGTCTTCTTCGCCGCCCGTTGACCCACAATAACGGCATCATCCAGTTCTCCGGGTACACGCGACGAGGTGTAGTGATAGTCGCGCTGCATCGCGCCGTCGGCTTCTGCCAGCACCACGCAGGTTATGCTGTGGCTGGTTCGCGTATGGCTACCAATAAATCCGTGTGTATTTCCGTACGCCCGCGAACCACGATTGGTCGCCACGGTACCACCTTCGGAATTACTGATGCGTGGATCATACGAGAGTGCCGCGCGTTCCGTTTCAATTGCCAGCGCGATCGCTTCGTTGGCGTCGATATCCCAGGCGTGATCGAGATCCAGGTCAAACAGCTCGGTGGCCATACGCTCAGCATCCGCCAGGCCAGCATACTTATCCTGCGCCGTGAGCGAGGCAAACGAACAGGCCTTCGCGACCGCCTCACGAATGGCCGCCGGGGACGTGTCCGAGGTGCTGGCGCTGCCCTTGCACGAATTTTTGTACACAGTGATGCCAACGCCACGGTCATTGGTGAACTCGAGGTTTTCGATATCGCCGAGACGTGCCGTCGCCGACAAGCCGACATCCTGGCTCGCTGCCACCTCGGCCTGGTCGACACCCAGATCCCTGGCTGCATCGAGAGCCAGCGCAACTATGCCCTCCAGCTCGCTGCACCCCAGTGATTCACGTTTTGTAACTTCTGCCATTATTGGAACAATCCTTGTGCGTGTTAGACTCGCGCCGCTGATCGGTAGACTGACCGCGGGGAGTACTGTAACCAGTGACTGAATTAAAGCCCAGCAAAAGCGCAAGAAAGCGCGAATACCTGGCGCTGCAGAAATTGGGCGAAGAGCTGATAACGCTTAAACTCAGCGAACTCGAGGCTCTGCCACTTGACGAGGATCTCGTCGAAGCCGTCATGGAGGCCCGCCAGATCAAGGCTCATGGCGCGCTGCGCCGACAAAAACAATACATTGGCAAGCTGATGCGCCACATAGATCCGCAACCATTGATCGCGGCAATGGCGAAGCTGCGTCGCTAATTAACCTGGAATGATAGACTGAATCGATGACTATTGATGTCGGCATAATAATGGGATCGCGTTCCGACTGGGACACAATGCGCCACGCAAGCGAAACGCTGGACGCGCTCGGCGTGCGCCACGAGGTCAGTGTGGTGTCGGCACATCGCACGCCGGATCGCTTGTTCGAATACGCTGCAAGTGCGGCCGATCGCGGCCTCAAAATTATTATCGCCGGTGCCGGCGGCGCCGCCCATCTTCCTGGCATGGTGGCGTCGAAGACGCGCTTGCCGGTGCTGGGCGTCCCGGTGCAGTCCAAAGCACTACAAGGCATGGATTCACTGTTATCGATCGTGCAGATGCCCGCCGGTATACCCGTCGGTTGCATGGCCATCGGCAAAGCGGGCGCCGTCAATGCCGCGCTGTTAGCCGCAGCGATGCTCGCCAATTCCGACGCATCGATTGCGAAGGCGCTTGACGAATTTCGCCGCCAGCAGACCGACAAGGTTTTAGCTGACAGCGATCCAACGCGTTAGACCAATGCGCATCGGTATTATCGGCGCGGGCCAATTGGGCCAAATGCTCGGCTTTGCCGCGCGGCAACTCGGTATTGAGGCGCGCTTCGTCGACCCGGCAGACAATCCACCCGCCGCAGCCTGCGGAAAAGTCATTCAAAGCGCGTTCGACGATCCGGTTGCGCTGATCGCGTTGGCTGAGACCTGTGATGTGGTTAGTTACGAATTCGAGAACGTGCCCGTCGATGCGTTGCGGCACATTGACGGCCTTGCGCCGATCTACCCGCCGCCATCGGCTTTGCGCTTCTCTCAGGACCGGTTGGTTGAAAAACAGATGTTCGCCGAACTTGGCATTCCACTCGCGGCTTTTCATGCCGTTGATTCACGCCAGGATCTCGATACCGCTGCGAACGAACTCGGCCTGCCGATGGTCGTCAAGACACGGCGCTTTGGCTACGACGGCAAGGGGCAGTTTGTCGTCCGCAATCCAGACGATCTGGACGCTGCCTGGGAATCCTTGCATGGCCAGGCCCTGATTGCCGAGCAGTGGATTGCGTTCGACTATGAAATCTCCTGCATCGGTGTACGCAGCGTAAGCGGCGAGATAGCCGTGTATCCAATCAGCCGCAATTCACACGTCGACGGTATCCTCAGGACCTCCGTCTCACCGCTCGATGCCGCCGCGCTGGCGAGCACCGCGGAAGACTATGTCGACCGCCTGCTGCAACATCTCGACTACGTCGGCGTACTGGCGCTGGAGCTGTTCGTTGTCGGCGATGCTTTGCTGGCCAACGAATTTGCGCCGCGCGTACACAACTCCGGGCACTGGACCATTGAAGGTGCGCAAACCAGCCAGTTCGAAAACCATATACGCGCTGTTATGGATTTACCGCTTGGACCAACAACCGGCCGAGGCCATGCTGGCATGGTCAACCTGATTGGCACTATGCCGACGTCTCTCGACAGTCTTGACTTCGCGACGCTGCATGATTACGGCAAGGAGCCGCGGCCTGGCCGAAAACTCGGGCACGTGACCGTTGTCGCCGACAGCGCAGCGGAGCGCGATCGACTTGTCGGAAAAATTGACAAAAGTGTGACGCAGTCGACCTAATGCATTGAGACCGCGGCATAGCCGGTGCGCTGCAAAAGCAGGTAAACTAAGCCGCAGCGATGTCTTATACCGAACACTTCAAACTTACCGAGCAGCCGTTCCGGCTGACGCCCGATCCGGATTTCCTTTACTGGAGTAAACAGCACGCGCGTGCGAAAGCCTATATGGAATCGACCATTTGGCTGGCAGACGGGTTTGTTGTCATAACCGGCGAAATCGGCTCCGGCAAAACCACCCTGCTGCAATCCTTCCTCGGCGAGCTCGACGACGATGTAATCTATGCCGTTGTGTCACAAACGCAGCTTACGCCGACGGAATTCCTGCAGGCTGTGTTGACCGAATTCGGCTTTAAGCCCTTCAACAAGCGCAAGGTTGAGCTGCTCGACATGCTCAACATGTTCCTGATCGAGCAATATTCGAACGGCAAGAAAGTCGTGCTCATCATCGACGAAGCACAGAACCTGTCGAAGAAGGTGCTCGAAGAGGTACGCATGATTTCCGGCATTGAAACCCACAAGGAAAAAGTGCTGCGCATTATTCTGGCGGGACAGCCCGAGCTCAAGGACACCCTGGACTCAGCCAGCCTGAAGCAACTCGTGCAACGTGTGCGCCTGCGCTTTCATATCGGGCCGCTGGATCGGCGCGAAATGCGCGAATACATTGAACGCCGCTTGAGCGTCGCCGGCCGTTCCGAAAACGACCTGTTTGACGATAGTAGTTTTGACGTCATATACCGATTCTCCGGGGGTGTGCCGCGGCTGATCAACACGTTGTGCGATACAGCATTGCTGTGTGCCTTTGCCGAGGAAAAACACACGATCGAAGCCACTGATGTCATTAGTGCAGCGGAAGAATTGAATTGGCAGGAACATGAAAGCAATACCGGCGTGTACGACCAGTTGCGGCAGCTGGAAATAGACCGGCAGCCGGAAGAAGACTCGCATGTCACCAGCATCGAAGTGCGGACTGACGATGAAACAGTCAACCTGCTGACGTTTCCGCTCGGCCGTGTCATCGTTGGTCGCTCACCTGACAACGAGATCTACATCCAGAGCAAGTTTGTCAGCCGCCATCATGCACAACTGGTCAGCGATGAGAATGGCTGTGTTGTCGAAGACCTGAACAGTACCAACGGTGTTTTTTTGGGCGAAAAGCAAGTGAAAAAATACCGCCTTCGGGACGGCGACGTCGTCTCACTTGGCGTACACGAACTTGTGTACCACGACCTGCGCAAAGCCAGGGATGAGGATATTTCAGACGAATCCGACGACGATCAGGACTCGGCGCTTAGCGGAAGCTAAGCGGCGTCTAGTAGTCCTGCCGCTGCCCCGCGCGCCGGTCAGTCACTCGATAGTCTCGTCGTTTCAGAAACACGACCATGCCGGCCACCAGGCAGATTAGCCCGACTGCAAAGCAGATAGTTGGCCAATACCAGTGATTGACGTACATCGAAGCAGCCAGACAGATCGCTCCGACCAGCAGATAGAAGTAGGGCAAACTTTCGTAGATTGGCTTTGAGACCCACATATGCGCGCTTCGTCTTCCCCGGGGCTAATTCATTCTCCATAGCGGGGCGCGCTTGTAAAGTGGGACAGGCGTTTTTCTTAAGCTTTTCCGCCGCCAAACAGGCCCATGATGCGAGAAAGAATCGATTCAGAAAGCCCGTCTACCGAAAGGTCAGGCTCGATGTCGCCTTGATCGCCGCGCAATCCCTGTATGAATTGCTGCGAATTAGCGTCCATATCCTGTTCTGTTATTGTGTTTTCGAATGCCATCAGTATCTGCCTCCTTGAGATACGCACACGGTAGCGCAGCACTATGGTGGTTGCAGTGAGCTATCTCACATTGTGCGCCGTGAACACGACGAAAAGAGGCTTATGTAAAAGCTGTTCCGCTCAGGCGGTGCCGCCGACGGTGATCTCGTCAATTTTCAATGTTGGCTGTCCTACGCCGACCGGGACAGATTGGCCTTCCTTGCCGCATGTGCCCACACCGGAATCGAGCTGCAGATCATTGCCAACCATGGATATCCGGTTCAGCGCCTCCGGCCCGTCACCGATCAGCATTGCGCCTTTTACCGGTGCGGTGATTTTGCCCTTCTCGATCAGGTACGCCTCGCTGGCCGAAAATACGAATTTTCCGGACGTAATGTCGACCTGCCCGCCGCCAAAATTCGGGGCATAGATGCCTTTCTCGACCGACTCGATTATTTCGCCTGGATCATGCGGTCCGGCAAGCATGTAAGTATTCGTCATTCGCGGCATCGGCACATGCGCAAACGATTCCCGCCGACCGTTTCCTGTGGGTTCGACGCCCATCAGTCGCGCATTCAGCTTATCCTGCATGTAGCCCTTCAGGATCCCGTCCTCGACCAGCACCGAATACTGGCCGGGGATACCTTCATCGTCCACGGATAACGAGCCGCGGCGATCCGGTAGCGTACCGTCATCGACAATGGTGCAAAGCTTCGACGCAACCTGCTGCCCCACCTTGCCGCTGAATGCAGACGTTCCCTTGCGGTTAAAATCGCCCTCCAGGCCGTGGCCGACAGCCTCGTGCAACAATATCCCGGGCCAACCGGGACCGAGCACGATCGGCATCGTTCCGGCCGGCGCCGCCTGTGCTTCCAGCTGGACCACAGCCTGACGCACCGCTTCTTTCGCGAAATCCATCGGCACATCGCCGTCGAGAAAGTAATTCAGGTTGGTCCGCGCCCCGCCGCCTGCGTAACCCTGTTCGCGGCGACCGTCCTGGTGAAGGATAACGCTGACATTCAGGCGAATCAGCGGACGCACGTCAGCCGCCATAGTGCCATCAGATGCTGCGACCAGCACCAGGTCCTGACTGCTCGCAAGACTGACGATTACCTGTTCTACCCGCTTGTCCAGCGCGCGCGTAGCGGCGTCGATTTCGCACAGCAATGTCGTTTTTTGCGCATCGTCGATGCTCGTTGTCGGATCGTCACTCGGGTACAGCGGTGCCGTATCGCGGCGATTCCACGCCTGGACTTGCTTGTCCTGGCCCTGGCGAGCAATTGCGCGTGCCGCAGAAGCCGCTTGCTCAAGCGCGGGCATGACCAGTTCGTCCGAATACGCAAAACCGGTTTTTTCACCGCTGGTCGCACGCACGCCGACACCCTGGTCCAGGCTGAAACTGCCCTCGCGGATAATACCGTCCTCCAGCGTCCAGCTTTCCTGGCGGCTTACCTGGAAGTACAGATCGGCGTAGTCGATACCACCAGTCATCATGCTGCCAAGTGTCGACGACAGGTTGTGTTCATCAAGTCCTGCTGGCTGCAGCATCCGGGACATCATTGTTTCGATCGAATTGTCGTTCATAATTTCCTGTTAGCCAGCGCCGGAAACTCGCTGCGCAATTGCTTTGGTAAGGCTGGGTCCAGCTCCGCCGCGACATGGCAGTTGCCATCCGTCGCCTCAGCGAGAATACGACCCCACGGATCAACAATGAGTGAGTGACCGTACGTCGAACGGCCGTCGGGGTGTTCCCCATATTGCCCCGCCGCGATCACATACGCCAGATTTTCTATCGCCCTGGCCCGCAGCAACGCGTGCCAGTGAGCCGCGCCGGTCGTCGCGGTAAACGCGGCCGGCACGGTGAATACAGTGGCGCCTGCATTCACCAGCTGACGATACAGCTCCGGGAAACGCAGGTCATAGCAAATGGTCAACCCGATATTCCCGCAGGGTGCGTCAACCGAGACGACCTCGTTGCCGGGGTACATCGTGCGGGATTCACGATACGACTCCTGTGCGCCGACCAGGTCGACATCGAACAAGTGTATTTTCCGATACACCGCCTGTGCATTGCCACGTGCGTCATACACCGGGCATGCGCCGTAGACGCGCCCTGCTTCGATCTGCGGCGATACCAACGGCATACTGCCACCGACAACCCACATTCCATGGCGCGCCGCTGCGTCGGACAGAAACGCCTGGATTGGCCCGCGTCCGGTTTCTTCGGCGAGGCCGACCTTGTCGCGGCCGCGTTTGCCCATCATCGCAAAATTTTCAGGCAGGACCGCCAGCTCACATTGGTCGGCAGCAGCGTCCGCAAGCAACCGGTCGGCGAGCTCCAGGTTGTCATGGCAGTTTGCGCCACTGTTCATCTGAATTGCCGCTACACGCATCGACTAGTCCTGCTCAACATCGGCGAGGCAACCGGCCAGTTCGCCGCTGGCAACGAATACATCCGAGTCGACCGAATCGACCTCCGGCTCTTCCCAGGACCCCGTTATACCGTAGTAGACCTGTCCGACTTCCTGCAGCGGCTTCTTGAATATTTGCGAGAAGATCAACAGCCCCGCTGCAACCTGCGGGCCCGCGACAACCGCGCCAACAATCGGCAACGTATTGCCAACATTCGCTGACACAACGGCCGTCTGGTTATAAGTCTTGTTGGCAATATCCGCGACACCGACAATGCCGATATCGGCGGCCGGGCCCTCAAGTGAAAGGTCACAAGTATAGGTTCGTCCATCGTCGATACGGAAATTTCCGGCGATGGAGTCGAACCCGAAGCCCTTGTTAAACACATCACGAAAGTCGAATGACAGTCGCCGTGGCAACGCTGTAATACTCATCAGGCCAAAGACGCGCCCGGCGCCGGGTTTGACTTCCTCCAGCTGACCGTTGCCAAAGCGCACTTTCACATCACCGTCCAGAACACTAAAGAAATCGGAGCGCGGTGAGCCCGACCAGGTCAGGTCGAATACCATTCGCAACTCATCGCTGACGATGCCAGGCTGGTAATTGAGTCGCGCCATGGTTTGTTTGACGTCGGTACTGGTCAACACGCCAGCCACCGAACTGTGGCTGCCGAGCGGATCGTTGGCATCGCTTATCCAGCGCCCGGAACCGGTAATTTCGAAACTGGCATCTTTGCTCGTGATACTCGAGGCGTTCAGGCCAAACTCGGTCTTCTCAATATCGGCTTCGACCGCACCGAGATAGCGGTCGCCGAAGGCGAACTCTGCCGCCTTGAGTTGAATCGGCGGCAGCTTGCGCGGGTCGAAATTTGCGATGGAGGCAGTGCGCGTATCGTCACCCGGCAGGCGCAGCTTCTCCATGTCCAGCACCATCGCACGGTCGCCGCCGAAATCGTAGGGCACGAAAACGGAACCCCGAATATCTTCACCCTCAAACTGCACCAGCCAGTCGAGCGCGCTACGGTCTACTTTGACGCGATGGTCTGTAAGGTGCTGGCCAAGCAGGTACAGGTTACCCACCTGCAGGTCGATCGATCGAATTCGATCTGCCGCGCCGACATTTTTTTCGCCACGGCGCGACAGGTCCAGCCACTCCTCGAGCCGCACGACATCGGTTTCACCGCGGATATGCAGCCCGCGAGTCTCCGCTACGTCGAAAGGAATCGCGCCCAGTGAAACCACCCCGCGGTCAAAGTCCCACGTCCCCTCCGGCTTGTTGAATGCCAGCTGCCAGGTGATGCGCTCATCGACATTACCGGACGATTCGATGACTTCACCGCCGGGCAGGAAGCGCAGTTCGCCCATCAACGCCATACTGGCATCCGCCGCTTTACCCGCCGGCTGCGGTAAATCGAATGCCAGGCCCTGAAGCTCGCTGTCGACACGAATGGTCAGCGGCGGCGGCGCTTCGGCTTTGCCATTCGGAAACAGTATGCGTGCCTGATACGGTGCGGCACCGGCAATCATGCCCGCCATCGGTACGCCCAGACCATTGACTATGCCGTCGTCGGTAATCATACCCGTGGCGGTCGCAACGACAGAGAATTGTTGATCGTCGGAGCGACTGAGATCGATACCGATTTCCTCACCCAGAAATGTTGCGCCCAGTCCGCTACTGGCGATCGCATCGCGTTCGATACTTACCTCGCCAATCAGGTCCGTTATCGGTGGATTGAATCCTGCGATCGACATCGTTCCGTTGTTGCTGCGAATACGGGTACTGAACTCGAATTCCTGCTGCTTCTCTTTCTTCAGGGGCACGGACAACAACAGTGAAAACGAAGCATCGCCGGATACATCAACGCGATCCAGCTGCCCGCCGAACAGGTTGGCGATGGGGCTTTGCATCGAAAAGTCACGAATGGATTGCAGCGTCCCGGTCGAAAAGGCATCGATACTCAGGACAGCGTCTCGCAAATCCGGAATTTCAACGTCAGCGTCAACGACCAGGTTTCCGGCACTTACCGAGCGATTCGTGGTGCTGTACAGGCGCGCATTGTCGATAATGACTTCGAGGTCGGCTTGTTCAGCCGCGGGCCAGTCCTTGTGGTACTTGAACTGCATATTGCGAACCGATGCCTCGATCAACATCCGACCTTCGCCACCGTCAAACGGGAACTTGTCGAGCGGACCATTGAGAGATGTCGTGCCACGCGGAATCGAACCGCTAACGAGCGCCATCTGCAACCACTCATACAATTTCGGCTTGATTCCTTTTGTCGGAATGTAGCGCCGCGCCTCGGCCACATCTGAAATGCTCCAGGTGCTTTCAAGATCGATCTCCGGCGAACGGCCATCCTTATTGAGAACCAATTGAATGTTGCTCTGGCTGTCGAGAAAACTGCTAACGATGGAAATTCCATCTGACAGAATTGTTGTCCGGCTGGCGGTGTCCCGCCAGATTACCGTGCCACTGGCTGCCCGGATATTGATTCGCTCAGGAACATAGTCAGGCGCGATAATGTCGAGGTCGCTGGAGTCAATCTCCAGTCGCCCACCTGCTCGATTGGCTCGTATCAATCCTGAAAATCCACGCAGGCCAGGCCGGCCCGGGCCGTTTTCGATACCCACTCCGACAAGCTCTGCGGACACGTTGAAACGCGGTTCATCACTATCGATTTCCGCGACTGTCGCACTGAGGTTGCGCACAATGCCCGTTGGCGAAAGGCTGTTCAGTGTTTCTTTTTGCGCATCGGCTAACCATGGCGACACCATTTCGAGATCATCAAGGGCCAGGTACGACGCGCGCGTGTCCAGCATCACGATTTTGCCTGCGTCGTCAACACTCGCCTCGACAGTGATTGTTGTCTCCGGCCAGGTATGATCGTCAAAGCCGAGCACCAGTTCGTTGGCCGCGATCAGCCAGTCGCTGTCCGACACATCGGCTTCGACGTGCCCGCTGATTGCAAAGGTTTGAGTGCCGGCCAGAGCAACGTCTTCGAAATCGATCTGCGCCGATGCATTGCTGACACCGTCGACCCCGACGGCCAAAGCGAGCTCAAGATCGCCCTGACCGCCCGCCAATCGATATCGTCCGCCAACAAGGTCCGACCAGCCTGCGAGAACCAGGTCATCACCGTCAACGCCAATATCCCAGCGGCGCAGGTCTGCCGGCATGGATAACACCTGCATCGCAGAGAGTTTCAGTTGACGTCCCAGTTCATCCGGCAGGCGAATGTCCGCGTCTGCTGCGATTCGCGCCGTATTAAAGCTGACGCTGACGCCAGGTATCTCGAAAAATTGTGGCCTCTCGTCGCCAGGCTGCATGAAGCGCAATTCGATATCCTCACCGACAATCTCGATCGTGACATTTCCTTGCGGGCTGGCCGGACGTTCGCCAAGAAGTTCGTCGATGGGGATGCCCTGAATACGGAAACTGTTATCGGGCATTTGTTGCACGTCAATGCCGGTATCGCGAATGACAAGACGATCAATTATCAGGGTTCGATCGAGCAACAAGCGCATAAAACCGATGCCGACACGAACTTCTTCCGCAGCAACAACCCGCGCCCCATTGCCGACCTGGATCAGTTCTGCGTCGTAAAACTCGAGTTCCGGACCGCGCAGTCCCCAGCGCGCATCCATGCCGGAAAACTCAACCTGCATACCGATTGCCGTACTGGCCCAGTTCTTGATGTCATCCTGGTACTCGGGCAATCGTGGCAGGAACAGGCGAAACAGCCCCACTGCGATCGCCAGCAAGATGACGATTGTTGCCACCAGGTAGGCGGCGTACTTCAACAGTCGACGCAGCAGCTCTTTCACAACAACACCACGTCAAACTGATCCTGCAGGTACAGGGACTCAGTCTGCAAGCGAATGGATTTGCCTGTTTGTTCAGCGAGGTCGGCGAGACTGCGCGCCTGTTCGTCGAGCAAGAGTTCAATGACATCCTCGTGTGCTAACACCAGCGCTTCGTCAAAATCAAATTGCCGCGACTGGCGTATGATCTCCCGAAAAATTTCGAAGCACACTGTCTCGGCGGTCAAGACAAAACCACGACCATCGCAGACCTTGCAGTCTTCTGCCAATACATGCTGCAGGCTCTCACGCGTCCGTTTGCGCGTCATTTCGACCAGCCCCAGCGGCGACACCGGCGTGATCTGGTGTCGCGCATGGTCCCGGGACAATGACTTCTGCAATATCTGCAGGACGTTGTCACGATGATCCACTTCTTCCATATCGATAAAATCGATAATGATAATGCCGCCCAGGTTGCGCAGCCGCAGTTGCCGGGCGATCGCTACCGCCGCCTCGAGATTCGTGCGGTATATGGTCTCTTCGAGATTCCGATGCCCGACATAGCCACCGGTGTTTACGTCCACGGTCGTCATTGCTTCTGTTTGATCGAATATTACATAGCCACCTGATTTTAAAGGGATCGTCCGGTCGAGCGAGCGGCGAATCTCATCCTCGATGCCGTGCAGGTCGAAAATCGGTCGGCGGCGTTTGTACCATTCCAGCATGGGCTCGACATCCGGGAGATAAGTCCTGGTGAATTGCTTCATCGCCTCGAAGTCCGGCTCGGAATCCACCAGGATGCGCTCAACGTCCGTCGTCACAAGGTCTCGCAAGACACGCAGCGGCAACGACAAATCTTCGTGCACCAGTGTTTTTACATTAGCGAGCCTGCACCGTTCCTGAACGACCTCCCATAACTTTTGCGTATAACGAAGATCGTCCGATAATGCGTCCGCGCTGCTGCCCTCCGCCACCGTCCTGACGATCGCACCGCATTCAAGACCCTGATCCTGCAGCAAGCCTTCAACAACGCCACGCAGGCGTTCGCGCTCGACGTCATCCTCTATGCGCGCCGATACACCAACGCTGTCGCTGTGCGGCAGCAACACCAGCAGTCGAGACGGCAGCGTGACATAGGTCGTCAGCCTCGCACCCTTGCTGCCGAGCGGGTCCTTGACGACCTGTACCAGTATGCCGTCTCCTTCACGCACCAGGTCCTTGATATCGGCTACGCCGTCGCAGAGCTCACTGCCCGGCGGCGGCGCGATATCCGATGCATGCAGGAACGCAGTCCGTTCCATGCCGATATCAATGAATGCGGCCTGCATGCCAGGCAAAACGCGCGATACCCGGCCTTTGTAGATATTGCTAATGATCCCGCGCCGCGCTGCTCGCTCGACGTACACCTCCTGCAAGACGCCATTCTCCAACAATGCCGCGCGTACCTCACTGGGCGTAACGTTGACGAGTATTTCTTCCTTCGGCGATTCGTCAGTCATATCTCGCTTCCCGGAATTGCGATACCAGCCTGTTGCAGGAGTCGAGCCGTTTCGAACACCGGCAAGCCGACGACGCCGGAATAGCTGCCGTGAATGGATTCGACGAAAATGCCGCCGATGCCCTGGATTGCATAGGCGCCGGCCTTGTCAGCGGGCTCACCACTTTGCCAATAGCGGCGCGCCTCATCCCGGCCAATTTCGCGAAATTGCACTTCGGTGAGCGAGTGTGCGTAACGGGTATTCGCCGCAAGCTGCAAAGCAACGCCTGTAACAACGGAATGACGCCGTCCCGACAGGCGCCCCAGCATCTCGATTGCATCGCTTTCATCGCACGGTTTGCCAAGAATTTCATCGCCCAACACGACCACAGTGTCAGACCCAAGTACGCAAACATCGTCGCCAACCTCGGCCGCAGCAGCCTTTACGGCTGCAAGCCGCAGCACCATATCGAGCGGCGACTCGCTCTCAAGTGGCGTTTCGTCGACTACAACCTTTTGCACGGAAAAGCGGACGCCCAGTTCCGTCAGGATTTCGCGCCGCCGCGGTGATGTTGAGGCCAGGCACAATGTTGGAGTGACATTCATAGCAATGATCAGACCCGGTGATACGGATGCCCGGTCTGCAGCGACCAGGCGCGATACAACTGTTCGGCAAGCAAAACACGCGCCATGCCGTGCGGCAGTGTCAATTGCGACAGTGACCAAATGAAATTGCTGCGTTTGCGCACCGCGTCGGAAACACCATCGGGACCGCCGATCACCAGACACACATCTCGACCATCCGATTGCCAGTCGGATAACTGGCTTGCAAGTCGCTTGCTTGTGAACTGCTTGCCGCGTTCATCGAGCAGCACCAGCTGTTCGTCAATGCTGACCTTCTGCAAAATCGCCTCGCCTTCCGCTGCCATTGCGCGCCCGGATTTATCGTTCTTCGAGCGTCGCGCCGTGGGAATGACGTCGAAGCGAAACTTCCACTCACGGGGCAGGCGTCCCGAATAGACGCCAAACGCATCATCAACCCACGCTGGTTGGCGATCACCAACGGCTAGCAGGCGCAGATGCACGGCCTACCCGTCAGTCGCCGCGGCATCTCCGGACGGGGAAATCGACCAGAGCTTTTCAAGATTGTAAAACTCGCGCACCTTCGGCAGCATAACGTGTACCAGCGCGTCCTGCAGATCGAGTAGCACCCACTCGCCGCCATCCTCGCCTTCCACGCCTGCCGGCCGGTGACCGGCTGCTTTGACAGCCTCAGCGACATTGTCGACCAATGCCGTAACGTGGCGGCTTGACGTTCCGCTCGCGACAATCATCCAGTCAGTCACCGTCGTCATTTCACGCACATCCAGCTTGACGATATCAAGCGCCTTGACGTCCTCAAGCGCGGCTACAACGATGTCGCACAATGCGTCGCTATTCATTCAGTTCACTCATATATATGCCAGTCTCCTCAATGACATCCCTAACAGTATCGGGCATCAGGAAGCGCGGGTCGCGACCCGCCGCCACCAGTTCCCGGATTTCGGTCGATGCGATCTCGAGTTGTGTGACCGCATGTATATGTATGCGGCCATGTGTTGCCTGGTGCAAGTCCTCCACGCGGTGCGTGCCGCGTTCCGCGATCAGTTCGCCCAGTGCGCCAATGTCGGGTGCGCGCCAGCCCGGCCGATGTGCAACCACGATGTGAGCGAGATCCAGGATCTCGGTCCAGCGATGCCACTTGGGCAGCCCGAGGAACGCGTCCATACCCAGTATCAGACCCAGGGAACGCTGCGGAAATTCCGTGCGCAGGTCGGTTAATGTGTCGATTGAGTATGACGGGCCGTCCCGCCGCAACTCGCGATCGTCACTCACGAACCCGGGTTGCTCACGAATGGCGACCTCCACCAGGCGGAAGCGCAGACTGGCGTTCGCGAACGTATTGCCGCGGTGCGGTGGATCGCCGCAGGGAATGAAGCGTACCTCTGCAAACTTGAGCGCCTGCAGCATCTCGAATGCCGTCCGCAAATGCCCGTAGTGGATCGGGTCGAACGTGCCGCCGAAAACACCGATTGGCTTCATTGTGCAAGGCTCACGACAACGTCTGTGGCCAATTGCCAGGGATTCCCGGCCCGCTGACCCTTGGCTGCCGCATCGGCTCGCCCGCTTGCTTTCAGCATTTTGTGGAAGTCACCGTGCTGGTGCCGCCCGATGCAGTGCCGTACCAGCCCCTGCCGATTGCGCCATACGCCGGACTTCTGCATGGCGCTGCCAAGGTCGCCACCCTGCCGAACAACATCGTCCAGCGTGGCAAGTGTGCGCAGCTCGCGCGTCAGCGCCCACATCACAATCACCGGCTCGACGCCTTCCGCGCGTAAGCCACCTAAGATCCTGACCGAACGGCGCGCATCGCCGGCAAGCGCTGCATCGGCAAGTTTGTATACGTCGAAGCGGCTGTTATTTGCGACCGCATCACTGACCGCCGCAGCGCTGACCTTGCCTTCCCCCAGGATCAGGCGCAATTTTTCAATTTCCTGCTGTGCTGCCAGCAGGTTGCCTTCAACCCGGTCCGCGATGATTGCCACCGCGTCTCTATCGGGCTGCAAACCGGCATTGCGCATGCGATTGGCTATCCAGCCGGGCAGCTCCCTGACGCCAATTGGCCATATCGGCAGGCTCACGCCTTTCTTGTCGATTGTCTTTGCCCATTTGGCGGCGCTGCTGCTCCTGTCGAGTTTTGGCCCGGTCACGATGAACAACAGGTCGGGCCCGGATTGCTCGACCAGGTCGACGATTGCCTGGGCCCCGATTTTCCCGGGCTTGCCTGTTGGCAAGCGCAATTCGACAATTCTCTGCTCCGCGAACAGCGACAAGTTGCCTGTCGAAGCCGTCAGCGCACTCCAGTCAAAGCCACTCGTCGCGACGTGTAATTCTCGCGATGTAAAGCCTTTGCCGCGTGCGGCTTCGCGCACACTGTCCAGTGCTTCAGCCACCAGCAAGTGCTCGTCACCGGTAATCAGGTAACAAGGGGCAAGCGATTTCAGAAGGTGAGAAGAAAGCTGATTGCCCTGGATCTTCAATCAAGCTGCTCCATATTGATCGATTCGTCCTCCAGCAATACCGGAATGCCGTCATCGATCGGATAGATGCGTTTGCCATCGTCCGTAATCAGCGCCTCGTCGAGCGCATCCACCACCGGCGCACCCTCGTTATTGACCAGTTCGCCGGCTTCAATCGCCGCGTTCAGGCGCTCGAGCACGTCCTTGTTCACAATGTCGAGGCCTTTGCGGGTTACCGGGCAGCGCAAAATTGTCAGCAGGCGTTTATCCATGCGCCTATTGTAACGCTTCAACCGCCTTTCAGCACGGCCGCAAGCTCATTATTGCCGCGACGCACGGCCGCATCGATTGCCGCCTGCTGATCGCCTGGCAAGGGCTTGAACGATGCGTCGATCATCCGGCAGCGCAAGATGGTCTTGAGCGCGGGAATCTCCTCACCATGTTGCAACATATCGTGAACATAATGCTGCGCAAAAAACAGCGCATGCTGCTGGTTATCCCAGTCGAGCATTCGTTCGAAGTACCAGGCCCAGGCCAGCGGAATTTGCGGGTCGTTTTGCAGCCATTCGAAGACATGGTCGAAGCCGCCCTGACGATTGCCACGGCTGATCAGCGCATAGGCGTGCGCCAGGACATCGCCGCGTTTCGCCTCGACGTCTGCTGCCACCTCGTCGTCGCTGCGCTCGACAGGGTCCGGAATGTAAATGTCGTCGAAAATGTCGTGCGGCGCCATCAACTGGCCAATGACCGCATGCAGCGAAAACACGAGCAACAGCTCGAGCAGCAGCTCCACCATAAACGGCAGCGGCTGCAGCAGGGTGCTCACGGCGACGATTGCAGCGAGGTACAGCGGCGCGACCAGGTAGGACGGTCCGATACAACGCACCATGCTGACGACTGCCTGCGGATTCAGCATCTGCAATGGCGCGTGCGTAACGGCCAGTACGGCCAGCATCGCCGGGTAGACAACGCCCATCAGCAGCAGGAATACGCTCATCGCAACATTCCCCATGACCAGGTGAATCTCCCAGCTCGCCCAGGCAATGCCGACAACGATCACGGCGGGAAACAGGCTCCACCAGTCACCGACCCAGCGAAAGAATTCGGTCCCCGGCGGTTCCGGGTTGCGACTACGCCCAAGGGTTTCGACAAGGCTCGTCAGGTAGCGAAACAGCGCCGGTACGATGACCAGTCCCAGCCAGACGCCGAGCATGCCCGCCGCTGCCGCAAGGCACACCAGCAACCAGAACATCGCCAACGCAAACAGCACGCCCAGATTGCTCAGCGGCAGTGTTGCGGCTTTGAGGAGATCAGTGGCTTTCATCGTCTTTGTCCTGACGCGCCGGAACAGGGTCGTAGCCGGAGCCACCCCAGGGATGGCAGCGGCCTATCCGCCTGGCGGCAAGGTAGCTGCCCCGCAAGACTCCATGCGTTTGCAAAGCTTCGATCGCATAGCTGGAACAGGAAGGCTGATAACGGCAGTTGGCTCCCAGCCACGGCGAGATCGCAATACGGTAGAACTGCACCAGCTTGATCAGTGGCCATGCAAGCACCTTGCTGACCGCACCCGGCATCAGGCGGCCTGCAGAGCCCCGGACGCGAACTTCCGTATCGCTTCAAGCATGGCGTACAGGCCATTGCTGCGCGTCGGGCTCAGGTGACTCTGCAATTCCAGCGCAGCGACAAAATCCGCCGGCGTATCCAGGATATCCTGCGGCTTGCGGCCGCTGTATAAACGCAGCAATACGGCGATCAGCCCGGACACGATAGCGGCATCGCTGATCGCCTCGAAATACAACCTGCCATCGCGCTCAGTGGCAACAAACCACACCTGCGACTGGCAGCCACGAATACGGTTTTCCTCGGTGCGCTGTGCGTCCGGAAAATCCGGCAGGCGCCGGCCAAGGTCGATCAGGTACTGGTATCGGTCCATCCAGTCCTCGAATAATTCGAAGTCCGCAACCAGTTCTTCCTGCGCGATCTGAATCTCGTTCGGCATTAACTGCTCCTCCGCCAACTCGTACCTTCGCGGCCATCCTGAATCGTGATGCCAGCGGTGTTGAGCTGATCACGAATGGCATCCGCCGTGTCAAAGTCCCTGGCGGCCTTTGCAGCATCGCGCTTGTCAATCAGCGCCTCGATTTCGTCGGCCGACATTTCGCCTTCCACGTGCCCTGCAAACCAGCTATCCGGATCGCTACCCAACAGGCCCATCAGTTCGCCACAGGCAAGCATTTGTGCGGCAAGCTGGCTGCGCTCTTCCACAGCTTCTGCCTTGTTCAGTCTGCGCGCGAGATCGAACAGGACTGCAAGCGCCTTGGGCGTATTCAAATCGTCTTCGAGCGCCGCGAGCAGCGCGTCGGGCACATCGGCCGCGGCGCGATCAGCATCGGCAACGGCGACCCCCTGCAGCGCGCCGTACAGGCGATCCAGCATCTTTCGTGCCGACTCGATGGTTTCCTCAGACCAGTCCAGCGGCTGCCGATAATGTGCACTCAGCAAGGCCAGGCGAATCACCTCGCCCGGAATGCTCTCGATCAGGTCGTGTACCAACAGGACGTTGCCCAATGACTTGGACATCTTGGTGTGATCGATACTCAGGAATCCGTTGTGTAGCCAGTACCGGGCAAAGGGTGCACCCGCATGTGCGCAGCAGCTTTGTGCCATCTCGTTTTCGTGGTGCGGGAATACCAGGTCCTGCCCGCCGGCATGAATGTCGATGGTTTCGCCGAGGTGTTTCTCCGCCATTGCCGAACACTCGATATGCCATCCCGGGCGGCCACGGCCCCAGGGCGAATCCCAGCCCGGGAGTTCCGGCGTCGACGGTTTCCACAACACAAAATCGTGTGCCGCTTTCTTGTAGGGCGCCACTTCGACACGGGAACCGGCAATCATTTCGCGCAGGTCACGTTTCGACAGTTTGCCGTAATCCGGATGGGTGGCAACGTCGAACAATACGTGCCCTTCCGCTTCATACGCGTGACCTGTTTCGATCAGCGTCTCGATCATCGCGATCATTTCTTCGATATGCTGCGTGGCGCGCGGCTCAATGTCGGGTGGACGCACGCCAAGTGCGCCCATGTCGTCGTTGTAGGCCGTAATGAATTTTGCGGTAATTTCGTCTATCGGCTTGCCGGTTTCCACCGATGCGGCATTAATCTTGTCGTCGACATCAGTGATATTGCGCGCAAATGTCAACTTGTAGCGGCGCCGCAGCAGCCGCGACAATAAATCGAAGACGACCGCTGGCCGGGCATTGCCGATATGCGCGTAGTTGTAAACCGTCGGACCACACAGATACATCGTCACCTCCCCATCTTTCAATGGCTTAAAGGGGACTTTCCTGCCCAGCAGCGTGTCGTGTAGTCTGATGCTCATAAACTCGGGTTTTGGTCGGTGAAAGGACGCAATCATATCAATATTGATGCGCACTGCGCCGCCCGGTATTCTTCTCGCCCGCCAAACAGCACGCCAAGGACATACGATGTCGGTCGCCCCTGTCAGATTTCAAGCACGCCAGACCATTGAGCAGGTTGAGGAAGGCAATGACCTCGCGCCCAAATTCGATGAACGCGGACTGATTACCGTCGTAACCACCGATGCCGACAGCGGCGAGGTACTGATGCAGGGCTATATGAACGCCGAAGCGCTGCAGCTATCCATTAGCACCGGCGAAGCTCACTACTACAGCCGCAGCCGCCAGGTTTTGTGGCACAAAGGCGCGACCAGTGGGCTCGTGCAAACGATTCGCGAACTGCTGGTTGACGATGACCAGGACTGCATCTGGCTCAGGGTCGACGTCGCTGGCGGTGCCAGCTGCCATGTCGGCTACCGTAGCTGTTTCTACCGCAAGGTGCCGGTTGGCAAAGACTACGAAACCGCACAAGCGGCGGGCCACGTCGACCTCGAATGGACCGAGACCAGCAAGGTCTTCGATCCCGAAGACGTCTACGGCGACGCGCCGAACCCGACGATCCTGTAAAAAGGCCGATATCAGGATACGGCAACTGAGATTGGCAGCAACGCGCCGGCCGACAAACTGTTTATTGGAATGGCTCGCTTCGCTGCGCTTTATTTCCTATAAACAGTTTCTCGCCCGTCGCTTACCAATCTTGTCTGCCATCGCCTAGTATCGGCCTTTCGCGTCCTTGCGGCGTTTATCGCGGCGTCGCCGTGCGGCCGGTTTCGGTTCGGCTCTCGCGATGGAGCGTGCCTGGAACGCGTATTCGATGGTACCGGTCATCCACAAAAAGTAGCCGATCAACTCGATAAACTCTTCTACGGCCAGTTTGACGATGCGCCTGTAATCGTCGCCAAGTATCGACATCCACAGGGGTTCGTGTCCGACCAGTCGTACGAAGGCAAAGAGAATGACCGCCCCGGAAAACAGCAGTGTCAGGCCGGGCGACGGCCAGATTCTGCCCAGCGCAATAAGCAGGCGTTTACGGCTCCGGAAGCAATACACAATCAGCAAAGAACCGGCGATTACTATGCACACCTGCCAGAAGTTGTCTGCAACATAACGGTCGAGAAAGTAATCCAGTTCCCGGATCAGAAAGATCAAAGCCATACCGCCAAACATCAAAGCAATCGGGCGTTGTGACAGGCAGTGCCTTGCGACCCACGCCATGATCAGTCCACACACACCGAGAATGATCGCCTGAATAATTTCTACCGGCGAGAATTCGCTGGTGCCGAATCGATCCGTGTCGCTCAACAAGATGTGCAGTTTCAGGCTACCCGGGGACGCGAGCTCCATCTGCGTCAGCGCCCACGTCACAAACGCGATCGCTATGAAATACGACAGGTAGCGTAGCCAGGGCATGCTCAACTATACACCGCAACTCTACGCGTCACGCAGTACAAACGTCGGTTGGCCGTCAGTCGACAGTAGTCCATGATTTATAAGAAATGCCATCGCGTCTTCAGCGTCTCTCTGAAACCACTCGCGCGTATTGCCGAGGCGAAAACTGTAGCCCCACGCATCCATATCCGACATCAGGCGATCCCGGCCCACACCTAAGAGTTTGTCGGCCAGGATAACTTGCAGGTAGCAAACAGCAGCCTCTTCGAGATCGTCACCGCCCGCATCTCTATCAAGACCCGCGCGCCGATCAGCCGTCATGCAGACTACATGGGCCGTTTCGTGCAGCAGTGAATGAATTGGCGTGTCGTTACACACGTACACCGTGGTGCCAACAATTCCCGCCTCGCTGTCACCCCAGAAACTGCCTGTTATTTCACTGCCGTCGTTTTCAAGAACCAGTTCGATTCCGTAACGGCTCAGTAATGCCGTCAGTTCGCCGCGAGCGATGTCGGCAACGTACAGCACAACAAGTTCGCTAAAGGGTGGAAATCTGTTTCATGACAATGCGCACCAGGTCCGCAACAATCGCTTCTCTCAAGGCCGTCTCTTCGTGCGCCTTGCCCAGAACCAGCGTTGAGTCATACGTATAGTCGCGAGTACGCGTCAGCGTCTGTTGCGGCAGCAGGCTGGTCGCGCCGCTGTGCATGTTGTAGGCAACCGTGTAGTAGACCTCGTATTCAGTTGGCACGTTTCGGGCTGAAACCGACAACACCCGTTGCGCTGTCTCATCAAAGGTAATCGAAAATATCGCTGTCGCCTGCCGTGGCGATTCAACCAGTGTCACGCCGGCCGCCCGCAAGGCGCTCTCAAACTCACGATAGAAAAGGCTATACCGGTCATCGCTGTCAATATACGTCTGCTGCATTTGTGCCGGTGGCGAGAACGCGCCCTGCAACTGAAAACCGCAGGCGCCGATCAACGTTGCGAGTATCGCCAAACAGGCATTTTGGACGCGCCTAGACAACGATATTCACCAGTCGGCCCGGCACGACAATAAGCTTGCGAATTTCTTTGCCCTCGGTAAAGCGTTGCACGTTTTCGTCCGCCAATGCATTTTCCTGCAGCGCTGCTTTCGACGCATCGACGGGCATCGATATCCGCGCGCGCAACTTGCCATTGACCTGCACCACGATTTCAACCTCATCCATCTGCAGTGCCGCCTCGTCAACAGCGGGCCATTTTTCATCGATCAGTGCCGAATCGTTGCCCAACGCCTGCCACAAGGCATGACAAATATGCGGCACCATCGGTGACAACATGATCACAACTGCCTGCAGCGCCTCGCGCGTAACTGCGCGGTCCGTGTCTGATTCGTCCGTAAACTTGTTGACCGCATTCAGTAATTCCATCGCTGCAGCCACGGCCGTATTGAAGTGGTGCCGGCGGCCAATGTCGTCGCTGATCTTGGCTATTGTCTGGTGCGTCTTGCGACGCAAGTCTTTCTGCGCGGGCGTCAAGGCATCGATATCGAGGTCCGGCGCCGGCCCGCTCGCCGCATGCTCTTGTACCGCTGTCCAGAAGCGCTTCAGAAAACGATGACTGCCCTGAACACCGTCATCTGACCATTCCAGCGACTGCTCCGGCGGCGCGGCAAACATCATGAACAGGCGAACGGTGTCCGCGCCGTATTTGTCAATCAATTCCTGCGGATCGACCGTATTGCCCTTCGCCTTGGACATCTTGGCGCCGTCTTTCAGGACCATACCCTGCGTCAGCAAATTGGTGAACGGTTCGGAGACGTCGGTCAGGCCTTCATCGCGCATCACGCGCTGGAAAAACCGCGAATACAACAGGTGCAAAATGGCATGCTCGATACCGCCCGTATACTGATCGACCGGCGTCCAGTAGCGAGCGCGATCATCAAGCATGGCATCGTCGCTGTCCGGGCAGGCATAGCGCGCGAAGTACCATGACGATTCCACGAATGTGTCGAAAGTATCGGTTTCACGTTTCGCATCTTTGCCGCAATCCGGGCATTTCGTATCGACAAATTCCGGCATGTCTTTCAATGGTGACCCGGTGCCTTTGACCTCAACATCCTCCGGCAAGACAACCGGTAGCTGGTCTTCGGGTACCGCGACAGCGCCGCAGTCATCGCAATAAATTATTGGGATCGGCGCGCCCCAGTAACGCTGCCTGGAAACGCCCCAGTCTCGCAAGCGGTAATTAACCTTGCGGCGGCCCTGGCCGGACGCTTCAAACCGATCCGCGATGGCGTTGAATGCGGCGTTAAAATCCAGGCCGTTATATTCTCCGGAGTTCACCAACACACCATGCTCGAGGTAGGCCGCCTCGCTGACATCGATCTCACTGCCATCGGCTGGCGCAATGACCTGCCGGATCGGCAAGCCATGTTTCGACGCAAATTCCCAGTCACGCTCATCGTGACCCGGTACTGCCATCACAGCGCCGGTGCCGTAGCTCATGAGTACGAAATTTGCCACCCACAGCGGGACCTCCTCGCCGGTAATCGGATGGAGAGCCGAAATACCGAGCGGCATGCCCCTTTTTTCCATTGTCTCGAGCGTCGCTTCCTGCGCATCGGTTTTCTTGCATTCTGCTATGAACGCTGCGACACCGGCATCGCCTTCCGCTGCCTTTGTCGCCAGTGGGTGTTCGGCGGCGACTGCCATGTACGTCACGCCCATCAGAGTGTCGGGGCGCGTGGTATAAACGCCAAGCGAGTCATCCTCACCCACCACGTCAAATGACAACTCAACGCCTTCCGATCGCCCGATCCAGTTACGTTGCATGGTCTTCACAGGTTCCGGCCAGCCTGGCAGCTTGTCCAGCTCGTCCAGCAACTCGTCGGCATAGTCTGTGATTTTCATGAACCACTGCGGGATTTCGCGGCGCTCTACCAGTGCATCAGATCGCCAGCCACGCCCGTCGATTACCTGCTCGTTTGCCAGCACCGTCTGGTCCACCGGATCCCAGTTGACGATTGAGTTCTTGCGGTAGACCAGGCCTTTCGCAAACATTCGCGTGAACAACCATTGTTCCCAACGATAGTACTCCGGCCTGCAGGTGGTCAGTTCGCGCGTCCAGTCGTAGCCATACCCCAGCCGCTGGAATTGTCCGCGCATGTCCTCGATATTGCTGTACGTCCACTTGGCTGGCGGGATGCCGCGCTTGATCGCTGCGTTCTCGGCAGGCATGCCGAACGCATCCCAGCCCATCGGTTGCAGCACGTGTTTGCCTTGCAGCCGTTGATATCGCGCCATGACATCGTTAATCGTGAATACCCGAACATGGCCCATATGCAGTTTGCCGCTGGGATACGGAAACATCGTAAGGCAATAGAATTTTTCTTTGTCAGGGTCTTCGCTGACCTCGAAACTGCGCGCATCGTCCCAGTACTTCTGGGCAGCCAGCTCGACCGTTTCGGGATTGTAGGTGCTGCTCATTTTTTTGCGTGTCTTCGCGGGCCGGAAAACCCGCAAGCCTACATGAACATGCCGCGAATCGCAGCAGTCGCCTGCCATGAATCAGAGCCCTGACCGGCTCCTTGCCCAGAACAAACCGACGATGAAGAAGCTGAACCCGATTACCGGCCAATTGCCAAATCGTGCATACGGCGTCGCGCCGCGCCGTGGGTGTACTTCGGCCGTCATCACGAC
>CAXBJV010000046.1:0-29445 GCA_963976215.1 uncultured Woeseiaceae bacterium | reverse complement strand
TTGGCGGAGAGGGTGGGATTCGAACCCACGGTACGGGAGACCGTACACCTGATTTCGAATCAGGCCCATTCGACCACTCTGGCACCTCTCCATATTCACTGCATTTGTCTTGGCAACCTGCGTACACCTTGAACGGCTAACGCCGTTCAAGCGAATCAGGCCCATTAACGGCGGGCGTCCTGCCCGCCGCCCTTCGGGCCGCTGCGCGCTTCAAAATCGCTCCCGGCGATTTTGTCGACCACTCTGGCACCACTCCGGGGTCATCGGGCAGGCGATATTGGTAAGCATTCTGTGCGTTGTCAAGTACGCAAAGTGCCGTTTCCGGTGTCATAATTAGCGGCCTGCACGGAGATTCGCGACTTGCGCACAGTCACCATAGCAACTATCGCCGCGCTGATCGGCACCTGCTCGAGCCCCCCACCAATACTGGACCAGGTGCTCGAAACGGGTGAGCTTCGTGTCGTTACACGGGATAGTCCGACGGCCTATACGATTGGACCCAATGGCCCTTCCGGTCCCGAATTCGACCTGGTGCAGGCCTTTGCCGACGATCTCGGCGTCGCCCTGGTGATCGAGCCGGTCGCCAGTATTTCCGAAGTTCTGCCGAAGCTGATATCGGGCGAAGCGCACATGGCTGCCGCCGGACTGTCTATTACCGAATCGCGTCGCGAGTACCTGAATTTCGGGCACCCTTACGAAGCCGTCGATGTACACCTGATCTACAAGCTTGGCACCGGCAAGCCACGATCGTTAGAAGATGTCATCGGTCGCAGTATCGAGGTGATGGCCGGCAGCAGTCACGTCGACATCCTCGCGTCGCTGCAACAGTCATACCCGGAACTTAACTGGGTCGAAAATGCCGATATCGAAGTGGCGCAGCTGATGACCAAGGTAGCGATGGGCGAGATAGACTTCACCGTTGCAGACAGCCCGGATTTCGACATCCAGCGGCACTTTTACCCGGACCTGCGCATTGCACTCGACCTTGATGTGAGTGACCCGGTTGCCTGGGGCTTTCCGAAGGACAATGCCGACTCATTGCTGGCGCGGGCCGACGATTTCCTGATTCGCTCCAACCGCAATGGCTTGCTCGCGCAGGTTCACGACCGCTACTACGGCTATACCAAGAAGTTCGACTACGTTGGCACGCGAAACTTTATTCGCCATTACAGGAACCGCTTGCCACGCTACCGGGAAATGTTTGAGCAGGCCGGTGCCGAATGGGGTGTCGACTGGCGCCTCCTCGCCGCGATCGGCTACCAGGAGTCGCACTGGCGAGCACAGGCCGTTTCGCCTACCGGTGTACGCGGCATCATGATGTTGACGCGCGCGACGGCCGAATACTTGGGCCTCGACGATCGCCGTGATCCCGCGAGCAGTATTTCCGGTGGGGCCGAGTATTTTGCGCGACAAACTGAGCGCATCGCCGATACCGTTGCCGAGCCGGATCGCACCTGGATGGCCCTGGCGGCCTACAATGTTGGCTTCAATCACATCAAGGACGCACGCACCATCGTCGAGTGGCAAGGTGGCGATCCCGACACCTGGTTGCATATCAGCGAGGCATTGCCATTGCTCTCACAACGCAAATGGTATTCAAGAGTCCCTTACGGGTATGCGCGAGGCTGGGAACCGGTGTTGTACGTCAACAATATCCGCGCCTACTACAACATTCTCAAATGGCTGACCGAGAACGAAGCACGGGAAGCCGGCGTAGACGTTACCGAAGAAATTGTATCTGACGCCTAGCGGCGAGCCTGGAAAAAGGCCTGCAAGATCGCGGCCGACTCGTCGGCAAGCAAGCCACCATTGATCTCGAAACGGTGATTGAATGCGCGTGAATCGGACAGGTCTTCAACACTGCCAAGTGCGCCCGCCTTCGGGTCGTACGCTGCGAACACGACGCGATCGACGCGTGCCTGTACCAGTGCGCCCGTGCACATGACACATGGTTCCAGCGTTACGTACAAGGTACTGCCAGGCAGTCGATGGTTGTTGCCCGCCTGTCCCGCCGCACGCAGCACCACAATTTCGGCGTGACCACTTGGATCGTGATCCGTGCAGGATACGTTGTGGCCTCGCGCGACAATGCCGCTCGCATTCAGTAACACCGCACCAACCGGAATTTCGCCTTTGTCGGCCGCCTTGCCCGCCTCGACAAGCGCTGTACGCATACAGTCAATATCCTGCTGCGACCAGCTCATTGCTACTCCCACTCAATGGTCGCGGGTGGCTTACCGCTAATGTCGTACGTTACACGCGAAATACCATCCACTTCATTGATGATGCGCAGGGAAACGTGTTCCAGGAATTCATAGGGCAAGCGTGCCCAGCGCGCTGTCATGAAGTCGATAGTCTCGACCGCGCGCAAAGCGATTACGTAGTCGTACTTGCGACCGTCGCCCATCACTCCGACTGACTTGACCGGCAGAAACACGGCAAACGCCTGGCTGGTTTCGCTGTATAGATCATGCTTGTGCAGTTCGTCGATAAATATGTCGTCGGCCAGCTGCAGCAGGGATACATATTCCGGTTTCACCTCGCCCAGCACTCGCACACCCAGCCCGGGACCCGGAAACGGATGCCGCATAACCATCTTTTCCGGCAAACCGAGTTCAAGCCCGATGCGCCGCACTTCGTCTTTGAACAGTTCGCGCAACGGCTCGACAAGCGACATGCGCATGTGTGCCGGCAGACCGCCAACGTTGTGGTGTGACTTGATCACATGCGCTTTACCCGACTTGGCGCCTGCAGATTCAATGACATCCGGATAAATCGTGCCCTGCGCCAGCCAGTCGACATCCTTGAGCTTGGTAGCTTCTTCTTCGAACACGTCGATGAATTGCCCGCCGATGATTTTGCGTTTCTCTTCCGGGTCCGTGACACCTTTCAATGCTGCAAAAAACCGTTCGGCCGCATTGACACGGATAACATGAACGCCGAGATTTTCGGCAAACAACGCCATCACCTGGTCACCTTCGTTGTAACGCAACAGGCCGTGATCAACGAACACACAAACCAGCTGATCGCCGATTGCCTCGTGCAACAGTGCCGCCACAACTGACGAATCAACGCCGCCGGACAGGCCGAGCAAGACTTTGCCGTCGCCGACCTGCTTGCGCACCGTCTCGATTGCGTCGGATACGATATTGCCAGCCGTCCAGTCCCCCGGACACTCACAGATTTCGCGGACAAAGCGACGAATAATCTCGGCACCCTGCAGAGTGTGTGTGACCTCCGGATGAAACTGCACCCCGTAAAAATGTCGGGACTCATCTTCCATCGCAGCGAGCGGCGAATTCGGGCTGCTGGCCGTCGCCCTGAAACCCGGCGGTATCGCGGCGACCCTGTCACCGTGGCTCATCCAGACTTTCAGCACTGACTCGGTAATCGAGTCGCTTAAATTGCCGAACAGACTCGAGTCGTGCGGCGTAATTTCGGCATAGCCGAACTCGCGGTGCGACGAAGACTCGACTTTGCCGCCCAGTTCGGACGCCATCGTCTGCATGCCGTAGCAAATACCCAGGACCGGTACCCCGAGATCGAAAACGACATGTGACACGCGCGGCCCGTCTTCAAAATGCACAGACTCCGGGCTGCCAGACAAAATGACACCTTGCGGCGCAAACGCCACGATGTCTTCGTCCGTCATGTCCCAGGCATGAATTTCCGAGTAGACGCCGCATTCGCGCACGCGGCGGGCAATAAGTTGCGTGTATTGGCTGCCGAAATCGAGTATCAGCAGCCGGTGAGCATGAATATCAGGGTGCATCGAGTATCAGGTCTTCGCTCGGTAGTTGGGCGCTTCTTTGGTAATGGTGACATCGTGCACATGGCTTTCAACCATGCCGGCGCCCGTGATGCGCACGAACTGCGGTTTGGTGCGCATCTCATCGATGCTGGCGCTGCCGGTGTAACCCATTGCCGCCCGAATACCGCCGACGAGCTGGTGCACGATTGACAGCAAACTGCCCTTGTAAGCCACCCTGCCCTCAATACCTTCCGGCACCAGCTTTTCGAGTTCTTCGGTGGCGTCCTGGAAGTATCGGTCGGACGAACCGTGGCTCCCGCCCATCGCGCCGATGGATCCCATGCCACGATAGGCTTTGTACGATCGACCCTGGTAAAGCTCCACCTCGCCGGGGGATTCTTCGGTACCGGCGAACAAACCACCGATCATGACCGAGTACGCACCCGCGACGAGTGCCTTGGCGATATCACCGGAATAACGGATACCGCCATCAGCGATCAGCGGCACGCCCGACTTCTTCAGCGCAGCGGCGATTTCGGCGACTGCCGATATCTGTGGTACTCCCACGCCGGCAACCACTCGCGTGGTACAGATCGAACCGGGGCCGATACCCACTTTCACACCATCTGCGCCGGCCTTGACCAGCGCCAGCGCCGCATCGCCTGTGACGATATTGCCGCCGACAACCTGCACGTCCGGGTGTGCTTCCTTGACGCGCGTGACGCGCTCCAGAACACCTTTCGAAAAGCCGTGCGATGTATCGACGACGATGAGGTCGACGCCGGCGGCAACCAGCGCCGCAACCCGCTCGTCGGTATCCTGGCCAGTCCCGACAGCCGCCCCAACACGCAAGGCACCACTGTTGTCCTTGCAGGCGTTCGGAAAATCCATCGCCTTCTGGAAATCTTTCGCTGTGATCATGCCACGCAATTCGAAATTGTCGTCAACGACCAGTACTTTTTCGATGCGGTACTTGTGCAGCAATGACAGCACTTCTTCTTCGCTGGCACCCTCCTTGACGGTGACCAGGCGTTCTTTCGGCGTCATGACACTCGACACCGGCGCGTTCAGCTGCGTTTCAAAGCGCAGGTCACGATGCGTCACGATGCCAACGGTGCTCTTGCCGTCAACGACCGGCACCCCTGAAATGCCCATGGCTCGCGTCAGCTCGATGACTTCGCGAATGCTCATCTCCGGTGTCACGGTAATCGGATTACGCACCATGCCGGATTCAAACTTCTTGACCGTCAGGACATGCCGGGCCTGCTCTTCGATGGCCATATTCTTGTGGACAATGCCCATCCCGCCTTCCTGCGCGAGTGCGATCGCCAGCCGCGACTCGGTCACGGTATCCATGGCGGCGGACAACAGCGGAATATTCAGCCGGATTTCACGGGTTAATGATGTGCTCAGGTCGACTTCGCGTGGCAACACCTCGGAATATCCAGGTTGCAGTAATACGTCGTCGAATGTCAGAGCTTCCTTGGCGATGCGCATGAGGCGGTCTTCTGTCGGATGGGGTTAAACGATCAATTGTACGCGGCTCGGTTTTGCGGGTAAACGTTGCGCTGTTAGATATACTGCGCCCATGCAAGCAAACGACCCCACAAGCGCAGCAATTTCCGTCAGTCAATTGAATCGGCGCGTGAAAGCGCTGCTGGAGCAGGGCATCGGGCGGCTTTGGGTTGAAGGCGAAATATCCAACCTGTCGCGCCCGGCATCCGGGCACATCTACCTGAGTCTCAAGGATGACGGCGCGCAGGTCAGCGCTGCCTGGTTCCGGCAGCGCCAGCGTGGCCCGGCGCTGGGCTTCAAGGATGGCGACCGTGTGCTGGCCTACGGCCGCGTCAGCCTGTACGAGGCGCGCGGTAACTATCAACTCATCATTGAACGCCTGGAGCCCGCCGGGGAAGGCGTCCTGAAGCGCCGTTTCGATGCGTTGAAGCTTAAATTATCGAATGAGGGCCTGTTTGACGAGGACCGCAAACAGCCGTTGCCACTGTTGCCACGCTGTATTGGCATCATTACATCGCCGAGCGGTGCCGCCATACGAGACATGCTGAGCGTGTTGAAACGACGTTTCCCGGCAATTCCGGTCGTCGTTTATCCTGCCGCGGTGCAGGGAGATGCCGCACCGGGCGAGTTGTTACAGGCGTTACAAACCGCTATTGCGCGGGCAGACTGCGATGTCCTGATCATGGGCCGCGGCGGTGGCTCACTCGAAGACTTGTGGGCATTCAACGACGAGCCGCTGGCGCGTGCAATAGCCGCATCTCCGTTGCCAATTATCAGCGCTGTCGGTCATGAAGTGGACTTTACGATCGCCGACTTCGTCGCCGATGTGCGGGCGCCAACGCCATCCGGTGCCGCTGAAATCGTGGTACCGGACCAGGGTGAATGGCGACATCGAATTGAGGTTTTGGCCGCACGAGTCGCGCGGGTCGGGCAGCGCGCACTGGAAGACAAGGCGCAGCAACTCGACTGGCTGGCGCGCCGGCTGGTGGCCAGCAGCCCCGCTGCGACACTGCAACGCCAGACAGACAGCCTGCGTGAACATCGCGGGCGGCTGGCTGCCGCTATCCGCCAGCAATTATTGCAGCAAAAAAACGCGCTGCAGTTGACGAGCAGCGACTTGCTGCAGCATTCGCCCGCAATCTCCGTGCAACGTTCCATCGGTCACTTGGGCGCGCTGCAGCAACGACTGCAGATGTCAGTGCAAAAATCGCTAAGCGACGTCCGCCACCGGGTTTCCTTGCTGGGCCGCGCACTGAATTCTGTCAGCCCGCTCGCCACCCTGGACCGCGGCTATGCCATCGTGCACAAGGACTCGACTGGCCAGGTTGTGACCCGCGCGTCGCAGGTACAACAAGGCGACGACATTCGCGCGCGGCTCGCCGCCGGTCAGCTGGTTGCGACCGTCAAAAAGGTGATCGATGATTAAAGCCCTCGGTATTTTTCTGCTGCTGTTCGGCCTGCCGAACCTCGCATACGGCGTTGAAGCATCGCCTCGACCCGGTGGCATCGCGATGATTGATATTGGCGGCGTCGACATGCCGGCACCGGATACCGCGTTCAACGAAAAGCCACTGCTGGTGCTGCCACGCGACGGCCGTTGGCTCGCCGTCGTTGGTATTCCGCTCGATGCCGCACCAGGTGAATTGCAAATTACCGTCGCCGGCAAAGAATTGGCCGTTGCTGTGGAGCCGCATGCGTATCGCGAACAGCGTATTCGCGTTGAAAACCAGAGCTTCGTGACACAAAGACAGCAACAACTCGATCGCATATTCGCCGAACGCAGGATTATCGACGGGGCGCTGAACAATTTTCGGGATGCAGCGTTGCGGGACCTGTCGCTGGCGGCCCCACTGCCGGGCTCACGCAGCCCGAGTTTTGGCTATCGGCGGTTCTTCAACGACCAGCCACGCTCACCGCACAAGGGTATGGATATTGCCGGGCGTGAGGGCGATCCCATTGCGACGCCGCGAGATGGGGTGGTAGCGGCCACCGGCGACTACTTTTTCAATGGCAACACCGTACTGCTGGATCATGGCCAGGGCTTTGTCACGATGTACTGCCACCTCAGCGAGATCCTCGTTAAAGAGGGGCAAGAGCTTGTCGAGGGTGATGTACTGGGCCGGGTTGGATCAACCGGCCGGGTCACCGGACCGCATTTGCATTTCGGCACCTACCTGAACGGTACCGCTGTCGATCCGGCGATATTCCTGCCGAGCGCCGAATCCCGCTAGCGATTCCGCTGCCGCCTGCTGCAACTATTCAGTCGGCGGCAGGCTGTAGCGCCAGTCCGGGCGACGCGGCAGCCAATTCTGGTATTGCCATGCCAGACCGCGCATTATTCTGCCGGTCCGTCGTCATTGAGGAACATCCCGCTGCCCGCGGTGCCATCGAACAGGGATTTCGCATTCACACCATCGGTCCACATGTAGCCTTTTGCCGAAACGCCGCCGTCGGTCCACATATACCCTTTCGCCGAGACCCCGCCGTCAGTCCACATGTAACCATTGGCCGACACGCCATTTTCATCAACGTAAGTTGCGCCGCTGGCCCAGTTGACACCGTTGTTGTACAGGTACGCTGAGCCCCACAGATCATCGCCCCAGAGAATTGCAGTGTCCTCGACCAGCACCGTGTCGCTGACCGTATCGAAAATCATCAACGGTGACAGAGCCTGGCCCGTTACTACACCGCTGTCATTCAGTGCGGCATCGGCGTCGAGGAGCCCGGCACCCGCCTCTGTCGGATCGGCATCGAGCTTGTGCGCCGAGCGCATCAGGCGCGCTTTGACCGTCGCAGGAGAGAGCGAAGGATCCTTCTCCAGCATCAGCGCAACCGTTGCAGTAACGACCGGTGCGGCCATGCTCGTGCCGGACATCTCAAGATACGCATCGCTACCGGAACAAAACAGCAGCAGGCAGGAGGTGAGTCTTGAACTCAGTGCTGTCGCGAGAAAGGATTTTTTGGAAACCGCCGCCGTGAGGCGATTGCCAGGTGCGAGCAGGTCCGGCTTAAGTACATAGTCCCCGATCGTCGGTCCCTGTGATGAAAACGACGACACGAAGTCATCACTGAAGTCTGATCCTGTCCCGTTATCCGTTAACGAGCCAACGGTAATCACTTTGCGGCTGTTCGCAGGGCTGGTAATCGTCATGCTGCCCGAGTAGCCGTCATTGCCCGCAGCCACAACTACGACCATGCCTGCGTCCCAAAGGCGCTCGACTGCCAGTACCAGCGGGTCGGTCGCATTTGACTCGGATATTCCCTTGCCGAGTGACAGGTTCACGACGCGAATGTCGAAATACTCGCCATACGTCAGCAGCCAGTCCAGCGCCGCCATTACATCAGACATCGACCCGCCGCCATTTTCGTCCAGCACCTGCAGCGAGAGGATTTTCGACGTATTCGCGGCGCCGATATATTTGTCTTTCGATTTCTCGCCACTGCCGCCGATCAGGCCTGCAACGTGAGTGCCATGCCCGAACCCGTCGCCACGCCCGGAGTCGTTAAGCGTAACGATGTTGCCATCTGCGACGGCCGGCGTCGGGTAGCTTCCACCGAGGAACGAATATTGTACGATGCTGTCGCTGAGGTCGGTGTGCTCCGAGACGCCGGTGTCCAGAATCGCGACACCCACATTCAGCCCGCGATAGCCACCATTAGTTGAACTTGCGCCTGGGAAATTCGCCGCCTCTCGTGACGCAACGGATGTCACCGACATTTCTTCATCCAGCGAAAGCCAGTCGACATTTTCGTCTGCCGCCAGGTTCAATAGTGCGGCGACCGGCAGTCGGACAGCTCGCATGTCGAGGTGTTCGTAACTGCGGGTCACAGTGCCGCCCAGTTCGGCAACTCGCTCGTCGTCGAATAACTCCGGACGCTGGTCATAACGCACAACAAGTTCGATGTCACCCGTCGCGCCTGCTGCCAGCAACGCCGCGACCGGGCCACTCAGCTTGTCGCGCGGAGCGGCAGATGTTGCATTGCGATCGATCGTGTCTGCGTCCGGTTTCGTTGCAGGGAACGCGAACTGCGATGGTCCGACGAAGTCCGATGCATAAGTGGGTGCGACCGGCGCAAGCGATTGCGGCAGCGTTGCAACAGCTTGTCCGCTTGCGGCCGACTCAGCCACTCGTTCCGACGCTGACTGGGATTGCGACCATTGCGTCGTTGACGAAATTGTCGCCGCCGCAGTTATTTGCCGGTCAGGCTGGTCATGCGACGTCGGAGTACCCGGATCGGTCAATACTACTGCGGCAACAGCCGCTGCAACTATCGACAACAGAATTCCAGTGGGTTTCATGATTGCGCTCGCTTTTTTCGTTGTATTCATCATTCTCATCCTCGCCTCAGCCTGCGCACTTGATTTGTGGTGCGGCTTGTTGCTCGTCGGCGATCGACGAGAATTTATGCAATTTGCCCTCGCGGCGTGCGCGGAACAGCAGTGAAGTTGATTCGATCGTTTCCGGCTCCGGATCAAAGCTTAAGATTGCTTCGTTTGGCCCGAGCATGCCGACCCATGCATTGCGCTTTTTCTTCGCCTCGTACATGAGCCCATCGGCCAGGCTGATAATCTGGTCAAGGTTCGACTCATCGTTCCTGGCACGGAACAGCGGATAAGCCGCAAATCCGATCGAGCATGTCGTGCGCACGATCTGGCCATCTTCGAGCATGAAATTACTGCTTGCGACGCTGGAACGAATACGCTCGGCAAGCCATTCAGCCTCATCCGGCCTGGTCTGGTTTGCAATGACGACAAATTCGTCACCACCCCAGCGAATAACGAAATCGGAGCGTCGACAAATATCGAGCAGGACATCACGCAGCTGCAACAACATCTCATCGCCTGCAGCATGACCATAGGTGTCGTTAATCGGTTTGAAGTTGTCCAGGTCGATCATCATGAACACCAGTTCGGAAACATCACTGGTATCGACACCATTGCGTTCGTCGCCGAGTCGACGTTGAATCAGGTCCAGGTCGCGAGACACTTCTTCGAAAACGAAACGCCGGTTGCGCAGCCCCGTGAGCGGATCGCTCAGGCTGCTTTCCTGCAGCGCCTTGTTGAGAACTTTGAGTTTTTCGTTGCTATCAAGCAGTTTCTCGGTACGGTAGCTGACCTCAAGTTCCAGCTTCTGACTGTACTCTTCCTCGCGGCGAATCTTGCGGCGGTGGCCCAGCCAGAGCAGTACCACTGTTTGCACGAATAGCGCCGCGTAGCCGAGGTAAGCCCACCAGGTATCCCACGGCGCCGCTGCTACTTTCACCGGCACCGACAATCCGGCTTCGTTCCATACGCCTTCGCTGTTGGCCGCTCGGACACGCAGCAGGTAATTGCCGTCGTCCAGGTCAGTGTATGTCGCGCTGCGCCGGTTGCCGAGATCGATCCAGTCCTTGTCAAAACCCTCGAGCTTGTACATGTAGTGGTTTTTCTCGGGCGCCAGGAAATCCATAGCCGCGAATTCAAACGTCACATTGTCGTCTTGCCAGCTCAGCTCCACGGTTTCCGATTCATCGACCGGCAGGTCTGACCTGGCCGAATCGCCGCCATTGTAGAATCCCGTCAGCGCGACTATCGGCACAACGGTCGCCGCCACGATGTCGTCAGGGCGAAATGCGTTGTATCCATTGTGGCCACCGAAAAACAGTTCGCCGGCTGCGCTGCGATAGTGTGCGCCGAAGTTGAATTCTTCGGATTGCAGGCCATCCGCACGATGCAGGTTGCGGATTTCACCGGTCTCGGCATGATAGCGGCTGATACCGTAGTTGGTGCTCATCCATACCCAGCCCGATGCATCGAACTGCACCCCGTAGATGACATCATTCGCCAGCCCGTCTTTTGCCGATACATTGGCAAAAGTGATCGACTCCGGTGCGGTTGTGCTGCCGACAACCCGATCCAGACCGCCGCCTTGCGTTCCGACCCAGACATCGCCATTGCTGTCGATATTGACGGCGTAAATCGTGTCGGAAGCGACCGTCCTGATATCCATCGGGTCATGCCGGAACTGGTGGAATCGTTCGTTCTTGCGATCGAACAGATTCAAACCACCCGCATCGGTACCGATCCACATGTTGCCGTTTGCATCTTCGGCAAAACTCGTGATCCGGTTGCTGCCCAAGGAATTCGGATCGTCGGTATTCGCTACAAAACGTTCAAACTTGCCATTCGCCGGATTGTAGCGGCTGATACCGCCGCCGAAGGTCCCAATCCACACCAGTCCGCTGCGATCTTCGAACATCGTCATGATGCCATTCGCACTCAGCGATTCCGGGTTGCCTTCGTCATGTCGAAAGTTTGTGCTGGTGCCAGACACCGGATCGATCCGCGTAATGCCGTTCATCATGGTTCCGACCCAGATGCTGCCATTGCGATCTCGCATCAAGCTCATGACACGATCGCCAGCGATCTGCAGGGAACCCTCTTCCGATGCTCGATACTTCCGGACTTCGCCGGAAGCACGATCAATCGCGTTCAGTCCGTCGCCGAAGGTGCCAAGCCACAAGGTCCCGGCGCCATCGTCGACAAATGCCATTACGTTTGGCTCGCTACTGCGATCGGCAGAGACTTCGGTGGCCGGCTCGTAGCCATAGAACCAGGAGCGCGGATTCCACTTGTTGACGCCGTGCGATTTCGTACCTACCCACAATAAGCCGGTTCGGTCCTGGTAAATGGACGAAATATCGTTGTCACTCAGGCTCGATGTGTCTTCGCTGTTTGCCGCATAGCGCACGACCGAGCCACTGGAACGATCAACAAGGTTCAAGCCCTGCGTCGTGCCGACCCAAAGGCGGCCATCGCGGTCTTCAAAAATATTCGAAATGCGATTGCCCGCCAATGTCTGAACATTGCTTTCGTCGTGCACGAATTGTTCAAATGTACCGGTGGTATCGTTGAATCTGCCAAGGCCGCCGCCGTAGGTACCAATCCAGACCTGTCCATCACTATCCTGTAGCACCGCACGCACGCTGTGTTCGCCCAGCGCACCGAGTACATTTGTAAAACTGTTTGCCTGCAGTTCCGCTACATCAACCAGAGTCAGGCCGTGATCGCCGCCTACCCAAAGTGCGTTTTCGCCGGCAGGTGAAATTGAAAAGATCGTCCCGGCGGTGTCCGCGTCGCCGAGATCGATATGCGTAAAGGTTTCAGTACGCGGATCGAAGCGGTCGAGTCCGGCGCCGCGCGTACCGAGCCAGACCATGCCTTTCGCATCAACATGCAACTCGCGAATGGCATTGCTTCCTGGCGTGTTGCTGTTCGTCGCATCGTGGCGATAGGTGCGAACTGCACCCGTCTTGCGATCCAGATTCGCAAGGCCACCACCATTGGTCGCGAGCCAGAGGCTGCCATCGCTGGCTTCGGCGATATCGAAAATGAAATCATTTGCCAGTGCGTCGGGATTGCCACGCTCGCGCTTGAAGTGGCGGAACTCATAACCGTCGTAGCTGTTCAGGCCGTTCTCGGTACCGAACCACAGTCGCCCATCGCTGCTCTGCAGGACACTGAGCACATTACTTTGCGACAGCCCGTCACTCAATGAAAGGTGGCCAAAGCGCATTGGATGGCTGCTGCCGTCCGCACTCAGGGCGTGCGACGTTAGCATCGCGAGCAATAGAATAGCGGTAATGGTGCTACGCGCCACCTGCCCGAGAAGCTTCACTATTGTGGTAGTCACTGCTTTACACGCTGCTTGATCATCGTGCCAAGCCTCTTATTCGTAGGTTGAGCGTATTAGGCCGCAGCGACAGGAACTGCGCGTCGATACGCTTCCGAGCGAATGCCGGAAAAGTGTGACGCAGTTCAAATAATGGCCCGGTTAAACCGGGCAGATACGCTAATAGCGCGCGCTATTTATCGAGATACTTAACGAATTCCGCCGCCGGCATCGGTTTCGCCGCGAGGAAGCCCTGGTAGCTGTCACAACCGAAGCCGCGCAGGACATTCAATTGCTCCCCGGTTTCCACGCCTTCTGCTATAACCGACAGATTCAGGCGCTGCCCGAGCGCTACCATCGCGGATGCGATTGCGATGTCCTTGCCGTCGTCAGCGAAGCCGGCGATATAGGAACGGTCAATCTTCAATGTGTCGACCGGCAGCTCCTTGAGGTAGGCAATGGCCGAGTCACCCGTCCCGAAGTCATCGATAGACAGTCGCACACCCAGGTTCCTGATCTCCTGCAACTGTGCCACGACGTCGGAATTACCCGACAGAACACCGCGTTCGCTGATTTCCAGTTCCAGGTGACTGGCAGCAAGCTTGGTTTCAGCAAGAACCCGTTTTACCGTGTCGATAAAGTCCGGACTCATGAGTTGGACTCGCGCAACATTGACGCAGACATGCGACAAGTCCCTGCCGTCGCGAAGCCAGGCTGCGAATTGCCGACATGCTTTTCTAAGCACAAATTCACCGGTACGCAGCATCAGTCCGGATTCTTCGGCTACAGCGATGAATTCGTCCGGCGATATGTAGGAATTATCTTCTTGCTGCCAGCGCAGCAGCGCTTCAACCGAATGCGTCTCGCCACTGACAACGTCAACGATGGGCTGGTAGACCAGTGACAGTTCCTCGCGGTCCAGCGCTTCGTGCAGCATGTGCTCAAGCTTCAGTTTTCGAGCAGCAGCCCGGTCCGTTTCGGAACAATAATACTTGAAGCCGCCGCCCCGGCTCTGTGCATCGCGCATTGCGTTGTCCGCTCTCTGCAACAGCGTGTCGACGCCGTCCGCATCCTGCGGGTAAATCGCCGCACCCAGACAAGCTGACAGGTATACGACCTGTCCCAATACCTGGATAGGACGTGATAATGCCTCCAGCAAACGCTGCTGAAACGCGCGCAACGATTCGTCATTTTGCACTGTGATCATCAGGCCAAAACGAAATGAATCCAGGCTGCCGATCGCTGCCGTGCGCAGACCCTTGCCACTGCTGTCAAATTCAATATTCGATTCGGCAAGACACGTACCGAGTTTGCGGCCGATTTCAGTCAATACCTGGTCTGCCTGCTCCTGCCCCATCGCTTCGATGACCAGGCGGAATCGCGTGAAGCCAATAACGATTACAGCGAGCTGGTTCTGATCGCGTTCACTTGCATGCATGGCGCGCCGTAGCAAGTCGACAAATTTAGACTTGTTCGGCAATCCAGTGACTGGTTCGAAACGCTCCTGGCTGCGCAGTCGTTCCCGCGCCGTGTTGGCAATTTCCAGTGCTTCCCTCAGACCTTCGTTTGCCTCATCGAAAGCCTGCGCACGCAGTTTAATGCGCACCGCACGGCGCGCGCGCTTTGCGATAAGTTGCCAGTTGTAGGGCTTGCGCGCCATATCGTAGACACCGGATTCAAGCGCAATCTTGATGTCAGCATTGCCCCCGCAGAGCACAATAATCCTCGATTGCACATCGGCAGCCTCTTGCAGCACCTCGAAGATACGGCGCTTGTCCGTTGTTTCGAGTGAAGCATCGACAACCACGACATCGGGTTGGTTGGAGCGCACTATCTGCAACGCGTTTGCGGGATCGGAAGGTACCGAAACCTGCAGGTCACACTGGCTCAGCCAGCGTGGCCCCCATTTTTTGGAGTCGCTGTCCTTGCACAGCAACAGTGCGGTGCCACCGGGATCCTCAAAGGCATCGTCGACGGTATCGACCGGCACCGACAGTTGTTTTATCGCCGTCGTCAGGTCTGCAGCGTCGTTCGCAGTTTTTTTGCTATCAGACTTCGCCACTGCCGTCCCTTGCTGCATCCAGTTGGGAATGGCTGGCATCCAGGAATACCAGCGACTCGGCTGCGGACATCGGCGTACTGATCAGGAAGCCCTGCATATAGCGGCAGCCCATTTCACGCAACGCGTCGGCCTGCGCGGCAGTTTCGATGCCCTCCGCAATCGCGTCGATGCCCAGCTCCGCGGCCATTGCCAGAACGGCGGCACAGGCGGCGCGATCGCGCTCGCGACTCTCGATATGCGCGACGAAAGAATTGTCGATCTTGAGTGCATCGACCGGACTTTGTGCCAGGTGCGCCAGCGAGCAGGTTCCTACGCCATAATCGTCTACAACCAAGCGGACACCCAGTGCCTTAAGTCGCTTGCAAACACTGAAGCCGGACTGGATCTCACGAAACAGGATATGTTCCTTGACTTCAATATCGAGATCTTCTGCACGGGTCGAGGTGTCATGTAACGCTTGCTCGATACAATCAATCAGACCGTCACTGACAAATTCCTGCGCCGACAAGTTCACCGCAACACGCACCTCACTGTGCCCTGCCTTGCGCCACTCCTGCAGTTGGTTGCAGGCGCTATTCAAGACCCAGCGCCCGATCGGCAGTATCAGGCCGGTGCGTTCGGCCACCCGGATAATTTTGCGCGTCGGCTCGGATCCGAGCACTGCATCCGGCCACCGCAACAGCGCCTCCATCACAGTCGGTGCGCCTGTTGTCGCATCGATGATCGGCAGAAAGCTTAAATCGTAATCATCGTTCTGCAATGCGGTCTTGAGTTCTGATTCCAGATCGCTGCGCTGCAAGGTACGCAAGCGCACTGTTCCTGAATGGAACTTGATACTGGTGTCTGCCGAACTTCGCGCATCTTCCATCGCAGCAATCGCATTCTCGTACAGCGACGCAGGGTCCGTGCCATCCTGTGGGAACAGCGAGATTCCGGCACAGGCGCGAACACTTACGGTGCGATCCGCAATATTGACCGGCAGCTTGATATCGCCGACCAGGCGCAGTGCGACGGCCTCGGCATCCTCGCCATCTTCAATACTGGGCAGCACGATACAAAACTGTCGATAATCTGTGCGACTGACAACGGAATAGCGTTCATAATCTGTAGCGCCTTCTTTGTTCGAGCCGCGCAGGTTCGCATACAGGCGCGCCGCGAGCTGCCCCAGCAAGTCATCCTGCTGACTCGAGCTCAGAGCGTATCCATAGTCATCGAAAGAGCCAACGTGTACGCAGATAATCGCGCAGCGCCCTTCTTTCAGTCGCTGCACCTCGGCAATTTTTGCCAACTCCCGCAACAAGTACTCGCGATTCGGCAGGCCGGTAACGGCATCCGTGTACGCTAATTGCCGGGTCCGCTGTTGCCTGCGTTTCTGCTCCGTCAGATCGCGGACTATGACCAGCACGCGATCAGGCCCCTGCGGTACAAGAACAAATTCCTGCACTGCACCGTCTTCGTCGTTGACATCAATGCTGCAGGACGCGCGGCTTCGGATTACGCGCCGCAGCGCGGTGCGAATCTCTGTGACAATTTCGCTGTTCCAGATCAGATCAATGGAAAACGGATCCGGAAATTCCGCGAAACGTTCCTGCAATTCCGGTGTCGATTCGATGACACTGCAAACCGTTCCGGACTGCGACACAGTCAGGATCAGGTTGTTGCGCGTATCAGAGCTTACTACAGTATTCGCGACCGTCTGGCTCATTCCCTGCGAGTCCGCGATTTAATTCAAGACTGCAAGTTTTACCGCCGCGTATGTGTCCAGTCACTTATATCTGCAGGATATGAGAACCGCGTCATAGTTTCGCGCCTCAGGGTGCGATTTCGTCGCAACTTTCGAAGAATTCGCAGATAACCGGCCGGAATGCGTCCATTTCAACAAGAAAGGAATCGTGACCGCGAATGCAGTCAAGCTCGGCAAAAGACGTGTCGTCACAGACTGTCTCGATGCCGCTGAACAGCTCTCGCTGTTGTTCAATCGGGAAAAGAATATCGGAGGTCACACCGATCACGAGTGCCCGATCGAGTTTCAACTTCTTGAATCCCGCCTGCAACGATCCACCGTATTCTGCGAGGTCGAACAGGTCCGACGCATGCGACAGGTACAGATAGCAATTCGCGTCGAACGCACCGCTGAATTTGTTGGCATGGTTTTCGAGATACGACTCTACAGAAAATTCTGCCGCAAACCGCTCCTCGGTCCGCAACGGATCTGTGGCCCGCTCGCGCCCGAATCGCTGCGCCCATTCAGCGGCAGAACGATAGGTAATCATTCCCAGCTTGCGCGCCAGCCGCTGCCCGGTAATCGGCGGCTGCCCGGCGTCGTAGTTGCCCTTGTTCCAGAGCGGGTCAGAACGAATCATTTCGCGTTGCAATGAACGCACCGCGATGGAAAATGGCATCGCCCGCGTGGCGGAAGACACAGATACAAAACGCTTGACCGACGCAGAGTGTCGCACGCAATACGCGAGCCCGCTCATGCCGCCCATCGAACAGCCAACCACTGAGTGCAGACAATCGATACCCAGGTGCTGCACAACAAGGTGCGCGGAATCCGCGATATCTTCAAGTGTGAGCAGCGGAAACGTCAGCCGGTAAATATCTCCGTTTGCCGGATTGACTGATGCCGGGCCGGTCGAACCGAAGCAACTACCCAGTGAATTGACGCTGATGACAAAGTAGCGATCGGTATCAATCGGTCGGTTGGAGCCGATCATGTCTTCCCACCAACCCGGCGACGGATCTTCTTCCGACGAGGCAACGTGCGCCGACGGCGAAAGTCCACTGAAAATCAGGATGGCATTGTCTTTGGCCGCATTCAGTTTGCCAAGCGTTTCGTACGCCAGCGTCGGGGACTGCAAATGCCCACCGCGATGCATGCGAAATTCGCCTTCGTGGGTAAACAGTTTTCTGGCAGAACTCATTTCTTGACCTTTTTCATCAAGCGTTTTCGCTTGCGCTCCTGCCGCGGCGTCAGCGTATTGCGACGCCCTTCAAACGGATTTTTGCCCTTCTTGAATGACAGGCGCACCGGCGTGCCTTTGAGTTTAAACGCTTTCCTGAAGCGATTGATCAAATAGCGTCGATAGGCCTCGGGCAAGCGCTCGACCTGGTTACCGTGCAAGACAATAACCGGCGGGTTGCGACCACCCTGGTGTGCATAGCGCAACTTGATGCGCCGACCGCGAACCAGCGGTGGCGGATGTGCGATCACGGCCGCTTCCAGTTCGCGCGTCAGTTCGGCCGTCGACATGTCCCGCATTGCCGCTCGGAAGGCGCGTTCAACCGCGGGTAACAGGTCGCCAACCGCCGTGCCGTGCAGCGCCGAAATCGTAATGCGTTCCGCGAAGTCCAGAAACGGCAGGCGTCGATCAAGACCGTCGCGTACTTTCTTGCGCTGCTCGGCTGGCAGTCCATCCCACTTGTTGGTCACCACCACCAGTGCACGGCCACGTTCCATCACCAGCCCCAGCAGGCTGACATCCTGCTCTGTCACGCCTTCCTGTGCATCCAGTACCGCGATGACCACTTCGGCGCGCTCGATGGCCTGCAACGCCTTGACGATGCTGAATTTCTCAATCGCTTCGTGCACACGCGCCTTGCGCCTTATGCCCGCGGTATCGATCAGAACGTATTTTCGATCGTTGCGCTCAAACGGTACGGCAACGCTGTCGCGCGTTGTCCCCGGCTGATCGAAAACCACCAGGCGTTCCTCGCCGAGAATGCGGTTGGCCAGCGTCGACTTGCCGACATTGGGGCGTCCAATGATCGCGATTCGAAGTTCGCGGTCATCGTCGTCGGCCGCACTTTCATCATCGGATTCGGGAACTTCAAAGGTCTCGAGGATGTCGTCCATCATCGCGCCAATTCGGTCGCCATGTGCGGCGGAAACCGCGATAGGCTCGCCCATTCCCAACGTGTGGAATTCGCTGTTCGCAATGGCCGCGTCCAGCCCTTCGGACTTGTTGACCGCGAGCCATGTTTTCCGTGCATGCTTGCGCGCCAGCTCGGCGACATGCTGATCCGCGGCCGTCAGCCCGCTGCGGCCGTCAACCATGATGATTGCCACGTCGGCTTCCTGCAGCGCCCGCACCGTCTGCTCGACCATCGCCTCGTCAATTCCCTCTTCACCGCCGGCGACGCCGCCGGTATCGATGACGAGGTAGGGAATTGGCCCCAGCTTACCGAAACCGTATTTGCGATCGCGTGTCAGGCCAGGATAGTCGGCGACCAACGCATCGCGCGAGCGCGTCAGTCGATTAAATAGCGTTGACTTGCCGACATTCGGCCGGCCGATCAGAGCGATGACAGGAAGCATGATCGGACACCGTTACCAAAGGCAGATCAGGAGCCGTCAGTGCTTTCGGCAACATCCGGACTGCTGCGCCTGCTGCGGTCCAGTTCTACCGCGTACGCGGCCAGCGTGCCGTCATCACTTTGCACATACAGGGTATTTGCGATCACTACCGGCGGACTGCTGATCGCCTGGCTGCCCTGACGCAAGCGTGCGACCGCCTCACCATCGATGCTGCTGAAAAAATGCAGGTAACCTTCAAGGTCGCCGCTTACGACGGTCGTGTGGAACGGGACCGGCAACGTCGGTTCACGACGCAACAAGTCATCATTGCGCCAGTTTTCGTTGCCACTGTTGCGAGTCATGGCGACTATTTCACCGCCATCGCGAATCGTGTAGACGCTGTTCCAGTCTGCAGCAACGCCAACATTCGTCGACAACTCACGTGACCATAATATCTGTCCCGATTCGGCCGCCAGCGACGCAATCCGGCCCTGGTATCCCGCGGCATAGATGTCCTGTCCGACGACGGCGATTTCGCCATCGATATCTGACAGCCGATCAAGATCGGAGCGGCCGGTGGGCAGTGCCAACATCGAGTCCCACTCGATGTCACCCGAATCAATATCGACACCAACCAGGCGGCCGTTATCAAAACCCGCAATAACCAGTGACCCCACGACGACGGGTGACGATGCACCGCGCATGGTCAACGCAGGCATTGATTGTTCAAGCTCCCAACGCTGTTTACCGTCAAACAGTGACAGTGCCTGCAAACGGTTGTCGATTGTCTGCACGATGATGCTCTCACCGCGAATCGCCGGCTGCGCGAGTATTTCGCCACCCATGTATGCCCGCCAGCGTGTGTCGCCGGTTTTCGCATCCAGCAAAATGACATGGCCATCTTTCGATGCCACCGCAACCACACCCTCACCGACGCCGGGTCCGGCAGACAACTCTTCGTCCAGGTCGACCCGCCAGACGGTTTTTCCGGACACCGGATTAAGTGCCAGCACCCGGCCCTGCAGGCTGGCCGCATAAATATTGTTACCGTCGCTCGCAGGCCGCAGGCCCACCTTCAGGTATTCCGCATCGCCACCGAGCTTGACGTTCCAGAGCCGCTTCACCTGCAGCGAGTTCTGCAGCTTGACCAGCTCTTTCGGCTCGAGCTCTTCTTCCTCGTCGCCGAACAGCCCACAAGCGGACAACGACACGCTTGCTGCCATCAAAATAATCAGTCGCCAGCGTTTAGTCACTTAAGTTTCCCCGGAATCAGATTCTTCGCTTTCGACAGCCTCGGGCACCGCGGGTTCAGCGGATTCGGCTGCCGCTTCGGGCTCCGGCAAATCAAGTGCCTTCCACTGCACCAGCTGCTGATCCACGGTGCCCTGCGACAATGGGTCGAGCAAGGCTGCCTGGTAGGCCTGCTGTGCTTCACTGACCTGGCCCAGGGCCGTGTACGCGTCGCCGAGAACTTCGCCATAGGCCGCGGCAAATGCTGCGGTGTCCTCGGCGGTCAGCAAATCGACAACCTCCTGTGCCTTTTCCTGGTACAGGTAGATGCGTGCCAGGCGCAGGCGTGCAACGTGTCGCAGTTCGTCACTTGCATCACTTTCAACAACAGCCAGCAACGCATCCGCCGCATCCTGGTCGCGGTTCTTGTCCATGTACAGGCGCGCCATTGCGAGACCCGACTGACCAGCATAGGTAGTCTTTTCGTACTCCGTTTGAATTTCCGCAGCAATCGCCTCGGCTTCATCGAGATTGCCGTCGGTGACCGCTTCGATGAGACTTTCATAGGCAGTTGACGCAGCCAGCCTGGCGTCCAGTTGTTTCGCCTTGTACTGGCTGATACCAAACAGCAGCCCTGCGCCGATAACAATGCCACCGATGACATACGCACCGTACTCCGACCACCACTCGCGAAATTTTTCGAGTTGCTCTTTTTCTGATAGATCGTCCACAAAACTGCCTTTAATTTAGAATATCTGCCAACCGTGCGGTCAGCTCGTCCTGCGCAGCACTGAACTGATCGTCCTTGCTGCGCAATGGTTTAACCGTTATCCGATGCTCGGCGAGCTCCTGCTCACCCAGGATCAACGCATATGCCGCGCCGCTTTTGTCGGCACGCTTCATCTGCGCCTTAAAACTTCCCCCACCGAGATTCATCTCAATCCGTATCCCCGCAATACCGCCCCGCAATTCTTCGGCCAAAGCAAAAGCGCGTTCCATCGTGCCCTCGCCGACCGCCGCAATGTAGACATCAACATGCTGCGACGGGACTTCACCACCGCATGCCTCATACAGAGCGACGAAACGTTCGACGCCCATGGCCCAGCCGATGGCCGGTGTTGGCCGGCCACCAAGCTTCTCGACCAGGCCGTCATAGCGGCCGCCGGAGCACACCGCCCCCTGCGCGCCCAGCGCATCTGTCACCCACTCGAACACCGTGCGCGAGTAGTAATCCAGGCCGCGGACCAGCCGCGGATTGACGGCATACTTCACACCCGCGGCGTCCAGCAAGGAACGCAGCCCGGCGAAATGCGCTTTCGACGCCTCATCCAGGTAGTCCAGCATCACCGGCGCAGCATCAACCAGCGCCTGCATTGCCGGGTTTTTGCTGTCGAGAATGCGTAGCGGATTCTGCTCGAGCCGGCGAATACTATCGTCATCCAGCTGATTTTTCACGCCGGAAAAGTACTCGACCAGCGCTTCGCGATAGCGGGCACGCGCGTCCGGTTCCCCCAGCGAGTTAATCTGCAGCGCAACCTTGTCAATCCCGAGCTGCTGCCACATTCGGGCACTCATGATAATAAGCTCAGCATCGACGTCGGGTCCTTCATGGCCGACGGCTTCGACGTCGAACTGGTAGAACTGCCGATAGCGGCCCGCCTGCGGCTTTTCGTAGCGAAACATCGGGCCCGATGTCCACAGTTTCTGCTTCTGGTTATGAAACAGGCCGTGTGTCATCCCCGCCCGCACCATGCCCGCCGTTGCTTCCGGCCGCAACGTCAGACTCTCGTCGTTGCGATCCGCGAAGGTGTACATTTCTTTTTCGACAATATCGGTGACTTCGCCGATCGAACGCTTGAACAGTTCCGTGTGCTCCAGCAGCGGCAGTCGGATCTCCTTGTAGCCGTATGATTCAACGATCTGCTGCACCACGGTTTCAAGGTATCTCCAGGTACCCGAAACACCGGGCAGGATGTCGTTCATCCCGCGAATGGGTCTTGGCTTGTTGCTCATGGGCCGAGAATCGTCAATCGAGCCGTACCTCGCCCGTCCGGCGCCGGCAACGGATAGTCCGCGCCGTTAACTCGCACACTGACATTTGCTGCATTGCCGAATAACACGTTGAACGGCGCCTCGCCTGCAAGATTCACCGTCCTGCCGGCTCTGCCGAGGTCGAAAAACAGGCGCTCGCCGCGAGCATCACTGATTTCAGTCCAGCATTCACCGGAATAGCTGATCTGCAATTGCAGGGTGTTTGCATCCGTACTGGTTGCCGGCGCAGGAGTCGCCGACGGCTCGCCTGCCGACGCATCGACTTCATTCTGTTCGGCTGCGTCTGGAACGGCAGGTTCCTGCAACTCATCATCCGCAGTGGCCTCGCCCGGCACGTCGACAAAGCCATCATCTTCTAGTTCCTGCGATTGCTGCGGCAGTGGTGCCAGAGAACTACTGGCAGGTTCGTCAGGCGCGACGGGTCGAACCACGAACCACCAATAAGCCGCACCGATCACTATTGCCACGATTATCAGCGCCAGCCACGGTCCGGGCGACAATGACAGGGCCTGCTTTTGTCGTGGACGCAAGGACAAGGCCGGCTGGCTCTCGCTGGAGCGCGTCAACTCGTAATAGTCCGCCATGACATCGGCTTCGCTGATCCGCACGAGCTGTGCAAACTTGCGCAAGTGTCCCTTGGCAAAAACCGGCGCACCGATGACATCGAAGTCATTGCTTTCCAGTGCACGAACCTTGTACTCGTCGAGATGCAACTCCTTGGCGATCTCGAGAACCGGGATCTGCAATTCGCGGCGCGCCTCGGCCAGCCGTTCGCCGCAGACAGGCCCGCTGGAAGCTTCCTCCTGCAGACTGTCGTCAGGTTTTTCGACGTCGTCCGTCACTAGTCAGCACCCAGCACCTTGCGTGCTTCAGCCGACTTGGGGAATTCACGAATCAGCCGGTCTTCGTATTCGGTACGCCCGCGGTCATTGCCGAGCTTGTCTTCGATTCTCGATGCAAGGTACAAGACCCCGGCAGTCGGCGGTACGCTGGCCATGAAACGCTGCAAAAATGCACGCGCGCCAAGGTAATCGTCCTGGCCGAATTTTAGCAGGCACATCTGCAACAATGCTTCGCCATATTGCGGCTTCTGTTCCAGTGCCAGGCGGAAAAAATTCTCCGCCTGCACCGCATCGGGCTTCTGCATCATGCAGACACCCGCGTTGGTCAATGTCACCTCACTGTCATCATTCTCGACGTGCGCCGCGGCCCTGGCAAAATGCTTCTGTGCCTGCTCGAAGTCGCGCTTGCGGCACAGGAACACGGCGTAGGAATTCTGCACCCTGAAATCACGCGGTGCGACCCGGACGGCGGTCTCATACGCGTCACGCGCGAGTCGCTCGTTGTCCAGCGCTTCGTATGTCAGGCCGAGCGTTGTATACGCGACGCCCATGCGCGGGTTAATTTCCGTCGCGAGCAGGAGGCGGTCCCTGGCCAGTTCATAGCTACCCGCATTGTAATAGCGCGCACCCAGCTGGTAATTGAGATCCGCTGCATCTTCGTCATTGCGCACCGGCTCGGTTATGGAGCCGGTAGTAGTGGATACGCAGGCGCCGATCAGGAACAGGCTGATTAGCGTTGGGACTATCAGTTTTCTGCTATTCATGCTGATGAAATCCTTATGTCCTTCTCGCCAGTGGATTTCTGGCCAATGCTCTTGTCACCGAGGCGCTTCTTCACCCGGTCGCTTACTTTACCAGCAAGCTGGCCACATGCCGCATCGATATCGTCACCGCGTGTCTTGCGTGTCGTCGCGACCAGGCCACGGTCTCTAAGGCGCGTCTGAAAGCGTCGGATTGTATCCGCCGACGAGCGCGTGAAGGCTGTGCCCGGGAACGGGTTGAACGGAATCAGGTTCACCTTGGCCGGCTTGTTTTTCAGCAGGCCTGCCAGTTGGTTGGCATGCGCCAGCGAATCATTGACGCCATCGAGCATGACGTACTCAAACGTTATGAACCGGTTTGAGCGCTTCGCGGCGTAATCCCAGCACGCCTCGAGCAGCGTCTCGATCGGGTGCAACTTGTTAATCGGTACGATCTGGTCGCGTAGTTCGTCATTCGGAGCATGTAACGAAACAGCAAGTGCGACATTGCAATCATCGGCCAGCTTGCCGATTTGCGGCACGATGCCGGACGTACTCACGGTCACGCGCCTGCGCGACATGCCGAAGGCATAGTCCGAAACCAGCAGGTCGAGGACCGGCACGACATTGCGATAGTTGGTGAGCGGCTCACCCATGCCCATGAAAACGACATTGGTGATTGCGGCCTCGCCGTTGCTCCGCCGCGGCAACTCGGCAATCGCGTGTCGAACCTGCCCGACGATTTCCGCACGGGTGAGATTGCGATTGAAGCCTTGCGCACCGGTGGCACAAAACGAGCAGTCCAGCGCGCAACCCACCTGCGACGATATGCACAAGGTGCCACGATCGGTTTCCGGAATAAACACCGTTTCGACCGCCTGCCCCCAACCACTTTCGAACAACCACTTGACGCATCCATCTGCGGCATCGAAACGCTGCCGGACAGTGGGTGGCAGGATTTCCGCATGTGCTGCCAACTCGGCACGCAAGGACTTCGACAGGTCGGTCATTTGCTCAAAGTCATCGACGCCGCGCTGGTAAATCCACTGCATGATTTGCCGGGCGCGAAACGGCTTTTCGTTACGCGCAACGAGAAACTGCTCAAGATCGTCTTGCGACAATCCGAGCAGGTTCACTTTGCCGGGGGTTGCGGTCACCAGGAGGCCGTGGCGCCGTTCAGCGCGTCCTCGGGCAAACGCCGTCGTCACCGAAGAAATAGGCAATTTCAACGGCCGCTGTTTCCGCCGCGTCTGAGCCATGCACAACATTTTCTTCGATGCTCGCGGCAAAGTCGGCGCGAATCGTGCCAGGGTCAGCATCCGCCGGATTCGTCGCGCCCATGATCTCGCGATTCTTTGCAATGGCGTCTTCGCCCTGCAACGCCTGGACCATGACCGGACCCGAGGTCATATAGGCAACCAGGTCGTTGTAGAACGGACGTTCCTTGTGCACAGCGTAAAACCCGCCGGCCTGCTCTTCGCTCAGGTGCAGCATGCGCGCGGCGACAATTTCCAGTCCCGCCTTTTCGAAGCGGCTGTATATTTCCCCGATCAGGTTTTTTTCTACGCCATCAGGTTTAATGATGGAGAGCGTCTGCTCAACGGCCATTTGCTAATCCTTTAATCTGTAAAGTGAAGGTATTGCCCGGCGGCTTGCCGGACGGGTGGATGTAAACCCTTAATTCTACTACGACAGAATCAGACGTTGAAGCTTTCGCCGCAACCGCATTCGCCGGAAACATTGGGATTGCGGAAGCTGAACGCTTCATTCAGGCCGTTTTTGACAAAATCGACCTCGGTGCCGTCAACCAGCTGCAACGCATCGGCGGGTACGACGACGGTGACGCCCTTGTCTTCGAATACGACATCCGAGTCCGCAATCTCGTCGGCATAGTTGACCGCGTAGGCATAACCTGAACAACCGGTCTGGGTGACACCCAGCCGCAGGCCGACGCCCTTGCCACGCTTGCTCAGATAAGTCCGCACCCGGTCTGCAGCCGAGTCCGTCAGTGAAATCGCCATGTCAATCCTGTGTTGTTGGTGACCGGTCCGCGATAGCTGCCCTAAGCGAGCGAACCGTGTCTTCAAGCACTAGTATACGTCCGGTTTTCTCTACAGGTACAGCCAGATCCTTCATTATCCGGGCTGTTTCGAACTGTTCAAGGTCTGTAGCGGGCCGGCCTTCGAAACAGCGGCAGAAGGTTTCGCAGGCCGCAATGACGTGCGGGCAGCCCCAGGCCTGGAATCGCAGCTCCCGCAGCGCCCCGGAACTGAGCTTCGCCGTCAGGCGAATACACATGCCCTGGTCCGCAAAATAGGCTGCGATGCCGTTTTCGACTTCGCCCGCATGTGCCGGGTCAGCGAAGCGTTCGCGCACAATGTCGCTGTACGGGTCCATTGTCATGCGACCTGTGCCGGCGCCAGCTGCCGAAGTTTTTTGACCGCTGCGCTGTAGGCGGCCGCTGCTGCGTCGATTTCCCCTGCGGTAGTGCCACGCCCGAAGCTGAAGCGAATCGACCCCTGCGCCTCCCGGTCCGAGCGGCCGAGCGCGCGCAAGACATATGACGGCTCACGGCTTTGCGAATTGCAGGCCGAGCCCGTGGCGACGCACAGCGGTTCAAGCGCCAGCAGCAGGCTTTCGCCTTCAACGTCGGCAATGCTGACATTCAGGATGCCCGGATAGCTGTCGTCCAGCGGACCATTCGGCACAAGGCCTGCGACAGAGCGGATACCACGCCACAAGCGCATCTTCAGGTCCTGCAGATGTTTCAAGTCCTCGTCGATGCGCCCGTCGCAGATGCTTGCGGCCTCACCCAGACCCGCAATCAGGTCCACGGGCAGGGTCCCGGGTCGCAGGCGCCGTTGCTGACCGCCGCCGAAGACCTGCGGCTCAAGCGCGACGCCGTCGGCCACGTACAACGCACCAATGCCTTTTGGTCCATAGAATTTGTGCGCGGTAAATGACATCAGGTCGATCGGCAGTGACGCGAGGTCCAGCCGTACCTTGCCGACCGCCTGCGCGCCATCGACGTGAAACGCGATACCGCGTTCGCGGCAAAGGCGGCCGATGCCTTCAATGTCCTGCACAACCCCGGTCTCATTGTTGATATGCATGATCGATACGAGCTGCGTGTCGTCTCGCAAGGCCGTTGCCAGACGGTCAATTTCCAGCCGACCGTCGCTGTCGGGGTCCAGCCACGTTACGTCAAAACCCTGCTTCTCTAGTGCCCGGAATACGTCGACGACCGCCTTGTGTTCGGTGCGCATCGTGACCAGGTGCCGGCCCCGATGTGCGCGTTGCCTGGCGGTGCCGAGAATGGCCAGATTGTTTGACTCGGTCGCGCCGGATGTCCACAGCAGCGTGTCCGCGGCGATATTCAGCAGCGCCGCTGTCTGCTGCGCTGCAACCGCCACGACCGCCGCACTGCGTCGGCCCGCTGCGTGATTGGACGCCGGGTTGAACCACGCCGAACGCTGCACTTCGCGCATCCGTTCGGCTACCCGCTCATCCATTGGCGTGGTTGCAGCATAATCAAGGTAAACCAGCTCCTGGGCACTATTCATCGGCTGTTTTCTCTTCGGCTGTTTTCCGCGTACGGTCAATCGCGCTCAGGATGCCGCGCCAGATATTGATCTCGTTCTTGTCCGGCCGGGTGCGAATGAACATCCGCCGCATGCGGCGCATCAGGAATCGCGGATTGTCCGGGTCCAGAAACTCGATGTCCTTCAACACCTGTTCGAGGTGCGTATAGAAGTGTTCCATCTCGTCGGCGCCGGCGGGCGGCGCCTCGCTTTCAAAGGTCGGTCCGGCGTCGAGGGTACTCGCAACCCGCAGCTCATAGGTGAGGACCTGCACCGCCATCGCGAGATTCAGTGAACTGAAGCCCGGCACAGTCGGAATGGTCAGCAGCGTGTGGCAAAGATCGAGATCATCGTTGTGGAGTCCGGTCTTTTCCGGTCCGAATACCGCCGCCACCCTGCCCTGGCGCGACTCCAGCAACATGCGCTCCGCACAATCGCGCGGCCCCATGCTCGGCCAGCTGATTGTCCTGGAGCGAGCACTGGCGCCGGCAACGTAGACACAGCCCTCAAGTGCATCGGCGAGCGAAGTGACAACTTTCGCCTGCTCGAGAATCTCGGTCGCCCCGGACGCACGCACAGTGGCATCCTCATGCGGAAAGTACTTCGGGTTGACCAGCGCCAGATCGCTGATGCCCATGTTCTTCATGGCGCGGGCAACCGCCCCGATGTTTCCGGGATGCGTGGTTCCGACAAGCACAATACGAATCGACATGGTTGGGGACAGTTTGCTAAAAGTCCGGTATTCTACCGCCCCGGCGCCTCGGGCTGACAGCTTTGTCGGCGAATCGCGCAGCTCTTTGACATTGACGGAATCGTTTTATGCACGCACTACTCAACGTAGCGGTAATGGCGGCGCGACGCGCCGGTGCCGTACTCGGGCGAAATTTCAACAAGCGCGACAAGCTCACCATCGAAAAGAAGGGCTACAACGATTTTGTCACTTCAGCGGATCTTGCCGCTGAACGCGCGATCATTGACGTCATCCACAAGCACTATCCTGACCATGCCATTCTTGCCGAAGAATCCGGCACTCAGGGCGATTCCGACCATGTCTGGATCATCGATCCACTCGATGGCACGATCAATTACGTGCACGGCCTGCCAGTTTTTGCTGTTTCCATCGGCCTGCAGATCAAGGGCCGCATGGAGCACGCAGTCGTTTACGACCCGATGAGCGAGGAGCTATTTACTGCGTCGCGCGGTGAAGGCGCGCAGCTCGATGGCCGCAAGATTCGCGTCAGTGGCGTCAGGGATCTCGATCGCTCGTTGATTGGCACCGGCTTTCCACTGCCGCAGGCTGACCTGGACCCGGGTCCGTATCTCGCGATGCTCGGCAAAGTCATTAGCAATACGTCGGGAGTACGGCGTCCGGGTGCGGCTGCACTGGACCTTTGCTATGTCGCTTGCGGTCGACTTGACGGATTCTGGGAAACAGGGCTCAAAGCCTGGGACCTTGCAGCCGGCACGCTGATCATTCGTGAAGCCGGTGGCATTATCAGCGCACTCGACGGTGGCGAGCAGCACCTCGAATCCGGGCATGTACTCACCGGCACACCGAAAATCTACCAGGGACTGGCGCGGCTTTGCGCGAAAGAGATTAAGGCGATATTGGCGGCGTAAGCCATCGCGGCCAGCGGTCGCGGCCAGGGGCCGCTCCTACCGTTCTTTGTCGCGGCCAGGGGCCGCTCCTACCGTTCTTTGTCGCGGCCAGGGGCCGCTCCTA
>CAXBJV010000045.1:0-29800 GCA_963976215.1 uncultured Woeseiaceae bacterium | reverse complement strand
CAGGGCTTGGTTACAACATCGCGTGCCCGCTACGCGTGAAAAGGCTCCAATTCAACCTCGCCGAATCGTCCGGCATAGGCGTGGATAGCGGGAGAGCCGCCAAGATGCATAAGCAGGACTTTCGCGTTCGTTTCGAATCGACCTTCGTCCGCGAGATTCATTAGACCAAGAAGTGCGCGCCCTTCGTAAACAGGGTCAGCAACTAGCCCTTCCTTGCTTGCCAGTAATTTGATGGCGTGAACGATATCTTCGTCCGGCACACCGTACGCGTTCGAATTGGATGAGATTACTTCTACGTCCTGAGTTGATACGCGTGCATCCAAGTCCAATTCCTGCAACGCATCGTTTGCCAGCTTTTCGACCCGAGCCATTTTGATCTCTGTCTCGTCGTCATCAGAGACCCCGATTAAATGAGCGCTGACTCCAAGTGCCGCAAATCCTGCCAGCAACCCCGCCTGAGTACTGCTGGAACCGGTGCAATGGACAATATGATCAAAGTCGACTCCAACATTTTTCATCTGGACAGCGATTTCAGCGGCACATTTTATATAGCCAAAGCATCCAAGGCGATGTTCTGATGCGCCACCTGGAATCAAATACGGTCTATGGCCTTGTTCCTTGAGGTGGGTCATAAATTCGTCCAGCGGGCCCTGATCCTCGATGGGTCGTTCGGTTTCCTCAACGTAGAGATCGGCACCGATCAGGTGGCTTATCAAAACGTTGCCAACCATTCGGTATTGTGGGCTCGCGTCCTTTGTCCACGCGCAGTGTAATAGTGAGCACTTCAGTCCCGCCTTTGCGGCTGCAGCAGCGGTTTGGCGAGTATGATTCGATTGAATCGCTCCGACGGTTACCAACATATCAGCGCCGACGGCGAGTGCATCACCTACCAAATACTCGAGCTTCCGAGTCTTGTTGCCGCCGCCCTCAAGTCCGGTCAGGTCATCTCGCTTCATCCATAGCCCGGGAACTCCGATGGACGAACCGAGGTTTTGGAGTTGTTGTATTGGAGTAGGCAGCAGCGCCAACGGAAAATGCGGGTATTTTTCGAGGCGAGACAGGAGGTCTTTCAAAGCGCTGTTGTCGGTCATATCGGCTTCCTCAGTAGCGGGCAAAAAACGCGCCGATTCAGTTTGAATATTTAGAGGCTGTCTGAGGAGCCGTCGTCGCGTGGTCGATTATGCACTGGTTTCGGTAGCCTCCAGTGTGTGTTATCTGGCCAGACAAACAAGACTGATCAGTTCGCCTTGTACAGATGCACATCCTGCTGCGGGAACGGGAAGCTGATGTTGTCGTGGTCGAAGCGCTTCTTGATGGCTTCAGTCAGGTCGAATTTAACGGCCCAGTAGTCTGACGAATTGACCCACGGCCGGACATAGAAATTGACACTGCTGTCGGCGAGTTCCGCGACTGCGATCAGCGTTTCCGGTTCTTCGAGCACGCGTTTGTCAGCGGTGACAATGTCCCTGATTGTGTCGCGTACCTTGTCGAGGTCATCGTCATAGCTGACACCAATAACCATATCGATACGGCGCCGGTCGTTGGCCGAGTAGTTGGTAATGATGCTGTCCATGATCTGGCTGTTCGGCACAATAATCTGCTTGTTGTCGCCGGTCTTCAAAACAGTTGTCAGAATCTGTACTTGCTCTACGCTGCCTGATATGCCGGCCGCTTCGATGAAGTCGCCGACGCGGTAAGGCCGGAACAGCACGATCAGCACGCCCGCCGCAAAATTGGACAGCGAGCCCTGCAGCGCAAGGCCAACGGCCAGGCCGGCAGCACCGAATACGGCGATAAACGATGTCGTTTCAACGCCCAGCGCGCCGATTACAGCGATAACCAGCACTACCATCAGCGCGGTACGAACCAGGTTGCAGATAAATGTTTCCAGAGTTTTTTCGACTTCCTGGCGCTGCATCACTTTGCGTAAGGCATTGACGGCAATGCGCACAAAAATTCGACCGATATAAAATATCGCCAGCGCGGTAATGAGCTTGATGCCCAGTTCCATGCTCAGGTCGAGGCCTTTTTCGCGCAGCAGGTCCGGAAGTGTCGCCCAATCAAATGAGGCCGCTTTGGCAGCAATATCGTCGTTCACTGTGTGTCCTTTTATTGTCCGGGAACGCCATCAAAACCTGGCTTGAATCGAAATATTCGAAACGGGGCCTGTGCGGTGATGTGGTCGTTCGATTTTAGAATGAGTTCGGGTAATGCGCTGTCCGCGACGTACAGGTAGCCGTCGGGTCCAAATGACAATGCATCCGGCCAGCGTATTGCGCGCGACTGTATCACGGTCGAGAGCTCACCGGCAGGGCTGGCGCGGAAAATTGCATGGTGTTCGATGTCGGTGATATAGACGTTGCCTTGCAGGTCGACACTCATCCCGTCACTCAGGGGCTTGTCGCTGACTCGCTCCAGCCGTTTCGCCAGTTGCGATGAGGGCAGGTCCGGATTGCGCAAATCCTTGACAGGAATGCGATACAGGCCCGAGCCGTTCAGCGCTCCCCAGTACAACCAGTCGCTGTTCAATGCGATGCCATCGACGCCGCCGCGCAACACGACCATGCCACCGAGAAATTCCATTTTCTGTTCGCCGGCACGAATAAAGAAGTCTTCGGCCGATACAGACGGGTGTTCTTCGAGCACGCGCCGGGCAGTGCCGGTTTCGATGTCGTAAACAATTAGCGCGGGAGACTTGCGCCAGAAACTGGCATCGGCAATGACGATCGTGCGGCCGTCAGGAGTCACCTGGAGGTCCTGCAGCATGGAGCCGGTCGGTGCGATGCTGGCGTCGAATATTTGCTGGCGTATCACGTCGCCGTTGCTGAGGTCGATTCCGGTAATGCGCGCTGGCCGCAGGCCGTGATTGCCGTGGTCGACAATCCAGAGTCGGTCGAACCGGTCAACGACGACCCCCAAAGGTGTGTCGTACAGTTCGTCTTGCTGGCGCAACGATGGAAAGGGTACGGATGCCCCGTCAACGTACTCGAGGACTTTGTTGCCTTGCGGTCGGGATTCCGGGTGCACAGTAAAAAAAATTCGGCCGTCCCGACTGACCGCCACGTTGCCGATGGGTTCGGCATACGCAAGGACTTCTTCGAGCTGGTCGGCACCGATCTCGGGCGCGCTGGTCAGGTCCGGGTACGGATTGCCACCACCGTGCCGGACCCAGAGCGTCGTGGATGCCGCGATGAATAGTATGATCAGAAACAGCAGAACTGACTTCATGCTATCGACTTGTCGTTCGAGATTATCCCCAAGTGCAAAATTCTACATGATTGTGGGGCGATATCAGACCGTCAAAGCGATCAACCAGCTCAAAATAATCAGCAAAACGGCCAGCGATCCGCTAACCCGTTGCACATGGGCATCGTTGCTCGTCAGCCCGAATCGAATCAGCATGATGCCGGCCGCGAAGCCGCAAACGAAGCCCAGCAAATGCGCGCCAATGTCTGTATTCGGTCCACCGGTGCCCGTGTACATCAGTAGCGCCAATCCGCCGACGATGGGTCCGTAGCGATTGGACCAGCCGTCCTGTCGCATAAAGCGGCCTTTCCAGACATAGCCGGCAAGCAGCCCGAGTGCTGCGAAAACGGCCGTCGATGCACCAATGGCGCGATGCGAGGGTTCCAGCAGCATAACGTTGATCGCATTGCCGGTTGCGGCCGCCAGCACGATCACCAGCCAAGCCACGCCGGAGCCAAGAAGGCGCCCGGCAAACAGGCCAAAAAAAACGCCAAAAACAAGATTGCCAAGCAGGTGTTTGACACTGCCGTGCAGGGTCAATGCAGTAAACAACCGCCAGATTTCACCCTGGCGAATCAGCTCGCCATCAACCCGTCCCGCGGCGAGCCAGTCTTTGCCGAAAAAGGTATAGCCGGCCAGCCCGGCAACCAGGCAAACAAGCAGCACGTAGCCTATGAGTCCGGGCAACGGGTCCTGCAACTCGATTTTCGGCCGTGGCTGCGGGATGGGCGGCGGATTTTCTTCGTCGTAGAGCCGTAATTCGCTGGCGGCCCGCGCGGACTCCGCTGCCGGGACGACCAGCGCGCAGGAGTCGCTGTCATCTATCAGCTGATGCGGGATCTGTGCCGAACTCAGGACCAGGGACCGGTCAGCGCATAGCTGGCGATTACGGCTCTCAAATACGACGCGGAGGTCCTCATTCATCGACCCAATCTATGGGCTGAGTTGGCGCATTTCAAATTTACGGTAAGCTAGCAGGATAGATCCGGAGACATTATGAAACTCGCCACATTGGTATTGCTGCTCACCGCGTCGATGGTTACAGGCGTTGCTCGTGCTGAAGTCCGGGATGCCGGGGAGGTGGGATTCACGATCGCGCACGAAGTCATCGTCAATGCCGAGAGAATTGAAGCGTGGCAAATAGCTGTAAATAAAGTCGGCCTATGGTGGAACCCGGATCATACGGTGACCGGCGATGCACGCCGTCTCAAGATTTCGCCGCAATTGCAGGGCTGTTTTTGTGAGCGATTCGAAACTGGCGGCGGTGTTGTACACATGACCGTTAGCATGGTTACGCCGGGCAGGCTGTTGCGGCTGACCGGTGGGCTTGGGCCGCTGGGACTCATGGGCGCGGACGGCAATATGACCTGGGAATTCGAGGATGTTGATGGCGGTACCCGAGTCCGGTTCACCTACGCTGTTGGTGGCTATTTGCCCGGTGGCATGGATGCGCTGGCGGACCCGGTCGATGCCGTAATAGGCGAGGCTCTGGCGCGATTGAAGGCAAAGCTGGAAACAGGTGACGCAGACCGTGCGGGAAGTGACTGAAGCGGCACCCGCAAGACCATCGTCGACGGTCATCCTTGCCAGAGCGGCGCAGGGCGACCCGGAGGTGTTCATGGTTCGGCGCCATATCGCATCTTCGTTCGGGGATGCATTCGCATTCCCCGGCGGCGTAATCGACCCCGAAGACCGAGAGGTGCATGCCTATTGCCACGGCCTGGACGAAAGCGATGCGAATGCCCGGCTTGGCATTGAGCGCGGTGGCCTGGATTACTTCAGCGCCGCCGTTCGCGAGCTTTTCGAGGAAACGGGCGTGTTGCTCGCCGATCTGTCGACGCTCGATGAAAACCTGAACTCTGTGCGCGATGGCCTGAATAACGGGTCTGTCAATTGGGCGGATTTCGTTACCCGCAACCGCTTGCAGTTGCATTGTGATCAGTTGCATTACATCAGTCACTGGATTACACCGCCGACGCAACCGAAACGCTACTCGACCCGCTTCTTCCTGGCGCAGCTTCCGCAGGGGCAGGAGGCGGTGCATTGCGGCGGCGAGTTGACTGGATCGTGCTGGGCCAGCGCAAGCGAACTATTGAAGGCGGGCCGCAGCGGCGAAATCGAGATGTACTTTCCGACGATCAAGACGCTCGAGAGCGTTGCTCGTCATCACACACTGGATGCCTTGCTGGAATGGTCGCGCGCCTGTGTCGATTGGGGGATTACGACCATGGTGCCAGTGCTCATACAACGCGATGGCAAATCTGAAATTGTATTGCCGGGCGACAAGGATTACCCGGGGGCAAAATCATGACGCCTTTCGGTCCGTCCATGCCCGCTTACAGCGAGCTTGCCACCGGCGTGCGCCGCCTGGTGGCGCCGAATCCGTCGATGATGACCGGCCCGGGAACCAACACCTACCTGTTCGGCGATAACGAAGTCGCAGTACTCGACCCCGGCCCGATAATCGAAAGCCATATCGATGCCATTCAAAACGCGGCGGGCGGCAAGATTAAGTGGATTCTGGTGACGCACACGCATCCGGATCATTCGCCGGCCGCCCTTGAACTGGCGCGCGCGACCGGTGCCAGGCTGCTGGGTCGGCCTGCAGGCGCGGGAGCTCACCAGGACACGACTTTTGTGCCCGATCGAGTTCTGAATGACGGTGATCGTCTGAACGTTGACGGTGTGGAGATCGAGGTCATCCATACGCCAGGGCATGCCTCGAATCATATTTGTTTCCGGCAGATGGCCCAAAACTGGATATTTACCGGCGACCACGTCATTGATGGCTCGACCGTGGTGATCGACCCACCGGACGGCAGCATGTCCGACTACTTAAATTCGCTGGCGCGCTTGAAGACGTTCGCACCGGTAGCGCTAGCGCCCGGTCACGGCGAACTCATTAACGACCCCAATCGGATTATTGACTGGATCATCGAACATCGGCTCGAACGGGAACGCAAGGTTGCAATCGCGTTGTACGCGAACCCGGGACTGACCACGATGGAGCTGGTGCCGCATGTCTATGTCGATGTCGACAAAAAGCTGTATGGCTGGGCGGAACGTTCCCTGCTGGCACACCTGATCAAGCTGCAGCAAGACAACAGGGCGGTACGCTGCGGCGAGACGTGGCGAGGCATTTGATGCGGTGAAATCTGTCTTCGTCATCTTCGTGGTCATTGCGATGCTCGCGCTGGCATTCCTGCTGATGCGTGACGATGCCGCGGTCGCCGAAAACGGCAATGACAGTGCTGCATCAGTACAAGCTGACGCACCCGGGGCAGATATTGCCGACGCGCCTGTGAGCGTGGAAGAAGAAACACCCGTTGCGGACCTGGAATGTCCGGATTATTCCGGCCCGAACGATCCACGCAAGTCGTTCGGTGATATCCAGAACGAACTCACCAGTGCCGTGGTTTCTCTGCAGGGCAGCGGGCAACCGGAGCATTGGCTGGCGGCAGCGATACTGCTGGCCAGCGAAGACACGCCCACGGCGATGGCATTGCTGCAGCGCCTGCTGGCGATCGATGCCACCGCGCAGCTGGCAGCATTCCAGTTGCTGCGTTTGTGTGATGATCGAAACCGCACTGAGTGCTATGCGCAGGACATCGAAGACGCGATCATTGATGCAGATAAGGACAACGCTGCGATGTGGATCCAGATGGCGAGCTTGCGGCTTAATGCCGGGCGCGAGCAGGATGCCATTGACGCGCTACGCCAAGCAATTCACGCACCGCGGCTCGCCAACTATTTCGGTGCGCAAATTGATGTACTCGATCGTGGTCTCGCCGCAGTGACGGGATGGACTTATTCCGAACGGGTTATCTACGGTGCCGACGCAGTGATTTCAAAGCCGTTTGACCTGAGTGCTATCCGGGGGTTTTGCCGACTATCAGATGCTGCCGGTTGGCGTGAGGTTTGTGATGCCGTTGGAGAACGGGTTGTTGCGGAAGGTGGCGACCTGTCGGTGCGCATCCAGGGTGCCGAGCTGCGTCTGTCACTGGACGAGAACCGCGATTCGCCCGAATTGATGGCGGTGATCAGCGAGGAGCGTGACCGGCTGAATGCAATGCGCTCAAGCTTGTTCAGTGATGCCGGTCATTTGAACCTGATTCTGAACGACGAGACCGTCATGCGCGCATTCATCGAAGCCTATGATGTCGATGGCGAGGAAGGTGCCATGCTGACGCTTGAGGAGCGTGCATCGCAGCTTCGAGCGTCGCCGGATTACGATCAGTGCAATTTCGTCAGCAACCCGTTTATCAGAGTGTCACCGCTTGATTAGCGCGGCAACATCGCATAGCGTACGCGCTGAACCTGAGGACCCCCGGCATGACATTTGTAGTAACTGAAGCGTGTATTAAATGTAAGTTGACCGACTGCGTCGAAGTCTGCCCCGTGGATTGTTTCCACGAGGGGCCGAATTTCCTTGTCATCGACCCGGACGAGTGCATCGACTGCACGCTGTGCGAACCCGAGTGCCCGGTCGAGGCCATCTACTCGGAAGACGAGCTGCCGCCGGGTCAGGAGCAATTCCTGAAAATTAATGAAGAGCTGTCGCAGGATTGGCCGGTGATTACAGAAATGAAGGACCCGCCGGAAGACGCCGATGACTGGCGTGAGGTAAAAGACAAGCTCCAGTACCTCGAACGCGAATAGCCGCTAAGTCTTTGCCACGAACTCAATCAGAACCTGCGCAATTTCAGGCCCCTTGTCTTCCTGCAGGAAGTGACCTGCATTCATGATCCTGATGTGCTCGACGCCGCGGGCGCCGGGCACATGTTCCTGCCAGATTCTTTCCCCGCCACGGGTTATCGGATCGCGATTGCTGAACGTGGTCAGGAATGGTTTCTGCCAGCGTGCGAAGACCTGCATCGCCACGCGATTCGCTTCGCTGGCTGGATCATCGGGACGCGTCGGTACCAATGACGGGAACACCCTGGCCCCGGCTTTGTATTTCGCTGCCGGGAACGGCGCGTCATACGCCTCGACAACATCGTCCGGCAATTCGCTTACCGTTGCTTTCTGAATGATCCTGCCAATCGGGAACCAGGGGCTGTAGCGCGCGAATTTTTGCCAGGTTTTGAACGCGGCGGGCATGTCTTCGTCGCCGGTCGGCAGGCCGCCGTTGCCCAGTGCAATACGCGCGAACCGGGTTTCGTTTTCCGCAGCGACTCGCAGCCCGATCAACGAGCCCCAGTCCTGGCAAAAAAGGTTGATGTCACGCAGGTCGAGCTGCTCGATAAACGTCCGCATCCAGGCCACATGGCCCGCGAAAGAATAGGCGCGTTTGCTTGCCGGCTTGTCCGATTTGCCAAAGCCGATCAGGTCCGGCGCGATCACGCGGAATCCGGCGGCTGCCAGTGGTGGGATCATATGGCGGTACAGGTACGACCAGCTGGGTTCGCCATGCAGCAGCAGAAAAATGTCGCCATCACGGGGGCCTTCGTCGACGAAGTGCACGCGCAGCGTATCGATCTCCACGTAGTTGGCGCCGAATTCGTATCCGGGCAGATTTTCAAAACGCTGGTCGGGCGTGCGCAGGATTTGCATCAGTCGTGTACCCTGTATTCGTTGAAACAGCATAGTCCTTCATGAGCAGCATTCGCGCAAAATTAATTCGATCGATTTCATCGGCTTTCCTGCAACGCTATGACGCCGCATCGCTCGATATCGAGGATGCACGGCGGAAGACGGCACTGTTGGGGCGACTGACACTGACTGCATTCGGGGTCGACGTCGAAGCAACAAAGATTGCCGGGATGCACGCAGAATTCTTGCGCCCAAAGGATGCTGAACCGGGACGCTTGCTACTGTACCTGCATGGCGGAGCCTATATCCTGGGTGGCTGCGATTTGCATCGCCAGGTGGTCAGTCACATCGCTCGGGCCGCGGGCATGGATGCATTGCTCCCCGAATACCGGCTTGCGCCGGAACACCGGTTTCCGGCTGCTGTCGACGATGCCGTGGCGGCGTACAAGGCGGTACTGGCGACCGGTATTGAGGCGGAGAATGTTTTTCTTGCCGGCGATTCGGCGGGCGGCGGCCTCGCGGTTGCTGCATTGTTGGCGCTGCGTGATGCCGGCGAGCCATTGCCGGCGGGCGCTGTACTGCTGTCGCCTTTCCTCGATGCGACTGGCAGCGGCGATTCGATGCGGACTCGTGCAAGCCAGGACCCATGGTTTCATGCAACAGACCTGCCGGTGATCACGGCACACTATTGCGATGAGCACCAGCGACGCTTTCCGCTGGTGTCGCCGGTATTTGCCGACGTTGAGGGTTTGCCGCCCATGTACATCCAGGTCGGCGACGATGAAATACTGTTGAGCGATTCAGAGCGTTTTGCCGATGCGTTGATCGCCGCCGGCATCGAGGTCAAGCTCGACGTCTGGCCGGAGATGTGGCACGTGTTTCAGATGTTCATAGGCAAAATGCCGGAATCGCGCAGAGCGATCGATGATATCGGCGCGTATATTCGTTCGCGCAAGGTGTGATTTAGCAACAGGGTGCTAGAACCCGGACTGGCGATTCGCGTCGTCGTACATCTTGGTCATGAAGGAGCGTATCGCCGACTCGGCTTCGTCGCGTTCCATCAATTTTTGTTTCTCCAGTACCACGGCCATGTCCTTGATCGAGCGTTTGCCGTCGATCAGCGACATGATGAATGAATAGATCTGCGTAGTCATCGCCTGCTGGCGAAACGCGGGACTCAGTGGTACCGGCTCTTTGCCGGTGACAATCCAGTCGGGCAGGGCCCTGTGACGTTCCGGCTTGCTCACCGCCCGATCCTTGTACGTCGAGAACGTGAATACGCGTTCCTGGCGACCATGGCGGCTGGCCGGCGAGTCCATGTAAGGAATGGTCGCCTGTGACACATAGGGATCGGAAAATCCGTTCTCTGCGACAATGGCCTTCACTTCTTCCGGGCTGTAGCGTCTTGCGCGTTCCGGGCTCGCAAATGCCAGCGAGCCGAAATTAACCCAGCGGCCGCTGTCCTTTAACAAATTGTTGATACGCGCAGCGAGGACGGGCAGGTCTTCACTGATGATGTCAATTAGCCAGGGTGTTACAACCGTGTCGAACGCCTGCTCGGAAAATGGCGGCCGCAGCGCATCACCGAATACCAGGTGAAAATTTTCATCGGCTGCTTCAGGTGCCGACAGTTTTCTCAACACGGCATCGTCTTCCAGAGTCAAAGGTGCGATGGGGAACTCGTACAGCTTGAGTTCGGCACCGGAGGTGACGGCTTTTGCGACCAGCATCAGCAGCGGATTGAAATCCATTGCCGTGGTTGAGACGCAATCGAGTTGTGTGTGGATATCGTACGCCAGGCGCCCGGCACCGGCACCCAGTACCAGCACGTTGCCGAGTTCCGCGGTGTCCTGCAGAACCGCGCGAACCTGTTTTAGCGACGCCGCATTTTCTTCCTCGCCCCAGGCCCAGTCGCGATGCACGTTTGGGTAGTAGGTATTGAGTCCCTGGTCGCCGGGCAGTCGCGTGCGCAATGCAAGGTAGCTCTCGTAATTGCCCTGCAGCGACTGTATCTCGACCGGGTGCAGCAGTTTTTGCAGTGCCCGTTTGTGTGTCTCCACGGCTTTCTTGTAGCGCGTCAGGCGACGTTTGGTCAGGGTGCGCAGTTCGTCGTTCTGCAGCTCCTTGTCGAGTCCCGCAATTTCGTGGCTGAGTTGCTGCATTGCGAATTGCAGGCGTCCACGCCATTCGCCAAGGGTGGCCTCGGGTTCGGCGAACATCCACGGCATGCCCTCGATGGATGGAAACGCTATTTTGCACGCTTTGCAGTGCCACGCGGTATCCGTCGGGTCCAGTGGTGTTTTATCGCAGCGGGGACAGGCGAGCAGGGAGGCGAGGGCGGTCATTGCAGGGAATTATGCACAAAAACAAGGTGCCAAATAAGGTGCCAGTGACCCTATTTTCTGAGAAATAGGGTCACTGGCACCTTATTTGGCACTGGCACCATGTTTCGCCCTTGCGGGCGCGGGGGACCAGTTATCTATACAGGATTCGAAATTACGCCATTTACGATCGGTGTGAAGGCGGTCAGGCTGTCCTGCAAAGTCGCATTACCCAGGCCATGATTGGGGAACAGGTTTGCGAAGTTGCCTTGCTCACCGTGCAGTGCCATGTAGTTGAGGATAACCGCGTTCACCAACAAGTTGACGTTGTTGGCGATAGGCGTCGCCGCTCGCATGACGGAGCCACTGGCATCCATCGCACCGATTTGCTGGTGCACGGCCTGGATTTCCGGCGTTGCACCAATAATTTCCGGTCGTCGTGTCGGGTTGTAGACAAGAAAAAACGAACCCGCCGTGGAGGAATTATCACTCGACCATTCGCCCTTGCCGCGACCCTCCGCAGAGTTATCGATCGTACCGTTCGAGGACAGTGAACCGTCACTGAAAACATACATCATAACTGGCTTGCCGAGGCGCGCTGCATACTCAAGTACCGCACCCATGCAGCGACCGGCTCGTTCGTCTTTGACTTCGCCTTCGGCGCGCGCGCCGCCATGGTAGTCGTAACCACCCATCTCGATGCAGCCAGCACCTGCGAATCCGTTCATGACCAGTTTCATTACCGATGCGGTCTTGCGGAATTCGGAACCATCACGACTATTCGCTGTAATTTCCGCGGTTGTGAAAATACCGGTGCCGTCGTCAGCAACGATGTCCGGATCGATCAACGGATCAATCGGTGTTGCACCAAAACGTTCGGCGATATCGGCTGCTTTCAGGTAGCCGCACTTGACCGCTTGCTTGATGGCCGCATCCGTCGAAATCTCCGTATTGACCGCGCCCATTTTCTGGTCCGAGAGACGATAAATGGACTCCATCACGGCAATGGCATCGTTTTCGGCGAGAATGCCGACCAGGTCGCCGGTGTCAACCAGGTTCACCACGTCGCTGGGACGGTCAACCTTGGTGGGTCGCAGTTCCGGATCGAACAGTGACGCGGGCAACATTGAGTTGCCGCCTGAGTCGGTGTTCTCGGAACCGGCCAGTGTCAGGATTGAACCCTTTGCCCCGGCACGGGCAATTCCGTACAGCGGATTGTGCGGGTTATTGCCCGTATCATTGTCCGAACGCGCCGGAATAACCGCACCGTTGATATTGGCTTCGCGGCCGGGCGTCAGGCTTGTCATGATGCCGCGACGAAACGCGCTGTCCAGATGGAAGCCGAGACCTAAGTCAAAGTTCGCATAGGGATCGCCGTTCGGGTCGTTCAGACCAGGAACCATATCGCCGGGCAGGCCCTGTCTTTCATAGCCGTTCGTACTCAGGAAGTCGTTCTGACCGCCTTGCTGACCGACCAGGACGTTCGAGCCTGCAATATTGGCACCGCCTGCGAGATCGAAACAGATAAACGGAATCTTGCCCGCACCGTCGGTGATCTGGCAGGGCGTCGCGAGCTGGCTCGCGAGGTCGCCCGACAACGCCATTGCGTTGCGTGGTCCGGCGAACATGCCGAGTACGCCGCCGCCGACTGTATAGGCCGCTCCCGACATGAAGCCTTGCGCAACAAACTGGCGTCGTGTGACAGGACGCGGATGATCTCCGTGAAGCTGCGGCGCATCCCAGTGCCGTGCATTTCGTTTCTTAGCCATCTTTAGTATTCCCTTGTAGTCCTGTCTTGTTACTGAACCAGCGTCGCGGCGCTTCCGAGTACGGATGCACACACGCCTTTGGCGATAGCGCGCGTGTCACTGGGACCCGCGAGCAGTCGGTCAATGAGGTTGTCCGGACGGTTCCCGGCAGCCTGGAAGTCCGCAATTTCATCGCGCACCGTCAGGTAGCTTGGCTGCGATACCAGTTGCGGACCGCCTGCAGTCTGGCCGACAGCGCGTTCGATCAACGGATCAATGAAGTTGCTGCGATTCGCGACGCTGAATGCCGTTGCCGCGGGCTGGTCGAAATCAAACGATGTCCAGATTACGCCCTCGGCGTCAGGGTTCGGGTTCGCATTGCTGCCGATCGCCGCATCGCAGTATTGAATCGCGAGCTGCGCGATTGCGACCTGGTGTGACGACAGGAATGTGCTGACGTCTTCAACCGCGGGCAGCGACTGGCGCAGTTCCTGGAAGGTTTCATCGACCGGGAACGAGCCATCCGGATACTGAATCAGCGGATCGACTTCAAGAATCGCAGCGTATGTTGCGCCAATCTCGTCAAACGTGCGCACGCCGATTCGCGGCGCCGGTGGCAGGTCCGTCGGTGTTATTACGAGCGTCGGATTTTCCGGACGGTCATACGTCGCACCATTGATGTCATCAAAGGTGAGGAAGAACTGATCGTCCTCCGGTCCCTTCTCGAGCGGAATCACGGCACCCAGGTCCGACAAGGGCTGACCGAGTTCTTCGAACAGGGAGGCGCTCAATGTCTGGTCCATGTTGGCGTAGGACTGCGACACCGGCACTTCCTGCCCGTTCATCGCCAGGTGCATGCCCTTCATCGAAATACCTTCGGGTGAAGAGCCGTCCAGCGTAATGAAGTGTGGCTTGTCGAACAGGTAAGCGTAGGAATCGAACTGCTGTGCTTCGAACAGCACGAACGACGAGTCTGCGGCAGCACCGATGCGGGCCGAGATGTCGAACAGCATGTAGAAGCGCTCACCGACGCCAGCATCAAAGTTTTGCGTAATCTGTTCCTGCGTCAATGCACGGCGGTGAACCGCTGCAAGCCGGAAGGTACCTTCCCAGGTACCGTCACCCGATGCCTCGTTGCCGAGTACGACCGCGAACGTATCCTGCCAGTCAATGAATGTGCCGCCCGGAATCGGATCGGCATTGCTCACCAGTGCGCCATTGACGTAAATGCTGCGACCGTTGATCGGATCGTAAGTGGCAACCACGTGTTGCAAGGTTGCCTGCAGTACTTCATCCGCATCCGGCGTCGACAGCTGCGGATCGCCGTTCAGACTGGTCTCGTTGGTACGCAGCAGGAAGTCGTAGTTGTACAGTGTCTGTTGCAGTGTGAAGTTGCGCGTCGTGGTGCCCGCGGAATAGCTGACAATGCGTGCCATTTCCTGCGTGACATTGGCGGGAACCACCCAGGCCTCAATCGAGAACTCACCGGATTCCTGCAATACGTCGTGCAGCTTCTTGCTTGATGCCGTTGAGCCCTGGGCCTTGCCCGGTCCCTGCGCGGCATTAGCGCCGATCGTGATGCCCCAGCCGCCGTACCAGGAAACGTCACCCGAGAAATTCAGGTCGATGGCCGGGTCGACACCACTGGTGTCATAGGCAACCAGGCCGCTACCGGTCTGGAATTCCCACAGTGCGATCTGGGCATCTTCATAACGGTTGCCACCCGACGCGAGCGTACCGTCAACCAGGCGAATTGCGCGGCTGGTCAGCAGGTCAGGGTCGACAACAGTCGGGCTGATGCCGTTCGCGAAAGCAGTAATTGCGTTCAGCATTTCCGTTTCCGCCGTCGGACAATCATTGTCCCAACAGTTATGCGACTCACCCGAAATTGCCGGGTTCGGACTTACCTTGATTACGAAGCGAGACGACCCCGGTGTATCGAGGTTGATCTTGGATTTCGCCGCTTCATATGCGGTGTTGATGTCCGGATCGGCAAAATAAGGCTGTTGTGCCGTTGCTGATTCCGAGCTGTGACAGCCCGAGCAGTACTGCGCCAGGATCGGCGTATAGACGAGTTGCTGGAACGATGCAGGATCTTCCGGGAAGTTCTTGCTGTCCGCCGGGTCGGCCGATGTCGGCGGTACCAATACGATCTGGCGGCCACCACCGGCGGTGCTGCCAACCCAGTTTTCGATCCAGGTCGTCATGATGGAACCACACACACCGGGATCTTCAACCCAGCAATTGTGGCCGAGCGGTGGCGAGCTTACTTTGGCAACAAAGTCAGAGAGTGAAGGCTGGTCGCGATTGACCTGTGTCAGAGCTGCGTCGTACGCAAGGTTCACATCATCGTTGCGCACAAACATCGGCAGTTGGCCGACAGATTCGTTATGGCAATTGCCGCAGCGATCCGTGGTCTTTGCGTTGGACCAGAACTCCTGCTGGAACTTGAGAACGTCGGCATCGCGTGCCGCCGGTCCCGCGTAAGCCGAGTTGTTATTGTTTCCGGGCACCTGCGACGTCGGGTTGTCCGTCGTCTGGGCACCACCGCCGCAGGCCGCGACAAACGCGCTCGCAAATACCATTACAGATACCGTACGCAGCATGCTGATCAGCCGGGCGTGGGTAGCAATTCCGATTGCTTTAGTCATTATCATGTCTCCCTACTGGCCCATGCAGTGAACGGCTGTATCAGCAAATACGCGCTTCATGCTGTAGCCATTGTTGCGGAACGTCGAAATAATATTGTCGACCTCGGAGCGATCGGTGGCGTCCTCCGGCTCGCGCAAACACACTGCGCGAAACACTTTTTTCACCTGGCAGGCGGCGAACGCCTGACTGTTGCCGAGCTCTTCGCCAAGCGATTTCGCACCCTGGCCCTCTCCCGGCAATGCCGGGTCGAATCCCAGGTAAGCATTCTGACCTTTGCGCCAGTAGTTGCTCCAACTGTCGTCCGGTGTGCGGAAACCGGGTGGAAAATTGAGGTCATTGTTGAAGTATTTTGGCTGCACAGTGCCCGGCGTATATTCGATGGCACCAGCCGCCTCGTCATAGTTGTAGTAGGCGAACGCCTGTGCCATCGGGTCCATGCCGGTATGACAGCCAATGCAGTTATTCACGTAAAGGCGACTGTCGCCGCCCGGGCTGCGGCTGACATCCTGGCGGATACGGTCGGGCGTCAGCGCAGGATCGTGCATCTGCTCCATGTCGTTGCAGAGATGGTTCAGCAGTGTAAAACGGAACATTGCGCGGTTCGTACCGGCAACGAAGAAAGCTTCCGATGCGGCCCGCGACGTCATGACCCCCGCTGTCGCATTCGACGGAATATTATTAATCGAAGACTGCGTCGCGACCACCAGGTCATCACGCAGGTTGACGTTATTTGCTTCGAGTTGCTCGTAGTGCGTGTTGTTGTTCGCCGAAGGCGCGGCTGGCACTACGCCGGAGCGGCCGATATAGGTGATATCGCGCGATAGCAACTCATTAAATGGCACGTCGTCGCGAATCATGCCGATAACGGTGGCAACGTAGTCATTCAGCGGCACGAAAACAGAGCGGTCACGGTTGGTCCAGGGTGACGCGAAGTTTTTCAGTGTGACGTTGTAGAAGTTCTTGTCGTCCATGGCAATGTAGGCAACACATTGCGGGCCGCTGAGGCCGACGCCATAGGTAACGCACTGCGGGTTGGTACCCTGCATCGCGCTTTCGATCTCTGCCATCACCGCGGTGGTCGGCGGAACGCCGGCAATACGGTCGTAGATCAGTCTGGCTTGCTCACGGACGCCCGCATTCGCTGGCAGAGCAAAACTGGCACATAGCAATACCGCCAATGTGCACCGAGACATGATTCCAAAAACGCCTTCCATGTGTGTTTTCCACATCCTGTTATTCATATCGTTTCTGCTCGCGTGTCGTTATTCGTTGAGCCTGGCCGCCAAAGCTTGCCAAACTTGCAGTTGAATCTCCGTGAAAGCACTCACAGTCCATTTAATTCGCTGTTATCGGACTTCGGGTTTTCACAAATACCCGCAGGTAATAAAGCAAGTGCTGTGCCAGTCTTGAATTGATCGTCGCTATTGCTACTAAAGGGCTTGAGAAACAAAGGTTTACAGGTTTAACCAGCGCCCGGCAGACTTGCGGACTATGTCAAAGGCATGTCGTCAGTAGCGCACACTTTTGAGCCCCGGTTGGGTAAGTTACTGATTGTGAAGGGCCCTGCAACTGTCTCCGAACAGAGACAGGGTGGGCAGCTTGTGGCAGTGCCATGCAACAAGGACAACGCATCGAAAGTTCAAGCCGTTTCTCGGCGCGCCATCAAACGGTGGTTTTTTTCTGCGCGAAAAATTTGCGATGGAACCGAATTCGAATCCGGGGCGTGTATTGAAGTGGGTAGCAATTTATTGCGCCCAGGCTGAGGTTTGTCGTGCTTTTGAGACATTACATCGCGGCAATGGCCTCTCTTATAATCGTACGACGAACATTGATGCTGGGTGCCAGCGCGCGACGTACTTGCAGGGTTTGTGATCGCGTTAACGGTATGTCGGTCACTTTGCGTCGTACCCTGCCATGATGACCGAGGTGAGAGCTATGAACAGGCTATCGCAACACGAAAACAAGGGAACTGCCGGACTACTGACCAGGATGGTCGTGTTGTCGATAGTGGCTGTAGCGCTTGGCGCTTGCAGCAAGGGCGATGGCGTGCAGATCGGAACCGGCCAGAGCCCAGACCCGGTCATCATCGATTTTCCCATTGCCTATATAAAGTCGCCCATTCCTACTGACGACAACGGCGCGTTCCAGCAACAGGACTTGCGCGAGCAAATCACATTCGATTTTGGTGCCGACCTGTATTTTCGTGATCGCGCATCTGTCAGTGCGGAACCGGTAAATATCACTGAATCGGTGACACAAGGTCTCGGCGCAATCCGCGATGTTGAAATCGACTATGACGGCAGTCGACTGCTGTTCGCCATGCGGGTGCCGTTTGAGATGGGCGTTGATGTCGAAGACCAGGTCGCGACCTGGAATATCTGGCAGTACACGTTCGAAACCGATGAACTGGTTCGTGTTATTCCGTCCGACCTGACGGCCGAAATCGGTCACGACATCATGCCGAAGTACCTGCCGGACGGCCGCATCATATTTGCCTCGACGCGACAAACGCAGTCACAGGCCTTGCTGCTTGATGAGGGCAAGGGTGCCTATCCGGCGATGGACGAAGACCAGAACGAATTCACGTTCAATATCCACGTCATGAATGACGATGGCAGTGGCCTCAAGCAGGTTACCTTTAACCAGAGTCATGACCTCGACCCGTCGGTGCTGGAAAACGGCCAGATCGTCTACAGTCGCTGGGATCACAATCAGAGCAATGACGCGGTGAACCTGTACCGTATGAATCCGGACGGCTCCAACCAGGAAATGTTGTACGGCCAGTTGAGCCATGACACGGGACCAAACGGTGAGACGATCCAGTTCATGCAACCGCGCCAGGTAGAAGACGGACGCATCATGGTGCTGGCACGGCCGTTCACGAATACCGAGGGCGGCGGTGAGTTGCTGTTCGTTGATACGCCGCAATATCTCGAAAACACGCAACCGACGAAAGACAACATCGGCGTTCTGAATGGTCCGGCGCAGGAAGATGCGACGATCAACGAAGTCTCGACGGTGCCGGGCGCGCCATCAATTGGCGGCCGCTACTATTCGGTTTACCCGATCCAGGACGGCACTGACCGCCTGATGGTGAGCTGGAGCCAGTGCCGTCTAACTGAAATCCTGCCCGATGACGGTGACCCGAACACACTGGACGAGCGCATTGTTGCCTGCACAACAGAAAACCTTGCCAACGTGGTCATCATCGATCCCGACAACCCGGTCACGCCGGCGCCCGGTGAGTTCGTAGTCGCGCCGCCGCTGTACGGTATCTGGATCTACGATCCGCGCAATGATACGCAGCTGCCGATTGTCGCGGGCGAAGAAGGCTTCATGTTCACGGAGATCGTCTCTGCGGATCCGCGTCCGACACCCGCTGTCGTACTTGATGGCCTGAATGATTCACCGCTCGATCCAACGATGGTGGACAACGGCGAGGCTATCCTGAATATCCGCAACGTCTATGATTTCGACGGCGCAATGTTGCCAGGTATCGATCCCGCCGTGCTTGCGGATCCGCTGCAAACACCGGCGGCCAATCGACCCGCACGATTCCTGCGAATCGAGAAAGCGGTTTCACAGCCCGACGAAGACCTGCGCGATATCGACAACACGGCATTCGGTGCCACGACGGCTTTCGGTATGAAAGAGATTGTTGGCTATGCCGAGATCGAACCCGACGGTTCGGTCATGACAAAAGTGCCCGCAAATGCAGCACTGATGATCAGTGTTCTGGACGAGAACGGCATGCGCATTACGCAACGCCACCAGAACTGGATTTCACTCGCCGCCGGCCAGCAACTGACGTGCAACGGTTGTCACGATGCCAATAGCGGAGTGTCACACGGCCGCTTCGATGCTTTCGATTCGGCCTACGCCGGCGCACCGACAGCCGGTGTGCCATTCCCGAATACGGATCCGCAGTGGTTCGTTGGCAATGTCGGGGAAACGATGGCCGAAGTTCGCGCAAACATAACCTGCGCAACTGACAATTGTTCGTCTATCGAACCTTCGATGAACATCATTTATCGCGACGTCTGGACCGCGGACCCGGTGGTGCGTGCGAATAACGCCGATATCGACTACCTGTACACGGACCTGACCACATCGCCACCAACATCGCTCAGCTGCCAGGCCGACTGGCAGTGGAACTGTCGCGCGAAAATCAACTACGAGACGATTATTCACCCGCTGTGGAACGAACCGCGCGTGGTCATGGTCGATGACGACAATGACCCCAGCACGCCGGACGTGCCGCTGCTGGACGCGAACGGCGAAGTGGTCAATGACAATTGCCTGAACTGCCATACCCCGGTTGATCCGGCCGATGGCTCTGTCAGGGTGCCCGCCGGACAGCTGGAACTGCAGGACGGCCTGTCGCCGGACGAGCCGGATCACTTCCACGCCTATCGCGAGCTGTTAGTTACTGATAACCTTCAGATTGTAGATAACGGAGCGCTGGTGGATGCGACCCAGGTTGTCGGCCAGGATGCGGATGGAAACGACATTCTGGACGTCATTCCTATCGCCTCACCGGCATCAATTGGCGGCGCAAGGGCCTCGAGCGATTTCTTTGACCGATTCAACGATCCTAACGACTCTATTCACTTCGGTATTTTGTCGCGGGCGGAACAACGGCTCGTCGCAGAGTGGTTGGATATCGGAGCACAGTATTACAACGATCCCTTCGACGCCCCTGCCAACTAAACGCGTTTGGCTCGGATGCCTGGTCGCTGTCGTACTGCAGATTTTTGTCGCAGCGTCAGGCTACGCCGCCGATGATTATCGCAGCGTAATAGTTGCCGATCCCTACCTGGAAATGCACACCGGACCCGGCCGCGGTTACCCGGTTTTCAATGTTGTGGATCGTGGCGACACTGTCGATGTTCTGAAGCAACGCACGGATTGGTACCAGGTACGGACTGCCAACGGCAAGGAAGGCTGGGTCGAGCGTGCGCAGATGGAACTGACGCTGCAGCCGGACGGCAATCCGATCAGTTTCGAAGAAGCGACGCTCGAAGACTTTACCAATGCGAAGTGGGAAACCGGCCTGCTGGCTGGCGATTTCGGCGGCGCGAATATTATTTCCCTGTATGGAAGCTATTCGCTGAATCCGAATGTCTCGGTCGAGGTCTGGGGTTCGCAAATTCTGGGTAATTTCTCGAATGGCTGGATGGGCAGTGTCAACGTTGTTCATGAGGCATTTCCGGAATGGCGCGTGTCGCCGTTTTTTACGCTGGGTGCGGGTGCAATTCACACCGAACCCAAGTCAACCATTATCCAGGGCGAAGACCGTACCGACCAGATCGGGCATGTGGGTGGCGGTTTCCGAATCTATGCGACGCGACGATTCCTGTTGCGAGCCGAATACAAGAGCTACGTGGTTTTCACGAGCCGTGATGAAAATGAGGAAGTAGAAGAATGGAAAGTCGGTTTCGCGTTCTTTTTCTGATTGTTGCGATCTTAAGCCTGCCGGGCTGCGCCGCAACAAAGAACCTGTTTGGCTTCGGACAGGAAGAGGCTCCGCCTCCGTCTGCTGAACCACCCGGGCAGGTCATCGATCCACAGGTCGAACGCCGCGACATCAAGGAGCCGGCAATCGATCGTGAGGACTTCGAGATCGGTGCCTATGGCGGCATCATGGCAATCGAGGATTTCGGCAGCGACGTATCCTATGGCGTACGTCTTGCGTATCACATCACCGAAGGATTCTTTGTCGAAGGTACTGTCGGCCAGTCGGAAGGCGGTCTGACGAGTTTCGAAATTCTCTCGGGTGGTGCGCGGCTGATTTCCGACAGCGAACGCACGCTCACCTATTACAACCTCAATCTTGGCTACAACATTCTGCCCGGCGAGGTGTTCATTGGCGAAGGCCGCGCCTACAACACAAACCTGTACCTGATTGCCGGACTCGGTTCGACGCGGTTTGCCGGGGACGATCGCTTTACCGTTAACGTCGGTGCCGGTTACCGCTTCCTGTTGACAGATTCGATTGCGCTGCACCTCGATTTCCGCGACCACTTATTCGATATCGATCTGCTTGGCGAAGAGAAGACAGCGCACAATCTCGAAGGCCATCTGGGTTTCACGGTGTTCTTCTGAGGCAACGGTCACATTATGTCGCCGTTCGCGGCGCTACAGTAGGTTGATGGAACATGGGACAGGTACGATGAAACTCCGGACAATTGGACGAATTTTACTGCCGTTGCTGTTGCTCGCGGGCACCGCCGGATGCAGCAATATCGAACCCTGGGTCAAACCCTACGAGCGCGACAAGCTCGCTGACCCGATAATGGCGCTTGACGCTGACGCGGTATCTGCAGGCTACATCCAGCACGTTTACGATGCGCGGGAAGGCGCACGTGGCGGTGAAGGTGCAGCTGGCGGCGGCTGTGGCTGCAACTAGCCCTTGATTGAATACGGCATACGACGTCGATGAAACAGATACGCTTCAGCCTGTTAACTATTCTGCTTCTGGCCAGCAGCCAGCTCATTGCGGGCGTGTTGCCGGAAGACCGGGCCGATGCTCTGTACCATCTTTATGACGGTGGCGGTGTCACGATTGATGGTCCATCGATCCTGGTGCGCAAGAAAGTCGGTAAGAGCCTTTCGGTGGTCGGCAATTACTACGTCGACATGGTCAGTTCAGCGTCGATTGACGTCATCACGACGGCTAGCCCGTACACCGAGGAACGTGAGCAGTGGTCACTCGGTGTTGATTACCTGCATGCCAATACCACTCTGCGTGTTAACTACGTCAGCAGTGAGGAGTCCGACTACGATGCAGAGACAGTCAGCTTCTCGGTAAGCCAGGACATGTTCGGCGACCTGACGACGTTGACGCTGGGATACGCACTTGGCGATGACCTGGTGCGGCGCTCGGACGACCCGAGCTTCGAGCGCACCCTCGATAAGCAAACCTACAGCCTGGGTCTGACGCAGATCCTGACCAAGAACCTGATATCGACCGTCAATTTCGAAACGGCGACCGACGAGGGTTTTCTTAACAATCCATATCGTTCCGTGCGTTACTCGGACCCGGGCAGCGCGCTCGGCTACAGTTACGAGCCGGAACTGTATCCCAATACACGAACCTCCAACGCGCTGGGATTGCGCGCGCGTTACTTCCTGCCGTACCGGGCCGCGATCGAGGGCGAGTACCGTTACTTTATCGATACCTGGGATATCGAAGGCCATACGGCTGCGCTAACCTATATTCATCCCTGGCGCGACTTTACCTTCACCGGTAAATTTCGCTATCACAACCAGACCGGCGCGCATTTCTACAGTGATTTGTTTTCACGGTCCGAAGCAACAAACTTTCGCGGTCGTGACAAGGAGCTCAGTCCGCTCACGAGCTATACCTTCAAGTTGAAGGCGAGTTACGAGTTTCTGAGTGACGATGGCAATGACTGGGGCTTCATCAAGAAGGCGTCCGTGTCCGCGTCCATCGATTTCCTGCAGGTTGAATACGACAATTTCTCCGACCTGACCGCCGCCGCGCCCCTTGGCAGCGAGCCGTTGTACAGTCTCGACGCCAATATTCTGCAGGTGTTTGTCTCGTTCTGGTATTGACGGCCCCGCCGACGCCTGCCAGTGGTGATACGATGTGCCCCGATTTCGTCGGAGTGCTACCGCTATGATGACTGTAAGCGCCATTGTTTTTCTGCTTGTCGTGACGTTGGTGGCCGGTGCTGTCCTCTACAATCGGCTGGTCGGCGCAAGAAACCAGGTACGCAATGCGTGGAGCGATATCGATGTGCAACTGCAGCGCAGGCATGACCTGATACCACGCCTCGTGGCGGCAGTGGATCAATATGCGAAATACGAGCGCGCATCACTTGAGGCTATTACCGAGCTTCGCGCAGAAGCAATTTCTGCCGCAGATATAGAAACGCGTGGCGAGATCGAAGAACGCCTCAGTTCCGGATTGCAGCGGATCATAGCGCTCGCAGAAAATTACCCCGACCTGAAGGCCAACGAAAACTTTCTCAAGTTACAGGGCGAGTTGGTCGAGACGGAAGACTTCCTGCAGTTCGCCCGCCGCTACTACAACGGTTCAGTGCGTGACTACAACACGATGACAGAGACCGTACCCAGCAATTTTGTCGCCGGCCTGTTCGGATTTGAGCCGGAGTTGTTTTTTCAGAAGTCATCTGATGACGTGGCGAATGTACCGTTGGTCAAAATGGGAAGCGTCGAATGAGACTGGGTATTGCTGCAGTATTGCTGTTGCTGGTGGCCGCCGCATCGGCCGACGAACGCATCCTGAGTTTCCATAGCGACGTCCGCGTCGAAGCAAGTGGCATGATCGAGGTCACCGAAACGATCACGGTGCGGGCCGAGGGCAAGCAGATTCGCCGCGGTATTTATCGCGACTTTCCGGTTGAGTACCAGGATCGGCTCGGCAACGACTTCAGGATAACGGTCGAGCCACAGGCTGTATTGCGCAATGATGCGCCGGAGTCATTTCATACCGTTCGCAGCGGTCGGGATATTCGCGTCTACTTTGGCCGTTCGGACCGGTTTATCGATCCTGGCGTGCATACCTATACGTATCGATACCGGGCCAATCGCCTGCTCGGCTTTTTCGATGAGCACGACGAGTTGTACTGGAACGTGACCGGCAATCGCTGGGGGTTCCCGATCGACAAGGCGAGTGCCTCGGTCTATTTCGAGTTTGATGTGCCGCGTAACGAAGTTCTGGTTGAGGCGTATACCGGGCCGTTCGGTTCGAATGAACAGGAATACAGCCGTCACATGGATGAATCCGGCGCCATCCATTTTGCAGCGAATCGGCCATTGCCCACGGCGCACGGTCTGACCATCGTCGTTGGCTGGCCCAAAGGCCTTGTGGATGAACCCACGGAACTGCAACGGCTCAAATGGTTACTCAGCGACAACCTCAACCTGGTGGTGCTCGCTATTGGCTACCTGCTGCTGTTGAGCTACTACATCCCTGTCTGGCGCGCATATGGCAAGGACCCGGACGAAGGCGTGATCGTGACGCGTTACATTCCACCGGAAGGCTTTTCCCCGGCGTCACTGCGTTACATCCGGCAGATGTACTACGACAACAAGACCATGACAGCGGGCGTGGTCAGCCTGGCGGTCAAGGGCTACCTCACTATCAAGGATAGTGGCGACAAACACACATTGCACCGGATTGACTCCGAACGGCCGCGCCCGGCCATGACAACCGGTGAAAAAGAACTATTCTATGCGCTGTTCTCGGAACGTGATTTCATCACTCTTGAAGACAGCAATCATGCGGTTCTGGGCAAAGCCCAAAAAGCGCACAAGGCGGCGTTAAAAAAGGACTACAGGAAGAAATACTTCCGCACCAACGGTCTGTTTAACATTCCCGCGGCGATCATCGTGGTGCTTACAACGCTGGTGACTTTCAATACCGGTAGCGGGGCGACCAAAATGTCGTTGCTGTTCCTGATTCCCCTTTACCTGCTGATGGCATTTTTCGGCTACTTCATGCGGCGTCATACGATACGTGGCAGAAAAGTGCTCGACAGCATGCTCGGCTTCAAGGATTACCTCGAGGTTGCGGAAAAAGACGAGCTGAATCTGCGCAATCCGCCGCAGAAAACGCCGGAGCTGTTTGAGGCCTACCTGCCGTTTGCGCTGGCGCTCGGCGTCGACCAGGAATGGTCTGAAAAATTCGAACGCCTGCTGGCATCGATCAAAGGGCCTGACGGCAGGGATTACAGTCCATCCTGGTACAACGGCAACTGGAACAGCGCCAACCTGAGCAGGACAACCAGCAATCTCTCGAGTGGCCTGAATTCGGCGATCAGCTCGTCGGTCACACCGCCGGGGTCTTCGTCGGGCGGCGGCGGTGGCGGCTTTTCCGGCGGCGGTGGGGGCGGCGGTGGTGGCGGCGGATGGTAAACTGACTGGCCGTATTTGACGGAACCTGCACCGCCGTGCGCCGTCAGAACCAGCATCACTCGAGTCAAGCAGCAGCAAGGAAGCGAATGGCACAGCAAATTTACAGGCGGCAACCGTCGAGCGCGATTCCCGACGTCATTTTCGTCATCCTGATCAGCAACGGGCTGGTATTCGCCCTGCAGCAATTTTCGCCGGCTTTCATGGGTCGCTGGTTCGCGCTGCAGCCGATCGTCGATCACCCGCTGTACCAGTTTCCGTCGTTCATGCCATGGCAACTCGTTACCTACGGCTTCATGCACAGCACCGGCGACCTGCTGCACATCGTTTTTAATATGCTGATGCTGTGGATGTTTGGTCGCGACATCGAGCGCCTGATGGGCGCACGCCGGTTTCTCACCTATTACCTTGTCTGCGTGGTTGGTGCGGGCATCGTGCAGCTGATTGCCGGCGTAATCCAGGGCTATGGCGTGCCGACGGTGGGCGCGTCAGGCGGTGTTTTCGGTATTTTTCTGGCTTATGGCATGGCTTTTCCGAATCGGCGCATCATGCTGATGTTTCCGCCGATTCCGATGCCCGCCAAGTACTTCGTCATCCTGCTCGGCATTTTTGAGCTGACCATGGGCTACTCCGGGGCTTCGCCGGGCATTGCCAATTTTGCGCATCTCGGTGGTATGGTATTCGGCTTCGCATTGATCAAGTACTGGTCCCGCCAGCGCTGATTTGAAACGTTTTTCGGCCCTGTGGCATCTTAATAGGGTCAATTCAGGGGATAATTATGACTATTAAACGCAGAGACTTCCTGCGCTCGGTTGCGGCCGGTAGCGCAATTGTCACGATGCCTGGCTTCCTGTCCGGCTGCGGCATACAGACCGCCACGGCGCTGTCATCCGCGACACCGGAGAATCCGTTCATGGACTGGTTCGGGGTTGACCAGGCGACAACCGCGCGCGTCATGTCAGAACTGACGTCACGCGGTGCGGATACCGCGGACCTGTACTTTCAGCACAGCCGCAGCAATCGGCTGACCCTTGAGGACGGCATTGTCAGCAATGCGAACTCCGGTATCGAGCAGGGTGTGGGTCTGCGCGTTGTGATCGGCGAACAAACCGGCTACGCGTTTACCGAAGACCTGACCCTGCCGTCGATGCTGGCCGCTGCACGCACCGCGTCGGCGATCGCGTCGGGCAGCCAGGTGGTTGCACCGCAGCAGTTCAATCCGCAGGCCATGGGCGACCTGTACACGACCGCGGTGCCGTGGGCCGCTGTCGGCGTCGATCAAAAGCTGCCGGTCATGAAGTTCATCGAGCAAACGGCAAAGTCACGAGACCCGGCTATTGAGAAAGTGGCGGTTTACTGGGGCGACGCTGACGAACGCGTCATGATTGCCACGCTTGATGGCAAGCTGGTAACGGACCACCGGCCGATGGCTCGCGTAACGGTGGTCGTTACCGCCAAGAAGGGCGATGAGACGCAGACCGGCTATTCGAATATCGCGGCACGCGAAGAGTTCTCGTGGTTCACCGAAGAGCGTCTGTCGACGATGGTCGACGAAGCGGTCGATCGCACGATGATCCAGTTTGAAGCGCGGCGACCGCCGGCAGGCGAAATGCCGGTCATCCTGGCATCGGGTGCGAGCGGTATCCTGTTGCACGAGGCGATCGGGCATGGCATGGAAGCCGATTTCAATCGCAAGGGGACGAGTATTTACTCCGATATGATCGGCAAGAAAGTGGCGGAGCCGTTTGTCACGGTTGTTGACCAGGCCGATATCCCGCGCGAGCGTGGTGCGTTGAACTACGATGACGAAGGCAACAAGGCCGGCAGGACTGTCATGGTTGAAAACGGCATCCTGAAGTCCTACCTGCACGACCAGATAAGCGCGAAACAATACGGACTGAAAGCGACCGGTTCGGGACGGCGCGAGTCGTATCAGTACGCACCGATGCCGCGCATGAGCTGTACCTTCATGGAAGACGGTCCGCATACGAAAGACGAGATTATTGCGGCCGTGGATCACGGCATCATCTGCGAAACCTACACCAACGGCCAGGTCCAGATCGGTGCCGGCGACTACACCTTTTACGTCAAGAATGGCTGGCTCGTCGAAGGTGGCAAAGTCACCGCACCGATCAAGGACGTGAATATTATCGGCAACGGACCGGAGTCACTGAAACGCATCACGATGGTCGCGAACGACGCGCGCCTCGATACCGGCGGCTGGACCTGCGGCAAGAATGGCCAGAGCGTGCCGGTATCGCAGGGCATCCCGACCGTGCTGGTCTCCAACATGACGGTAGGAGGCGAAAATGTCAGCTGATCTGCAGAACAAGGCGGAGCATGCCGTCAGGATTGCCCAGGCAGCGGGCGCGAGCGATGCGGTTGCGTCAATCAGCCAGAGCCGGGATGTCACGTTCGAGTATCGCGATGGTGCGCTCGAGAAGGTCAAGGATACAACCTCGCAGGGTCTGGCGATCCAGGTCTATGCGGCAGGCCGATATTCCAGTCACCAGACAACTGACCTCAATGCAGAGCGCATGAAGAGTTTCGTTGCCGAAGCGGTGGCGATTACGAAAGCGCTCGAACCGGACGAGTTTCGGGAAATAACGCCACCTGAGTTATTCGAAGGGCGTGCCGAGATTGACCTCGACCTCGTCGATCCGAGTGTTGCCGAGATCAGCCGCGAGCAACGTCTCGCCTGGTGCGAAGCAATCGATGCGGTCGCAACCGATCACGAGAAAGTCGTTTCCGCGACGGCCGGTGTTTACGACGGCAGCCAGAAATCGGCGACCGTCAGTAGTAACGGATTTACCGGCAGCGAGGAATCCACCTATTGCTGGTATGGCTCCAGCATCACGCTGATGGACCAGGGCGACAAGCGCGCCGAGGACGGTTTCTACGTTGGCGGACCACACATCGAAACCCTGCCGGAAGCGACTTTGGTTGCGAGCACGGCACTCGAACGCGTGTTGTCGCGCCTGAACTCCGAGAAAGGCCCGACGGTAAAAACGTCTATGGTCGTTGATTCCAGAGCAGCCGCGTCCCTGATCGGGCGCTTGCTCGGGCCGGCGAGCGCGCGGCGTGTGCAGCAGGGGCAGTCTTATTGGGCTGACCTGGTTGGCGAGCAAGCGTTCAGCGACAAGCTGACGATCATTGATGATCCGCTGATCAAGCGTGGCTTCGGCTCGCGCCTGTATGACAGCGAGGGCATCGCCGCGAAGGTCCTGCCGATCGTTGAGAACGGCGTGGTTCGTAACCTGTATGTCGATACCTATTACGGCCGCAAGGCGGGCCTTGAGCCAACCACCGGTACGTCATCGAATCGTCGCATCCAGACAGGCGATCAATCGCTCGAACAGTTGTTGTCGGCGGTGGGTGAGGGCGTCTACGTTACCTCGTGGCTCGGCGGCAATGCCGACAGTACCACCGGCGATTTTTCGCTCGGGATTCGCGGTCACATGATCGACAATGGCGAGATTGGCAGACCGGTCGGTGAAATGAATGTCACCGGCAACCTGCGCGACCTGTTTGGTCAGCTCGAGATGGTGGGTAATGACGTGTACCCGTATTCAAGTACGCTGTCACCGTCGCTGGTTTTTGCTGACGTGGATTTTTCGGGCGCGTGACGTCGTCTTGATCAGGCCGACAAGCCGCCATCGATCGGAATAGCTGCACCGGTGATCTGCAAGGCTGCGTCGCCGGCCAGGAACAGCACCAACGCAGCGACGTCTTCAGGGCTCGCGATGCGGCCATTCGGGCTGGATTCGGCCACGTCGGCGAGAAACTCATCAACATCCTGGCCCGCCAGCTCTGCGCCGGCCGCGAGCATCGGCGTATCCACGCCGCCGGGGCAAATGGCATTGATGCGCACACCGTCGTGCGCGGCATCCAGTGCCATCGCTTTGGTGAGCATGATCAGACCGCCCTTGCTGGCGCAATACGCAACCGCGCGTTCACCCGCCTGCAGCCCCCAGTTGGACGCAATGTTGACGATGCAGCCGCGGGTTCGCAGCAGGTAGGGCATCGCGGCCCGGCTCAGAAAAAACGGTACATCGAGATTCACGGATAGCGTGCTTTCCCAGTCATCGTCGCTGGTGTCAACCGCGTTGCCGCGCAACAGGATCCCGGCCGAGTTCACCACACAGTCGATGCTGCCGAATTCGTCAACGGTATCCGAAACGAGCTCATCACATTCCTCGGACTCAGCAAGTTCGCCGCTCCAGATCGCAATGTGCTCGGATACGTCGGCAACCTCTTCCAGGCGACCTTCGTCGCGTCCCGCTGCCATGACATCCCAGCCAGCTTCCGCAAACGCGATTGCTGTGGCAGCTCCGATGCCGGAACTGGCACCTGTGACAAGCGCTACACTCATGTTCTTCCCCATGGACACGGATCGTG
>CAXBJV010000044.1:0-29822 GCA_963976215.1 uncultured Woeseiaceae bacterium | reverse complement strand
TGTTAGGCATGCCGCCAGCGTTCAATCTGAGCCAGGATCAAACTCTTCAGTTTAAAGCTTTGAGCTTTTACTAAAGTGCGTAATCACCAGAACTCATCAATTACTAATAACTGACTGTTTTCTAGGTTCTTACGTCTTTTTTGCCTTCGCAAAGTCCAACGCAAGCACCCACACAAATTATCTGATCGATTTGTTAAAGAACGAAGCTGTATTACGGTGACAGTGACCTAATTATCCGAAACCAACATTTGACCCGGATAATTAGGTCACTGTCACTGTATTACACCCGACCCACAATTATACAGGCGGACGGGTTAAAAACACTAGCCCCATGCGCCTGCATGTCATTCTTGGGAGGCCGCCGAGGTCCACCGTGTCCCTCAGCGAGCCGCGCATTATACGGTGCAATCAGTTGCCGTCAACACCTTTTTGAAGTTTTTTTTAAATTACCTGAAATGCCCGCCTGGCGCGGCTTTCGCCGCATCGCGGCAGACCCTGTAAGACGGCATTTTCCCGCGGAAAAACAGCCTTTTTTCACGAATCCGGCAACTACCCCTGAAACACCATGTAGACGTCGGCCCGTTCGTACTCAGACGGGCGTGGCGGGGCTTCGTGACGAAATCCCGCCGATTCGTACAGAGCCAGCGCAGGCAGCAAACTGCTGTGAGACTCGAGATACAGCCGTTCGCCCCGAAATTCGCGAAATCGCTCGATCGCCGCGCACAACAACCGCCTTCCCAGTCCCTTGCCCTGGAAGGCCTCAGTCACCGCCATCTTGGTCAGCTCGTATACGCCATCGCCATGATGCTTCAGGGCGATGGTCCCGACAGCCTGATCCTGGTCGACGGCGTACAGTATGACACCGCCGGCCTGCAGCACATTTTTCTCGGGATCGGCGAGTATGACGCGGTCGATGGGCTCAACCAGAAAATACTTTTCCAGCCACTCGCAGTTCAGGCGCTCAAACGCGTCGCCGTAACAGCTGTCATAGTCGACGATGCGGCACACCGTGCGAATCAGTCCCGAGCAGTGCGCCAGTCCTTAAATTCCTGGCTGGCGGCGAGGGCACCAAACGCGCGATACGGATCCCGCCGCAGTTTGGCGGCATCCAGGCGATGTTCGAAATCGTCCTCAAGTGCCGTCAGCGCTTCCAGTGCGCCAGCAAAATCGGCGGCAGCCGCTCGCGCCCGCAGTAACGACCACCAGCCAAGCTCAAGCGATGGTTCGAGCTTGGTCGCCTCCACAGCGTGCGTAGCCGCGGATTCCAAATCACCTAATGCCAGCGCAAGCGCGGAAAGCCTAGCGGGCGTCGCGCCCTCATCCAGTTGGTAGTGTTGCTTGAATTGCAGCAAAGCGTCATAGGCTTTACCGAGTTCGCCAAACACGATGTACATATCTGCCAGCGCGACGGAAAAGCGATTTCTTTCTTCGTGAATTTCGACAAACGGCCTCAGGAAAGCGACAGCCCTACCCGTGTCATTTGCATACATCGCCAGCAGGAGATTGAACCTCAGCAGCAGCTCTTCATCTTGAAGCCGCTTGTCCAGTGCATCGTAAATCCTGAAGTATCGGCCGCCGTCCTTATCCCGATAGGCCTTTAACAGTTCGGAAATCTGAAACACTTCCTCCTCTGACAGGTCTTTTGCGGTCATTAAGGCGCGTGTTGTCACGCGGGTTGGCTGAAATGTCGCCATGTAGTCAGCCATGTCGACGCTCATTGGCGGCCTGGCATTGAATGGCACGACATCGACAATCTTCAGGCGGCCGCGAGAATCATGGCCAAATTCGATACGTGAATAAGCAAACGTGTAGTCGGGGCCTGCGACTCGAAGGACTGCAAACCCCTTCCCATTTTCAAACTCGAAGTGCACGGTTTCCAGTTTTCGATCGCGAGTAGCCACCGGAACACTCACCCAAAAAAAGTGTTCGGCCATTTCCCAAAACTGATTCTCCAGCGCTTGTCGCGATTGCGGCGCGGACGGACGCACAGCATTGACGCGCCTGGATAACTCCGCCCGATCAATAGTGGCTTTGACGGGCTCGAAAGACTTCTCGTTGATTGCGGTCACAATCCGATCGAACGCCTGGCGCGCGTCAGACGCTTCATCGGCCATGACAGGCGTCAAAACGATTGAACACAATGCCAATGTCATCAATGCTCTCAAGGAATACACCTCCAGTTTCCTCCGATCATTGAAGCCCTTGCGGCGGGCTGGCGGTTCAAGTCAGGCTAACACGAGCAAACTTACGCTTCCCAACCTGAAAAACACGCGTTGTGCCCGCGTCAAACTCCAAAGATCGATCCTCAATGCGCTGCCCGTCAATCCGGACTGCACCCTGCTTGATCATGCGGAAAGCCTCGGATGTACTGCTGACCAGGCCCGCCTGCTTTAACAGATGCGCAATACCGATCTTGCCCTCGGCGCACTCCAGCGCAACGTCCGGGATCTCATCCGGCATTGCGCCCTGCTGGAAGCGCGAAACGAATTCCTGCCGCGCCTGTTCCGCCGCTGCCGCACTATGAAATCTGGCAACAATTTCCAGCCCAAGTTCAAATTTTGTATCGCGCGGATTCATGCCATCGTCGACCGCCTTGCGCAGCGCATTGATATCGGCCAGCGAACGGAAACTCAAAACCTCGAAATATCGCCACATCAGCTCATCGGAAATCGACATGATTTTGCCGAACATTTCGTCGGGCGATTCTGTAATACCGATGTAATTGCCCTTCGATTTGGACATCTTGTCTACGCCGTCGAGCCCTTCCAGCAACGGCGTTGTCATCACGATTTGTGGCTGCTGGCCGAAATCCTGCTGCAACTGCCGGCCAACGAGCAAATTGAATTTCTGGTCCGTGCCGCCGAGCTCAACATCGGCCTTGAGTGCGACAGAATCGTAACCCTGCACGATCGGGTACATGAACTCGTGAATCGAAATCGGCACCCCGCCCTTGTAGCGCTTGTTAAAGTCATCACGCTCGAGCATGCGTGCGACGGTGTGATGTGACGCCAGCTTGATCAGTCCCGCCGCATCCATGTCACCCATCCAGTTGGAATTGAACTCAACCCGCGTGGCATCCGGATCAAGAATCTTGAACACCTGCTCTTTGTAGGTATCAGCATTTGCCTGAATTTCGTCTCGCGTCAGCGGCGGCCGCATCGCGTCGCGCCCCGACGGATCACCGATCATGCCGGTGAAATCGCCAATCAGGAAAACGACCTCGTGACCGAATTGCTGGAATTGCCGCATCTTGTTGATCAGGACCGTGTGACCCACATGCAGGTCCGGCGCCGTCGGATCGAAACCCGCTTTTACAACCAGGGGCCGCCCTTGTTCAAGCTTGGCCTGCAAGCCACCCTCAGGTAATACCTCATCAGTGCCGCGGGTAAGTTCGGCAATTTGTTCTTGTATAACGGTCATGCGTTTCGCGCTCGATAAAGCTTAAATGTGAGGGCGGAACTGTAGCATTCCCCAACCTGTTAACACCATGAGTTATAACAGTTTTTCTTTGACCTCAAAAAAAGCTCGCGGTAGAGTAGCGACATTCACACACCGAGAGACACCGACTTGAATCGCCCGGTCAGTCCACTGCTACACGATTACAAGCCGTCTCGTTCCGGCAAGCCCAAGAAATCCAAAGCCCTTCAATGGTTTGCGGTCGGCCTCGGCGTTCCTCTCATCGCTGTCGCATTGTTGAATACGCTCGACCACAACGAAGTGCCGCCAGCGACGTCGAGTACACCCGTCATGAGCGCGAGTGTTGACGAACCGCTCGTCGCGCCGCCCGTCGACGAGCCGATCGTCCTCGAGGAGGTCGCCGCATTGCAGCCGGAGCCCGCACCGCAGTTCGAAAGACTGGTGCTTAAGGTGTCGCGTGGCGACACAATGGAAAAGCTGTTTCGCAAGAACAAGTTAAACCTCGGCCACCTGATGACGGTTGCCGAACTCGACCAGGCCAAATCGCTGTTTCGCACAATCAAGCCCGGCGATGTTTTCGAGGTCATGCACGATCAGGGCAATTTGATCAGCCTGTATTCTGAGCTTGACCTGACCCATGCGATCCAGATCGAGAAGAGTGATAGTGGATTTGCGGCCGAGATCGTTGAGCGTCCTATAGAAATTCGCAAGCGCATGGCACACGGCGTTATCGACACCTCCCTGTTCGAAAGCGGCGCAGAGGCCGGGCTGACTGACAAAGTCATCATGAATATCGCCGGCATCTTTGCCTGGGATGTCGATTTTGTTCTCGATATTCGGCGCGGTGATAATTACTTCGTGCTTTACGAAGAGATCTGGCAGGACGGCAAGTATGTCAGCGACGGTGAGATTATCGCCGCCGAATTCAATAACAACGGCCGTACCATCCAGGCGATTCGATTCATTGACGACAATGAACGCAGCGAATACTTCACGCCGACGGGTGACAGCGTTCGCAAAGCCTTTATACGAGCACCGGTCGACTTCACTCGCATCAGCTCCAATTTTAATCCGAATCGCAAACACCCCATACTGAATACGATTCGTGCGCATCGCGGTGTTGACTATGCCGCGCCCAGGGGCACCCCTATTAAAGCTTCTGGCGACGGCAAGGTTATTTTCCGCGGTACCAAGTCGGGTTATGGCAAGACCGTTATCCTGCAACATGGCGGCAACATCACGACACTGTACGCGCACATGTCCAGCTTTGTGCTAAAGGTCGGTGTCGGCAGTCGTGTGCGGCAGGGCCAGACAATTGGCTTTGTTGGCAGTACCGGTCTCGCTACCGCGAATCACTTGCACTACGAATATCGCCTGAATGGCGTGCATCGCAATCCACGTACCGTAGCGCTTCCCGACGCCGAGCCTATCGACGAACGCTACCGGGAAAAATTCATGGCCGTCGCCGAGCCCATCCTCGCGGAACTCGAACAATTCAAAAGCACGCAGCAACATTCAGTCGCGTTCAATAGCCAACAATAGTCATGACCGAGTATTACGTCGGCCTGATGTCCGGTACCAGTATGGACGGCATCGACGCCGTGGTTGCGAGTTTCGAAAATAACGCCGTGCAACTGCACGCGACCTGCAGCCAGGCCTATCCATCTGACTTGCGGCAAGCGTTGCTCTCTGCAATTCGCTTGCCCCTCACCGCTCCGCTGGACGTAGACGGCGAACTGCACGAACGTGTCGGCCAGTGTTTTCGCGACGCTGCTTTGCAGGTCATCAAGGACAGCGGCGTTGACCGGTCCTCGATTCGCGCTATCGGCAGTCACGGTCAGACCCTGCGGCACCAGCCGGCTGCCGATCCACCCTTCTCGCTGCAGGTTGCCGATGCAGATTTGATCGCAGCCGCAACCGGCGTGACCACGGTTGCCAATTTTCGCCAGGCCGATATCAAGGCTGGCGGCCAGGGTGCGCCGCTGGTACCGCCGTTTCACGAGTGGCTGTTTCACAGCAAAGAGCAGGATCGTGTTGTCATCAATATAGGGGGTATTGCCAATATCACGGTATTGCCCGCGAGCAATGCCGATGTCTCGGGATTCGACACGGGACCGGGCAATGGCCTGATGGATGTCTGGACGCAACAACACCTTGGCACAGCGTTTGACGTTGATGGTGCCTGGGCGGCCGGCGGATCGCGGCTGGATGGCTTGCTCAAACTGATGCTGTGCGACCCGTATTTCGCACTGCCGCCACCAAAGAGTACCGGCTTCGAGTACTTCAATCCGAATTGGCTCGCGCGCTTTGACCTGCAGCACTTTGCACCACAGGATGTACAGACCACCTTGTGCGAACTCACTGCACGTACGATCGTCGATGCAGTTCGGCAACACGCATCGCGCACGCAACAAGTGTTCGTGTGCGGTGGCGGCATACGTAACAAAACCTTAATGAAACGGTTATGCGCATTGCTCGGCAACTGCACGGTGCAAAGCACGGCTGCCGCAGGCCTTGAGCCGGGCTGGGTTGAGGCGGCCGCGTTCGCCTGGCTTGCAATGCGCACAATGGATGGAGACAGCGGGAATTTGCCGAGTGTGACAGGGGCGTCACACAAAGTTGTTCTGGGCGATATACACTCGCCCTGACCATGCGAGATACCTATATCAATCGAGAACTCAGTTTGCTTGAGTTCAACAAGCGCGTGCTGGCACAGGCGGCCGATCCGTCGATACCGCTGCTGGAGCGTGTTCGTTTCCTGTGTATCAGCTGCACCAATCTGGATGAGTTTTTTGAAATTCGCGTCGCTGGCCTGAAGCAACGCATGGAAATTGGTGCCCCCGCTCAGGGCCCTGAGAATATTCCTGCTGACGTCGTCTTCGACGAGCTGCAAGTTGGCGTTGCCGACATGATTACGCAGCAATACAAGATTCTGAACGAGCAGTTGCTGCCACAACTTGGCGAGGCTGGCGTACGTTTCCTGAGCAGCGCTGAATGGAACGATGAGCAAAAAGCCTGGATTGACGACTATTTTTCCGAGCAAGTCCTGCCGGTTCTTACGCCACTCACTTTCGACCCTGCGCGGCCATTCCCGCGCGTCCTGAACAAAAGCCTGAATTTTATCGTCCGCCTGGACGGCAAAGATGCCTTTGGTCGGCGCCGCCATCGTGGCATGGTGCAGGCGCCGCGCTCACTGCCCAGGATCATCCGGCTACCGCCCGGCCTGAGCAAGCCAGGCGAACACAGCTTCGTTTTCCTGTCATCACTCATACGAGTCAATGTCGACAGCCTGTTTCCAGGTCTCAACGTTGATGGCTGCTACCAGTTTCGCGTCACCCGAAACAGCAACCTGTACGTCGACGACGAAGAGGTCAGTGACCTGGTTCGGGCATTGGAAGGTCAATTGGAGGCAAGTCGATACGGTGCCGCCGTTCGAATCGAGATATCCCGGCAATGCCCGGACGATCTGCGTGAATTCTTGCTGAATCACTTTGAACTCAGCGACGCCGACACCTATATGGTTGACGGGCCGGTCAACCTCAATCGCATAGCGACCATTTGCGACATCGACGATCGCCCCGAGCTGTTGTACCCACCGTTCACGCCTGGGCTTCCGGCCGAGCTACAGAGCAGCGCGAATATTTTCGACATTCTCGACAAGAAGAATGTCCTGTTGCACCACCCGTACCAGTCTTTCGCGCCGGTGATCGAATTTGTCGGTGCCGCCGCTTCCGATAGCGATGTACTCGCGATCAAGCAGACCCTGTATCGGACCGGTCCTGACTCGCCGATTGTCGACCACCTGGTCACCGCTGCGCGCTCCGGCAAGGAAGTGACTGTCGTCATCGAGCTTATGGCGCGCTTCGATGAAGCGGCCAATATATCTCTGGCGAACAGGCTGCAGGAGGCGGGTGCACACGTCGTCTACGGACTCGTCGGTTTCAAGACGCACGCGAAAATGCTGCTGGTCGTGCGACGCAAAGGCGGCAAGCTGGTTCGCTATGTGCATCTCGGCACCGGCAACTACCATCATGGCACGGCTTCGGTATACACGGACTATGGCTACCTTAGCAGCAGCCAAAAACTCGGCGAAGATGTCCATCAACTGTTTTTGCAGCTCACGAGCCTGACCAAGGCGAGTGATATGAGTCGCATGCTGGCCTCTCCATTCAGTCTGTTCGACGCGCTACTTGAAAAGATTCAGCGCGAAGCAGACAACGCGCGTGCCGGAAAGCCGGCGCGGCTCATTGCAAAAATCAACTCGCTTAATGAACCATTGCTCATCAATGCTCTCTACGAAGCATCGCAGGCCGGCGTGCAGGTCGATTTGATCTTGCGTGGAATCTGTTCGCTGCGCCCCGGCGTCAAGGGACTGTCCGAGAATATTCGGGTGCGCTCCATCGTTGGCCGCTTCCTCGAACACTCGCGCGTTTATTACTTCCTCAATGACGGCAAAGAGGAGTTTTATTGCTCAAGTGCCGACTGGATGGACCGCAACATGTTCCGTCGCAACGAATCCTGTTTTGAGATTCGACAGAAAAAAATGAAAGAGCAAATACGTCACGACCTGGAATTGTTCCTTGCGGACAATGTACAAGCGTGGGGACTACACGGTGATGGCAGTTACACGCGCCTGACACCGGGCAAGAATGAAGCTGTCAGCGCGCAACAGACTTTTCTCGAAACGCTAGCGTCGCCGAAACTCGTTAAGGACTGAATCGACCAGCGTCTCAATCAGCTTGCCCATCGAAAATGCGCCGCCAAGGTAGAGTTTGCCGGTTAGCGCAAGGATGCAAACACCGTGAATCCCGCTCCACAGCGCTGTCGCTGTATGTGCGACTTCGTGCGGAATGCGCTCCGGGGCAAGCTCACGCAGGTTTTCCGCCACCATTTCAAACATGACATCGCGGCGTTCCTTCATTTGCACCGGCGTCGGCAAGCCGCGCGGTGCCTGGTGCTCAAAGACCAGCCGCCAGCGATCCGGATGATCGGTCGCATATTGGACGTAGAACTCGGCCATAGCCCGGATTCGCACCTCCGGGTTGCGCTTTTTGCGCGTCTGTTGCTGGATCAGAGCTGCCATTTCGTCAATGGTCTGCGCATTCAGGTGAATAACCAGGTCATCAAAATTTCGAAACACGTGATACAGCGTGCCGACCGTGTAGCCGATCGAGCTGGCCACCTTGCGCGCGGTCAGTGACTGAAAACCCTCGGCTTCAACCATTTTCGCCGCAGCGTCGATCGCCATCTTCTGTATTTCTTCACGACTGTGGTCGCTGCGCCGTCCCATGCATTATGTCCAATCAAAAAGCCCGTAGTTAAGCTAAAATAACATTATTTGAACAACGTTCAATATCCGTGTATAAATTAAACACCGTTTAATAAAGCGGTTTTTCTTTGGCTAGTAATTGAACGTTGTTTAATTCGGAGTATTTCTCATGAACACCAAGCTCATGAACACCAGCCGCACAGCAGGTTTAATCGCTGTCATTATTGCCGTATTTTCGATTGGCACTGCCAACGCGGCAGGACTGATGGTTCCGAAAGGCCAGTCAAATGGCCTCGCGATTCGGGATCACATTGTTAACGTCACCGTTGAAGACGGTTACGTCATCACTGCTATCGACCAGGTTTTTATCAATTCGGCGGGCAACGACCTCGAGGCCATCTACAGCTTTCCGGTGCCCTCGCACGCGGCGGTCGCCGAATTCACCTATTGGATCGACGGTCAGCCTGTCGTCGGCGAAGTTCTGAAAAAACAGGAGGCGCGCGATCTGTACGAACAGGAAAAGGCGGCGGGTCGCGAAACTGCGCTGGCCGAGAAAGACGAATACCGAACCTTCGATATCTCGGTTTATCCGGTAAAAGCGAACAGTGACGTACGCGTCCGCCTCGTCTATGTGCAAAGCGCCAGCGCCGACACCGGCATTGGTCGCTATGTCTATCCTCTGGAGGAAGGCGGCGTCGACGAAGAGCGCATCGCGTTCTGGGATATGCAGGACGCGGTAACCGGCAACTTCACATTCAAGCTTGAGTTGAAGTCTTCCTATCCTGTCGATGCGCTCCGACTTCCGGAACAACCGAATGCGGCACTGACAAAGATTGATTCCGGGCACTGGACGGTGGACCTGCATGCGCTGGGCTCGACACCGGCCAGCGAAGAGTTTGAGCAGCAGATCGCGGCGATCGAGGCTGGGGAAGATCCCGCACCGGCAACGAATTCAAGCGGCATCGCCAACCTGGACAAGGACATAGTTGTCTACTGGCGGCATGCACCGGACCTTCCCGGCACCGTCGACCTGGTCACGTACAAACCGGATGCCTCGGGGCGCGGGACGTTTATGCTGACGTTCACACCCGGCGATGATTTACCGGTGATCGAGAATGGTCGCGACTGGGTGTTCGTGCTCGATATCTCGGGTTCAATGCAAGGCAAGTTTGCAACGCTCGCGGATGGCGTGCAGCGCGCGCTCGGCAAACTGAACCCGAATGATCGTTTCCGTATCTATACCTTTAACAATTCCGCGGCAGAACTGACAACCGGCTTTGTTACCGCGAGCCAGGCAAACGTCGCACACTACACTGACCAGGTCGGCCGTCTGAGCTCTTCGGGCGGAACGAACCTGTACGCAGGATTGCGTGCCGGTCTCGCCGGCCTGGACAGTGACCGAACGTCCGGGATCGCGTTGGTCACTGATGGCGTTGCCAATGTCGGCGTCACTGAGAAGAAGGAGTTTCTCAAAATGATGCAGCAGCATGACGTACGTCTGTTTACGTTCATCATGGGCAACAGCGCCAATCGCCCGCTGCTGGAAGCGATGACCGAAGTTTCAAACGGCTTCGCGATGGAAACCTCCAACAGCGACGATATTGCCGGCCAACTCATGTTGGCGACTGCGAAGATTCGGCACGCGGCATTGCATGATGTGCAACTCGATATCAGCGGCCTGAAAGTTGCCGACCTGACGCCGGAAGTCATCGGCAGCCTGTATCACGGTGAGCAACTGCAGGTGCTCGGTCATTACTGGGGCGACAAGCAAGCGAAAGTTCGATTGACCGGCAAGGTTGCGGGCCAGCCGATCGAATACAAGACCGCGTTCTCGTTTCCTCTGCAATCCGACATGAACCCTGAACTCGAACGCATCTGGGCATACGCATCCATCGAAAATCTGCAGGCGAAAATGGATTACTTTGGCGCGGACCAGGATACGGAGGATGCAATTACGGACCTGGCAACCGAGTACGGGCTGGTTACCGATTACACGTCGATGGTGGTGGTACGCGACGAGGTATTCGCAGCACAAGGCATCAAGCGCCGCAATCGCGACCGTGTTGCAACTGAACACACTGCGCAACAAGCTCGCGCTGCCCAAGCGCCGCAGAATCGTCGCGCCGACCAGAGCCAGCCGATGTACAACAACAAGCGACCGTCAACGGGTGGCGGCGGATCCGGTGGTGGTGCTGCGGGACTGCCAATGATCCTGGCGCTGGCCGGACTGCTGCTATTGCGGCGCAAGAAGCAAACCCTGGTGTGATCCTGGTGCAATCCTGTGGGCCCTTCGGGGCCCTTTTTTTTGCGTTTAATTATGCAGCGAGCAGCGTGTAGCCAACCTGCTCGAGATAAGCCTGTTCGCGCTCGAGGTCGGCAATGGTCAACGGGTTGTCGGCCAGCCAACCGGCATCGAAACCGAGCACGATTTCATTATTCGCAACCGATAAAGAAACGGCCGGAGGCTCGATCGAGTTACGGCTGCGATTCAGCAGCACTGCGAGCCTGAGAATGATTAACAAGCGCAGACCCGACTCACGCCAGGTGCGCGGCAAGGCATCGAGCTTGGACACGTCGATTCGATGCCGCTGGCCACCGATCAGGATTGACAAAAAGCGCTGCTCTGCCTGCGGGAATCCAGGCATGTCGGCATTTTCGGCGATGTAGGCACCGTGCCGCTGGTAGCCGTCATGAGAAATATCCAGCCCGATTTCGTGCAAACGTGCCGCCCAGTCGAGCATCAGTCCCGGCAATTCTCCGGCAAAACCCCACGCGTCTCGCGCTTGCCCGACCAGGTGTACGGCCATACTCGACACCCGCGACGCCTGCTGTTCGTCAACCTGGAAGCGCGCCGCCAGCGCGCTCACGGTACGTTCACGCGCATCCTCGTGCTGCAAGCGGCCGAGCAGGTCGTACAACAAACCTTCCCGCAGTGCACCGTCGGAAACTTTCATCTCGTTGATGCGCAACGTGTTCAGGATTTCCGCGAGAATCGACAGTCCGCCGGGCCAAACCTGTGCACGACGCTCAGACAGACCCTTCAGGGATATATCCCGGACGCGCCCGAATTCCAATACCTTGGTAATCAACGCTTCGATACTGGCCAGCGTAATACCTGTCTCAATCAGGCCCATTTGCTGTGCAACAGCCTGGGTCGCGCGAATCGTGCCGGACGTACCTATCGCCTGCAGCTCGGTTGAACCACGGAAAAACGCCTTGACTGGTCGCAATTCGAGCCGTGCTGCCAGGCGCGCCCTGTCGAAGCCATCCGCAGTAATAACACCGCCGGGGAAGAAGCGTTCGGTCATGGTCACGCAGCCCATGTGCATACTTTCAACCGCGCGCGGCTGCGTGGCCTGGCCCAGGATGACTTCGGTGCTGCCGCCGCCAATATCGGCGACCAGGCGCAAGCCGTCGGTAGGCGGCAGGCTGTGACTCACGCCGTTGTATATCAGGCGCGCTTCCTCGAGCCCGGAAATTACTTCGATCGGGTGCCCGAGCAGGTCTTCGGCTTCTACCAAAAAATTGCTGTCTTCGCTTACGCGGCGAATCGTTGCTGTGCCCGCCGCGCGAACATTGTCGGCGTGAACATCGCGCAGGCGCTGCCCGAAACGCGACAGGCAATCCAGTGAACGTCGGCGTGCGTCCGCCGACAAGCGGCCGTCCGCGGAGAGGCCTTCTGCGAGTCTTACCGTTTCGCGAATGCGATCGATAATGGCAAGTTGCCCATGCCGCAACTCGCCGACAACCATGTGAAAACTGTTTGAGCCGAGATCAACGCCCGCGATGATCTCCGCTTGATTTAGCTCAGACGGTGAATGACGATCCGCAGCCGCAGGTGGTTTGTGCATTCGGATTCCGGATGATGAACTGTGCGCCTTGCAGGTCTTCTTTGTAATCTATCTCGGCACCCATCAAATACTGCACGCTCATCGGATCGATCAGCAGCATGACACCCTGGTTCTCAACCTGACTGTCACCGTCTTCGACACTTTCATCAAATGTGAAGCCATACTGAAAACCGGAGCAGCCACCACCGGTGATGAACACCCGCAATTTGAGATTGGGGTTACTTTCTTCGCTGATCAATTCACCGACCTTTTGCGCAGCGGCGTCGGTAAAAATTACGCTTGGCGGCGGTGGCGGTGCATTGCTAACTGCTGTGTCCATATTCCTCAACTATTCACCTGACGCGGCGACTTTTTCGTCGATTCGCGTCGTCTGTTCCAGCAGCGGCACCTGGCCTTCCGGTTGGTGTACCAGCTTGCCGTTGATCTCGGCGCCCTCTGCCATCTGGATAAGATTGTAATACACATTACCTATGACGCGCGCCGTCGCGCCCAGTTCCACACGCTGACTGGCAAATACATCGCCTTTGACGATGCCGTTGAGCACAACATAGGGTACCGTCACGCCACCGTCGACATGGCCTACATCACTGATACTCAAGGCGGAATCGGTGTCGGGGTCGGCGGTTACGCTGCCCTTGACGTGGCCGTCTATGTGGCAACCGCCCTGGAAATGGAGATCACCATTAATTTTGCTATTGGAACCCACAAGCGTCTCAACGACGGTATGCCTGCGCTGTTTTTTGTTGAACATCTGTTTCTCCGTCAATCGCGTCAATGCGATTTCCTAGCCCTGGCTGGTGCTCCAGGCAAAGCTTTCTTCAATACTGGATATTGACCGGGTACGCGATCGTACCTCAACCGTAATCCTTTCGGGCGTAAATCCATCCGGCAGCACCAGCTGTCGGTCGAAGTCCTGGAAATAGCGAAACGAAAAAGCCCAGCCAGCGTCTGCGTCCTCCGGCAGCAACTGCTGATAGTCATAGGTCGTATCAACGCCACCCTGACTGCCGGCAATACTCAGGCTGACGTCCCCGGAGACCTTACGATCGTGCTTCATGGCCTGCACCAGTACCAGCCGGATATTGAACTCGCGCTCTTCCCGACCACGAGTCAGCTTCAGGTCCTGTACCCGCAAGCCCGAATTGCCGTCGGACGGCGACACGATGCCACGATAAAATGCGATCGCATCGCGTTGCTCCTGAATTTTGGCCTGTAACGTCGAAAGGCTTTCTTCGACCGTCTTGTAGGACTCGCGATCAACTTCGCGATTGGTTTCCAGCAGCGCCACTTCCTGCTTCAGCTCCACGATCTGGTCTTCTAGCGCCATAATACGGTCTTCATAGGCTTGTTGTTCATCGCCGGTTTCGACAATGTCATAGCCCGCCTTGATCCGGCCGAATTCGAATACCAGGTAGCCACTCGCCAGAACAAGGATGACGATAACGCCGCGAAACACCAGGTTTCGGCCAGTGCCGTGCTGCTGCAGGGGGGATTTTCTCGCCACAGGAAAAGTCTTGCCCGTTCGGTCCGTAAAGACGTTATGTTACGCGCGTCCCCGGGTGAACAGAAGTGCGCCAGGTCACGGATTGACAACATCGCAGGCTGGCCGCCTGGCCGCGCTTGCTGCAGAATGAAGCCCTATTCAGCGGATACCGATATGACCAGCTATTACCTTTGGTTCAAAGCCCTGCACATTGCCTTTATGGTCACCTGGTTCGCCGGTCTTTTTTACCTGCCACGGCTATTCATTTACCACGCCGATGCGGACGACGCCGCAAGCCGCGCCCGTTTTCATGTCATGGAACGTCGCCTGTTTGTCATGACAACGATTGGTGCCACCCTGACGTGGGTGTTTGGCCTGACGCTGGCATTCCTCAATCCCGCCGTGGTGCACACGGCATGGTTCAGCGTCAAAATAGCGCTGGTCATCGGCCTGGTCGTGTTCCAGCTACGTTGCTGGCTATGGATTCGCCGCCTGCACGAGCGCAACGATACACAAGATACGGCCTGGCTGAGATGGTTCAACGAGATTCCCAGCATTATCCTGCTGGCAGTCGTAATTCTCGCCGTCGTCAAACCCTAGCCGCGCTCCGGCGGTGACGTTTCCAGTTCGCGCTTCGCCGCGGCGATATCCTTGTCGAAGACAGTGCGCCAGCGCTTTGGCCACCATCGCGGCCGCGGCGGCAGACCGTCAGGATGCACTGTCGGGCCCAGTTCGTGCAATGCGCGCGCATACACCCGGCGCTTGAAATAGATGACCTCGTTTACCGGGCGCCAGAAGTCGACCCAGCGTGCCCGATCGAATTCGGGCTTGTCAGCGCAGTCAAACCGCACCGCATCTTCAGCACACTTGAGGCGCAACAGGAACCAGCGTTGCTTTTGCCCGATGCACAGCGGCTTGCTGTGACGGCGCACGAATTTGTCGGGCAATTTGTAGCGCAGCCAGCCGCGAGTAACGTCGAGTACCTCGACATCGTCCTCGACAAGGCCAACCTCTTCGTGCAGCTCACGAAACATTGCTTCGACAGGCTCTTCGCCCCGGACCATACCTCCTTGCGGGAATTGCCAGCCCCTGGCGCCGACGCGGCCGCCCAGCATGAGCTTGTTGTTCGCATTCGCAAGGATGATGCCGACGTTCGCACGAAACCCTTCAGCGTCTATCCAATCGTTGCTCATAGCAACCAAACTAAACCTTAACTGCTGCCTACTCTACACCATTAGCGATAGCCTGCGCGCTCGGCCAGCAACTTCGCTTCCTCGTCCCGCCAGCCTGCGACAGCAGGCGCGGGTCCGACGCCAGCGGTGAATTCGCGGCCGACCACCGGGATGGACCCCACGGCTTCAGCATGGCGCTGGTTGACTTGCTCGTCGAGCAACCATTGCACAAGCGCTTGTGCGGCGTCCGGGTAACGGGAATGGCGCGCAACGCCAATGCCTTGTATTTGTATGTACGACGTTGCCGGCTCGATGACCTGAACGCCAATATCCGCCTGTGAATGCAAACTGCTGGCCGCCTGCCAACCGGACACGATGGCGAATTCGCACTCGCCCGACGCAACCGCGTCAAGTAGTTCCTGCTCGTCCTGGAATGGTGCCGCGGCAAGATTCTGCATCCAGTGGCGCACCATGCGTTCGGTTTCCTTCCGGCCGTGCAAGTCGATCAGCATCGCCAGCAGCAATCGGTTTGTTGGCAACTCCGACGTGCCAAGGCAAATTCGGCCCTGGTAGCGCCGGTTCGCAAATTCATCGACGTCGGCCGGTAGCTCGGCGGCATTGCTGCGATGAACAATGATGCTTTGCTGAAAGCGCAGTGCAGTCCACAGTTTGTCGGCATCTCGCAGTGGCTCAGGAACCTGTGCCAGGTTTACCGCCATTATCGGGCGCAACGCACCTTCATCCGCTGCCGCCCACAAGTCTGCAACACTCGATGACAGGAAAACGTCCGCTGGCGGCGAGCCGATGTTGAAAATCAGGTTCTTCGCATGGTTTGCGCTGCTGTCAAGTTCCACGGTCACAGGAATTTTGCTTGCCGCAGTGAAGCCAGCGAAGAGCTCGTCAAGATACTCGCCGTCGGAATTATCTGCGTAAACAACGACCGGTTCGTGCCGTACCGGTGCCTGTTCGGCATCGCAGGACGCGACGACAAGAACGAACAACGGCAGCAAGCAACGATGCATCAGGCGGCCTCCACCACCACCCGGTCGCGGCCTGCGGACTTCGCGGCGTACAACGCGACATCGGCACGCGCGATCAATGAATCGCCGACTGTTTTCAGGTCACTGTCCCCGGCACCCGGCCGCACCTCGGAAATTCCAATCGACGCAGTTACGGTCACGGTATCAGCGCAAGGCAAGTCGATGGCTGTTGCCGAAATTGCGCCGCGAATTCGCTCTGCCAGTAACTCTGCAGACCTCACGTCTGTATTTGGCAGCAGAATAATGAACTCTTCGCCCCCGTACCGTGCAGCGACATCGCTGGCGCGCACCTGCGATTCAATGCGATGGGCAAGTTCGCGCAGAACCGCGTCACCGGCAACGTGACCCCAGGTGTCATTAACACGCTTGAAGTGATCGATATCGAGCATCAGGCAAATAATGCTGGTCCGGTCGCGTCGCGCCCGTGCCAGCTCTTCGCCCAATCGCACTGTAAGGTAGCGTCGATTGTGCCACCCGGTCAGGACGTCAGTGAATCCGCTGCGCATCAGGCGTGCCCGGTTGACCGCGTTTTCGACACAGAAGGACGCGATCACGCCGAGATGAGCCAGGAAGTCGCTGGCATGCTCGCGGGTAAATCGTTCAGCATCGCCACTGCAAAGATTAATACTGCCCATGAGTTTGCCGCGATGTGTCAGCGGAATCATTGCAATGCTACGAACGTCGCCAGCCTCCGGGCAAATCATGGAATGATCGCAGGCTGCAAATGAGCCGAGCCACGGCTTGTGCAGGGCGATGTACTGCGGTGCCAGCCCGGTCAGCGATTCAACCATCAACACGTTCGGAAACGTTTCGGCGGGCGTGCCGTTTGCCAGCAACAGGTGGCGAATGTCGTGGTCGGGATCGCAGATGACGACGCTAACGTACTCAAGTCCATAGCTTGCCCGTAAACCGCCAACCAGTACCTTGAGTAGCGAGTCCAGATCTTCCGCCTGCATCAGACGCAATTCGCGTTGTTGCGTACGCCGCAGCTTTTCGTCGTTCTGCGCGACCTGCTCAGTCAGCTCAGCGTGCAACTGACGCGCGGCGTCGAGTTGTGCACGCAGTTCTTCGTTTGTCAGGTCATCATCGGATTGCATGAGATCAGCCTCTCCCTAGCGTCTCATCAGGCTCTGGTCAGCCTCTCAGGGCGAGGTAGTCGCGGCCCTTTTGCATCAGGTCCACGAATGCCTCTTCGTCGCCGCTCGCGACTGTCTCGCGTATCCTCCTTGCGGCTTCGCACAATGCGTCGAGCGGTCCCAGCCCGAACTTGTTCAGATTCTGAATTTCAAAATACAGGTGCGGATTGTCCTGCGCAACCGCCGCGGAAACCAGCAACTGCGTATCGAAGGTCGTCGACGACATTTGCGCAAGTTTTGGTGCGGCTTCGCCACTCTCGGCAAGCGCGGTAAAGAATGCAATATTGAGCGCGTGTGACAGGCCCAGCACGTAGGCGATCAGCCGGTCGTGATCCTCAAGGCCCATGTCGATTTTTTCGACCATGGTGGAATCGAACAGGGCCTTTGCTGCCGCGGTGGCCTCACTGTTACCGGTATCGCAAAAAATAAGATGGCGCCCGGATAACAGGCGTGTATCCGGCCCGTACATCGGATGCAGTGACGTCACCCGGCAACCGGCCGAGTGCAATTCTTTAAGGCCATCCAGCAACGGCGATTTCAATGATCCGATATCGAAAACCAGGCCCCGCGGTTTCAAGACCGCGAGTTGCGCCAGGATGCGACCGGAAACGGCGAGCGGTGCAGCAACGACAATGACATCGAAATCAACACCGGCATCCGGCCACGCTCGAAACCTGCCCGGCCCGTCTTCGAGCGACGGATCCGCAATGCTGGTGGAAAAGCCCTGCGAAGAAAAGAACTCCGCAAACCAGCGCCCCATCTTGCCTGCACCGCCGATGACAAGAACGCGTCGTCCGTCACCCTTGCCTTCGGCTACGACCCGATCGCGTTCCTGGCTCTCCAGCGAGGTGCGAATCAACATTTGCAGCAGATCCTCAACCAGGTCAGGGTCGACACCCATTTCTGCCGCCTGTGCACGTCCCTTGTCGAGGACCACCTTTTCGCGGGCAAAGTCGCGGGTACCCGTACCGGCCGACTGCTTGGTCTTGCCGATTTCAGCGACGATGCGCTGCCGTTCGGCGATTTTCTCAACCAGCTGCCGATCCACGGCAGACAGTCGTTGGCGAAGTTCATCAAGGCTCATTGGGTCAGGCGGTGTCCTAAGTGCAATCGCGTTCTTTTTACAGGAGAGCGCCGCTCAACGGAAGCCGGCCCGCCTAGTATCTGTAACGTCGATAAACTCGCACTTCGTACCGATAGATGTCGAACAGTCGATTCCAGCTTATGCGCCGGTCTTTTCGCAGCCTGGAGTGTCGATACCAGTGGCGAAACGAGCGATCGCGTTCGAGCCAGTACGGCATGTTTTTTGAGCGCTTGTATTTGGCCACATTGTGATAGCGACGATTCGAACGATAGTCCCGATCGTAGTGCCGGGTGTAGTGCTTGTCCGGGCGATAATGCTTGTCATCTTTGCCACCGTGCGCTGTTGCCTCAGGAACGTCCAGAAGCAACAAGCTTGCGGTCATGGCGGCTGCTGTCAGGAATTTGTTCATGATTGATCTCCGGTTTGTCCTTGTACGCCTGCAGAATAGGGCCGCGCCAATGAACCGCCACTGAATTCAAGTTGCTGTTTTTATTAATTTTATGAATGCAGGATGAACATGCCCGGCAATCGTGAGAACATTCCGCCCTCATTTGCTACCCATACCGTTCAGGAGACAGAGAACGATGAAGACACGCGCCGCCATTGCCTTTGAAGCAGGCAAACCTCTCGAGATCGAAATGCTGGACCTGGAGGGCCCGAAAAAGGGCGAGGTCCTGATCCGCAATGTTGCCACCGGCGTCTGCCACACCGATGCATTCACGCTCTCCGGTGAGGACCCCGAAGGCATTTTTCCGGCCGTGCTCGGCCACGAGGGCGGTGCCATTGTCGAGGAAGTTGGCGAAGGCGTAACTTCAGTTGCTGTCGGAGATCACGTCATTCCGCTGTACACACCGGAATGTGGCGAATGCAATTTTTGCACGTCCGGCAAAACCAATCTGTGCCAGGCGATTCGCGCGACCCAGGGTCAGGGCCTGATGCCGGATGGCACCTCGCGCTTTTCGCTCAACGGCAAAACCATTTATCACTACATGGGTACGTCGACGTTCAGTGAATACACTGTGTTACCTGAGATCTCCGTCGCAAAGATCGGCAAAGATGCGCCGCTGGAGAAAGTCTGCTTGCTCGGTTGCGGAATCACGACCGGCATCGGTGCCGTGTTGAACACGGCCAAGGTTCAGCCAGGCGATACGGTAGCGGTCTTCGGGCTTGGTGGGGTCGGTCTCAGTGCAATCCAGGGTGCAGCGATAGCAAAAGCAAGTCGCATCGTCGCGGTCGACATTAACGAAGACAAATTCGAACTGGCGCGGCAGTTTGGTGCCACCGATTGCATCAACCCAAAAAATTACGACGACCCGATACAGGATGTCATCGTTGAACTCACCGGCGGTGGCGTTGACTTCTCGTTCGAGTGCGTTGGCAATACCAACCTGATGCGTTCGGCGCTGGAATGCTGTCACAAGGGCTGGGGTGAGTCTGTCATCGTTGGCGTTGCCGGCGCCGGACAGGAAATTTCGACCCGTCCGTTCCAGCTGGTCACCGGCCGTGTCTGGCGCGGTACCGCATTCGGCGGTTGCAAAGGCCGCACGCAGCTGCCGGGAATGGTGTCGCAATACATGGACGGTGACATCAAGATTGACGAGTTCATTACTTACACGATGCCGCTCGACGACATCAATCGGGCATTTGACCTGATGCACGAAGGCAAGAGCATTCGTACGGTCATACATTTCTGAATGCACGCACCGGCGTGACCAACGTTGCAGTAGCGACCAGCTCCGGGCTTGCAGCCGAGGCAGCCCGTGAAGTCGCCGCCAATGGCGGCAATGCCGTGGATTGCGCGCTGGCGGCTGCGCTGTTGACGATGAATACCGAACCCGGCGTCTGCGCACTCGCAGGCAGCGCGTTCATTACCGTCTGGCCTGCCGGTGGCAAGCCTGTAACGATTGACGGCAATGTCGCCGTACCCGGCACCGGCGTCGACGACTCCAAACGAGCCGGCGGCGCCGTGTCAGTCGAGATGGACTACGGTGGCGGTATCGAGACACTGGTTGGCTGCGGCTCAGTCGCTGTTCCCGGCACGCTGGCAGCGGTCGAACAAGCGTGGAAAAAATTTGGCACAGCGAGCTGGCAATCGATATTCGCGCCGAGTGTCCGTGCCACCGCGGACGGCTTTCCGTTGTCCAGCGCATGTCATTATTACCTCGGTTATTCAGGCACTTCTATCTACGGTCGCAGCGACGACGGCTATCGCGCATTGCATGCGGGCGACACACTGCGATCGACAGGTGATTTGATTCACGTACCTCATCTGAGCGATACGCTCGATGCAATCGCCAGTGAGGGTGCCGAGCTGTTCTATCGCGGTGAACTCGCCGGCAAAATTGCGGACCACTGCCGGGCTGGCGGCGGACTGTTGACGCGCGACGATCTCGCCAACTATCGCGCCCTGGAGAGAACACCGTTGACTGTCGATATCGGCGGCTGGCAGTTGGCGACCAATCCGGCGCCGGCTGTTGGCGGGGCCGTGTTGGCCGCAATGTTAATCGCCTGCTCTGGCCTCAGGGACAAGACCTGGAACGAGCGAAACGTACGCCGGCTGATACAGACACAACAGGCGTGCCTGGACTTTCGCGAGAATCGCCTGGATCTCGCAGATAACGTCGATGCCGAGATCGCGTCACTGATCGAATCGGCCCGCAGCGGTCAATTGCTCAATCGATGGTCGTCGGCGTCAACCGTGCACACATCCGTCGTCGATAGCGATGGCACAGCCTGTGCCATTACGGCATCGTCCGGCTACGGGTCCGGCGAAATGCCGGCCGGCACCGGGTTGTGGCTCAACAACTGCCTGGGCGAAATCGAACTGAATCGCCGCGGCCTCGAGGCCGGTCCGGCCGGTGCGCGGCTGCCATCAAACATGGCACCCAGTGTCGCCCGGCGTGACGGCGCGGTGCTCGCCGTCGGCTCACCCGGCGCCGATCGAATTACGACCGCACTGCAACAATTCCTGATCAACTACCTGCAATTCGACATGTCGCTGGCCGATGCCATTGCGCACCCGCGTGTGCACGTCGATACCAGTGGCAAACAGGTGCGTCTGATGGCCGAAGCGGGCATCGCACTGCCAGATATCGGATTGCCAAGCAAAGTATTTCCGCAACCTGTGATGTACTTCGGCGGTGTGGGCGCGGCGGTGTACAAAAAAGATCGGGGCTTGCAGACTGCCGCAGACCCACGGCGTGAGGGTGGTACGTGTATCTACGAACATTGATCGCTGCACTGCTTCTTTGGCTGTGTGCGCTGCCGGTCTCCGGACAGGTCACAGTCACTCGCGGTGCCGACATGTCGGTCGATGTCGCCAGCGACGGCCGCATGGCAATCGACCTGCAGGGCGAACTATGGATCGTTCCGTCCAGTGGTGGCGACGCTCGCCAGCTGACGCACGACGTGAAAACTGTGCAGCGACCGCGCTGGTCCCTGGACCGGAAACAACTCGCCTACCAGGCCCGGGTTCACAATCGACGCGGACTCTGGATTCACGATCTCGAAAGCGGTGAGTCAAAAAGCATCGGCGGATCGGCGCTGTTCGATATGCACCCGGCCTGGCATCCGGCCGGTAAGAAAATAACGTATGCATCCGATGTTGACGGCAATGGTTTCGATATCTGGGAGGTCGATGTGCCCACCGGTGTGCGCTGGCGCGTTACATTTCGGCCCGGCGACGAAACAGAACCGGCATGGTCTGCAAATGGGCGTGACCTGGTCTACGTGCATCATGATTCTCAACAATGGTCGCTGGTATTACGCCGTCACGCACAGGCCGAGGAGATTCTGTTGCAGTCGACGGACAAAATTTCCGCTCCGTCATGGCGGCCCGACGGCAGCCTCATCACTTTCTACCGCGGCCAGGGCAACCGCACGACTCTCGACATGGTGATCCTGTCGTCGCCGCGCTTGATTCGCACGCTAGCCGAAGGCGAACGCTTCGTCACCACGCCCGTTAGCTGGCTGGACCGGCAGCAAATGTTTTATTCCGCCAACGGCCAGATTCGCCAGCGACGCTTCGATGACTGGCGCTCCAAAGCAGTACGATTTCGCGCGACCCTGCAACCGAAGATCGACGTCAGTATTGCCAGAGAGCGGCCCACATTTCCCTGGCCCGACGCTTCCGGCGGCAAGCTCGTTATTCATGCTGCGCGGCTTTTCGATGGTGTGTCGTCGGGCTATCGGACAGAACAGGACATATTGATCGAGGGCGGCCGCATATCAAGTGTCGAGAACCATAGCGAGCACCCGGGCACAATCGTGATCGACATGGGCGACCTGACAATACTGCCTGGGTTTGTCGATGCCGATGCCCGGCTGCCGGGTCAACTGTCCGCCAGTCACGGCCCCGACCTTTTGACGATGGGGGTGACAACGCTGGTCGCGAGCCATGCGAATATCGATCAACTGGATTCGCTGTGGGCCGGTAAAGACGTCCCCGGTCCGCGACTGCTCGGAGCAGAGCAATGGTCGGCGGCGACGCTGCCGCGCCCGGAAATCGACAAGACCGGCGCTGTGGTTACCAGTCGCGCGACCGGCCTGCCCGCCGGACATGCATTGGCCGCACAGTTTCGGGCCATGCAAATTGCCGGGCTGACCCCCGAGCAGACCCTGCGAGCGGTCGGTGTCAATGCGGCGGCGGCGATTCTGGCAGACCCTTTCGTCGGGCGAATTGCGACCGGCGCGGCGGCTGACCTGGTTTTCGTCGATGGCGACCCGTTGACCACGATTGACGACGCGCTAATTGTGGTCGCCGTGGTCCGGAATGGGCGCTTTTACAGTGTCTCTGGACTGTTCGATCGAGCGAAACGTGCAGATAGTGTCGATTAATTTGACAAAAAGCAGCACTATTTCGAATTTTCCCGGACCGAAAAATGAACCGGACATATTCGCTGAATTACCCACTTGTCGGTATTTCCCGGGGCAAATGCACCAGGCTTTCATTTCGCTTAATTTTCAGCCAGTTATTTGACGAAATTACGGCAGCGCATGACCCTGAATACGCTATAAATGTCGATATTTTTTACAAAAATGGATTCTTACAGTCACTCCGCAGCGTTGAGCGGGTGCTAAATCATTGATATCGCGGTGCCGTAGCCGACCTTGGCACAGCTCTTGCTTTTAATACTCTGCCCAAGCGAAGCGTAACTGCTTTTTGATGACGCAAACGGTAATAACGGGATTTAGACGCCAGAAGAAAAATAACTATAAAAATAAGAAGATCCAAATCCAATAACAATAAAAATCACTTAAAATTACCGGTTATCGAATTCGCAGTTGCCTCTTTTGAAAAAAAGAGAAATTGAAGCCCCACCGCTCACGCCGTGGGGTTTTTTCTTGCGCGTATGCAATGGGCACTTTGCGCCCTGCAGGCTGTCCGACTAGGATCGGATCACCACAGGGGAGAAACCATGAACTACAGCAACAACATCACAGCGCTCGCAGCCGTGTTAGTGCTCGCGAGCCTCGCGGGCTGCGGCGACAAAACCCCGGAGCCCGCGGCGAACGATGCGCCGGCTAAAACAGAGAAAAGCGCTGCGATCGACTACAAAGCGGCACTTAATCATCCGTTGCGACCGGACGACGACAAGGCGCGCGACGCTGACCGCAAACCTGCAGAAGTACTGGAGTTTGTCGGTATCGAGCCCGGCATGCACGTACTGGACATGTTCACCGGTGGCGGCTGGTATTCCGAGGTCATCGCACACACCGTCGGTGAAGACGGCCATGTCATCGCACACTCGAACAACGCCTACAAGAATTTCGTCGGCGATGCCCTGGAAGAACGGTTTGCCGATGGGCGCGTACCGCAGGTGACGATCCTGATGGCCGAGAATAATGAGCTGAGCCTCGACGAGAATTCGCTGGACGCCGTGATGCTTGGCTTGTCGTTTCATGACATGTATCACGAAGATGTGGAGAACGGCTGGCCACTACTGGACGGTGTTGCCTTTCTCGCCGAGTTGCGCAAAGGCCTCAAGCCCGGCGGTGTGGTCGGCATAATCGATCATCGCGCGGCCGCTGGCTCCCCGCCGGAGACAGGCGACAGCCTGCATCGCATCGACCCGGCGCTTGTCGTTGCGAATATGGAGGCGGCCGGATTCGTCCTTGAAGCGGAAAGCGACATCCTCGCCAACCCCGACGATGATCAGACGAAAATCGTCTTCGCGCCGGAAATTCGTGGCAAGACGGACCGCTTTGTGATGCGATACCGTAATCCCGACTAGTGGCAAGACATCGTGCACAAAGCACTCGGCCTCGCATTTCTTATCCTGCTCGCTGCCTGCAACGGCGGCGAGCAGGACTTCAGCGAAGCCGACATTGCCGGGCTGCACGACCACCTGCAAAGAGGCGAACTGAGCTCTGCAGAGCTCGTTAACTGGTATATCGAGCGCATTGAAAGCATCGACCGGGCCGGCCCCCGGCTGAACGCGATCATCGAAATCAATCCAGATGCGCTGAGCATTGCGCGTGCCCTGGATGCTGAGTGGCAGTCATCCGGCCCGCGCGGACCCCTGCACGGCATCCCCGTCGTTCTTAAAGCGAATATCGACACCGCCGACCAGATGGTTACGAGCGCCGGTTCACTGGCGCTGTCCGAGCACGCTCCTCCGGCCGATGCCTTCGTCGTCAAGCGCCTGCGCGACGCTGGCGCGGTCATTCTCGGCAAGGCCAATTTAAGCGAATGGGCCAACTTCCGCTCGACACGGTCATCGAGTGGCTGGAGCAGTGTCGGCGGACAAACCACGAATCCTTACGATACCTTGCGTACACCTTGCGGCTCGTCGAGCGGCTCGGCAGTTGCAGTGGCCGCAAACCTGGTGACGGTATCGGTGGGTACTGAGACAGATGGTTCGATAATTTGCCCTGCCAGCATCAACGGCATCGTCGGCATCAAGCCGACACTGGGCCTGATCAGCCGCTCAGGCATCATCCCGATTGCACACAGTCAGGATACCGCGGGTCCGATGGGTCGTACCGTGCGCGACACAGCCATTCTCCTGACCGCGATGACCGGCACGGATCGCGACGATGCGGCGACCCTCGACGCCGAGGTGCACCACAACTACTCCGCGAACCTGACCGCCGACGCGCTGCGGGGTAAACGCATCGGCGTCATACGTGGCTGGAATGGCGAAGGCAGCCATCCGGGTGTGGATGAGACTTACGAGAGGAGCATCGCAGCAATCAGGAAGGCGGGTGCGAAGATCGTCGACAAGATTGAACTTACCGGCGGCGAAATGCCTAACGCCGAATACGAAGTCCTGCTGTATGAGTTTCACACCGACCTGAACAACTACCTGCAATCGTCCGGCGCGCCTGTGCAAAGTCTCGCTGAACTGATCGAATTCAATGAGGCCAACGCCGCTGCTGTCATGCCGCTGTTCGGACAGGAGGTGTTCCTGCATGCCGTTGAAAAAGGACCCTTAACCGAAGTCGCTTACCTGCAAGCGCAGGCGTCTGCCCGGTCGCACGCTCGCTCTGCAATTGACGCCGCCATGGAAGCACATCAGCTCGATGCACTGGTGACACCCAGCAACGGCCCTGCCTGGATGATCGATCACGTCAATGGCGACAATTTCGCGATTGGCAGCTCGTCCTGGGCTGCAGTCTCAGGCTACCCGAGTATTACCGTACCGTCCGGTTTCACGTCGGGCTTGCCGCTAGGGCTGACCTTTATTGCAAAGCCCTGGAATGAGAAGCAGCTCATAGAGCTCGCCTATGCTTTCGAGCAAGCTACGGGAGTCCGCAAGCCACCCGAGCTCTGAGCACATGTTCAAAGCGATTCGCATAGCACTCCTGTCCTTTGTCCTGTTGTTCGTCGTGCTCAGCAACGTACTGACCGCCGCCCGCAGCACGGACTGGAATAACACCCTGTGGATCAAGGTATACCCGATCAACGGCGACGGCAGTCCCGAGGCTGCAAAGTTTATCGCCAGTCTCAAGGACCGCGATTTCGAAGGCATCGAGGCATTCATTGCCCGCGAGACCGAACGCTATGAGCGGGCGGTCAATCGCCCGGTGCGCATGGAACTCGGCACCGAGATCAAGGAGCAGCCGCCGGAACTCGGCAAAGCACCCAGTTTTTTCACCGTCATGCTGTGGTCGCTGAAAATGCGCTGGTGGGCCGGTAGCGTGACTGACGATCAGGATCGCATCGACCCGGACGTGCGCATCTTCGTGCGCTACCACAAACCGAATTTTGACGTGGTGCTCGAGAACTCGGTGGGACTGCAAAAAGGCATGGTCGGTATCGTCAATGCTTACGCGAGCCGACGCCACCGCGGCGCAAACAATGTCATTATCGCGCACGAGTTTTTGCACACGCTGGGCGCCTCAGACAAGTACGATGCGAAAAACGGCCAGCCGATCGGCCCGGATGGGCTCGCCGAACCCGAGCGCAGCCCCCTCTACCCGCAACGCTTTGCCGAAATCATGGGCGGGCGCATCGCGCTGGCAGACAACGACGCGGTCATTCCGAAGAGCCTGAAATATGCCGTGATTGGACCGCTGACAGCGAGCGAAATAAACCTGATCGATTAGGCTTACGTGACAAAGCCGCTCAGGCGATCCAGAAATTTTTCGTGCAGCGACGGATTGGCGGCGAGCACAGAGCGAATTTCAAGATCCGGTTTGTCGCCATTCAGATTCGTGAACACGCCACCCGCCTCAGTCACGATGATAGACAGGGCCGCGATATCGAGAATATTCACATCCGATTCGATCACGGCTTCAATTTTTCCCGCCGCAAGCAAATGGTAATGATAGAAATCGCCGTAGCCGCGAATACGGTCCGCGTGGCTGACAATATCACCCAACACCTGCCAGCCATCGCTTTCCGCCAGTGATTTCAGATTGCCGGTCGACACCGCCGCTCGATCCGGGTCATAAATATCGCTGACCGCCAGGCGCTGGCCGTTCAGCCACGCGCCCTTGCCTTTCTCGGCCCAGGCCAGCTCATCCATCATCGTGCCACTGGAGACGCCGAGAATAATCTCCCCGTTATGCATCAGTGCTATTTGCGTGGAGAAAAACGGGTACTGGCGAACAAATCCCTTGGTGCCATCGATCGGATCGACCAGCCACAGAAATTCCGCATCCGACTGCGTTTGCCCTGTTTCCTCACCGTAGAAACCGTGTTCCGGAAATGCGCTCAGAATGACTTCGCGAATAGCCTGTTCGCACTCGACATCCGCCTGCGTGACCGGCGTTCGATCGGCTTTGGTCGTGACCGTGAAATTACCGGCGTAGTACTGCCTGCTGATGCCGGCCGCCTTGTCTGCCGCCGCGAGTGCGACTTTCAGGCAATCCGATGCTGAATCTGCGTCATAGCTGTCCACGTTGCGCTCTGTCCCCTTGGTTATTTTCAGTCGGCGCAACTATGGCTGCTGCCGGGTTCATAAACAAGCGCACTTTCTTGACAGTATCCGGACGCCTACCTATCGTGCCTGCATGGGCAACCGATTAAGCAAGATATACACGCGCACCGGCGACGATGGTACCACCGGGCTCGGCGACGGCAGCCGGGTTGCAAAAGACTCAGTCCGAGTCGAGGCCTACGGCACCGTTGACGAGGCCAACTCGGCCATCGGCATGGTGCTCGCGGTGACCTCGGTACCGGATGACATACAGCGATGCCTGACTGAGGTGCAGCACGACCTGTTCGAACTCGGCGGCGAATTGTGCATTCCCGGTCATAGCGCCGTGCAGCAGGCGTTCATCGATCGCCTCGAGACCGACCTCGACGGCTTCAACGCCGATTTGCCAAGGCTCAAAGAATTTATTTTGCCCGGCGGAGGCCCGGCAGCTTCAGCCTGTCACCTGGCGCGTACGATCGTGCGTCGTGCCGAGCGCCGCGTGGGCACTTTGGCAGCGACGGAAGACGTTCGCGAAGAATGTGGCATGTACCTGAACCGGCTGTCGGATCTGCTGTTTGTCATCGCGCGCGTTCTCGCGCGTGCCGAATCGGGGCAGGAAGTGCTCTGGAACAGAGAGCGATAAGACCAACAAGAAGGGGAATGTCATGGAGTTAGGGGCTTTTTCAGTTAGCCTGAACGTTGCCGACATCGCGACGTCGAAGGCGTTTTACGAAGCACTGGGATTTGAGTCTGCCGGTGGCGAAGAGGCACACGGTTGGCTGATCATGCGCAACGGCTCGACGACCATCGGCCTGTTCCAGGGCATGTTTGAGAAGAACATCATGACGTTCAACCCCGGTTGGGATGCACAGTGCGCGACGCTGGATTCGTACGACGATGTGCGTGCTATTCAACGCGAACTTCTAGCCCGTGGCATCGAACTGGCCGATACGGTCGACGAAAAATCCGCAGGGCCCGGCAGCATCATGGTGACCGATCCCGATGGCAATCCGATTCTCATCGATCAGCACGTCTGAAATCATTACACGGCGCGCCTGTCTCTGTTTAGCTGCAGCCTTGCTGGTGGCATGCAGCTCGGCAGTTGCGCCTGCGAGTAAAATTTACCCGTATGTGTCGACCGACACACTGGTTGCATCCAGGGGCGAGCTGATACCGGTCACGTTCGTGACACCAATCGCAACAACAGACACCCCTTTCCCGCTTGTTGTCATGGCGCACGGCCATGGCGGCACACGACATGAAAACGGTGCTTTCGCGCGCGTCGCGGAACGACTGGCTGAGCACGGCATTGCGTCCGTGCGCATGGATTTCCCGGGTTGCGGTGACAGCAGCGAGCCATTCAGCGAGAACAACCTCGGTAATATGCAGGCAGATATCCTGGCGTCCCTGGACTTCGCGCTTGCACACAAGGGTATCGACAGGGATCGCGTCGGACTTTTCGGCTGGAGCATGGGCGGTCGACTGGTATTGCTGCTCGGCGACCGAAACGAAGACTTCAAAGCGATCGCAACCTGGACACCGGCCGCGGCAAATGGTGCGGGCAGCATGATTTCATTTCTCGGCGGCCAAACTGAATACCAGAACTATCGCAGGCACGCCGCCAAAGACGGCTCTGTGCTATTCACAACGCAGTGGGGACAGGACCAGCAACTGGGCTTGCAATGGTTTGTGGACATGGAAAACAGCGAGCCGCTGACGTCCGCGAGCCAGTTCGAAGGGCCCATGCTGGTGCTCTACGGTGACCAGGATGACGTGGTGTTGCCGGAAGTGTCAGAAGCCGTCATCGAAGCAGCGATAAACAGCAGCAATGTCGTGCGGCACGTGATCAAAGGCGCCGATCACGGGCTGGGGATTTATAGTGGCGACGAATCCGTCACAAGCACAGTCATTGTATTGACCGTGCAATTTTTGGCTGACAACCTCTAAAGGGGTCAGACTTATTTTTCGATGCTGGTCGCGGCCAAGGGCCGCTCCTACTGCAATC
>CAXBJV010000043.1:0-30270 GCA_963976215.1 uncultured Woeseiaceae bacterium | reverse complement strand
ACACATGCACGACCATCAGGATCGGTAACTGTCAGATCGGGTCGCGACTATTACAAATAGAGCATCGCGAAAACGTGATTTTCCCATTCACCGTTTCGAAACACTGTAAACACGCTCGCGACAACGGCGTGCCCGCTACTATCCATCTTCACTTGTGTGCTTGGCGAGCCGTCGGTGTAGCCGCCGAGGAGATCAGTAGTGCTCCACTCGGACGATCCGGGTGCAAGCCAGCGCACAAACACTCCTTTTGGCGGGAAGTCAGATGCCCACATCAAGAGCAACTCTCCTGCCGCGTTCACTTCAAGCCCCAAGTAATCTGCCGAACCTATGTCTATGGGAAGCAACTCAATGTCGCCCCATAACTGCATCGCGTCGTCGTATGTCGCACCTTCATTTCTGTAAGGCTGAGAAATTCGCCAGGCTGCTCTGATCTGACCCGCAGGGTCGACGACAACGTCGGGATTGCCTGCTCGCCCCAAATCATCTGAGAAGATCTGCTCAGGTGCTGACCACTGCCCAAGGGCCGGATCGAATCGAGCGCCCCCAATTTCGAAAGAACTGCTCGTCCTATCTGTCGAGAATGTTTGCGCCCACACAATCGACGCCTGACCAAGATCATTCGCATCCAGTTTGAATTCATTGACGCTATCCCAATTTACAAGGTCGTCGCGTCCGACGATCTCGCCAGAATGCCAGGTAGTACCATCAAACCGGCTCGCGTAGAGCGATCGGCGTCTCGGCTGATCTTCCTCCAATTCGAGGTCGACCTCGACTGTATCCTGCAGCCATGCAACAAATGCTTGATTCGACGCTCCAACCTCTATCGAGGGAAAACTAATACTCGCCACCGAATCGCCAATCATGACGGCGTCGCCCCATTCCTCGGAAACAGCGTCAAAACGTCGGGCCCACAGTTCACTGAAAAAAACCGGACCCTCGACATCAGCTTCAACCCAAACGGCGAACACATTGCCAAGATCATCGACCGCCAGGTCGGGCTGACTATAATGGTCTCGAAAATCGACGCTGTGAATAGCGACGGGTTCCGACCAAACGCCATCCCTGTACCGACGCCATAACATGTTTTCACTGTCCTCCGAATAGGCGAGATGAATATCGTTGCCGGGAGTTATTGCGACACTGGCACCGTTAATCAGACTCCCAATTGTCATGGGCTCTCCCCAGACACCGTCAGTCGCATGATTTAGCGACATAACTGAATTCGTGCTACCTCCCTCAAATCTGGTGCTCCAAACGACAGCCGCCCTGCCATTCTCATTGATCGCCAGGTCTGCAACAAAATCCTGAACACCCAAATACGGGTTACTAATCGTGGTTTGCCTTGTCCAGCCTGCGACAGGTGCGCTTGGGGTCGCCTCGCTAGGTTGCGACAGAATTCCCTCCCCTGTTTCGTTGCTCGCGGTTACGGCCATGTAATACGTGACGCCATTGGTCAGCCCCGTAGCGATGAAAGGGCTGGTCGCATTGGCGAACGGTATTTCTTTCCTGCCTTCTGGATGAGTACTCGCGTAGACCGTATAGGTATCGGCATTAATTTGATCGTCCCACGTTACCGTTAACTGCCCATCGCCGGGCATTGCAGCCACGGTAGTGATGCGACCTGGCCATGTAGCAACCGGCTGGGCGCTTACTTCACCCGACACTGCGCTTTCATTGCCCACGTTGTTTGCTGCGGCGACGACGACGTAGTAAATAGTGTCGTCTCTAAGGCCGGTGATGATCCCTGGGGATGAGCCCGATGTGGCTCTGTTACCGTTCTGTGCGGTGACTCCCGGCGTCTCGCTCCAATACATGACGTATTGAGACGCACCCATCGTATGTGTCCAGCTCACTTCAATGCTGTCCGCCGCACCTATAGCGGAGATGCCCGTCGGCGTCGCAGGGGCCGGGGGATTGGTGTCCCTAGGATCGGGATTCCCGCCGCCCCCGCCGCATCCAGCGATCAATGCCAACAACAGGATTCGCGAAGGGCATTGCCATATGCGCATTTACTCAATCCTTACTGTTCGACCAACACCAGTTGCAGTGTTTATACCCCTCGCGAACGATAGTATCCACCCGATTCAGCGCAATGTAAGGCACCGCGACCGTTTTCAAATCACTAAATAATGGCATCTTGAGTGACCGCATAACGGGGCAAGGCGGTAATACTGCCAGCCAAAATAAAACGGTATTTGTGAGATTAAGTGCCGCCTAGGACAGCTACTTCTTCTTGCCGACAATCGGAATCAGGGTCGGAATTTTTTGTTCACGGCGGCGCCGCGCATCCGCAATATTTTGCATCTTGGCGGTATCCGCAAGTTCCGGATCATCAATAACGATCGATGAATGGCCAGGTGCATAGACCATCTTGATGCGATGGTCACCCAGTGAAATTATGTCATCGTGAAGCAACACTTTACTCTGTATGCGCCGTGAATTGACAAACGTACCATTGCGACTTTTCAGGTCAATCAGGACAACCGCATTCTGATCGCGGATCAGCAGCGCATGCTGATTGCTGACGAACTTGTCCTTGATTACAATATCACTCAGATCAGAACGGCCGATCAACGATCGCTTCTCGCTGAGATCAACCTCCTGCAGCGTCTTTCCCATGCTGGTGACAATGACTCTTGGCAGGTCATTGGTCGGTTCCGCGTTTGGATCGGCTATGTCTTCCACCCTGACAGGATAGGATACTGCCTGCTCCAGAATCGATAACGCGACTGTATTCATGTCGCCGGGCCAGCCGCCTGACAAGGCGTGAATCTTCTCGCAAACATCAACCGGGAAAATATCATCCGGCCGTTCTATGCCACCGGATTGCAATTTGGCATACAGATAGCGCATCGCCTCTTTTGCCGACATCGGGCCAAGCTGGAAGGCACCAACAACCCGTCGGGAAACGGCCGACATACTCGGCGCGTCAATGATTCGCGACATGTCACGGTTGCTGACAAGAATAATTCGCAGTGCATAGCGGCTACCAGCGGAAACTGTCGCGAGTTTGCAAAGCGCACCGAGCGCGCTCGGGTACATGTCGTTGATGTTTTCGAGCAGTAGAACCGGCGGCTGATGCGTTCGCGTTTGCTGCACGGCGAACACGTTCAGCATGTTGATCATTTCGTCGGTCGAATTCAGTGCAATGTTGTAGCCGAACTGTTCCAGAATTCGCGACAACAACTCGTCGGTATTCAGGCGAGTACCGTCAACTACCGCGATGGACAGACGTCCCTGCATTTGTTGCACGAACTGATTCGCAACGACGGACTTGCCGGACGCCGCCGGCCCGTACAACAGACCCACGCCACGATCATCGGCGAGGACCTCATTGATAAAGTCCAGTGCTTGCTGCTGTGCCTCGTATCGGACGAACGTCCGGTTTTCCCGCAATCCTGCCCAATCTAACTGCATTTCGCCTGCTCTCGAATATAAGGCCCCCGCCCTTAAACCTGCGGTTATACTGTCGCGCAATCGAAACACTGAGTCCAGATGTCGCCAAATGGCAACAGTTGTGACAAAAAGCCGCCCTATTTAACGTAATTTGGCTTGCAGCTCGCGCACCGCAACTTCGAGTTTTTCAATCCTTTCCTCGAGTTGCGCCACTCCCGCCGCCGCCCGTGAAGATACCGGTTTCGCTTTCATTGCCTGCTCGGAATAGGCCTCAACGTCGATGGGACCCGAAAACAGGTGCATATACTCCGCATCCTTGCGGCCCGGGGTGCGCGGCAATTTGACCAGCATCGGGCCGCGGTCATGATGGACCAGCCCTTCCAGCGTGCTGACGACGTCCGCGTGATCGTCAAAATTGTGCAATCGCCCGCTACGTGAGCGTAGTTCGCCCGGCGTCTGCGGGCCGCGTAACAACAACAGGCAGACAATCGCCGTCTCCGCTGCGCTGAACTGCAAATCGCTGTACCGCGTACCGCAAAATCGCTGTGAATATTTCTCGGCGCGGCTTTTGAAATTCTCATCCCTGCGAACAAGATGTTTCGCTTCCAGGGAGCGGATCGTCTGTTGTACCTCACCGGGAGTAAGCGACATGACCGGATCGCGCGAGGATTTCTGATTGCACGCATTGGTCAGTGCATTGAGCGTCATGGGGTATTGATCGGGAGTAACAATCGACTTCTCGATCAGGCAGCCGATCACTCTTGCCTCCCTGTCATTGAGCGTTTCCTGCACTACGGTCTCCGGCATACATCGTAAACAACATTGCAATTATAATGGCATCCGCCATGCTGAGTCTCACCAATATCGCGCTGCGCCGCGGCCAGACAGTCCTGTTCGAGCAACTGAGCCTGCAGGTTCACTCCGGGCAACGTCTCGGCGTGATCGGTGCGAACGGATGCGGTAAATCGTCGTTGTTCGCGATGTTGATGGGCCAGCTTGAACCTGACGCCGGTGAGTTCTCGATGAACAGCGATGACGTCATCGCCCATGTCGCGCAAGAAAGTCCGGACGGCAGCGCATCTGCCATTGATCATGTCATCGATGGTGATGCCGAATTGCGTGACGTCGAAGCAGCAATCGCCGCGCATGACAATGGTGACACACAGAACAACGTCCACGTCCTCTACGAACGCATGGAGGCAATCGACGGTTACGCCGCCGAATCCCGAGCGGCCCGGCTGTTGCATGGCCTCGGGTTTTCTGACGACGATTACCGGAAATCTGTATCCGACTTTTCCGGTGGCTGGCGCATGCGGCTGAACCTTGCCAGGGCATTGATGTGCCGGTCTGACCTGTTATTGCTGGACGAGCCGACGAATCACCTCGACTTGCCCGCCATTCTCTGGCTTGAACGCTGGCTGACAAGTTACCCGGGCATATTGCTGATCATTTCGCATGATCGCGACTTTCTGGACGCGGTCTGTACGCGCGTTGCGCATATCGAAAATAAAGCGGTGCAACTGTATAGCGGCAACTACAGTTCGTTTGAGGCACAACGGGCCGAACAACTGGCGCAACAACAATCCATGTTTAAACGGCAGCAACGGGAAATCCGGCACATTCAGGGCTACGTCGACCGCTTTCGCTACAAAGCGTCCAAGGCCAGGCAGGCACAGAGTCGACTAAAGATGCTGCAACGCATGGAGCGCATTGCCTCGGCACACGTCGATTCGCCGTTTCGTTTTCACTTCGCCGAACCGGATAAGCAACCGCAACACCTGCTCGGTTTGAACGATGCTCGCCTCGGATATGGCGAATCCACCGTTTTGGAGAATGTCACACTGAACCTGACGGCCGGCGATCGAATTGGCCTACTCGGTGTTAACGGCGCCGGCAAGTCAACACTCGTCAAAGCGTTGTCAACCGGCGATACGCTACTCGATGGCGAACGAGTCGTTAGCAAGGACACGCGCATCGGGTATTTCGCCCAGCATCAGCTGGACCAGTTGCATCCGGAATTGAGCCCGGTCGACCATCTGCACGAAATTGCGCCGAACGACCGCGACCAGGACTACCGCAACTACCTGGGACGCTTCGGTTTCAGTGGTGAGCGCATCTTCGAACCGGTAGCGCCATTTTCCGGCGGTGAAAAAGCGCGGCTTGTTTTGGCATTAATGATCCGGCAAGGCCCCAACCTGTTGTTGCTCGATGAGCCAACCAACCATCTTGACCTGGAAATGCGCCAGGCGCTGAGTCTTGCACTAATAGAGTACAGCGGCGCACTCGTTGTGATTTCGCACGATCGGCATTTGCTGCGCAGTGTTTGTGACGAGCTGTTGATCGTGCACCGCGGCAAAGTCGAGCGCTTTGCGCTGGGTATAGACGATTATCCGGGCTGGCTAAACGAGCAGCAGCGGCTCGAAACTGAATCGCATAGCGTCGAGGCCGAGTCCAGCGACACGGTAGTAAGCCGGAAACAGCAACGCCAGCAACAGGCGCAGAGGCGGCAACGGCTCAAGCCGCTGTACGATGCTGTCAACAGGATTGAGAAGCGATTGGAGACCCATCGCGCCAGCTTGCACGAGTACGATCAACGCCTGGCCGACGAATCACTCTATGCCAGCGCCGATCGCAAAGACGAACTCAGGCAACTGGTCAAAGACCAGGCAGCGGCACGTCAGGCCATTAGCGAACTGGAAGATGAGTGGCTGACAGCGAGTGACGCGCTGGAATCGGCGGACTGAGTCAAAACGCCCGTCAGCCGCAGTGCCCTTAGCTGGCCCGCGCCCGCGGCTTTCCGGCCCGACTCCTGGCATGCTTTCCTGGTCGCCCTTTGCCGCCGGGTCGCTTGCTCTTGGCGGCAGCCGATCTGCCGCCGCGTGACGGTCGGCCCTTGTTGATCGGCTCTGCCTGGATGCGATTGTCGACTTTATAGCCTTCAACGTATTCTTTGGGAATCCTTGTTTTCAGCAGTCGCTCGATATCGGCGAGCAATTTCAGCTCGTCAACGCACACCAGTGATATCGCGGTGCCCGACTGCCCTGCACGGGCTGTTCGGCCGATGCGATGTACATAGTCTTCCGCAACATGCGGCAACTCAAAATTCACCACATGCGGCAGTTTGTCGATATCCAGGCCACGAGCGGCAATATCGGTCGCGACGAGCACCCGAATCTTGCCGGATTTGAAATCCCGCAGTGCGGTTGTTCGTGCGCCCTGCCCCTTACCGCCATGAATGGCGCTGGTCTCTATGCCGTCTGCATTGAGTTGCTTCGCCAGGCGATTTGCACCGTGCTTGGTGCGCGTGAAAACCAGCACCTGGCGCCAGTTACCCTTGCCAATCTGCTCTGACAGCAACTCACGCTTGCGCGCCTTGTCGACCGGCATGACAACCTGGCTGACTTTTTCCGCGGTCGAATTGCGCTGCGCCACCTGCACTTCCATCGGTTGGCTCAGCAAGTTGCTTGCAAGCTTGCGAATCTCGGCTGAAAAGGTTGCCGAAAACAGCAGGTTTTGTCGTTGCGACGGCAACTCCCGGATGATCAGTTTGATATCGCGAATAAATCCCATGTCCAGCATGCGATCGGCTTCATCGAGAACGAACATCTCGACGGACGACAAATCGATATTGCCCTGCCGCACGTGGTCCAGCAGCCGTCCCGGAGTCGCGATAACAACATCGACACCACGCTTGATCTTGCTGATCTGTGGCCGCGCACTGACGCCGCCATAGATTTCCATACTTCGGACCGGCCGGTACTTGCCGTAAGTTTTGACGCTTTCGTTAACTTGTGCCGCCAGTTCGCGTGTTGGCGTCAGGATAAGTACCCGAATGCGCCGACCACCGGCAGGTTTTTCCCGCAATTTCTGCAATACAGGAAGCGTAAATGCCGCCGTCTTGCCCGTGCCCGTTTGTGCGCCGGCCAGCAGATCGTGCCCTTCGAGCACCAGCGGAATGGCTTTGCCCTGGATTGGGGTGGCTTCTGTGTAGCCCTGTTCTTCGACAGCACGCAGCAGATCGGTCGAAAGACCGAGTTCGTTAAATAACATTGATTGTTCTCCGATTCGCCTGATCCGACGCGTCTAGCGACGTGCGGTTCGGCCCAGGCTGGAATTTTGATTAGCTCCAAGCGTGCGGAATTGCAGGGTTGGAGTGAGTGACGCAGACCGAGGTGCGTCAAGACGGAGCGGACTGTAACAGATCGGTAAGGAATTGAAAGGACTAATTCCGCCTTATTGAAAACGGAACCGCCGCGTTGCAATGCCAATGAGCAGCAGAGTAGCCGCCAGCAGTAACAGCACCTGCGGAATCGCCGCAGCAGCGCCGGACTGAAAGCTGATCAGTTTGTGCATCGCGTCCATGGTCCAGCCGGTCGGTGTGAGCTTTTGCACGAACTGCATCCACGGCGGCGTGACTTCGATCGGCCACCAGCAACCACCCAGCGCGGCAAGGCCGTTGGCAGCGAATACGCCAAGTCCTGCCGCCTGCCCTTCCGTTGTCGCAAGGCTGCCAAGTAGCAGCCCGGCCGATGCGCAAAATCCTGCCCAGACCGCGAGCACCAGCAACACCATTGGCAGATCAGGACCCCAGACCATCTCAAACACGTAGGTTCCAATCAGTAATGCGACAGTCATCTGCACGGCACCCAGCAACATACGTCCGCCCCACTTGCCTGCGACGACCTGGGACCGCGACACGGGCGCGGATGCCAGTCGGCGCAACAGCCCCTGTTTCCGTTCGTTGACGAGCATCGAGCCACCGCTCGTCAGTAAGACGAGGATTGTGAACATGACGACAATGCCCGGCACCGCCTGTTCGAAGCCGCTCGGGATCTGCTGCCGTTTGCCCGCGGGTGAAACCCGCAATGCGAGGTTCCTGGGTGTTTCATTCAATGCAATCAGGTCCGCGGCCTGCAGCAACGCATCGGACTGAATGTCCGCCACAACAATATCCGCCAGTGCCGTATACAGGCTGCGCTGGATGCGTATGACCTCGAAGTCACGAGACAACGCCGACGCATCCGTAAAATAGGTGACAGTGACCTTATTTCCAGCGCGCACCTGTGCCGTCAGATGCGGGCCGATGCGCAGGATGCGACGCGGCGCGTCCTGCCCCGGCGCCGTATCGAGCTGCGCCATCCATTCGGCCGCAAAATCGTTGTCGCGCAAGCGTAAGTCGATTTGCTCCCTGAGGAAACCGGGCGCTTCGGCAACGACGACAACCGGCGTTGCCTGCCCACCGCTGATCGATGCACTGAATCCTCCTGTCATGGTACCAATGAAGTAGAAAAAAATTGGCGGCATAACAAAGGCCCATAACAGAGTCGATCCTTGTCGAAGTTGATACTTCGCGTCGTTCCAGGCGATAAAGAAGATCTGTGCCATCATTTTCGCGCGAACCCGGATTGCAGCCGCCAGCTACAGAGCAGCAAACCGCTCAACGTCATTGCAGCAACGATGCCCCATGACGCTGCCGTGAATGTCCATGCACTGGCAGACGTCAGTTCACCTGAAAGCCGGTCAACAACAAAGCCGTTCGGGGACAGGCGCCCGATTGCCGCAAGCCAGTCGGGTAAAGCCTCCATTGGAAAAAAACTGCCGCCCATCATTAACAACGGAAACACCAGGATGGTTGTTAACAGATTCGCCGCCTTGGGATTGGGTAGCAGCATCTGCAGCGCGGAAAACCACGCAAACAGTCCGACACCCGAAAACCCTATCCACACCAGCGATGGCAAAAACTTGTTCCACTGAATTTCGTGATAAGCGAAGCCCAGCAGCAGCGTAATGCCACCAATGATCAGCATGAGCACTCCGGCGGCCAGTGCCTTGCCGACGACGAACCGGTGGAGCAGACCGGGTGTTGAGACCAGGCGACGCAGTGTCCCACTCTCCCGTTCAGCCCAGTAATCGGCAGAGAGGCCCTGGGACGTAAACATCAGTGCCATCAATACGACTCCCGGCAAGAACAACAGCCCGTAATCCGGCCGCGGCTCCGCGGGTGGCGGCTCCACAATTTCGAGATCGAGAAGCGGCGGCGACAGCATCGGTGCCAGCAACTCAATCTTGTTCTGAATTTCGACCGCAATTCCGGATACGACGATGTCTGACGGGTCTGTTAGCTCTGTTGATTCAGTGATCCTCGCAATCTCGTCGCTGAATGCTGCTTGCAGGTAAAAACCTGCATCCAGCAGCACGCCGGTAATATCTTCATTGATGCCGGGCAGAATCGTCTGCGATGGATTGGTTTTTAGCTCCAGCGTCGCCGGCGTGTTATTGATCAGCGCATCCTGGAAGCCCGCAGGAATCGTCAGGAACGCGCTCGCATCACCGGCCTCGATTATCAGCGCCCCTTCTTCAGGCGAGACCAGTTTTACCCCGATCAGGTCCGACAATTCATCCTGGCTGAATGCACCGGCGACAAATCCGCTCAGCAGCGTGTCGTCAAGATCGGCAATCAACAAGCTTCCCATCGGTCCACTGTCGTCGCCGCCATCCGTCATCGCCGTAATCAGGCCGCCGAGCATCAGCGGAATACCGAGCCAGATCAGGACAGCAACATAGTCCTGACGCCAGCGTGCAATATCTTTCCTGAATGTGGCGAACAGGAATCCCATGGCTATTCGCGCAGTTCCTTGCCGGTCAGTAGCAGGAACAGGGTTTCCAGATTCGGGCTTCTTAAACTCGTTTCCGTCACCGTCCCGCCGTTACTCTTGATCGCATCGAAAATCGCTGGCAGGTGCTGCGACGCGGACGTCAGCGTCATCGCGATTTCTGTGTTGTCGTCGTTAAGAATTTCGAGGTCGGAAATACCCCTGCCGGTGACCGCTGCGCCCGAGCCGTCCGGAAACGCACCGTTCAGCTGCAGGACATCACGAGCACCTAGCTGTGCTTTCAATTCAGCGACCGTTCCCACGGCAATAATCTTGCCGTGGTCGATGATCGCCAGCGAATCGCAAAGCCGTTCAGCCTCTTCCATATAGTGTGTCGTATACAGAACGCACGCTCCTGCGTCACGCTCGGCTTCCACCATGTCGAAAAGCCGCTGCCGGGATTGCGGATCGACCCCGACAGTCGGTTCATCGAGCAACAAGACTCGGGGTTTGTGTACGATGCCGCAGCCGAAATTCAGCCGGCGTTTCATGCCACCCGAAAACGTTTTCGGCAGATCTTTCGCCCGATCGGCAAGCCCGATGTAGCCGAGCACATCATCGACTCGGGACTTCAGTGCGGCACCACGCAGGCCGTACGCCTTACCCCAGTAGATCAGATTTTCGATGGCTGGCAGGTCTTCGTACAGAGCCAGTTCCTGGGGCACAACGCCGAGCGCAGCCTTGGCTTTCCTGCCGTCTTTGACGATATCGTGGCCAGCGACGGAGATTTTTCCGGATGTCGGCGGCATCAGGCCGGAGATACAATTGATTGTTGTCGACTTGCCCGCGCCATTGGGCCCCAGCAGCCCGAATATCCTGCCCTCACCTGCTGAAAAGCTAATGTCGTCAACAGCAATATTGTCGCCATACTGTTTCGACAGGTTTTCTATGCTGAGCATGCATGTCTCCACCGGAACCCCGGCACAAGCGATAGGCAAACAGCCTACCTCATAAACGGTGCTCGTTGCGGAATGCGGGCTCGTTGATTGTCCAAATTGTGTAGAATTTGCGCAGCCCAAGGGGGAGCAAAAAATGTTTATCCGCCAGTTTCCAATTCTTCTGCGACCCGTTCCGTTGCTTGCTGCGTTGCTGCTCCTGTCTGCCTGCCAATCCGAGTCGTCGAACCCGAAAACTACGGCAATTGAGCAGGAAATTCGCAGCATTGAAACCATCGCAGATGAGGTGCTCGACGAAATGCTGCTGCGGTACCCATGGATGGGAACCAGTTACGCTATCGAAGGCGCCCGACACGATCGCTTATATGACAATTCGCTCGACGCGCTGGCCGAATGGCAGCAAAAAGAGGACGCATGGCTGGCGGAACTGACGGCCATCGGCGAACCGCAGGAGGTCCGCAGCCGGGACTGGGTGACCTGGGGCATTCTCCACGAACAACTGCAGGCCGAAAAAGCAACGCGCATCTGCCGCAAGGAACTTTGGGAAACCAGCGCGACGACAGCCTGGTATCGCGGCATGCCGTTCATTTTTGATATCCAGCCACTCGAGACCGACGAACTTAAAAAACAGGCCCTGGCCCGACTCGGCGAAGTCGATCGTTTTATTGACACAGAAATCGAAAACCTGCGTAAGGGACTTGAACTCGGCTACAGCTCACCGCGATTGACCGTCGAAGTTGTGCCGGAAGAAGTTCGCGGGCTGCGTGACGAAAACTCACCCTTTCTCGGCATGATTTCGCGCACCGAGGACGAGGTATTCGAAGGTGCGGTACGCGAGATCTTTGAGGACGAGATCGTGCCGGCGATCGACCGTTTTGCGGACTTTATTGAAGACGATTATCTCGAGCAGGCACGCGAGGAAATCGCATTGAGTCATAACCCGAACGGTGCCGAGTGTTACCCGGCGCTGGTACGCTCTTTTGCAACGGTACAACCGACTGCCGACGAAATTCACGAACTCGGCCTACAACAGATGACGCTGATTCGTGCCGAAATGGAAGCCGTCCTTGCAGAGCATTATGACGGTGAGCCTATCGAGTCTTTCGTGCGCCGCATCAACGTGGATCCGGAATTTACGTTTCGAACCGAACAGGAGGTTCTGGAGTACTCAGTCCATGCACTGGAGGCAGCGAAACAAAGAATGCCGGATGTGTTCGGTGTAATGCCGAAAGCCGATGTCATCATCAAGCCGTATCCTGATTTCGCGGCCAGCGGTGTCGGCGAATATCACTCCTCTTCCGAGGATGGCACGCGCCCCGGCATTTTCTATATCGCTGTGCGTGATCCCGAAAAGCGTTCGCGTGCAACGCAACAATCGACGCTCTATCATGAAACCTATCCCGGCCATCACATGCAGGGTGCCATCGCACTGGAGCTCGGTGACAAGGTGCATTCGCTGGCACGCTATCTCGGCAACTCCGGATACAGCGAAGGCTGGGGCCTGTATTCCGAACGTCTCGCGCAGGAGCTTGGCCTCTACAATGGACCGCTCGACCTGATGGGACTCTATTCCGACCAGGGAGCGCGTGCCGCTCGACTTGTCATCGATACCGGAATTCACACCAAGGGCTGGAGTCGCCAGCAGGCTGTGGATTACATGTTGAATAACACGGGTTGGCCGGAGGTGGATATTCAGAACGATATCAATCGCTATATTTCGTGGCCCGGACAGGCGACCTCATACATGCTCGGCATGCTCGAAATTCGCCGCTTGCGGACACTTGCCGAGGTTGAGCTCGGCGAACAATTCGATATTCGCGACTTTCACAACCAGGTATTACAAAATGGCGGCATGACATTGCCGATGACCGAAAAAGCTGTGCTCGCCTGGATTGAAAAAACCAAACAGGAGTAAGGCCATGAGCCCAAGTCGATTTTTTGCATTGCTGCTACTGCTGCTCACGACCGGTGCAGGTGCTGAGACGATCGCCGTCATTGGCACCGGCGACGTCGGCCGGGCGCTGGGAGGCGAACTCGCACTGCAGGGACACACGATTATCTATGGGTCGCGCAGCCCACTGGGTCTAAAGGCACTGGATGTTGCAGAGCAAACCAGTGGCAACGCGACAACGGCCAAGCCACTGCAGGCATCCGATGCAGCGCAGATCGTCGTACTGGCCGTGCCCGGTATGGTGGTCGAGGATGTGGTGCGCGGGTTGGGCGACCTGTCGGGCAAGATCGTTATCGATGTCACCAATCCGTTGCAAATGCACGAACCGCTGACGTTTTCTTTCGGCGTCGAGACATCCAATGGCGAAATCGTGCAAGCGCTGGCGCCTGAGGCTTTGGTCGTGAAAGCCTTTAACACGATTAGCTGGCAAGCCATGATCAGCCCGGAGGATAGCGATGGCCCGCTGTACGTTCCGGTGGTCGGCAATGACGCGACCGCAAAAGAGATTGTCGCCGGTTTCGTGGAAAAGATGGGCCTGGTGCCCATTGACCTGGGTCCGATCGAGGTGGCGCACTGGACCGAATACGCTGCCGTGGTGCAACTCAACAATCAGTTTTCAGAGCGAACGAGCTACGACCTGGTGTTTCGCGAACGCGAATAAAATGGTGCCGGATAGGTGATTCGAACACCTGACCCCATCATTACGAATGATGTGCTCTACCAACTGAGCTAATCCGGCACTGGCAAGCGGCGCGAAGTATAGCCTCGAAGGGTGCGCTCGAAAAGGATTTTCTCGAATTATTCCGCGGAATTGCGTATGCGGACAATCAACTCGACAGCCTCGCAGTGAGTCCCGTCCGGCAGCGCCGGCAGGCCGAGGATTTCGATGTCATCGGCCGGAATATCGGACAGCTCGCCGCTGTCGACATTATAGAAGTGATGATGCGGCTCGATGCAGGAGTCGTAAAGGCGTCGCTCTGGGTCGATTTGTACCTCACGAACCAGTCCGCGGCGGCCAAACAAATTCAATGAATTATAGACAGTGGCCTTTGAGACCTTGCTGCCTTTTGCGCGCAGCCGTTCAATGACCTGCTCCGCGGACAAGTGCTGCGGCGCTTTCAGCAAGATGTCCGCAACTTCAAGTCGTTGCGGTGTCGGTGAGATGCCGAATCGTTCCAGCCTGGCAAGGATTTCCGAGCGCGACATACCAAATGACCCCTGTCTTTTTGCTACTTCCGCCCCGATTCTAGCAGAGCACGCGGAATAATCGCGATTGCAAAATGAATGGGCACAAGGAGGTGCGCATGAAAAACCGCAATCAAGCGTTTACGCTGTTCGAACTTATCACCAGCCTGTTCCTGCTGGCACTCATCTCCGGTCTCGCAGCGCCGTCGTTTGCAGCGATGCTGGCACGGCACAGTCAGCGCGTCGAGATCGACGCGTTGTTTCACGCCATTCACCAGGCGCGCAAGGAATCCATCATGCGGCGCAAGGTCGTGTCGCTGTGCGGCAGTCACGATGGCGAGCAATGCGATACCGTGCGGGATTGGTCTGACGGCTGGATCCTGTTCGAAAACACTGACCGCGACTCGCCACCACGCATCGATCCCGGCGAGCCGATCCTGGTCCGCCATCGGGTTGCGGAGGGTGTCCGGATTTCGAGTAACCGGCAGGGCTTCACACTGCGCGCGACGTTCCTGCGAGCGACCAACGGTACACTGGTTTTTTGCGACCATCAGGCCCGGATCGCCCCTCGGGCACTGGTCGTCAGCTACACAGGCCGGCCACGTGTTGCAAGTCACACGACTGACCGTGACCTGTATACGTGTGCGGATTAAGTTAAATAGCAGCGCGGTATTTCGACCGCTTGTCGGCAACGCAATGCCGCTTGTCGGCTGCCTGCGCAGACCGTAATTGAAGCCACTATAGTTCGCTGCATGAAACAGAGAACCCAGACAGGCTTTACGCTATACGAACTCCTCACCGTGCTGCTGATCGTCGGAGTCGTGCTGACGTTGGGCGTACCCAACATGTTGTCGTTTCGACAGAACAGCACCATGACGGCTACTGCTAACGATCTGCATTCGGCTTTTCACCTGGCCCGCAGTGAGGCTTCCCGCGCCAAAAGCAACATTTCGATTTGCGCCGTTGCCGACTCGACGATCGCCCTGCCCGTTTGCGGTGGCGAACTCGAAACCGGCTGGGTGGTATTTGAGGACACGGATGGCGATGTCGTCCTCGATGCCGGTGAGCCGATCATCAAGCGCTTCGGCCCGGTTAATACCGACATCGACATCGCGACCCCGGGACCCGACGACTATTTTATTTACGCATCAACTGGTGTCGGACGACAGCCAGCCGCCGGCAGCCCATTTGCAGGAACGGCGGCACTCGCGACTGCGATCCTCTGTGATGATCGCGGCAATATCCGCGGTGGCGGCGGCAAATCCACGGCACGCGTACTGGTGGTAACGCCGCTGGGCCGGGCAACGGTTCTCGCGCAGGAAGATCAAGTCACCTTCCACGGAGGGTGTTAGGAAATGACACGAATGAATACGAAAACTGACAGCAGACAGCAACGCGGCTTTTCACTGGTCGAAGTGATGATCGCGCTCGTAATCATGTCGGTCGGTATGCTTGGCATCGCAGGGCTCTACGTGCAAAGCATGCAGGCAGGCCGTACGTCGATGTTTCGGCATCATGCGGTCACGCTGGCCGGTGACGTCGCGGATCGCATTCGCGCCAACCCGCGAGCGGGTAATGCTTATATCGCCGGAGTTGGCGCCGACAACAGTTGCGTTGCATCGACCGTCGTCTGCACACCGGCTGAGATGGCCGCAAATGACATTCTAATTTGGAATGCTGAAGCAGCCAATACGTTGCCCAACGGTGACGTGACGGTTGTATTCAATGGCGCCGTGACGCCCCCGACTTACCAGATTACGGTGAGCTGGGATGAGCCAGGTGCCAACCCGACTTACACCATTACGATACCGGTGCTGCCAATATGAATAATTCGAAAGCTCAAAATCAGCATGGCCTGACCCTGGTCGAACTCATGGTTGCCCTTGCGATCGGCTCGTTCCTGATGATCGGTGCTGTGCAGATATACAACCAGAGCCGCCAGGCGTTTGTCGTCAATGAATCCATTGCCCGGGTCCAGGAAACGGCCCAGTTCGCGATGGACACGATTGAAGCGGACTTGCGCATGGCGAGTAACTGGGGCCGCAACAGCCGTGGTCTCGCGGTCGAAGGCCGCTCGATCGCCGGTACAGCGAACCCGAATGCTCTGCCGCAGCCAGCGAATAATTGTGCTGCGGACTGGGTGTTAAACCTCGCCCTGCCGATCGACGGCGTAAACAACGGCTACGGCCTGGCCTGTGCAGCGACGGGTGGCAGCCAGGCATCTTCCGATGTGATTACGGTACGGCGCGCCAGTGTTGTCCCGGTTGCACTGGAAGCCGGTCGTCTGCAAATCCAGACGACACGGATTCAGGGTGAACTGTTTGCCGACGGTAATGTTCCGGGCGCCTTTTCACCGGCCGACTCCGCCACGCATAACCTGATGGTCAGCAGCTATTACGTGTCGCCGACATCGACCCTGATTGCCGGCGTACCGACGCTGCGCCGACATAGACTTATCGGTGGTGGCGCGGCTGGACCGCGTATCGTCGATGAAGAAGTTGCGCCCGGTATTGAGAACCTGCAATTGCAGTTGGGAATCGACGTGGACCAGGACAACACCGTTGACCGCTACGTCAATCCTGGCAGCCCTATTTATGACCCGACCGCCGTTGGCTACGTTCCGGGCGCCCGCGTCATGACCGCGCGCATCTGGATGGTCGTTCGCGGCATCGATTTTGAAGCCGGTGTCCAGGATGCCCGCGACTACGAGCCAGGCGATGTCGACCTCGGTGTACCGAACGACAGCTTCCGGCGCATGCAGGTTTCTAAAACAATCCTGCTGCGAAACGCCAGAACTTAATTTTGGAATCCACAATGAAGACGAATTTTCAAAACATGATCAATCGAAAACGCCAACACGGTGCCGCACTGATTGTCGGACTCCTGCTGTTGGTCGTCATAACCATACTGGCCGTTTCCGGCATGAACACGGCGACGACAGAATTGGCCATGGCGCGCAACAACCAAACTTATGAGAACGCGTTTCAGTCCGCCGAAACCGGCCTGGAAAACGCCTTGTCGCAAGGCCTGTTCAATACCAACGCGACGGTGGTTGTCACGCCGCCGACAGGTACTAACGAAGTTGTTTCAGCCAGAATCGATTTCGAAGACTCAACGCTGGTGCCGGACCGGGCCTTCAGTCTCGGCGCAGGCAGCGGCATTTCGGCGTATCACTTCATCGCAACCTCGCAGGCTGAGTTTCGCTTCGATCCAGGCAACGTGACGGATCGCGACGCTACGGCAGTCCATACACAAGCATTCTACGTGGTCGGCCCAGAATCGCCGACACTATAAGATTTCGGAACGGAGTAGTCCGATGAAAATGATAAAGACATTAACAATCGCCACCCTGCTGAGCCTTTCGATTGCGGCATCTGCACAGGGGCTACCGGCATCAACGACATTCGAGATCTCTATTTTCTCGATGAATTTACCGGTGTCCGCCAATGGTCGGGTTGCGATTCGCGAGTGCGACGATTGCGACTACCACTCCATTCGCGTGACACCTCAGACGGTCTACCAGGTAAACGGCAAGGCACTGCGGCTCAATGATTTCCGCAAGGCCATCACCGATCTACGTCGCGAAGGCGACATTACAGTCAATGTGAAGCGCGACGATACGAGCAACACGGTCGCCTCCATTCGCGTATCACAACAGTAGTCTGAAGAACGGACTCTGAGGAAAAGACTATGAAAGCTCACATTACCCGATACCTCGCTGTTGGCGCGTCAATATTAATAACGGCAACAGTCGCTGCGCCGGCATTTGCCGATGACACGGAATTATTGCTTGTCGCGCCGGCAAACTCTGCAGCGACACCACCGAATATTCTGTTCATCCTCGATACTTCGGGATCGATGGGTGACCCGGTAAACACGACGGAGCCGTACGACAGCACGCGCACCTATTCGGGTGGCTCCTGCGACACGAACAAGCTTTACTGGACAAAGCTGGATGTTGAGCCGACCTGCGCTGGCGGTGGCAACACACAGTTCATCGATGACGCGGCTTTCGTCTGTGAAGACGCAAAGTTGCGCATGTCGGGCATCGGCGCCTATACAGGTGTGCTGGTGCAGTACAGCTCCAGCGGTACCGGCTCAGCACACTGGCAGAACCTCGAGATCGGCAACGCATCTGACATTGTCGAGTGCGAGAACGATTCCGGTGAGCATGGCAGCAGCAGCAGCGGACCGGCCTACGCAAATTCGGCGTCCGGCACGACTGCGTTCACAGCCGACCCCAACCTGGAACTGGCCTGGGGCAGCGGTGACGCCGCGCAAGCGTACACTATCTATGATGGCAACTACCTGAACTGGAAGGAAAACCCGGTGACGGTCAGCATGGCCAAAATGGACATCCTGAAGGCGGTCACACGTAACCTGATGAACGCCATTGAGGACGTCAATGTCGGCATCATGCGCTTTAATGATTCAGAAGGCGGCCGCATTATTCATGACATCAGCGACCTGAATACCGATCGTGCAGCCATTATCGCCGAGATACAGGCACTGCCGGCCAACGGCCGGACACCGCTCGCGGAAGCGCTGTACGAATCTGCACTGTACTGGCGTGGAATGTCGGCCAACTACGGTAATTTCAGCGTCAATGGAAGCGGCGTACAGGCGCCTGCGGACGTCGATGCGGGTGCATTCGTAGGCAGCACCCCGGGGACCTACGACCAGCCGACGATGCCGTCATGTACACGCAACTTCAATGTACTTCTGACCGACGGACAGCCGGTTAACGACAGCGGTGCACAGGCACTCGCGCCGTTGCTGCCGGGCTACGGCGCGGCACTGGGCGGCGCCACCACTTGTGATGGTACCGGCGACGGCCGCTGTCTCGACGACATCGGCGAGTATCTGTATGAAACTGACCTGACACCGTCGGTGCCCGCTGATTTCCAGACCGTTACGACGCATACCATTGGCTTTGCGATTAACCTGCCGATTCTTGCAGAAACCGCCGCAGCATCGGGTGGTGAATACTACCTTGCGGACGACGTTGAGACTCTGACCACCGCACTGATGCGCATTGTCGAGATTGCGCTGGACAAGGGTTTGTCATTTGCTGCGCCGACGGCAGCGGTCAATACCTTTAACCGCACACAGAATTTCAATGACCTTTACATTTCGACTTTCCTGCCCGACGCCAGGGTACATTGGGCCGGGAACCTGAAAAAGTACACGATTGAAGACGGCGTCATCAAAGACGCTCGATCACCTGCACAACCGGCGGTCGACTCGGTCACCGGCTTTTTCGACGACAACGCGGTGAGTTACTGGACAGTCGGGACCGACGGCGCGGATGTCAAAAAAGGTGGTGCCGCAAATGCTCTTCCCGATCCGGACGATCGCCGCATATTTACCAACCATGGCTTCAGTAACGACCTGACTATCGGTTCGAACACGATCTCTCAGTCGAACACATCGCTGACGCTGGCGGACTTCGGTCTGACCGGCGCAGCGAACGAACCGACGCTGGCCGAGATCATCGACTGGACGCTGGGTGTTGATGTCATGGACGTCGATGAAGACACCGACGATGAAGACGAGCGCTTGCAGATGGGCGATCCACTGCACTCGCAACCGGCGGCGGTCGTGTACGGATCGAGTGCGTCGACGCCTGACGTGGTCGTGTTCACAGCAACGAATGACGGTTATTTTCATGCCGTCGATGGCCAGACCGGTAAGGAGTTGTGGGCGTTTATTCCGAAGCAACTGCTGCAGGACCTGCCAGACCTGATGCTCGACAGCGTTTCAACTTACAAGCACTACGGCATCGACGGTGACATCGTTCCGGTCGTTGCGGACCTCAATGACAACGGCGTCATCGATGGTAACGATTTTGTACACGTCATCTTCGGCATGCGCCGCGGCGGCAATACGCTGTTCTCGCTGGACGTCACGGACAAGGACAATCCGAAGCTCAACTGGGCCAAATCGTATCCGGAATTTGGCGAAACCTGGAGCCGGCCCGTGGTCGCCCGGGTTGATATGAACTCAAGTGCGTTCAGTACATCACCCGACAATACGAGTCTGAAAGCAGTCGTTGTCGTCGGCGAAGGCTATGACAACGTGCACGATACAGCGGCATTGCCAGCGACCGATGACAATCTCGGTGCCGGTATCTCGATGCTGGATTTGTTCAGCGGCGATCGTATCTGGCGTGCCGGACGGTCGAACGCCGATTTGACCCTCTCGACGATGACTCGCTCATTCCCGTCCGCTGTTCGCGTAATCGACTTCACGGGTGATGGTTTTGCGGATCGCATGTACGCAGTCGATGTCGGCGGGCAGTTATTCCGCTTTGACGTGCATCGTAATGAACTGGCTGCGGACACTGTAACCGGTGGCGTCATCGCACGCTTCGGCGGTGAAGGTGTTGCTTCCGCCGGCGCGACAGACACCCGTCGCTTCTATTCCGCGCCTGACGTATCGATTTTTACCGACCCGGTATTGAACCGCCGTTTCCTGGCGATCGGAATGGGCAGCGGCTATCGAGCTCACCCGCTCGACACCAGGGCTGCGGACGCCTACTACTCGCTGCGCGACCCGCATGTCTTCGCAAAGCTCGATCAGAACGCCTACAACAACTATGACATTGCATATGATAGTGACATGCGCGAAGTGAGTGGCCAGGTGAATACCGTGATCGGCCCGAACGACCGGGGCTGGAAATTCAGCGTCCCTGCAGGTCAGATGATTCTGTCCGCATCCACTACTTTCGATAACTCGGTGTTCTTTATCAGCTTCTCACCGGAAGTGAACCAGCAATCCGCTTGCCAGGTCGTGCCGGGTAAAAACTTCCTGTACCAGGTCAATGTTGAGAACGGCGACCCGATCGCCAACAACCTCGACACGATGGACCCGAATGACAGCAACGATGCCCGGGTGACAAACCTGGCACAGGGCGGCATTGCACCGACACCTGCGTTCCTGTTCCCGTCAGGTGACTCGAACTGCAGTGGAGCCGATTGTGCGCCGCCGCCAATTGGGTGCGTGGGCGTTGAGTGTTTCGACCCCGGATTCGCGAATAACCCGGTCAGAACGCTTTGGACACAGGACGGAATTGAATAATTGCGAGGTGGTTCCGGGCATGGATTGCCCGGATCACCGACAATAAGGTGATTACCTGTCAGCACGACATGGAGTTAGGAAAATGACAGTTCGAACATTAATGACAGCATTGGTTTTATTGGCCTTCCAGCCCGCCGTCGCGCAGCTGAAGACGTTGATGAATGCTATCGAGACATCACCAGCAAACATCATATTGCCGGGTAACACGAATGGAATGGTGACGTTCAGACCGTGTGACGATCAATGTGATGAAGACTATAAGAGAGTCAGCCTCAATGCCAACACGCGCTTCGCGGTCGATGGCAAAGCTGTCAAATTTGATGAATTCAGGAGGGAATTTGCCACCATAAAGCGAGCCGAGTCGAGCTACGCATTGGTGAGCTACAACACAGAGACGAATACTGTAATCAGTATCCAGTTAGCGAGATAAACAAACACTTGTTTGTGACTGACTGAGCGATAGGTCACGGATTGACAAAAGAGGAACGGACACATGTTTACGTCCAGGAAACGCACCGCTTGGGCAGGTGCAGGACTGCTACTGACGATCGCATCGGCATCCCCCGCATGGGGCGATGACGTCGAGCTGTTACTATCGACCCCGGCATCAAGCAATGCCGCCAAACCCAATATTCTGTTCATCATTGACTCGTCCGGCAGTATGACCACTGTCGAGACCAGCCAGGAGCCGTATATTGCCGGCACGAACTACAGTGGCGGCGGGTGTAGTGACAGCTATTACTACTGGACCACCGGAACCAAAATTCCAAATTGTGGCAGCAGCTATCGCATCAAGAAAGCCGCCTTCTACTGCCAGCAAGGCCTGACGCAGTTGGCCGCTGCCGGTTCCTACACCGACACAATGTCGATGTATCGACCCAGCAAGGGCAAGTGGAAATGGCGCCAGATGAATAAGAGCTCGGACAGCTATGCCGTCGAGTGTAAGGAAGACTCCGGCGTTCACGGCGCAATGACTGCCCCGGCACCGGACACCTATGCCCGTGTCGGCACCAATACCGCGGCGTACAGTTCCGATGCAAGCCGTGAGGTTGACTGGGGCGTGAAACCGACCCATCAGATCGTCACAATGTACGACCCGGACTACCTGAGCTGGTATCACAATCCTCCGGGCACCAGCATGAGCCGCACCAACATTGTGAAAGCGGTTACCAAGAATGTCCTGGGATCCGTCAATAACGTCAACGTTGGCTTCATGCGCTTTCACCATAGCGCGGGCGGTCCCGTGATCCACGGAATCAAGGACCTGGATGCCAATCGAACGCAGGCCAATGCCGTTGTCGATTCGATTCCGGCCAGCGGCTGGACCCCCCTGTCCGAGACCCTGTACGAAGCAGCCCTCTACTGGCGTGGTATGGACGGGTACTACGGTGGCGTAGCCTCAACCGACAAGGATGCACTGGACTCTTGGAACCTGCTAACCAACGATATCGATTACAAGCAGCCCGCCGAGTATTCCTGCTCGAAAAATTTCGTGGTCCTGCTCACCGATGGCGCCCCTACAGAAGACAAGGGCGCGTTTTCGAAAGTACCGCAATTACCCGGCTTCGGTCGCAGTGCCTGTAACAGCAGTACCGGTGCGGTTGACAGCAATTACAATGGCGTGTGTCTCGACGATGTTGCCGAGTATCTGCAGCGCGTTGACATCAACCCGTCACTCCCGGGCAAGCAGGATGTTACAACCTATACCATTGGCTTCAGTGTCGACCTGCCGATCCTGAAAGACACCGCAGCTCGCGGCGGCGGCGAATACTTCCTGGCGTCCGACGTTAAATCGCTGACGGCAGCATTGACCGAGATTGTGACCGATATTTTCGATCGCGATATTTCGTTTACAGCGCCTGCCGTAGCAACCAATGCCTTTAATCGTACACAGCACCTGAATGATCTGTACGTATCGGTATTTCGCGCAACGGATGCGGTGCACTGGCCGGGCAATATGAAGAAGTACCGGCTGGATGAGATCGAGATTGAAGACGCTAAAGGTGACGCGGCAGTAGATCCCGATACCGGCTTTTTCGACGACAACGCGAGAAATTTCTGGGCGCCGAACACGATGAATGACGGCGCGGACGTTTACCGCGGCGGCGCGGCCAATGTCCTCCCGGACCCGGCTCTTCGTAACCTGTATACCAACAATGGCAGCGGCGACCTGACGACCGCGTCCAACAGCCTGTCCAGCAGCAACATCGGTGCATACACGGCAGCCGATTTCGGCCTGACTGGTGCTGCCGGCGAGCCGACCGTGGCACAGGTCATCGACTGGATGCGCGGTGTTGATGTGAAGGACGAAGACAACGACCCCACGACGAACGTACGCTACGCGATGGGCGATACACTGCATTCACAACCCGCCGCGGTCGTCTACGGCCAAAGTGACGGCACTCAGGACATCTACCTTTTCAATGGCACCAATGACGGCTATTTGCACGCCATTGATGCCGAATCCGGCAAGGAGATCTGGTCTTTCGTCCCCAACGAGATGCTGCCGAACATGGCCGATCTCTACGAAAATGAAAACGTCGACTACAAAAACTACGGTATCGATGGAGACATAAACAGTATCGTCTACGACAAGAATAACGACGGCATTATCGATCCCAGCGAAGATTTCGTCCGGCTGGCATTCGGGCTGCGGCGTGGCGGTGACAACTACTATATGCTCGATGTCACGCGACCCGATAAGCCACAACTGATGTGGGCTCGAACGTTCCCGGAACTGGGTCAGTCCTGGTCGCCGGCAGCGGTTGCAAAGATCAACGTCAACAGCAACGCGCAGACGAACGCGCAAAAAGCCGTACTCGTCATCGGTGGCGGTTACGACACGACACACGATGCTGCAGCACACCCGACCACCCCCGACCTCGACGGCGCCGGCATTTTCATGCTGGATATCGATACGGGTGACGTAGTCTGGCGTGCGGGTCGCGATATCTATGCGGACCTGCAGCTGTTAAACATGACTCGTGCAATTCCGAGCAAGATTCGTGTCATCGACCTGAACGGCGATGGCTATGCGGATCGCATGTACTCGTCTGATCTTGGCGGCCAAATCTGGCGCTTCGATATATCCAACGGCCAGCTGCCCGCGCAGCTCGTTGCCGGCGGCGTTATTGCGCGGCTTGGTGCTGAAGGTCTGGTTTCCCCGACAGCGGGCGAAACACGGCGCTTCTACACAACGCCGGACGTATCGATGTTCGTTGACGACAACCATGCACAGCGATACCTGGCCATTAGCATCGGCAGTGGCTACCGAGCGCACCCGCTGGATAACAGCGCCAACGATGCGTTCTATTCCATTCGCGACAAGAATGTATTCAATCAACTGACACAAACCGAATACAACTTATACACACCGGTCAAACACGGCGACCTGGTGGAAGTCGCAGGCAAGTACGATACGGTGATCCCGGCAAACGGCAAAGGCTGGAAGCTCACGCTGCCGCCGAACGAAAAGGTCCTGTCCGACTCGCAAACCTTTGACAACTCGGTTTATTTCGTCACGTTTGAGCCGGAAACATCGTCTTCCGACCCGTGCCAGGCTGGCCTCAGTGTGAATCGTTTGTATCGCGTCAGTGTTGCCAACGGTGACCCGGTCGTCGAAGACGATCACGGCATTCCGATCGATACTCCCGAGGCTGCCGACGATGCCCGCGTCAAGACGCTGGAACAGGGCGGGATCGCGGTACGACCGACCTTCTACTTCCCGAGCCCGACGGTACAAAATTGCACCGGCAGCGAATGTGCACCTAAACCTGTCGGCTGTGTCGGTGTAGAATGTTTCGACCCTGGCTTCCCGAACAATCCGGTAAGGACTTTGTGGACCCAGGACGGCATTGACTAGTAACACAAACGCAGGAATTTGAGATGAATCTCCGTAAAAAGATGCAGGGTGTAACGCTGCTTGAGTTGATGATCGTGGTCGTCATCGTGAGTCTTCTGGCAGTTATCAGCTACCCGAGCTACCGGGAGTTCGCGGCACGTGCAAAGCGCAACGAGGCGAAAGCAGCATTGCTGCAGATCGCGACCAACCAGGAGCGGCTGTACCTGCAGAACAACTCGTTCACACAGGACCTGACCGCACTTGGATTCCCGACGACGCCGAATTTTACGACGGATACGGGTTCTTACGTGATTACCGTTACTGCCGCTGATGCCGCGGACTTCACTGCTACGGCGACGTTCCAGTTCGGTGGTACCGAAGCCGGCAAGTGCAGCGTATTCTCGATAACGGGCTCGGGTGTCAGAACCTCCAGCCCTGACCCGGACTGCTGGACCCGAACGCGGTAGGACAACAAGAATAACGGCGGCGCAGACAAGTCCTGCTACGCTGCCGTTCGTTCCTCCCTGCCGGACAAAAACAGCGCGTCGATGATTAACAGCGCTGCCCCGACTGAAATGCCAGCGTCGGCGACGTTAAATGACGGAAACGCCCAGCTACCGAACATGACCTGGAAAAAGTCTGTTACGTGACCGAGTACAATGCGATCGATCAGATTGCCGACGGCACCGCCCAGAACAAATGCGAGACCGGCAGATAACACCATATGGCCGTCGTTCCGAACTCGCCATAGCCAGACGCCAATCACCGTACTCACGATACTGGCCAGCGCAACGAAAAACCAACGCTGCCAGCCACCGGCATCGGCCAGGAAACTGAATGCGGCGCCCGGGTTCTTTTGGTGCGTCAGGTTGATGAAGGAGTTCAGCGGTACCTTGTCGTAGAGTGGTATCCACTCGATGATCGCCCACTTTGTCAGCTGGTCGGCTATAACAATCACAACAGCAATGATCATCCACAATGCAAATCGCGCATTCGACGCATCGAGTTCTTCTGAATTCGTCAATTTCCTGTCCTTATCATGCTGCGTCCGACGCAAGTGCTGTGCGTGCATTCTCGGCGTCCTGATCCATTTGCGCAACCAGTTCGTCGACCGAATCGAAACGAACCTCATCGCGCAAGTGCGCAATGAAGTCGACATGAATATAGTCGCCATAAATATCGCGATCAAAATCAAACAAATGCACCTCCAGCAGCGGCTTGGTTAAATCGAAGGTCGGCCGGGTACCGACGCTCGCCACGCCGTCCAGTGGACCTTCTGCAAGACCGTGTACTCGAACTGCATAGATTCCCATCACCGCTGATTGCCGCCGCCGCAGATCGACATTCGCCGTCGCGTAGCCCAGCGTGCGACCCACCTGCCGTCCGCGAATAATTTTGCCGGACATGCGGTACGGCCGACCCAGCAATGCAGTTGCCAGCGCCGTATTACCGTCTGACAACGCCTCCCTGATCGCAGTACTGCTCACGCGTACGCCACTGACCAGCAGGCTCTCTGTACGCTGTACCTCGAACTGCAGAGCGCTGCAGCACCTTGCGAGTGTGTCGATGGATCCTTCGCGTCGGCTTGCAAAACGAAAGTCATCGCCAACGACAATCTGGCGGACATTCAAGCCATGCACGAGAATTTTTCGGATAAACGCATCCGCTGAGATGGAGCGCATGGCCGGGCTGAAGCGTGGGCAGTAGAAAATATCGATGCCGTAGTTTGCAAGCGCCTCAAATTTCTCGCGGAATCGCATCAGCCTTGCGGGCGGCCGGTCACCGGAAAAAAATTCTTTCGGCGTTGGCTCGAAACTCATTACCACCGATGGCAGGTTGCTGTCGCGCGATCTGCGTGTGACTTCGTCCAGCAGCTTCCTGTGACCAAGATGCAAGCCGTCAAACGCACCTATGGTGACCACACTGCCGCCCGCCAACCGCTCGAAGGGAAGATCCGACAAATGTCTTACCAGGCGCATCAGGACTGTTTCAACCGGAAGTCGGCGAAGCGCATGCCGAGTACGGCAAGTACCAGGAAGTAAACACCGCCACCTGCAGCCACGGTTAGCATCAACCAGCCGACTCGTTGCAGGTTAGCAACTTCGAACCACCAACTTGAGGAACGGTCAAAAACAGTCAGCACCGCGCACATCGCCGCATTCGCACACAGTACGCGAAGTAACAACAGGCCCCAGCCACGACCGTGGCGAATAACGCCCGCCTTGTGCAAGCCGCGATAGAGTAATAACGCATTGATGATCGCGGCTGCCGATGTCGCTGCGGCAAGCCCGACATGCGGGCCGGCGTACCCTGCCTGGGTCAAGTACCAGGCCAGTGATATGCCGAGCGCCAGGTTGACGACCAGAGATACAATGCCAATTCGCACAGGGGTACGCGTATCTTCACGTGCGAAAAAAGCCGGCACCAATACTTTCACAAACGAAAAACCCACCAGACCCACCGCATAGGCCTGCAGCGCGATTACCGTCATTGCAACCTTGTCACTGCCAAACGCATCGCCATAAAACAGCGTCGTTACAAACGGGCTCGCCAGAAGGATCAGACCCAGCGCAGCTGGAACAGCGATCAGGACCGCGAGCTTCATCGACCAGTCAAGGGTATGCGCAAATGTGTCCTTATGATCGTTCGCCCAGAGGCGCGAAAGGTACGGCAAGGTGACCGTTGCCAGCGCGATACCGAACAAGCCGAGCGGAAACTCCATGAGACGGTCCGAGAAGTACAGGTAGCTGATACTGCCCACCGGCAACAGCGATGCCACGATACCGCTGATGAGCACATTGATTTGCGCGACGGAAGACCCGAATATCGCCGGCAGCATCAGCTTGAATGCACGCTGCACTCCTTTATTGCCGGGCCGCCATTTCGGCCGCGGAAATACTTTGATTCGTGCCAGTGCGGGCAACTGAAATAACAATTGCAACACGCCGGCCACAAAAATCGCGTACGCCAAAGCCATGATCGGCTCGTCGAGATAGGGCGACACCAGGATTGCGGCAGCGATCAAAACAACATTCAGAATGACCGGCGTGAATGCCGGTACGCCGAACTTGCCATACGTATTCAAAACACCGCCGGCAAATGCCGTCAATGAAATAAACAACAGGTAGGGAAATGTGAAACGCAACATCAATGCGGCAAGGTCGAAATCCCCGCCATCGCCGATAAAACCCGGAGCGACGGCGATCACCAGCAATGGTGATGCGATAACGCCGATCAATGTCACGACGAATAGGGTGACACCGAATGTGCCAGCCATCGCGTCGATGTACTCACGCGCTTCCGCTTCGCTATGGTTTTCCCGGTAGCGCGCCATGACCGGTACGAATCCGGCTGAAAAGGCCCCTTCGGCGAAAAAGCGACGCAGCATATTCGGGATACGTTGAGCGACAAGAAACGCGTCCAGCAGAATACCGGGACCGAAATATCGGGCAAAAACGATGTCACGGACGACTCCGAGAATTCTCGAGACCAGCGTCATGCCGCTGACGATCGACGCTTTTAGCGCCAAACCGCGCCCGGTGCTTTCCTTTTCGTCTTCCATAAGCGAGCCGAGTTTAGCCCAAAATAGCCATAAAATCAGTCATTTAGATAGCGTCCAGCCGAAACCCGACGGTCCCTGACTTTGGTCATTGACAATCACCCTCAGGGCACGAATAATACGCGGCTCTTTGAACGCAGGACACGGAAAAAGCAGTGGCAAACATCAAATCAGCTCGCAAGCGCGCCCGCCAGGCGGAGAAGACCCGCAAGCACAATATGGGTTTACGCTCCAAGATGCGCACGCAAATCAAGAACGTTGTCAACGCATGCGATGCAGGTGACAGCGCTGCCGCAACGGAAGCCTATAAAGCGGCCGTTCCCGTCATTGACAGCATGATCAACAAGGGCATCGTCAGCAAGAACAAGGCGGCGCGTCACAAGAGCCGCCTGAACGCGCGCATCAAGGCATTGTCTGCCTGACACGCTGCTCCACCAGACAATAAAAACCGGGTACGCTTGCGCGCGTGTCCGGTTTTTTTATGGCGGCAGGAAACTAGACGGCTGAGGGGTCGTACTCTTCCGCGAGCGCCTGTTGTTCTTCGTGTTTCTCGAGTTCCACCATGATTGCCTGGCCCAGGGTATCCGTTCCGTCGCCGGTTGCGGCACTGACCTCAAATACCGGTTCCTGCCAATCCAATTCCTCCAGCAACATTTCTGTCGCTACTGCACGATCCTGTGGCGACAACAAGTCGGTCTTGTTGATGACCAGCCAGCGCGGCTTGGCCGCCAGCTCAGTCGAGAATTTCTCCAGTTCAGCCGCAATTGCCCGAACCTCGCTCGCGGGATCCACGTCGGGATCAATGGGCGCAATATCGACCACGTGCAACAGCAGACCGGTCCTTTGCAGGTGTTTCAGGAACTGAATTCCGAGCCCGGCGCCCTCCGATGCACCCTCGATCAGACCCGGGATATCGGCCATGACAAAACTCTGCAAGCGCCCGACGCGCACGACACCGAGATTCGGGTGCAGCGTTGTAAACGGGTAATCCGCGATACGCGGTTTCGCGTGTGACATCGCACTAATCAATGTTGATTTGCCGGCATTCGGCATGCCCAGCAACCCAACATCCGCGAGCACCTTGAGTTCCAGGCTCAAATGACGTGCCTCGCCCTGAGTACCGTTGGTTGTTTTGCGCGGCGCGCGATTGACACTGCTCTTAAAGCGCGTATTGCCCAGCCCACCGCGACCACCCTCGGCAACTTTTTGCCGCTGCCCGGCTTCGGTCAGGTCACAAATGATCTCACGCGTATCCACATCGTGAACAATCGTGCCGATCGGCACCTTAATCTCCAGGTCATCCCCCGAGCGACCTGTCTTGTTGCGGCCCGAGCCGCCCTCGCCACCCGCCGCCTTGAATTTCCGGGCAACGCGGAAATCCGCCAGGGTGTTCAGGGATTTGTCGGCCACCAGGTAGACGCTGCCGCCATCGCCACCGTCGCCGCCATCCGGTCCGCCCCGCTCGACATATTTTTCCCGCCGAAAACTCAGGCAGCCGTGCCCCCCGTTACCGGCCTGTACACGAATTGTGGCTTCATCGACGAATTTCATTGGATGCCCTGCTTGCACCTCTAAAGTGGACAATACCCGGTTGTAAATCAAAAAACCCCGCAACGGCGGGGTTTTTGTTCAGGCGAAGCCCGATTGGTTGCGACTGCCGGATATCCTTTCAGGCCAAGCTCAATTGATCGCGGCTGCCGGATATCCTT
>CAXBJV010000042.1:0-32797 GCA_963976215.1 uncultured Woeseiaceae bacterium | reverse complement strand
GGAGCGGCTCTTAGGCCGCGAACGAATTTTTGTAGGAGCGGCCACTGGCCGCGAAGAAGACAAACTTATGACTGCTAATCAAAATATCCGTATCCGACTGAAAGCGTTTGATCACCGTCTGATCGACAATTCAGCACGCGAAATCGTTGACACTGCCAAGCGCACGGGTGCCACGGTCAAGGGTCCTATTCCGTTGCCGATGAGAAAGGAGCGTTTCACGATCCTGGTTTCACCGCATGTGAACAAGGACGCCCGTGACCAGTACGAAATTCGTACCCACAAGCGCCTGATGGACATCGTCGATCCGACGGATAAGACCGTTGATGCCCTGATGAAGCTGGAGCTTCCTGCGGGCGTTGACGTACAAATCAAGCTGAATTAAGTCAGCAGGGACGCCCGCGCATCGTCGGGCGACATCCTTGTTTCCAGGAGTGGCTCGCTAACGCAGCGCTTTATTTCCAGGAAACAAGATATCGTCCGCCTGCGCTGCATCGCTAAGTTATTGATTCTATTGACTTGAATTAAGTCAGGAAAAACCGCAAAAAAAGCCTCGAATCCGCTTGTAATAAGGGTTCGGAGTCGTATAATTGCGGGCTCGCTGGATTTGGCCGGACCGGGAGTCGGCCAAAGAGCAGGACAGCAGAACACTAGTCGCCAGGAAACCGAGGGTGACACGGCAAATCCCGGAACTGCCGAACCGGCTGAATGACCGGATCGGAGCTTGGGTCAGCCCCAGAGCACAGAGGACAGGGTCCTCAGCGATGGCTGGCCCTTTCGCATGTCTGAACAAAGCGAAATTAAGGTGACAGTGACCTAATTTCGTGTCGGCTTTGCGGGAAACGGAAATATGGTCACTGTCACCGTATTTTTGTGTTTGGACAGAATTAAAAATAACAGTGGTCGCCAACCGAAGTGGCCACGTTGCAACAGTAAATTTGAGATTGTCACCGGCCAATCGAAGTCGGTGCGAGGTTTTGAAGATGACAATGGGTCTTGTTGGCCGCAAGCGCGGCATGACACGTGTCTTTACGGATGAAGGGGAGTCGATCCCAGTCACCGTGATCGAGGCACAACCAAACCGAATCACACAGGTGAAAACGGTGGAGAATGATGGCTATCGTGCGCTGCAGGTTGCAGCCGGAAGCCGCAAAGCCTCACGCGTGAGTAAGCCTGCAGCCGGCCACTTTGCCAGCGCGAAGGTTGAAGCCGGCGATCTCTTGATGGAGCTGCGACTGGAAGACGCCGACGACGGTGAATTCGAGGCAGGTTCTGAGCTCAAAGTTGATTTGTTTGCGGAAGGCCAGAAGGTCGACGTGGTTGGCACGACGATCGGTAAGGGCTATGCCGGCGCGATCAAGCGCTGGAACTTCAGCATGCAGGATGCGACGCACGGTAACTCGCTGGCGCATCGCGCGCCCGGTTCGATTGGTCAAAACCAGACCCCAGGCCGTGTTTTCAAAGGCAAAAAGATGTCCGGTCACATGGGTAACGTTCGCCGCACCGTTCAAAATCTCGAAGTAGTCCGGGTCGATGCGGAGCGTAATCTGCTCCTGATCAAGGGCGCTGTCCCGGGTCATCGTGGTGGCTCTGTATTCGTACGCCCCGCCGTCAAGGCCAGGAAGTAGAGGGCGAAATGATGAAATTAAAATTACAGGACAAAGGTTCAGTCGACGTAGCAGAAGCTGCGTTCGGCGCAGAATTCAACGAGGCACTGATTCACCAGGTTGTTACGGCCTACCAGGCTGGCAGTCGGGCGGGCACCAAGGCACAAAAGAATCGTGCAGCCGTACGCGGTGGCGGGGCCAAGCCGTGGAACCAGAAAGGTACGGGTCGTGCTCGTGCAGGCACCATCCGCAGCCCGATCTGGGTCGGTGGTGGTCGTACGTTTGCAGCCAAGCCGCGCAAATTCGACCAGAAAGTAAACAAGAAAATGTATCGGGCCGCTTTGCGTTCGATGCTGTCCGAGCTGATTCGCCAGGATCGCCTGGTCATCGTCAAGGATCTGGAGATCGAGGCGCCGAAGACCAAGTTGCTGGCAACGAAGCTCAAGGAATATTCACTGGATAACGTGCTGATCCTGAACGAGGCGTTCAACGAGAAGCTGTTCTTGGCCGCGCGCAACCTGCCGAACGTTGGCATTTGCGATGTCGAAGCGATGGATCCGGTGGTATTGATTCGTTTCGACAAGGTGCTGGTGACATTGCCGGCGCTGAAGCTGATTGAGGAGCGCCTGTCATGAGTCGAGCTCTGCATCAGGAAAGATTGATGACGGTCATTCAGGGCCCGCACATGTCTGAAAAGGCACACATCGCGGCTGAGAAAAACCAGGTCGTCTTGAAGGTCCGCACCGACGCGACGAAGAAAGAAGTAGCGCAAGCTGTTGAGTTGCTGTTCGAAGTCAAAGTCGACAACGTTCAGGTCGTAAACGTCAAAGGCAAGACCAAACGTTTCCAGCAAACGCAGGGTCGTCGCCCGGACTGGAAAAAAGCATACGTGAAGCTTGCCGATGGTGTTGCCATCGAAGAGCTCTTCGGTACGGAATAGGGGAACGGTAGTGTCACTGCATAAAGCTAAACCGACATCACCTGGACGACGTTTTGTCGTTGCGGTCAAGACGCCGGGATTGCACAAAGGCAAGCCTCATGCACCACTTCTTGAGAAGAAGTCCAGCAAAGGCGGTCGCAACAACAATGGTCGTATCACGATTCGTCACCAGGGTGGCGGCCACAAACAGCATTACCGCGTCATTGACTTCAAGCGAGACAAAGACGGTATCCAGGGTGTTGTAGAGCGTCTCGAATACGATCCGAATCGCAGTGCTCACATCGCGCTGATCAAGTACGCCGATGGTGAGCGTCGTTACATTCTGGCGCCGAAGGGCGTTAGTGCCGGAACGCCGGTGATCAGTGGTGAAGATGCGCCGATCAAGCCGGGCAATGCGCTGCCGATTCGCGCGATTCCAGTGGGAACGACGGTGCACAACATCGAGATGAAGCCAGGCAAAGGCGGCCAGTTGATTCGTTCGGCTGGCGGTTCGGCGCAGCTCGCAGCGCGCGAAGGGGCTTACGCAACTGTGCGCCTGCGCTCGGGTGAGACACGCAAGATACACATCGACTGTCGCGCAACGATTGGCGAAGTCGGACATGGCGAGCACAACCTGCGCAAGCTCGGCAAGGCCGGCGCCAAGCGCTGGAGAGGTGTCCGCCCGACGGTTCGCGGTGTTGCGATGAACCCGGTAGACCATCCGCATGGCGGTGGTGAGGGTCGTACCTCCGGTGGTCGTCATCCGGTAAGCCCGTGGGGCACACCGACGAAGGGCGCGAAGACGCGATCCAACAAACGTACCGACGGCATGATTATTCGCCGTCGCAAGAAGCGCAAGTAGGAGCGGCTTACAGCCGCGATTTGCGACTTAGGAACTAAGGAAAATTAAATGCCACGCAGTGTAAGAAAGGGACCGTTCGTCGATAACCATCTGGCGAAAAAGGTAGCCGCAGCAGCGAAAGCGAATGACCGTCGTCCGATCAAGACCTGGTCACGTCGTTCAATGGTATTGCCGGACATGGTTGGCCTGACAATTGCCGTGCACAACGGCCGTCAGCACGTGCCGGTATTGATTTCAGAGAACATGGTAGGTCACAAGCTCGGTGAGTTTTCGATGACCCGTACCTTCCGCGGTCACTCCGGTGACCGGAAAACGAAATAAGGGGCCGCGTGATGAACGTAGCAGCAACACTCAAATTCGCGCGAGTTTCGCCGCAGAAGTGTCGCCTGGTGGCTGATGTGATCCGTGGCAAGTCCGTTGATGAAGCGCTGCGCACATTGACTTTCTCGCCGAAGAAGAGTGCCCGTATCGTCAAAAAAGTGCTGGAGTCGGCAGTTGCCAACGCCGAGCACAACCACGGTGCGGATATCGACGAATTGAAAGTTGCGACGATTGAAGTGAACGAAGCACCGACATTTCGGCGTTTTCGTGCGCGTGCAAAGGGTCGTGGCGCCCGAATCATCAAGCGCAATAGCCATATAACCATCCGGGTCGGAGACGAGAAGTAACATGGGCCAGAAAGTACATCCAACAGGAATACGCCTCGGCATCGTCAAGGACTGGGCGTCTAAATGGTATGCAGACAGCAAGTCTTTTCCCGACTATATTTTTGCTGACCACCAGATTCGTGTCTTCATAAAGAAGAAGTTGAAAGACGCGTCGGTCAGCCACATCGCTATCGAGCGCCCGTCCAAGAAATGCAACATCACGATTCACACGGCTCGACCGGGCATCGTGATTGGCAAGAAGGGCGAAGACATTGAAAAGCTGCGCGCGGAAGTGTCTGCGATGATCGGCATGGCGATTCAGGATGTTCGAATCAACATCAATGAGGTTCGCAAGCCAGAACTGGACGCAACCCTGGTTGCCGAAGGTATTGCCCAGCAGCTGGAACGACGTGTCATGTTCCGACGTGCGATGAAGCGAGCCGTTACGAATACGATGCGTGTGGGCGCTGAAGGCATCAAGGTCAAAGTTGGCGGCCGTTTGAACGGTGCAGAAATTGCCCGCTCCGAGTGGTATCGCGAAGGTCGGGTTCCGCTGCATACATTGCGTGCGGACATCGACTACGGCACAGCCGAAGCGCACACCACTTACGGTGTGATTGGCGTGAAAGTCTGGATTTTCAAGGGCGAAGTTTTTGAGAAGCCAGAAGTCGTTACAGCAGAACCAGCGGAACCGAAAGCGGCTCGCGCTAAATAAACAATTGTAGGAGCGGCCCATTGGTCGCGAACCTGTAGGAGCGGCCATTGGCCGCGAACAAAGACCGGTAGAACAATATGCTACAGCCAAAACGCACAAAATTTCGTAAGCAGTTCAAAGGACGCAATCGCGGCCTAGCACTGCGCGGAAGCAATGTTTCGTTCGGTGAGTACGGACTCAAAGCGACCGACCGAGGTCGCCTGACCGCGCGTCAGATTGAGGCAGCTCGTCGTGCAATGACGCGTCACATCAAGCGCGGCGGAAAGATCTGGATTCGGGTTTTTCCGGATAAGCCGATCTCAAAAAAGCCGCTTGAAGTGCGCCAGGGTAAGGGTAAAGGCAACGTTGAGTACTGGGTGTGCCAGATTCAGCCGGGCCGGGTCCTGTATGAGATGGAAGGTGTTACCGAAGAGATCGCTCGAGAAGCGTTCAGCCTGGCGGCTGCCAAGCTGCCGTTCGGTACCACGTTTGTTAAACGGCAGGTGATGTGATGAATGCAGCAGATCTCCGCGGAAAATCAGTGGATGAACTCAATGACGAACTCGTTGCGTTGCGTCGCGAGCAGTTCAATCTGCGCATGCAGCAAGCAACCGGCGAATTAGCCCAGGTGCATCAACACAAGCGCGTTAGAAAAGATATCGCGCGCGTCAAAACAGTTCTGAACGAGTTGTCGCGTGCAGCGGGTGAAAACAAATGAGTGAAGAGAAAAAGGTACAGCGCACAATTGTTGGTCGTGTCGTTAGCGACAAGATGGACAAAACTGTGTCTGTTGCAATTGAGCGCCTTATCAAGCACCCGGTTTACGGCAAGTACATCCGCCGTACAACCAAGGTTATGGCGCACGATGCAGCAAATGAGTGCAAGCCGGGCGATCGCGTAGCGATCTCGGAGTGTCGTCCAATTTCGAAGAACAAGTCCTGGTCAGTCGTCAACGTTGTTGAACGCGCGGCGGACAAGTAACAAACATAGGATGCAGTCATGATTCAGATGCAGTCAGTTCTGGATGCGGCGGATAACTCGGGTGCGCGTCGTGTGCAGTGCATCAAGGTGCTCGGCGGCTCGAAGCGTCGCTACGCGGGCGTCGGAGATGTCATCAAGGTTAGCGTTAAAGACGCGATCCCGCGCGGCAAGGTAAAGAAAGGTGAGGTGTACAACGCCGTTGTCGTTCGTACTCGCAAGGGTGTCCGACGCAAAGACGGTTCGTTGATTCGCTTCGACGGCAACGCAGCGGTATTGCTGAATGCACGTCTTGAGCCAATTGGAACACGTATTTTTGGACCGGTTACGCGAGAATTGCGTACCAACAAGTTCATGAAAATTATCTCACTTGCCCCCGAGGTTTTGTAGGAGCGGCCAATGGCTGCGAATTGAACGCTATGAATAAGATTAGAAAAGGCGACGAAGTCATCGTAACAACCGGCAAGGACAAGGGCCGTCGCGGCACTGTGTTGCAGGTATTTGATGACGCGCGCGTACTCGTCGAGGGCATAAACCTCGCCAAGAAACACGTCAAGCCGAACCCGAATGTGGGTGAGCAGGGCGGCATTAAGGATCACGCGATGCCTTTGGACGTTTCGAACGTCCAGGTTTTCAATCCGAAAACCAAAAAGGGCGAGCGAGTTGGTTTCCGCGTCGAAGACGGCAAGAAGGTCCGTGTCTTCCAGAGCGGCGACGTAGTCGATATTTAAGAGACTGGTAATGGCTAGATTATACGAACAGTATCAGAACGAGCTTGCAGGGCAGCTGCAGAAGAAGCTCGACCTGAAAAATCCGATGGAAGTGCCGAAGATCACCAAGATCACCATCAACATGGGTGTGGGTGAGGCGGTTGCCGACAAGAAGATCATGGAAAAGGCGCGTGAAGACATGCAGAAGATTGCAGGTCAGCAGCCGGTAACGACGCTTGCCCGCAAGTCTGTGGCAGGTTTCAAAATCCGTGATGGCATGCCGATCGGTTGCAAAGTTACATTGCGCCGCGAACGCATGTATGAATTCCTGGATCGTCTCGTGAACATTGCGATCCCGCGTATTCGAGACTTTCGTGGTTTGAACCCGAAATCGTTCGACAAGCAGGGCAATTACAGCATGGGCGTCCAGGAACAGATTATTTTCCCGGAAATTAATTACGACGAAATTGATGCACTGCGTGGAATGGACATCATCATTACCACGACAGCGCGCAACCCAGCGGAAGGCAAGGCGCTGCTTGAAGCGTTTAATTTTCCGTTTAAGAAATAAGGAATCGCGGCCATAGCCCGCTCGTACCGTAGGAGTGGCCCCAAGGCCGCGAAATAAAACGTAGGAGCGGGCACTGTCCGCGAAAACAGAACGTAGGAGCGGCAATTAGCCGCGAAAATGGAAAGTAGGAGCGGGCACTGCCCGCGAAAACAGAAAGTAGGAGCGGGCACTGCCCGCGAAAACAGAAAGTAGGAGCGGGCACTGCCCGCGAAAACAGGACAAACAGAATGGCTAAAAAGTCAATGATCATGCGCGAAGCGAAGCGAGCCAAACTGGTTGCGCGGCAGGCCGAAAAACGCAAGGCACTGAAAGCAATTGTTCGCAACATCAACAGTAGCGACGACGAACGTGCTGTTGCCCAGGCGAAACTGAACAGCTTGCCTCGCGATGGTAGCCCGACGCGGCAGCGTAATCGCTGTGCGATTACCGGCCGCCCGCATGGTGTGTATCGCAAGTTCGGCCTGGCCCGTAACAAGCTGCGCGAAGCCGCCATGAATGGCGAAATTCCGGGCTTGACGAAAGCCAGTTGGTAGGCGGAGACGAATCATGAGTATGACCGACCCGATCGCAGACATGCTGACCCGTATTCGAAACGGTCAGAGCGCGCGTAAAGTTAACGTTGCAATGCCGGCCTCGAAAGCGAAAGAAGCTGTCGCGAAAGTTCTCAAAGACGAGGGCTACATCGCCGACTATGCAACCGAAGGTACCGGCGCTGAGGCGCAGCTCACAGTGGAGCTGAAGTATTTCGACGGCGCACCGGTGATTGAAACGATTCAGCGTGCGAGTAAGCCGGGACTGCGCGTATACCGCGGCAAAGACGAATTGCCCAAGGTTTTGGGCGGACTCGGTGTCGCCATTGTGTCGACATCGGCTGGCGTCATGAGTGATCGCCAGGCACGCGAGAAAGGTATTGGTGGTGAGGTTATTTGCGTCGTTTCCTGATGCATTTACCCACGGACAAGAGACAGAGCTATGTCAAGAATTGCAAAAAATCCGGTTGAGCTGCCGAAAGGCGTTGAGTTCAAACAGGACGGCAACGTGGTCACCCTGAAAGGTGGCAAGGGTGAGTTGTCTATGGAGCTGAACTCGGAAGTCGAGCTCAGTCAGAATGAGGGTGTGCTTTCCGTGGCGCCCCGTTCGGGTTCGCGTTTCGCAATGGCAGTAACGGGCACCATGCGTTCGCTGCTCGCCAATATGGCGCAGGGTGTATCGGAAGGGTTTGAGAAAAAACTTGAACTGGTCGGTGTTGGTTATCGCGCGCAGGCTCAGGGTAAGAACCTGAACCTGCAGCTGGGCTTTTCGCATCCGGTCGTTTACGCGGCGCCGGAAGGCATCACGATTGAAACGCCGTCGCAAACCGAAGTTGTTATCAAGGGCTCTGACAAGCAACAGGTTGGTCAGGTTGCCGCAGAAATTCGTCGCTTCCGTCCGCCGGAACCCTATAAGGGTAAGGGCGTTCGATACGCGGATGAGCGTGTCATGCTGAAAGAAGCGAAGAAGAAATAATTAGGGTTAAACCATGAAGCTGAACAAGAAAGACAATCGTTTACGTCGAGCTCGACGAGGCCGCGCGAAGATTCGTGAACTGGAGGCGACTCGCCTCAGTATTCATCGCACGCCGCAGCATATCTATGCGCAAATCATTGCGGCGGACGGTCTGAACGTACTCGCGTCAGCATCGACGCTTGAAGCGGAAGTGCGCAAGAGCTTGAAAAATGGCGGCAACGTCGAAGCGGCAGCCATCGTTGGTGCACGTATCGCTGAGAAAGCAAAAGCAGCAGGCGTGGATACGGTTGCTTTCGATCGTTCCGGATTCCGATACCACGGCCGCGTAAAGGCGCTGGCTGATGCGGCTCGCGAAGCCGGACTGAAGTTTTAAAAGAGATTACTAATGGCTAGAAACGATCAAAATCAATCGAACGACGACCTTATTGAAAAGCTGGTCACCGTTAACCGTGTTGCCAAGGTTGTCAAAGGCGGCCGTCAGTTTGGCTTCACTGCGCTGACTGTTGTTGGCGACGGGGCTGGCCAGGTTGGCTTTGGCTATGGCAAGGCTCGTGAAGTGCCAATCGCTATTCAAAAAGCGATGCAGGCGGCACGCAAGAACCTGATCAATATCAATCTGAATAATGACACGCTGCAGTACGCCAAGAAGGGTCGTCATGGTGCGACGCTTGTTTACATGCAACCGGCATCGGAAGGTACTGGCGTAATCGCCGGCGGCGCGATGCGTGCGGTATTCGAAGCGGCTGGTGTTCGCAACGTTCTGGCCAAGAGTTACGGTTCGCGCAATCCGATCAACGTTGTGCGTGCAACCATCAAGGGCTTGTCCGAAATTCATTCTCCGCAGGCGATTGCAGCCAAGCGGGGCAAAAAAGTTAAAGAGATTCTGGCGTAAGCACCAGACTGATGTAGGAGCGGCCACTGGCCGCGAATAGGAAACAAGATCATGGCGAAGCCAAAAGAACTGAAGGTCACGTTGCTGAAAAGCAAATTCGGGCGGTTGAAAAGCCACAGAGCCTGCGTTGCCGGCTTGGGCCTGCGAAAAATCCGCCAAACGGTAACGGTCGTCGATACGCCTGAAAACCGCGGCATGATTAATCGTATTTCGTACATGGTATCGGTTGAGGAAGCCTGAGATGCGTCTGAATGAATTGTCGCCTGCCAAGGGCGCGAAAAAAGTAGCCAAACGCGTAGGCCGTGGACATTCCGCAGGTCAGGGCAAGACCAGTGGTAGTGGCCAGAAGGGCCAGAAGTCGCGTTCCGGCGGTTTCCACAAGGTCGGCTTTGAAGGCGGCCAGATGCCGTTACAGCGTCGTTTGCCCAAGGTCGGCTTTCGCTCGCGTATGGCAAAGTACAGCGCAGAATTGCGTTTGCACGAACTGGAAATTCCGACGGCCGATGTCATTGACCTGGATGTTCTGAAGGCAGCGAACCTTGTTCCGGCCTTTGCGACCAAGGTCAAGGTCATCAAGTCCGGCGAAATCAAGAAAGCAGTCAAGCTTAAAGGTCTGGCGGTCACCAAAGGTGCTCGAGCCGAGATCGAAAAAGCAGGCGGCACAATCGAATAGGGAATCGCGGCCCAAGGCCGCGATGAAAACATAGTAGGAGCGGGCACTGCCCGCGAATTGAAACAAAGATGGCAAAGAAGCCCCAACAAAATCCGGCAGAAATCGCGAAGCAGGCGAGCAAACTGGGTGAACTTAAAGTTCGCTTCATGTTTCTCATCGGCGCGCTGATTGTTTACCGCGTTGGTACCTATATTCCGGTGCCGGGCGTGGATCCGGTTGCGTTGAAAGATTATTTCGACTCGCAGGCCGGTGGCATGCTGGCGACTTTCAACCTGTTTTCCGGTGGCGCATTGTCGCGATTCGGCATCTTTGCGCTCGGCATCATTCCTTATATTTCGTCGTCGATCATCATGCAGATGGCGAGTCGTATCGTGCCAAGCCTCGAGCAGCTTCGTAAGGAAGGCGAGCAAGGCCGGCGTCAAATCACAAAGTACACGCGCTGGGGTACAGTGGCACTGGCCAGCTTCCAGTCGATTGCTGCCGCATCATTTCTGCAAAGTCAGCCCGGATTTGTTATCAATCCTGGTCCGTCTTTCATGATTACTGCGTGCATCACATTGGTGACGGGCACAGTTTTCCTGATGTGGCTTGGTGAACAGATCACCGAGCGCGGCATTGGTAACGGTATTTCGATGATCATCCTGGCCAGTATTGTCGCGGGTCTGCCGGGCGCTATCGCCGGAACTGCAGAGCTTGTGCGTAGTGGTGAGATGTCGTCGATTACGGCGATCCTGATGCTCATCGGTGGCGTCGCCGCGATTATATTCGTGGTGTATATGGAACGCGCGCAGCGTCGTATCACAGTGAACTACGCGCGACGGCAGCAAGGCCGCAAGATGATGCAGGCACAGAGCACCCATCTGCCGTTCAAGATCAACATGTCCGGTGTAATTCCGCCGATTTTTGCCTCGAGCATCCTGATGTTCCCGGCAACCATCGCACAGTTTTTTGGCCAGTCCGCGGACCCGACGGCGATGCAGCGTGCATTGCAGACGATCGGCGCGAATCTTGGTCCGGGCCAGCCGGTTTACGTACTGTTGTACGCGGCATTGATTATTTTCTTCTGCTTCTTCTACACGGCACTGCAGTACAACTCGAAAGAGACTGCCGACCAGCTGAAGAAGGGCGGTGCATTCCTGCCGGGCATTCGGCCGGGGGCGCACACAGCAGAGTACATTGACAGGGTTCTGACCCGACTGACGTTTTGGGGCGCGATCTACATCGCCGGCGTTTGTTTGCTGCCTGAAATTGTCCGCATGTTCTACCCGAGCATGCCGTTCAGTTTTGGTGGCACATCGCTGCTGATCCTGGTCGTCGTCACGATGGACTTCATGTCGCAGATGCAGGCGCACGCCATGAGTCACCAGTACGACGGCATGATGCAGAAAGCGAACCTGCGCAATTATGGCAAAGGTGGACAAACACGCTGAGTAATCAGCGTCGGGAGATAAGCTCATGAAAGTAAGAGCATCAGTTAAAAAGATCTGCAGAAATTGCAAGATCGTTCGCCGCAACGGTGTAGTGCGCGTGATTTGCAGTACTGACGCACGGCACAAGCAGCGCCAGGGTTAGTCCCGGTCTTTAAGATAAGGATAGGTTAAGTGGCACGTATAGCAGGCATAAATATTCCGTTGGCGAAACACGTCGTGATTGCACTGACGTCGATCTACGGTATTGGGGACACGCGCGCGAAGAAGATTTGCGAAGCGGCGGGCGTCGCACCGGACACCAAGGTGAAAGACCTTGCGGAACCGGAAGTCGCAAAGCTGCGCACCGCGGTCGCAAGTTTTACGGTCGAAGGTGACCTGCGTCGAGAGACGTCAATGAATATCAAGCGATTGATGGACTTGGGCTCGTACCGTGGTATCCGCCACAGACGTGGTCTGCCTTTGCGCGGCCAACGTACTCGTACGAATGCACGCACCCGTAAAGGGCCGCGTCGTCCCATTAAACGCTGATGAATCGCGGCCTGGGGGCCGCTCCTACTGGAATTAATGATGGCAGAAGTAAAGAAAAAGAAGGTCAAAAAGCACGTAGTGGATGCGATTGCGCATATACATGCTTCCTTCAACAACACGATCATCACGATTACCGATCGCCAGGGCAATGCTCTTTCCTGGGCAACGGCCGGTGGTTGTGGATTTCGTGGATCACGTAAGTCCACTCCGTTCGCAGCGCAAGTTGCGTCGGACAAAGCGGGCCGTGCGGCCCTCGAGTTCGGCGTAAAAAATGTCGATGTGCGTGTTCGTGGACCCGGCCCTGGTCGCGAGTCTGCGGTACGTGCATTGAATGCTCTGGGATTTCGAATTCAAAACATTGAGGATGTCACTCCGATTCCTCATAACGGCTGTCGCCCGCCGAAAAAGCGTCGCGTTTAGAGGCTGAACAATGGCAAGATATTTAGGACCAAAATGTAAACTGTCCCGCCGTGAAGGTACGGACCTGTTTTTGAAGAGTGGCGTAAGGCCGCTCGAGTCGAAGTGCAAGCTGGAGGTTCCTCCGGGTGGTGCGGCGCAACGTCGTCCTCGCCTGTCGGAATATGGCTTGCAGCTCCGCGAGAAGCAGAAGCTGCGCCGTATGTACGGCGTCCTTGAGCGACAGTTTCGCAATTACTACAAGCGTTCAGCTCAGCTGAAAGGCTCGACGGGTGAGAACCTGTTGCGACTGCTGGAAGGACGCCTGGACAATGTTGTGTACCGTATGGGCTTTGCGTCCACGCGTGCCGAAGCGCGCCAGCTGGTCAGTCATAAGAGCATCGAGGTTAACGGCAAAGTCGTTAACATTCCGTCCGCTCAGCTGAAGGCCGGTGATTCGGTAACTATTCGCGAAAAAGCGAAAAAGCAACTGCGAATCCAAAGCGCAATGGAAATTGCGGGACAGGTCGGCTTGCCTGAGTGGGTAAATGTCGACACGAAAAAGATGGCGGGTGTTTTGACATCGTTGCCGGACCGGGAAGACATTCTCCCCGATATCAACGAAAACCTAGTCGTCGAGCTGTACTCTAAGTAGTCAGGAGGGTTTATACCCATGCAAGAATCTGTACACGAATTTTTGAAGCCGCGCGTTGTAAAAGTTGCGCCGGAAAACGATCTGCAAGCGAAAGTGACAATCGAGCCTTTCGAGCGCGGTTTTGGACATACACTGGGCAATGCGCTGCGGCGTATCCTGCTGTCTTCGATGCCGGGCGCTGCAATTACTGAAGCGGAAATCGAGGGCGTCCTGCACGAGTACACCAGCATTGAAGGCGTACAGGAAGATGTTGTCGACATTTTGTTGAGCCTTAAGCAGGTCGCGGTCACGATGAATACGCGTGATACGGCAGAACTGCGTATTTCGAAAAAGGGGCCTGGCCCGGTGACGGCGGGTGACATTCAGCTGGACCATGATGTTGAAATCATGAATCCGGATCTTGTTATCGCAAACCTGACCAAAGCCGGTGAACTGAATATGGTTCTGAAAGTCGAGCGTGGTCGTGGCTACCGTCCGGCAACGCAGCGACCTTCTTTCGAAGAACAGGGCGGACCTATCGGTCGATTGCAACTCGACGCCTCTTTCAGCCCGATTGTGCGCGTTACCTACAGCGTCGAGTCGGCGCGCGTTGAACAACGTACTGACCTCGATAAGCTGCTGATCGATATTGAAACGAACGGCACAATCGACCCGGAAGAAGCGATTCGTCGCGCTGGCAGTATTCTTAAGGATCAGTTGTCTGTATTCGTTGATTTGCAAGGGCAGGAAGATGGTCTGGCACAACAAGCTGAGAATCAGGTTGATCCGATTCTGCTGCGCCCGGTTGACGAGCTCGAACTTACAGTTCGTTCCGCTAACTGCCTGAAAGCCGAAAACATCATGTACATCGGCGACCTGGTACAGCGCACAGAAGTTGAATTGCTGCGCACACCAAACCTCGGCAAGAAATCGCTGACTGAGATCAAAGAAGTACTGGAAGGCCACGGTCTGGGTCTGGGAATGCATCTGGATAACTGGCCGCCGGCATCATTGCGACCTGAGCACGAGCTGGTCATGTAATAACTGGGGTCAGGCGGTTTAAAAATAGATCTGCCCCCTTTTGAAGAAAACTAGGACAGAAAAATGCGCCATAGAAAATCCGGCCGTCGTCTGGGTCGTAACAGCTCACATCGAAAAGCCATGTTTCGCAACATGGCCACGTCGATGCTGATGCACGAAACGATCAAGACCACGCTGCCTAAAGCCAAGGAACTGCGCCGCGTCGTCGAGCCCCTGATTACGCTCGCGAAAGAAGACAGCGTCGCAAATCGCCGTCTTGCTTTCGATCGCCTGCGCGACAAGGCGGCGGTTGGCAAACTGTTCGCAGAAATCGGTCCGCGTTGTAAGGAACGACCCGGTGGTTACCTGCGAATTTTGAAAACAGCACCGCGCCCCGGTGACAATGCGCCGATGGCGATCGTCATGCTCACGGATCAGGCGCCGGAAGCCGTCGTCGAAGAATAAACACGTCGATTGGCGTTGGCCGATCGCGCGGTGGAAAAAGCCAGGCACAGCCTGGCTTTTTTTGTGTCCAAAATCCGCTGTGATTGCCCGCAAGTCATTGAAAAAACGGCTAAACTTCATTAGATCTGCGAAATTTAGAGCGACCCTGAAATTGGTCCAAATGTGAGACTTTTCACAGTGCTGGCCGTACAGAACTTCTAGAGTGACAGTCGACATTTCTGATTGGGGCAAGCCCATCGCTGAAGACAAGGCTTTTGATGATTGCGTGATCCTGGACAAGGAGTCCTTCGACCCGGATGCCGTGTTTCTTGATGACATCGTTGACGACGAGGTATTGCCGTACCTGAGTCTGGCGGTCGATGGCCTGACAGAAACGGGACAGGGCAGGAAAGGCGGCCTTGAGTTGCGTCCTGAAGATGTCGCAGCGAATGAAGAGCTCCGCCCCGATACAACCATGCCGGTCGCGACGCTCGATCCGGACCAGCTGGATGTATATGGCTGGGAGCCCAGTCTGTGGAAGAAAATAAAGGCGTATTTCAGCCTGTAGTTTCCCTCGCGACACCTGGTCGCAGCCTGTAATATCTCTGCATGATATTCAACAACAAGACCGTGATCGTCACGGGCGGTTCCGAAGGCGTAGGTGCTGCCGCGGCGCGAAAGTTCGCGGAGGCGGGAGCAAATCTCGTTCTGGTGGCTCGGAACAAGAAGAAGCTTGAAGCGATTGCCGGGGAATTACGCGAAAAGACCAATGTCGAAATATTCCCGATGGACGTTGCGGATGCCGATGCCTGCGTCGACCTCTTCAAAAAAGCGGCGTTCGACTTCGGTCGTGTCGATGTGCTGGTTAATAATGCGGGCTATCACAAGCGCGGTGAAGTCGCAGACGTTGCAGCTGACGAGCTGGGCCAGATTATTGACGTCAACCTCAAGGCGCCGATAATCCTAAGCCGCCTGGCAATTCCTTATCTGCGCGAGGCAGATGGTGGCGTAATCGTAAACGTCGGTTCTCTTGCGGGACGTGCACCAATACCCGGTAGTGCGGCTTATGCAGCAAGTAAGGCAGGTTTGCGTTCCTTCACCTATGCCCTGGGCGTGGAACTGGAGGACACGGGTATTAAACTTGCCGTGGTGTCGCCCGGACCCATCGACACCGGTTTCATAATGGCCGACCTCGATGCGACATCGGACCTGACTTTTTCCCAGCCGATAAGTACTGCGGACGAAGTAGCGCAGACGATTCTCGATATTTGTGGCAACAATATTACCGAGGTTTCGATGCCGAGAATGAGCGGCTACCTGACGACACTGATGTACCTTTTTCCTAAATTGCGGCCGCTGGTTTTGCCTGTCTTGAAACGCAAAGGCGCCAAAGTAAAAGCAAAGCTTAAAGCGGAACGAAAGCGGCAGGCTACCGCACAAAAAAATGGCGACTCAAATCAATGATCTGAGTCGCCACGTGAGCTCCCGTTCTTTCGGGGGGGGTGAAAGAACAGAAACGGTTCTTACAGGGTTTGAATCGTAGTCAATCCTCCTGCTTTAATTGTTGCTCGCCTGCACGTTGCTTGCGTAGGGTGCATAGCTAAGGCGTTCGAGATTCGTCTTGAACATCTTGTCGCGCCGATCGAGTTCGATGGATTCCCTGAACAGCTTTTCGGCCTGTTCGGCGTCGCCATTTAGAGCAACGACAACTCCCTGGTTTGACAATGCGACTGCGAGGTCTTCCCGTAAAGCCACACGCTTTTTGCGCGGTACGTATTTTTTCTCAGCAAGCGTTTCCGACGCGGTCCTGATCTGCTGGACGGCTTCGTCACAAGCATCGGTCGCTTTTTCAAGGTCTTTTGCCTTGATATATGCGACACACAGGTTGTTCGACCGAACGTAGGCGGAGTCACTGGATGCACTGTCCGACTCGAGTGCTGCAATTGCTGCATCAATCTTTCCCGACTCAATTTCAGCACCGTAGTGTTCAGCACCATACTGCGAGCCCAGAAAAACAGCCATACCGAATACCGGCCTGGGCGATTGCGCATTTGAAGTCCCCGGCAAGAGCAGGCAGGAGAAAAGCAGTGCACAAACTGTCATGGTCATGTCAATAGATTTAGCAATGGTCATAATAAAATCCTCGTTTATCGAGAGCGAACTCCGTAATTGGCGTTCAATCTCTCTTCAGGCGCAAACTTAAGTTGATTCCGAACCAGGGACAAACGATAAAAATTTTGATCTGGGCTGAATTTTTTTCATCATTCGTGTGAGAACTTCTGCAGTGCCCAGTTCCGGAACAGCACCACTGCTTCGCTTTCCTTGTCCTTCTGTCGATAGACAAGATAGTAAGCGCTGTTTGTTACATGCGTATGATCGAACAACGGTACAAGCTCGCCGCTTTCGAAAGATGCGGTGCCTGGTAGTACAGGCACGAGTGCCGCGCCCATTCCCTTCTCGGCGGCTTTGATCACTGCCGTCATCGAGTCGAAACGAATGACGGGCGCGTTCGACGGCAGGCGGATACGAGATGACTTTTGCCACTTCTGCCAGGCCTGCGGTCGTTCTGTATAGACCAGCAACGGGAAATCGCTGGTAATACGGCCGCCAACGACTTTGACAGTGTCGTAAAATTCAGGTGAGCTCGCCGGAATCAAGCGCAGTGAAAACAGCTTGTCAAAGGCGAGGGACGGTGGTGGTGTTCTGAACAGACGAATTGAAATGTCGGCGGTCACCGGGTGCTTTTCTTCAGTTTCGTCGCTGGTGTCGACGCGTATATCGATTGCGGGGTGACGTTCTACAAAATCATTCAGCTGCGGTACGAAGACCTCGTTTGCAAAATGCGGTTGCACCGATACTCGAAGCGTGCGCAGTGCCTGGCTGGCGCTGTGAGATTCAATAGTGCTGTCAAGCTGTTGCAAAATGGGTGTCAGATCATCGTAGAGTTCCTGACCAGCTTTGCTGAGGTGCAGTGAACGAGCACTGCGCGTAAACAGTGCTTTACCCAGTTCGGATTCGAGCTGTTTGATCTGGTGGCTGACTGCCGACGATGTGAGATACATCGCATCGGCGGCATCGCGGAAGCTTTCCTTTTCAGCAGCCGCACAGAACGTGCGCAGGACACGCAGCGAGATGTTTTTGTTCCAGGTCGCCATACGCTAATGATGCTGCACATTTTGTGCCACACGGCGGCGAGCCAAAAAACCTTTGTTTTCACCGAATCAGAGGGCAGCGTGCACCGCAGTTGTGCATTTACGCGGACACAAGGCTCAATCTGGTGCGTTCGCGAATGCTTCGCGGGTCAGGTTTTGCTGCCCGCCCGCCATAACCCGGACATTGTCTTCGATGCGAATTCCCCCGAATGGGCGCAGCCAATCGACGGTCGACCAGTTCACATGATGCTCGGCGGGCGTACCGCGCAGATTTTCCAGCAACATGTCGATCACATACAGTCCGGGTTCGATGGTCAATACCATGTCAGCTTCAAGAACCCTTGTCAGACGGAGAAACGGGTGGCCGCTGGGAGGATCGATCGTTGTTCCTGACTCATTCTCCATAAAGCCACCGACATCGTGAACCTGTAGTCCAAGCAAATGACCCAGGCCGTGCGGGAAGAACGCCGACGTCACACCGGTTTCCAGCAAGGTATCCGCGTCGCCGCTGGCAAGCTCTGCTTCAACAAGCAACCCGGCCAGCAACCTGTGGTTTTCGATATGCAATTCGCGATAGTCGACGCCGGCTTGAACCTTGTCGACGATCTGTTGTTGCAGGAGATCCATGCGCGCAATGAGTGCTTCGAAACGAGTATCGCTGAAGGCATAGGTACGGGTAATGTCGGACGCATAGCCGTGGACCTGTGCGCCGGCATCAATAAGAAAGGAACGCAGGGTCGCCGGGGCTCGACGTTGCAGCTTGGTGTAGTGCAACACGGCACCGTGCTCGTTTAACGCGACAATATTTGTATAGGGAAGCTCGTTATCAGTCAGGCTCACTGCCTTGCAATAGGCACGATGAATATCAAATTCTGACCGGCCATCGCGAAACGCGGCTGCAGCGGCCTGGTGACCGCAAGCACCACGGTACGATGACAGGCGTAGCGCCTCGATCTCGTAGGCGGTCTTGATGCCTCGGGCATAGTGCAGGATATTGATCGCGGTGTTGGGGTTAATGCGTTCGATACCGAAGGCTATTTCATCGTCAGTCACTTCACCGATAACGATGCATTTCTCGCGAGCATCGGGCAGGTGATCGGCAATGTCCTTGCGGTCATGCACGATACGAATGTCGAAATATGCGGTCCAGTATCCTTGCGGTTCGCCAGGCACAACGTGCCAGTAGTCGCGTGGCTGGAAATAGATCAGGCGTGGTTTCTCGCCGGGAGTGTAAACAATGTACGAGAATGGCAACTCCAGCAGCGGTACCCAACTGATAAAATGCGGATTCGGATTGAACGGCATCTGGTAATCATCAAGAAAGGCGATATGCGGATTGCCTGAATAGATCACCGCGTGACTCGCTCCCGCCTGCTCAAGCGCATGATCGTGGCGCGAGCACAGGGTTTCGATATGGCTGGCGTACAATGCGCCGAGGCCGGGGTTTTTGTCGGTGTAATCTTTGCTCATAGGTAAATCATACCCTGTTGCCGCAGTCGGCGGCGAGTGCCATCATTAGCGGCCCGCAGCAGCCGCATTCAGTTTACGCGGATTCGGAGCAGAGGATGAAAGGCAGAAAATGGTCGGTCGTTATCGCAATACTGGCAATGGGAAATCCGGCAATGGCAAGTACTGAACCCGGCTACGATCGCGTCGCCGGGCGCGCCATCGCGTCCCGCTCCGAGGTCATTGCGCCGCACGGTATGGCAGCAACCAGTCAGCCGCTGGCGACGCAAATCGCGCTCGATATCCTGAAGGCCGGCGGCAGTGCCGTTGATGCGGCGATTGCTGCGAATGCTGCGCTTGGCCTGATGGAACCAACTGGCAATGGCATCGGCGGTGATCTTTTTGCGATTGTCTGGGATGCAGAAAAAGGCGAACTCACCGGCCTGAATGCGTCGGGTCGTGCGCCAATGGCGATGACACTCGACTACTTCCGTGAACGTGGCCTGGACAAAATCCCGCCATTCGGTCCATTGCCCGTCAGTGTTCCGGGTGCGGTCGACGGCTGGTTCGAGCTACATGGCCGCTACGGACGCCTGAGCATGCAGGAAATTCTCGCCCCCAGCATCGCCTACGCGCGCGATGGATTCCCTGTTACCGAAGTCATCGCCCACTATTTCCGCTCCAACGAGGCGCGTATCGGCCATTACCCGGGTTTTAAGGAAACCTTCATGCCGAATGGCCAGGTGCCGCGCAAAGGGGAGATGTTCAGCAACCCGCGCCTGGCAGATACCTACCAACTCATCGCGGACAAAGGCCGTGACGAGTTTTACAAAGGCAGCATCGCCCGGCGCATTGATGCTTACATGGCGGAGCAGGGCGGGCTGCTGAGCTACGACGATCTCGCTGCGCATACGTCGGACTGGATTACGCCGGTAGCAACCAATTACCGTGGCTGGGACGTCTACGAGCTGCCACCGAATGGGCAGGGCATTGCAGCGTTGCAAATTCTGAACATCCTGGAAGGCTTCGATATCAAGTCGATGGGATTTGGCAGTGCGCAATATGTCCATACCTTCGTAGAGGCCAAGAAACTGGCGTTTGAAGATCGTGCGAAATACTACGCTGACATGGAGTTCGTCGACGTACCGGTCGAGACGCTAATCTCGAAATCCTATGCCGACAAGCGGCGCAAACTTATCGATCCGGAACGGGCGTCGTCATCGCTGCCTCCGGGTGATGCAAAGCTTGAGAATGGCGACACGATCTACCTGACGGTTGCTGACAAAGACGGCAACATGGTGTCGCTCATCCAAAGTAATTACCGCGGCATGGGCTCGGGCATGACGCCGGGCGACCTGGGTTTCGTCCTGCAGGACCGTGCCGAGCTGTTTGCGCTTGAAGAAGGGCATGCCAACGTGCTGGAAGGGGGTAAGCGACCGTTCCATACCATCATTCCGGCGTTCGTAATGAAAGACGGTGAGCCGCTGATGAGTTTTGGCTTGATGGGCGGTGCAATGCAACCTCAGGGGCATGCGCAGATTGTCATTAACATGGTCGACTTCGGCATGAATCTGCAGGAAGCAGGAGACGCGGCACGTATCAACCATATTGGTTCGTCGCAACCGACCGGGTCAATCATGCGCGATGGCGGCGTTGTCCATCTCGAGTCGACATTCAGCGAAGCAACGCGCGCAGCACTCGAAAAAATGGGACACAGGCTGGGCAGCAGTAACGGCAGTTTTGGCGGCTACCAGGCGATCATGTGGGACAAGGAGCAGGGCGTGTACTATGGCGCCAGCGAAGTGCGCAAAGACGGGCAGGCAGCGGGCTACTAGGCCGCCGGACATCCAGCAGGGACGACAAATGGCAGACGAGATATACCTTACCGGGATTACGACCACGGGCACGCCGCATATCGGCAATTACGTTGGCGCAATTCGGCCAAGTATTGCGGCGAGCAAGGACCAGTCTAAGAAAAACTTCTATTTTCTGGCGGATTTTCATGCGCTGGCGAAAAACGAAGACCCCGATAAAATCAGCCAGTCGACGCTGGAGATCGCCGCCGCGTGGCTGGCACTCGGAATGGACACCGACAATTCGGTTTTTTACCGGCAATCCGATATTCCGGAGATCCCGGAGCTGACCTGGATTCTGACCAGCATGACGGCCAAAGGCCTGATGAATCGAGCGCATTCCTATAAGGCTGCGGTACAGGCAAATGTTGAAGGCGGCGACAACGACCCCGACAAAGGCATAACGATGGCGTTGTACAGCTATCCCATACTGATGGCGGCCGATATCCTGATGTTCAAGGCGAACCAGGTTCCCGTCGGTCGTGACCAGAAGCAACATGTCGAAATGGCCCGTGACATTGCGCAGCGGTTTAATCACCACTTTGGCGACGTGCTGGTGTTGCCACAGCCCGCAATCGACGACCATACGGCGACACTCGCCGGGCTCGACGGTCGCAAGATGTCGAAAAGCTACAACAATACGATTCCGTTGTTTGCTCCGGAAAAGAAGCTGCGCAAACTGATCATGAAGATCAAGACGAACAGCCTGGAGCCTGGCGAAGCAAAAGACATTTCCGATAGCACGCTGTATGACATCTACAAGGCATTTGCCACGCCTGAGGAAACGGCCGCAATTGAAAAGCAATATGCCGACGGAATTGCCTGGGGTGCGATGAAGCAACTGTTGTTCGAATACATCAATGATCATATTGCGCCGGCACGGGACGAGTATGAACGATTGATTGCAGACCCAGCTGTTGTGGAAAGTGAATTGCAGAAAGGCGCGCAGCGGGCGCGCGAAGTCGCCATACCGTACATGCAACAAATTCGCGACGCGGTCGGCATTCGGAAGCTCGGCTAAACGGACACCGAACAACGGAGTCCCTATGGATCTGAATCAGGTTACATTGCCATGCACGGACTATGCGGCGTCAGTCGATTTTTACAAAAAACTCGGGTTACGCCAGATTGTTGACAGCCCGCCCCGATACGCGCGTTTCGAAACCGAGCAGGGAACGACCTTGTCCATTCATGCCGCAGCACCGGGTTCGAGCGGTGCCGCGGTAGTCGTTTATTTCGAAGTCGAGGATCTACACGCGGCGGTGAAATCACTGCAGGATAAAGGCCTGTATTTTGACTCCGGTCCAAAGGACGAAAGCTGGCTGTGGAGTGAGGCGCGATTGTCGGACCCGGCCGGAAATAGCATTTGTATTTTCAATGCAGGCGAGAACCGCCGCTTTCCTCCCTGGCGTATCGACACGCAATCGTCGTGACTGAGTAATACCGAAATCTAGGAGAAATTCAGTGGAGACTTTAGCTGACACTAGTTTACTGGCAGTTCTGGTAGCGGCTGCGTGCATTCTAAGCGCTCTGCGCGGCGTTGGGGGCTAAACGTGAATGACTGGCTGCTGGAAACAGAACGGCTTCGGTTGCAACCTGTCACCGTCGATGATGCGGACCTGATGCTGGCGATCTGGAACGACCCGGCATTCATACGCAATGTCGCCGACCGCGGTATTCGTACCGAGGCACAGGCGCGTGCAGCGATCGAGGATGGCGCGCAAAAGCTGTTTGCAGATTTTGGACATGGACCGTGCAGCATGACGCTGAAATCCAATGGTGAGCGCATCGGTATCTGCGGACTTTTTCACCGTGACAATATTGACGCACCGGATATTGGCTTTTCGGTATTGCCGGACTATCGCGGCAAGGGTTACGCCGGCGAAGCAGCAATCGAGGTGGTTCGATATGCCCGCGATGTTTTGGGTATACCGGCAATTACTGCGATTGTGTCGCCTGCGAACGCTGCATCGATTGGTCTGATCGAAAAACTCGGCCTGACCTTTGAGCGTATGATCACGATGCCCGGCGACGACGAGTCGATTAGTCTGTACAGTGCGGAACTCAATCAAGGGTAGCTGGTATGGAATTTCTGAAAAGTCCTGGCGCGAGAACAGGCCTGTACTTCGGTGCGACATCCGGCGTCATAACGACGCTTGGCCTGATTACCGGGCTGAAAGCGGGTACGCAGTCGCTGACTGCAGTCCTCGGCGGTATCCTGGTCATCGCTGTGGCTGATTCAATGTCGGATGCGCTGGGCATCCACCTTGCGGAAGAGGCGGACCCCGATACCAACCATGGTGACGTATGGTCCGCAACCATCGTTACTTTTGCCACCAAATTTATTTTCGCGCTCAGCTTCGCGGTACCGCTGCTGCTAATGCCGCTAGGCCCGGCTGTTATTGCGTCTGTCGTGTGGGGAATGCTGGTCATTATTGTCCTGAGCTACCTGCTTGCGCGCGCGCAGGGCGAGTCGCCATGGTCGATCATCTTTGAACACCTGGGGATCGCGATCATTGTCGTTATCCTTTCGCACTTCATCGGCGTTTGGGTCGCGGCCTACGTTGCTTGAGCGTTGCTTGCGCTATAATTGGGACGACAATAAGAACGAAGGCTCTGCATGGCTAACCCACACCAGATTTCGTCCAGTTTCGTGGTAATGGGCCCCGAATTCTCGGCCGATACCCTGCCGGTCAGCGATGACTTTTATGCCAGGCTGGAAAAAGACTATGGCGACTTCGCCGGCCACGCACTTATTTCCTGTCACGCGTTTGAGGCCGATTGGCCGACCTGGGAATCGCACCCCAAAGGCGATGAGTTCGTCGTGCTTCTCGCGGGCGCAGTTGAAATGGTGCTCGCGCAGGCAGGCGGCGATAACTCGGTACACCTCAATGAGCCCGGGGAGTTCGTCATTGTTCCGCGCGGCGTCTGGCATACCGCGAAAGTCGGTAATTTCGCGCGGATGTTATTCGTGACGGCGGGTGAGGGAACCGAGAATCTTGAGCAGCCTCCCGGTCGCAGCAACTGACATGGACGAGTCAGCGACAGCAACAGACTGGCGACAGCTGCGTGAATTTGCGGCTGTCGATCTGCAGCGGTCGTTTATCCTTTCCTGGCACGCAGAAAGAGAACTGTTGATGGTCGATGTTGATCTGTTATTGACCGAAGAACATCCCTTCTACGAAAAACCGCGGCCGGCGGAAAAAGTATGTATCCGACCTGCAATTATCGAGTTTCCATTTTGCGAATCGCTGTCCGTCGATGGCCGCACTGCTGATTCGATTGCAGTAATAGCTGACGATCTGGGGCACGGTCCCATCGAGAGTCTGCGGCGTCTTGCGAACGGCCGTTACGAAATATGCGGTTCATTCGGCACGGTGCTGGTCAACGCGGAGCGACCCATACTTAAACTAAAGGGACCGTGACGTCCGCACAAAATACTACGCAACCCGGTCGGCTGCAGAGAGCCAGCCGGCAAAGGAGAATCAAGAATGGCTGAGATGATTGACCACCCCTGCGTGCAGCACAAGCTCGCGATTATTCGTGACGTGGACACCGGGCATAAGCGTTTTCGCGAGCTGGCAACGGAAATTACCAAGTTCATTTGCTACGAGGCCCTGAAAAATATCAAGACCCGGGTCGTCAAGGTGCAGACTCCCGTTGCCGAAGCAAGCTGTCGCAAAATCGATACCGACCTCGTTGTTGTACCGATACTGCGCGCTGGCGTGGGGATGCTGGAAGGCATACTCGAGCTCGTACCGACAGCCAGGGTCGGTTTCGTCGGCCTGTATCGCGATGAAGAAACCAAGCAACCGGTGACGTATTACGAACGGTTCCCGACGCAAATACGCGGTGGTACCTGTCTGATTATCGATCCTATGCTGGCCACCGGTGGTTCGACAGTTGCTACGATCGATAAACTCAAGAACAAGGGTGCCGAAAATATTGTCGTGATTTGTATTGTTACTTGCCCGGAAGGCGTGGCGCTGGTCGAGGAGCGGCACCCTGACGTGCCCATCTATGCGGCGGCGATCGATGACGAGTTAAATGAAAAGAAATACATAGTTCCCGGCCTGGGTGATGCGGGTGATCGCCTGTTCGGAACCTCCCACAAATAGGAAAAGTTATGGCGGAAAACAAGACCCGGCCCAATGCACTGAAAGTCTCGGAATTCATAAACAGCATCGACGACAAGCAGCAACGTGCCGATGCGAAAAAGCTCGCCAGCATGATGCGCCGGGCGACGGGCAAGCGGGCAAAGATGTGGGGCCCGAGCATCGTTGGTTACGGGCAATATCACTACAAGTACGACTCCGGCCGCGAGGGCGATTTCATGATAACCGGCTTCTCGCCCCGCAAGCAGGCACTTACGGTGTATATTATGCCGGGCTTTGAGCAATTTGACGGCCTGATGGCAAAGCTTGGCAAATACAAGACCGGGAAGTCCTGCCTTTATATCAAGCGGCTGTCCGATGTAGACGAAAAAGTGCTCGAAAAGCTGATCACAGGGTCCGTGAAATTCATGCGGAGTAAGTATCCAACAAAGTGACACTTGCCATGACCGAGAATTTATACGTTTCGCGTTTGGAAGGCAGAAAGCTGGTTGTAGAATCGGAAGAAGGTGTTACGGAATACGATTCGCAATTCCTGGTCGCCGCCGTATTGGTTTTTGTGGCGCGCAGCAATGGCCAGATCGAACCGGAAGAATCGGCGCGCATGATCGACCTGCTCGAAGAGCATTACAAATTGCAGGGTGCGGAGTCACTTGAGCTGCTCACGCGGGCAGTCAGCGAAATCAACGATAAGCCCGAGCTTGCGCCATTGCTGTGTGAGCTCGGGCCGACCTTATCGGATGTGGACAAGGAAGATCTTGCACTTATGGGTTTAAAAGTTATTGCGGCCGACGGTAAACGTCGCGTCGCCGAAATGGAGCATTTTAATCAGGCGATGGAGGCCATCGGCGTGGCACCGGAAATCGTGCACCGGGCGTTTGATCGCTACTTTGCGGAAACGATGCCAGGCTTGTGAGGGCAACTCTACGTGAATTTCTGAGCCTGGAGTCAGCGGGCGGCATCATTCTGATGGCGGCGGCTGTGCTAGCGATGGTTGCCGCGAACTCACCGGCCGCAGGCCTTTACAGCCTGTTTCTGGACACGCCGGTCGAGGTCCGCGTCGGTGCGCTAAATATCGCCAAGCCATTGTTTTTATGGGTAAACGATGGCTTGATGGCGATCTTTTTCTTTCTCGTTGGCCTGGAGCTGAAGCGCGAGATTGTCGATGGCGAGTTATCACGGCCAGCCAACGTTATGCTGCCGGCGGCAGGTGCAATAGGCGGCATTGTCCTGCCGGTGGCGATCTTCGTCTGGATCAATGCCGGCAATACCGTGGGTATGCAGGGCTGGGCTATCCCGGCGGCAACAGACATCGCCTTTGCACTTGGCATACTGACGCTGCTCGGCAGCCGTGTTCCGGTCTCGTTAAAGGTGTTCCTGGTGTCGCTGGCAATATTTGACGACCTCGGCGCCATCGTCATTATTGCAATTTTTTATTCCAGCGACTTGTCGACTTCGGCACTTGTATTCGCGATAGCGTGTTTGTGCGTGCTTGGGTACCTGAACTGGCGTGGCGTAGCGTCAGTCTCGAGCTATGTCCTTGTCGGCATAATCATGTGGATAGCAGTGCTTAAGTCTGGTGTCCACGCGACCCTTGCAGGTGTTGCTTTGGCAGCGTTCATTCCGATGCGCGACAAGGATGACCCAGGGAGTTCTCCACTCAAAGAGCTTGAACACGATCTGCATTCAGTGGTCGCTTACGGTGTGCTGCCATTGTTCGCTTTCGTCAATGCCGGCATCAGCCTGGAGGGTGTCAGTTTCGGCGACCTGTTGCACCCGGTACCGCTGGGAATTGCGGCCGGGCTGTTCATTGGCAAGCAACTTGGAATTTTTGCGATGTGTTTTATTGCGATCAAGACTGGCCTGGCCCGCCTTCCCGACGGTGCGAGCTGGGGGTCGCTGTACGGTGCCGGTATTTTATGTGGTGTCGGCTTTACAATGAGTCTGTTTGTTGGGTCTCTTGCATTCGAGAATACGCCTCTGGATACGCAGGTCATTTTTGATGAGCGACTCGGTATTATTCTTGGCTCGCTACTGTCGGGGATTGTCGGCTACGCTGTCTTGCGCCTGACACTGAAGGACTAGGTCGACTGCAGTTCTTGCTGGCGGGTTTCGAGTTCCGACCAGCGCTGTACGAGCGCATCAAGTCGTTCTTCGGCCGATTTCAATTCCCGCAGCGATGTTTGCACCTGAGTTTCGTCCTGCGAATAAAAATCAGGATCAGAAATGCTCGCCTGAAGAGCGCCAACTTTCGCTTCCTGGGCTTCGATGTCATTCGGTAGTTTGTCCAGTTCGCGTTGTTCGTTGTCGCTGAGTTTTTTGTTCGTCTTGTTTTTGCGGCGCGCAGTGGCAGCGCGTTTCCTGGCTGCGATTTCGTCGGGCGAATCATTCTCCGCAAGCGAGTGTCCTTGCTGCAGCCAATCGCTGTAGCCGCCGACGTATTCGCGGGTTTGGCCGTCATTTTCGAACACAATTGTGCTGGTCACGACATTGTCGAGGAACTCGCGATCGTGACTGACCACAATCAGTGTGCCGGTGTAGTCACAAAGCTTTTGCTCCAGCACCTCCAGAGTTTCGATGTCGAGATCATTGGTCGGTTCGTCCAGTACCAGCAGGTTTGCGGGCCGGGTAAACAGTTTCGCGAGAATCACGCGATTGCGCTCACCGCCGGACAGCGATTCGACCGGTGTCATGGATCGTTTTGGGCTGAACAAAAAGCCCTTCAGGTAGCCGACGATATGTCGGTCCTTGCCGTCGAGGTTGATATAGGTCCGGCCTTCGCCGACGTTGTAGGCGACCGATTTTTTCAGGTCGAGTGTTTGTCGTAATTGGTCAAAATAGCCGATCTCGAGGTTGGTGCCGTGCTTGATCGTACCGGCTTGCGGCTCGAGGTCGCCGAGGAGCAGGCGTAAGAGGGTGGTCTTGCCAACGCCATTATTGCCGATGAGGCCAATCCGGTCGCCGCGCATGATTTTGATCGAAAAGTCGTCGATGATTTTCTGTTCCCCGTACGCGTAGGCGATATTCCTGGCGCGGATGACCTTGCGCCCCGACTGGTCCGCCTCTTCAATATGCATGCGCGCAGTGTTTTCTTTCTTGATGCGGGCGGCGAATTCCTTGCGCATTTTTTCGAGTGAACGCACGCGACCTTCGTTGCGCGTTCGGCGCGCCTTGATGCCCTGCCGAACCCAGACTTCTTCCTGCCCCAGCTTCTTGTCGAAGCGGGCATTTGCGACGGCTTCGTCTTCCAGCGCCTTTTCCTTGCGGCGCAGGAAATTGTCGTAGTCCCCGGGCCAGCTGCTTAGTTTGCCGCGATCGATTTCAACGATTCGTGTCGCGATTCTTTGCAGGAAGGCGCGGTCATGAGTGATGAATAGCACCGCACCTGGATACGCGTAGATTCGGTCTTCAAGCCACTTGATTGTGGCTATGTCGAGATGATTGGTGGGCTCATCGAGCAACAGCAGGTCCGGTTTCTGCACCAGCGCACGAGCGAGTGCAACACGGCGGCGCCAGCCACCAGACAATTCGCTCATTTTTTTGTCAGCCGGCAGGTGCAGGTCGGTCATCGTTGCTTCAACACGTTGCTCGATATGCCACCCGTCAACCGCATCGATATGCGCATGCAGCTTTTCGAGTTCAGCCAGTCCGTGCTTGTCGAGTTTCTGCTTGGACATGGATTGGTAGCGTTGCAGCAGCGTGTCGATAGATTTCAGCCCCGAGCGGATTACGTCCCGTACCGGTAACTCCATTGCGTCGGGTAGATTCTGGCGCAATTGACTGACGATCAGTCCGGTCCTGGGAATCACCGCCCCCTGGTCCGGTTCAATCTCACCCATGATCAGTTTCAAAGTTGTGGATTTTCCCGCGCCGTTGCGGCCGATCAGGCAGACTCGTTCGCCCGGTTCGATCGAAAACTCGGCGTCACGCAGGATGACCTGCTCGCCAAATTCAAGCCTGATTTCCTCGAATCGAAGTAGTGACATGAAGCGTTCTCGGGGACCAAGGCGTGTATCCTAGGATAAATGCTTCACGAGATGCGAAAATAATTGCAGACGATTTACGAGGGGTGTGCATGAGCGAAGACCGATTCATAGACCTGGAAACCCGGCTGGCACACCAGGACCAACTACTCAACCAGCTCAATGACGTGGTGACAGAGCAGCAGGCAAAGATCATGCAGCTCGAAGCATTGTGCAAGTCGCTGATTCAGCGGGTACAGTCGGTCAGTGACGGTCTGCCGTCGCCCGACGGTGACGATGAGCGTCCGCCTCATTACTAGGAGAACTTTCGTATGCGGTTGATTTGGATAGTGATTTTTCTCGTTGTTCTGGTCTGGTCGGGCATCGCGCCGAAAGATTTGCCGACCTGGGGGCTCGAGGTATTTCCTGCCGTCGCGGGCGCAGCGATCCTGTGGTTTACGCGCGAGCGATTTCCGCTAACGACGCTCGTCTACGTTTTGATTCTCATACACTGCATCATCCTGATGGTCGGCGGCCACTACACGTACGCCGAAGTGCCGCTTGGAGACTGGGTGCGTGACGCCACGGGGGGAAACCGCAACAACTATGACAAGCTCGGTCATTTCGTCCAGGGCTTTGTTCCGGCAATGATTGCGCGCGAGCTTGTCATTCGGCTCGATGTATTTAATTCGGCGGCGTGGCGCAACTTCTTCATCGTCAGTTTTTGCCTCGGATTCAGTGCGTTTTACGAACTCATCGAGTGGTGGGTGGCGCTGCTGTCAGATGAAGCAGCCGAGTCGTTTCTTGGCACCCAGGGTTATGTCTGGGACACCCAATCGGATATGGCACTGGCGTTGCTCGGTGCAATAGTTGCGCTCGCTTTGCTCGCCAAATTTCACGACAGGCAATTGCAGGGTTTAAGTGCCTAGGTTTCTCGCACTACTGGCGCTGCTCACATTCAGCTCGACCACGTTCGCGCATGAATGCGTCGTGTTGCTGCACGGCCTGGCACGTTCGTCGCTGTCGATGAATCCGATGCAGGAAGCACTGGACGAAGACGGTTATGTGACCGCGAACATCGACTATCCGTCCCGCGATCACGAAATTGCGGAACTCGCCCTGATCGCCGTCGGCGAAGGTCTTGAAAAATGCCGAGCGCACGACGACCTCGCGAAAATTCATTTCGTCACGCACTCGCTCGGCGGCATCCTCGTGCGCCAGTACCTTAGCGAGCACAACATTGACGAGTTGGGTCGTGTCGTGATGCTGGGGCCACCGAACCAGGGCAGTGCGGCGGCTGACGAACTGGAGGGTGTGCCGGGGTTCGACCTGATTAACGGGCCCGTCGGGCAACAGTTGGGCAAAGGGGAGGACAGCGTTCCGTTGGCGCTGGGACCTGTCAATTTCGAGCTTGGTGTCATTGCAGGCGACCGGACAATTGATCCGATCACGTCGGCCGTACTCGAAAATCCCGACGATGGCAGAGTCTCGGTCGAAGACACGAAAGTGGAAGGCATGGATGACTTTATTGTTGTGCATCATTCGCATGCATTCATGATGCGCATGCGTCGAGTTATCGATTTGACGACGACGTTTTTGCGTACCGGCAGTTTTGGCGACTAGCGGGAAAGCGGTGCCAGGGAAAAAAGTCGCATACCTGACTATGCAGGACGAGGGCGACTACGTTACAGATTATCATTTGAGTTTCGCGCCCATGCGGTCATTGGGCTGGCGGGTGGAAACCGTGGCCTGGCGCTCGAATCCGGACTGGAATCAATTTGCTGCGGTGTATATCTGTGCCCCCTGGGATTATCCACAGCACTGTGACGAGTTCCGCGCCGTGCTGGAACGTATCGATGCTTCGGCAGCCATACTGTTCAATGACAAATCCACCGTCGAATGGAACCTCGAAAAAACCTACTTGCGCGATGTCGCTGCGGGCGGCGGCGACATCGTGCCGAGCAGTTGGTACGAATTTTTCGATGCAGCCGCCGTGCCGGGCTTTTTTACTGCGCACGCGTGCGACACAGTTGTAATCAAGCCGACGATCGGCGCCAATGCCCAGGACACGTTTGTGCTGAACAATCCAGTTGACGATGCGCTTGTCGAGCACCTGGCAAGGGTATTCAAGTCGCAACGATTTTTCGTACAACCGTTTATCGACAATATTCAAACCGAGGGCGAGTACTCATTGTTCTTTTTTAATGGCGAGTACAGTCACGCAATTCTCAAAACGCCCGAAGCGGGTGACTTCCGGGTGCAGGAAGAACATGGCGCTGCGATCAATGCGTGCACACCGCCCGAAACTTTACTGCGGATTGCGAACGAGGTGTTTGCGCGAATCCAGCCGTTGCCGCTATACGGCCGCGGCGACTGGGTACGCGGAAGCGACGGCCGCTTCCTGCTAATGGAGCTTGAACTAATCGAACCGTCGCTCTATTTACGCACCGACCGCGACGCCGCGACGCGATTTGCTGTCGCTTTCGACCAGCGGTTTAAGGAACTCGCCGGTAAATGAGCCGCTGGTCGCCGCAACCTCTTCAGGTGTTCCGGTTGCGACGATCTGGCCGCCGCCGTCGCCGCCTTCGGGGCCGAGGTCAATGACCCAGTCTGCGGTCTTGATGACATCGAGATTGTGTTCAATCACGACCACGGTATTACCGCGGTCTCGCAAGCGATGCAGGACATGCAGCAGGTGTTCGATATCGTAGAAGTGCAGACCGGTTGTTGGTTCGTCCAGAATGTATAGCGTGCTGCCGGTATCGCGCTTTGACAGTTCTTTCGCCAGCTTGACTCGTTGTGCCTCACCGCCAGAAAGTGTGGTTGCGTTTTGACCCAGGCGAACATAGCTGAGGCCGACATCTTTTAACGTCGTCAGCTTTTTCGCGACCACCGGCACGTTCTGGAAGAACTCAGCGGCATCTTCGACAGTCATGTCGAGGACTTCGTGAATGTTTTTGCCCTTGTAGCGAATTTCCAGTGTCTCGCGGTTATAGCGCTGGCCGCGGCAGGTATCGCAGGGCACATACACGTCAGGCAGAAAGTGCATTTCGACTTTAATGACGCCGTCGCCCTGACAAGGCTCGCAGCGACCGCCTTTTACGTTGAAGCTGAACCGCCCTGGCATATAGCCGCGCGAGCGTGCTTCCTGGGTGCCTGCGAAGAGCTCGCGGATTGGCGTGAACAGGCCGCTGTAGGTGGCTGGATTGGAGCGCGGTGTACGTCCGATTGGACTCTGACTGATATCGATGACGCGGTCGATATTGTCGAGCCCCTTGATGGCCTTGTGCGGTGCCGGGTTGCGGCTCGAACGATTCAAAAGGTCTGCTGTGGCCTTGTACAAAGTGTCATTCACCAGCGTTGACTTGCCGGAGCCGGACACGCCAGTGATGCAGGTCATTAGTCCAACGGGAATCGAAGCCTCGACATTCTGCAGATTGTTGCCGCCGGCACCAATGATTCGGAGCTGCCGCTTCGGGTCATTCGCCGTGCGCGATTCCGGCAACGCGATTGACCGCGCCCCGGACAGGTACTGGCCGGTTAGCGACTCGGGATTTTTCTGGATCTCGGCGGGCGTGCCTGCCGCAACAACCTTGCCGCCGTGCACGCCTGCGCCCGGGCCCAGGTCGACCACATGATCCGCGGCAAGAATGGCTTCTTCGTCGTGTTCGACGACGATGACCGTGTTGCCAATGTCACGCAAATGGATGAGTGTGCTGAGCAAGCGCTGATTGTCGCGCTGGTGCAGGCCGATCGATGGCTCG
>CAXBJV010000041.1:0-34110 GCA_963976215.1 uncultured Woeseiaceae bacterium | reverse complement strand
CGGTCTGCGCCTGTACCAGAAGCCAGCCGGCTCGGATTTCGCCAATCTCGCTTGAAATAGCGGGTATCATAGGCGGCCATATCGCCCGATACTGACCGATGCCCGCAACCGCCACACCACTCTACAGCCACAACAAGTACTGGGCTGAATGCTTTGGCACTGCGCCAGAGTTGCCGATGTCGCGGGCGGAAATGGATGCGCTCGGCTGGGATTCCTGCGACATCATCATCGTCACCGGCGACGCCTACGTCGATCACCCGTCCTTCGGCATGGCGATTATTGGCCGCCTGCTGGAGGCAAACGGGTTTCGCGTTGGCATTATCGCGCAGCCGGACTGGCGCTCGAAGGACGCCTTCGAACAGCTCGGCAAGCCGAACCTGTATTTCGGCGTTGCAGCCGGCAACATGGACTCGATGATCAACCGCTACACGGCGGACAAGAAAGTCCGCAATGATGACGCCTACACGCCGGGCGGCGTCGGCGGCAAGCGCCCGGATCGCTGTTCGCTGGTGTATTCGCAGCGCTGCAAAGAAGCGTACAAGGATGTGCCGGTCGTGCTCGGCGGCATCGAAGCATCGTTGCGCCGCATTGCGCATTTCGATTACTGGCAGGACAGCGTGCGTCATTCGATTCTGCTCGACGCCAGCGCCGACATACTTGTCTACGGCAATGCAGAACGCGCCATCGTCGAGTTATCGCATCGCATCGCACGCGGCGAACCGCTTGCCGACATCACCGATGTGCGCGGCACGGCATTCATCCGTCAGGACAAGCCGGAGGGCTGGTGGGAAATCGACTCGACACGCATCGACAGACCCGGCCGCGTCGACCAGATTGTCAGCCCCTACGTGAATACCCAGGAAAGCCAGGCCTGTGCGACGCAACAGGAAGAAGGCCCGAAGAGCGACGACAAGGTGTTGCGATTCGTACCCGATGCACGCCGCAATCGCGGCCGCACTGTCATCCGCCTGCCGTCTTTCGAAAAAGTGCGCAACGATGCCGTCTTGTATGCACATGCGAATCGTGTGCTGCACCTCGAGACCAATCCCGGCAATGCGCGGGCGCTGGTGCAGGCACATGGCGATCGCGACCTGTGGCTGAATCCGCCAGCGTTGCCGTTGAGTACCGCGGAAATGGATTACGTGTTCGGTATGCCGTTTACGCGTGTGCCGCACACGGCGTACGGCGATGCACGCATCCCGGCTTATGAGATGATTCGTTTCTCGGTGAACATCATGCGTGGCTGTTTTGGCGGCTGTACCTTTTGTTCGATCACGGAGCACGAAGGCCGCATCATCCAGAATCGTTCCGAAGAGTCTATTCTCGAAGAGGTCGAAAAAATTCGCGATACGGTGCCGGGCTTTACCGGCGTCATCTCCGATCTTGGTGGACCCACGGCAAACATGTACCGGCTCGCGTGCAAGAGTCGCAAGATCGAAGCGGCGTGCCGTTTGCCGAGTTGTGTCTTTCCGGACGTTTGCAAGAACCTCAATACCGATCATTCTTCGTTGACAGCCCTCTACCGCAAGACGCGCGCCTTGCCGGGTGTGAAAAAAGTGCTGATCGCCTCCGGCCTGCGCTACGACCTGGCCGTCAAGGATCCCGAGTACGTCAAGGAGCTGGTGACACATCATGTCGGTGGCTACCTAAAGATTGCGCCGGAGCACACGGAAGACGGTCCGCTCGACAAGATGATGAAGCCCGGCATCGGTGCGTATGATGAGTTCAAAGAACTGTTTGAACGATTTTCGAAGGAAGCCGGTAAAGAGCAGTACCTGATCCCGTATTTTATTGCTGCGCACCCGGGCACGACCGACGAAGACATGATCAACCTGGCGCTGTGGCTGAAGAAGAACAATTTCCGCGCCGACCAGGTGCAGGCGTTTTACCCATCACCGATGGCGACCGCGACGGCAATGTATCACTCCGGAAAAAACCCGCTGCGCAAGGTGGGTTACAAGAGCGACAACGTGGATATCGTCAAGAGCCCGGAGAAACGCCGATTGCACAAGGCACTGCTGCGCTATCACGATCCGAAGAACTGGCCGATGATTCGCGCAGCGCTACGAGACATGAAGCTCGCTCACCTGATCGGGCCCGGCAAGGAAAAACTGGTGCCAGCAACGCAGCCGCGCAGCAGCGAGTCGAAGGGTTCGGCACGACGCAAGAACACAGCGAAGGCGCACGAGAAACGCATTCGCAAAGGCAAGGTGCTGTCGCAGCACACCGGGCTGCCGCCGCGAGAACAGTGAGCGATTTCAGCCCGCGGAGATCGCCATATACCGGGCAAATATTTCGCTCCTAATCGGATATTCCATCGCAATATCAGCTGCTTACGGTTATACTGTATGCATTCACAGTATACAAAAAATGACCGGAGGGAACCGTGTCCGCAGCCAGCCAAAGCTTCGAAAACCCTGCCGAATCCGGCCCGTCAGAGGCTGAGCAGCTCGGCGCTGAAATCACCGAGCTTTGCAGCTATCTCTACGCTGCCGAAGCCCGCCTCCTGACCCTGATTCGGCAGTTCGACGAAAACGAATACTGGGCCGATTTGGGCCTGTGCTCGTGCGCTCACTGGCTGAATTTCAAATGTGGCATCGGCATGAATGCCGCGAGAGAAAAAGTCCGTGTTGCCCACGCGTTGGCAAAACTGCCGAAGATCAACCAGGCAATGGCCAACGGAACATTGAGCTACTCGAAAGTAAGAGCGATGACACGCATCGCCAACGAGCAATACAACAATCGAGAGGTAACGCACTACTACGATCACGACGGTTGCCTGGTTATCAAAGCACGACTGCCAGCCGAGCAGGGCGCGTTGGTTGTCAAGGCACTGGAAATGGCGATGGATAAGGATTTTGCCGAGGCTGACGTTCCCGTGGACGAAGCACCTTTGGAGCAAACGTCCGACGAGCCCACTCCTATCGCCGTCCGTCGCGCGGATGCGCTTGCCGAGGTCGCCGAGACCTACATGAACAACAATGAGTCGTCGGGCTCGACGGCCGATCGCTACCAGGTTGTGATCCATGTTGACGGAGACGAATCAAATCTTGAAGACGGCCCCCACGTTACCGCGGTAACGTCTCGCCGAGTTGCCTGTGACAGTGCAATTGTTGTGATCAGCGAGGATGACAACGGCGAACCGCTCTCAATTGGCCGTAAATCACGCACAATTCCACCGCCAATGCGCCGCGCATTACGCGTAAGAGACAAGGGTTGTCGCTTTCCGGGCTGTACCCACACCCGATTGGTCGATGGTCACCATATAAAACACTGGGCCGACGGCGGTGAAACGAGCTTGGACAACCTCGTCTTGCTTTGCCGTCATCATCACCACCTGGTTCACGAGGGTGGCTTCGTTTGCGAGAAGACGCAGGACGGAAATATACGTTTCCGGGATAAACGCAGTCAGCCGTTAGAGCAAGCGCCACCAATGCCTGGCATGGCGGCAAACGACGATGTCCAGCAATGGATGAATCGCGAATTTATGGAAGGGCTTATTGACAGCGAGTCCTGTACTGCGAAGTGGTATGCGGGCGAGCGCATGGACTGGAATGCCGCCGTCGGAAACTTGTTTTACTAGCACTGCGTTACAGCATGGTGATGCGATAGCCGTTGTGCTTGCGGATGTTTAGCACGCGGTTGTCATCGAATATCAGGTACTGACCTTTAATGCCGGCGAGGCATCCTTCTATCTCCGCGTGCTTGTCAAAACCAACGCTCTTTACTTTCTCGGGGTAGCGATCGACGGGATAGTTGATCGAGCAAACGGTGTCATCGCTGTCGATATACTGGCGCAGGTCCGGGTCAAGCGTATCGAGCAATGACGCCTTGGTGGCGACCAGGTCGGCGTCGGTCACCTCGTTTTTCAACATGCGTTGCCAGTTCGTTCGATCGGTCAGGTGTTCTTTCATGGCGACTTCAACAAGACCCGCCGTGTAGCGATTCGGGACACGTGCAAAAACAATAGCATCGCTGGCACCCTGATCGATCCAGCGAGTGGGCATTTGCGTGGCTCGCGTTATGCCAACCTTGATCGCAGAGCTTCGTGCGAGATAGACGATCTGCTCGGTCAGGCAATGTGCCTCGGCCCAGGCCATGTCTCGCGCCTCGCCTTCGTGTGCCCGGCAAAGCTCCGGGCGGATGATGCATTCACTGGCCTCAGGTGCATTGCGAAAACACGGGTAGCAAAAACCACCGCCGAAAGACTTTTTCGTAAGACGGTCGCAGGCAATACAGTTGATGGTGCCGTCAAAACTCAGCTTGATGGTTTCGCCGATCTTCGCATTCATGTCTACGGGTGTGCCATCAAGCTCCAGCGTATAACGTGCGACATCGTCAAGCTGGGTCTGCATTTTTCGCAGGTTGCCGGAAAGCTGTGTTGTGGAGTTCATCGAGATTTCCTGGTCTGTTCGTATGTCGGGTCAGTCTAGATTGTAGAGCAAGAACTCCAAGCGCTAGAGGCTTTGTCCATGCTTTGTCAGAAAGCGATCCAGGCTGTTCGCAAATTCCTGTTTGTCGCGTTGACTGAATGCAGCGGGGCCGCCACCGGTGTCCACGCCGCTAGATCGCATCGTGTCGAGAAAGTCACGCATGTTGAGCCGGGCACCAATGTTTTCGGTTGTGTGCATCTCGCCTCGCGGGCTCAATGCGTGGCCGCCTTTCTCGATCACTTCCGCGGCGAGTGGAATGTCACTCGTAATGACGAGGTCACCGGCTTCCAGCCGTTTGACGATTTCATCGTCTGCGACGTCGAATCCGCGCATCACCTGCAAGGCTTTTATGTTTGGCGACGAAGGTGTGTTTAGGGCCTGGTTCGCTACCAATGTTAATTGCACCCCGGTCCGTTCAGCGGCGCGGAATAAAATCTCCTTGGCAACCACCGGGCAGGCGTCTGCATCGACCCATATTTTCACGTGATGACGTCCTGAGTTTTCTCGGCGGTATTGATCAAAAAGCGAATCTTCTACGAGGTATTTAAAGCAGCCAATCGGCTATTCGTCTTTCTTCGTGGTGTTGCGGCTAAACAAGGCAGACAAAGGACCCAAAATGCCCTTCATTTCAGCACGGGCGTGTTCCATATGGGCCTGGTCCATTTGCTCGATTGTCGCCTTGCTCAGGAAAAATCGTTCCAGCTTTAGCTGCGCATAAACGAACAATCCAAACAGGCACGGGACAATAAGAAACAGGTGAAAGAAAAAGATCATGACTGCTTTTTGATTGCTGTCATGGCCGCCACCGACGCCGTCAATCTTGCTGACACAAGAACCCAGAATCAGGAGAAATGCAACGGCGAATGCCAGGCGCAGATAGCGGTTCCACTTGTCGTATTGGACGTTGCCTTGTTGGTCTGCCACGTTTTTCCGTTCTAACGGTCAGCTTGAGGCGCAGTTTAACACTGCAATACAACGCCAGCTTGCGCAGATCGTATCGCGGAGTGCATCCGCCATGGTCCGATCCGGGCCGGGTAGCCGTATAACAGTGTAATCGGGAGCTTTTTGCCTGCCGGAGACACTCGCATGATGCTGCGTTTACAGACTGTCATTGCTTTATTTCTAATTGCGGTCAACATTTGTGCCGCACAGGATGCTGCGCCGGATGAAAGCAGCCCAACGACCAGCCACGACGCATACCAATACTACGCGGAGCAGGAAAAAGCCGTCTGGCGGGACAATGCTGAGAAGCTCATGGCCATCGACAAGGAAATGTCCGATGCGGTCGCCGCGCTAAGCGCCGAAAATGCCACGCGGCTACAAGCGATCCTGGCCGAGAACTCTGCAGCGCACCAAGAGCTTTCCGGCAAGGGTTTGCGCGGTGACGCGCACGCCGCTGAATACAAGCGAATCCAGACGGAAACCTCGAGCGCGCGTGCCGATCTCCAGGTCTGGCTGCAGGAGTCCCGGTCGAAGATTAATGAAGACCACGCCAACCAGCGAGCAGCGCAGTTCGAGTCTGCCGAGGAGCAGCTTGCGCTCATCAAGGAGCAGCGTTCGACCACCCTGGCACGGCTCCTGAACAGTCCGATCAAACCCGGTGTGCTCACATTCCCCGAAGACGAGGATGGACAGCCTGGCGAACAGCCAGGCCAGGTCAGCAAATCCGATGCGACCGGCGAAGAGCTGTACTTCGAACACTGCGATCTTTGCCATGGATCGCGACCGGGTACGCGAGAATCTCGCTACGATCTATATGAAGCTGTCGTTGTTGACGATGCGGCCTACTTTCTGGACCGCGTTCGAAACGGACCGGGTAGCATGCCGGGCATCGACGCGATACAAGCCCTGTCGGATGGCCAGATATTCCTGATTCGCGACTTTGTACGAATGGCAGGCGACATCAATACAGGTGTTGTCGTAGTTGATGAGCCGGATAAGACGCCGGACCCGGAATCCGGTTCCGGTGCGGGCAGCACAACGAACGGACCGGTCGCCGGCAGCCCGGTACGATCCGATTTGCCACCGGTTACACCGGGTTCGCCGTTGCCTGATACCAGGCCGGGCGCGACCGAAGCCGCTCGCGAAGCGCAAACCCAGAGCTTTGGTTCGGCCGACCTGACATGCAATGTTCGTGGCGACGTCGAGGTGAACTGGATCGCCCCTTTCGCGTGGGATGCTGGTTGGATCCCGCCGGGTGCGTCGATGGATGAATCCGCGCAGCAGTGGCAAGTCTCGTGGATGCTGCGTTTGCGAGCTCGGCTCGAAGTTGCCGCAGAAAGCAACAGCGCCGGGCATCCCGCACCGGGATGGTGCACCTATACCAGTGGTTCGCTCGGGAGTGCCGCCGGGAAGTCCCGCGAGATAGTGATCTTCGCGCACTCGCCTTCGAACCCTTTTCAGGATTTCCAGTTTCAGGACGGCAAGGTGAACGTTTTTAGAAGTAACGCGTATTCGCGAGATAACGGCGGCCGTTTCGCAACCGATGTAATTTTCGCCGTGCATGGGTTTTACATACCCGCAACGAACCGTTACATGCGCGGTGAAGGCGAAGTCCATGGGCACGTAAAACGAATTGACCACCGCTGGTCACCAGGCGGTGAACCTGCGTTTCTTGTAATCAACGACTGAAGGCCGATCGCAACAGGAGTAAAAATGTTTAAGCTGCAGAAATCACAAACAGCCCCTGGCAAGTATCTCCTCGCGTTGATGACCGCATTAACGGTCTGCGCAGCGCCTGTGTTCGCACAAGACGACCCGGCAGCAGATGGCCAGCTCGCGGACCAGTTCGAGGCGAATATCTACTTCGCTGAGCAGTCGCGCGCAGCGTGGCGCAGCAATGCGGATAAGCTGGCCGCCATTGACAAAGCTTACCGCGACGCGCTCGCTGCCCTGAGTGCGGAGAATTCGAAGCGCACGCGGACAATATTTGAAGAAAATTCTGCTGCCCATAAGTCACTGTCGGAGCAAGGCGTGCAGGGTGGTGAGCGAAACGCCGAGTACAGTCGCGTTCAGGCTGAAAGCGCGAAAGCGCGCGCCGAGCAGCGCGCGTGGTACGAGTCGGAGTCGCGTGCACTCAGAGAAGATTATTCACTGAAACGCGCTGCCCAGATGGCCGCGACTGAGGCACTCATCGAGCAACTCGGCGAACAGCGTGTTGCCACTCTTGAGCGTCTGCTGTCGGGTCCTGTCTTCCTCGACAACCTGCCTGCGATGACTTTCCCGGAAACCGAAACGCCGAGCGGAGAGGGAGGGGCGACAACTGGTGTCGCTAGCGACCCGAGCCGGGAGCGGAACGCCGGCCGTGGAATTGACCTCGGTGGCACCGTGGACATCGATACGCCCGGCGACGAAGTTGTCGCTCACGCAAATCCGGACCAACAGCGGCTGCGAGAGCAGTTATTCAATGACGAAGTCGAACGCAGGCGTCGCGCCGAGGAAGAAGCCGCTTCGCAGCTACATTTTATTCAAACCGCGCAGGCACAAGCACATACCCTCGCGTCAGCCGAAAGTCAGCGCGCGGAGCGAGATTGTAACATTGAGGACGCCGACGGAGATGGTGCGTGGGCAGTAGAATGTGGCGGCGATGATTGTGATGACAACAACCCTGATCGATATCCTGGCAACACCGAACTCGGCAACCTTGTTGATGAGGATTGTGATCCGACTACGTTTGGTTATGACGGCGACGGTGATGGTTTTGTGTCTGCATTTTTCTGCAATGGTGACAACTGCGGTACCGACTGCAATGACGATCACTACGGTACGCATCCCGGTGCGATTGAGACGTGCAATCACATTGATGACGACTGTGACGGGAGCGTAGATGAAGGTGTTGCCGGCTTGAAGTTCCTCGATCGTGATAGTGATCGGCACGGCGACCCTGGGGAGTCGCTGCTCGTCTGCGCTCAAACAAATGATCACACTGACAGCGATGGCAACTTCAACTGGCTGTCACCCGTTGGCAATGACTGTGACGACACCGATCCCGACAAATGGCATGGGTGCTCGCAATGACCCTGCTATACGCAGCTGTCGTAATCGGCGTCATCTTCGGCGGAATCTGGTTTGCCATACGCGCTGTGAAACGCAAGCTTGTGGCAGCTGCCGGCGAAATGTCCGCATTGCTGCAGGAAGGAGTGTCAGCAACGGCCCACATCACGGCTACGGAGAAACGTCGCATGTCCCGCGCGCAGTTCGAGTACTTCGTGACCTATGCATTCACTGCTCGCGACGGGGCCGAGCATAGTAAGGAGTTTCGCGTGTCGGCCACTGAGTTCGACAGTTTCCGTGAAGGGCGGCCGATCGACATCGTATACCTGCCGCGCGATCCGTCGGTGAGTGCGACGCATGAGATGGTTTCCAGGGCACGCTACACCGCTCCCGGGCAATTTACTGGGCGCTAGTCCGGACAGGAGTTATGATCGGTGGATGGCCGGCGACCCGACGAATCTGACGGGATTTCTCAAACGCGCTGCGGACGGCGATAGCAGTGCTCACGACGACCTGTTCGAAAACATCTACCCAATGCTGCGCAAACTTGCGCACCGCCAACTCAGCTCGCAGTACAACGCGACACTTTGCACCACAGACCTGGTTAACGAAGCCTCGTTGCGGCTATTCGGTGCCGACAAACTCGCCCGGCTCGATGGCCGCAACCACCTGTTCGCGACAGCCGCGCGTGCAATGCGCCATATCCTCATTGATTACGCGCGGCAGAAAGCGACCAACAAGCGCGGTGGCGACTGGGTACGTATACCGCTCGACGAAGGTCGTCTACCGGCGGACTCGTTACCGGAGCAACTCCTCGCACTTGAGGAGGCCATGACGCGCCTGAATGAAATCGACGAACGCGGCCACCAGGTTGTCGAGCTCAAGTTCTACGGTGGCTGCACGATCGAGGAAATCGCCGACTGCCTCGACGTGTCTGAAATGACGGTTAAACGCGCATGGCGCAAGTCGCGTGCGTTCCTGTTCGCTGAGATGAGCGGGCAATGAATGCCGGGCGTGACAAGCGCGACGTAGCGCTGCAATTGTTCGACAGGCTTCTCGACATTGATCCGGCTAAACACCGCGGCTATCTTGACGAGCATTGCACGGACCCGGGCGTCAGGCAGCGTGTCGAGGCAATGTTGCATGCCGACGACAGCCAGTGGCATTTACTCGACAGCGGTGCCGACCAGCACCTTGCCGACATGACGATTGATAAACCTGTCAAGCAGCCAACCCCGGAACGCATTGGGCCGTACCGAATCGTCGAGCGCCTGGGTGAAGGCGGCATGGCCACGGTGTATCGAGCTGAGCGCGCCGAGCAGGACTTCGAGCAAACCGTTGCACTCAAGCTGATCCTGCCCAGCCGGCAAAGTGAGCACTGGCAAACGCGCTTCCTGCAGGAACGACAAATTCTCGCAACCTTGCAACACCGAAACATCGCGGTGTTACTCGACGGCGGCATCACCGAAGACGGACAGCCATTCTTTGCTATGGAATACGTCGACGGGAAGCCCATCACAACTTACTGCGACTCGCAACGCCTCGACGTACGCGAGCGTATTCGGCTGTTTTGCTCTGTCTGTGAGGCAGTCGGCTATGCACATACCAACCTGATCGTGCACCGCGATTTAAAACCGAGCAACATCCTGGTTGACGCCAGTGGCGCGCCGAAACTCCTCGATTTCGGTATCGCCAAGATTCTCTCCGATGACGACACCAGCCGAACGCAAACCACGCTGCGGGCGCTCACGCCGGACTACGCGGCACCCGAACAATTTGCCGGCGGCCCAGTCACGACCGCCGTGGACGTGTTTGCATTAGGCGGCCTGCTGTTTGAATTGCTGGCCGGCAGGCGGCCTTTTGTCAGCGACTCGGGGTCAGCACTCGACATCGAACGCAAGATTCGTAAACAGGGTGCGCCGGGATTTTCGAGTCTTGCGCAAACACTTGCGGCGGACCAACGTGATGCGATTGCCAACGCACGACGCACGTCGTGGCGACGCTTGCAACGCACGATACACGGCGACCTTGAAAACATCGTCCTTAAAGCACTTCGCGTCGAACCGGAGCGTCGCTATGCATCCGTTGAGGCAATGCGTGCCGATCTCGTGCGTTATCTCGAGGGTCTGCCCGTCAGCGCGCGGTCGGATACGCTCTCGTATCGAATGCGCAAGTTCGTTGGCCGGCACCCGGTCGGTGTGCCGCTCGGTGCGATCGCTGCTGTGGGTCTCATCGTTAGTTCGGCGTTCGCACTGCAGCAGGCTCGGGAAGCGGAACTGGCTGCGGCACTCGCTCGCCTTGAGGCGGCCAAAGCAAATCAGACGCGCGATTTCGTCACCAGCCTGTTCGAATTCGCAGGACCCGACAAGAGCCTCGGTGAACAGCTGACAGCACGACAGCTGCTTGACCTCGGTGCCAGTCGCGTCGACCAACAACTGGGTGGCCAGCCAGCCCTGCACGCGGAAATGTTGTTGTTGCTCGCAAGAACGTACGGACAACTCGCGATGTACGACAAGGCGGTGCCGCTCGCGAAGCAGGCGGCCGACATTTACGCATCAATGAGCGACGATGCACTTCAGGTCGACGCGCTAATCGCACTTGCACGCCTGAACCGTCTAAAAGGCGAATATCCTGAAGCCATGACGTTTCTCGATGTCGCCGAAGGCATGCTTGCCAATGCGGGGGATACCGCACGATCGGAATTGCTGGTCGAGCGCGGTGAGGTCCATCGAGAACAGGCGCAATTCGAGCCGGCACGCCAGGCGTTCAATGAAGCGCTGAATCATGATCAAACGCGGCTCGCGTCGGCCGCCGAAATCGCGCGGGACCTGTATCGGCTCGGGACGCTGGAATTCAGTACCGGCGATACAGACCGGGGGCTTGACCTGTTGCGCCAGGCTGCAGAGCTGCTGGCGGAGAGCGGGGCGGAAAATACGACCGCCTATGCATCGATACAGCACGATATTGGCGTCATGTTGCGTCAATACGGCGACCTTGCGGCGGCGAAGGCGTCGTTCGAAGCAGCGCGCGTCCTCCGGACCCGCCTGTTCGGTGGCGAACATCCGGATCTCGCGGTCACCTACAAGGAACTCGCCGGTATCGCGCGGGAGCAGGGTGACAACGAAGAGGCAGAGCGGCTGTATCTCGCGGCTATCGCGATTAACGAGGCGATGCTCGGCGAAGAACACCCGGAAACAGCGAACACACTGAATTCGCTGGCGGTTTTCTACCGCGGCCTCGGCGATAACGAGCGAGCATTGCAATACGCTGCTCGCGCACTGGACATATCCCGGCAGTCACTCGGCGACAATCACCCGACAGTCGGGCTGATGACCGTGAATATCGGTTCGTTGCAACGCATGACCGGTGACCTCGCGGTGGCCGAGCGGACGATCACCGACGGACTCGAGATCATCACCGCTGCGCTCGGCGAGCAACATCAGTTGGCCGGTGTCGCGCTCAATGCGCTTGCCGGCGTGTTGCATGACCAGGGACGAACGACAGAGGCCGAACCGCTCTACACTCGCGCGCTGGAAATTTTCGATGCGACCGCCGGGCCAAGCCACCCGCACACGGTCAATATCCTCAACGGGCTGGCAACATTGAAGCTCGATGGCGGTTACCCGGAAGAGGCCGAGACCTTGTTCCGCCGCGCGGTCGAAGTCGCCGACGTCGCCCTGCCCGAAGATCATCCAACGACCGCGACCGTGCAGGCCGGGCTTGAGCGCGCGATCGCTGCTAGGCGACCGTGACGTTCCGCCGGCGTTTCCGAACGCTGGTCCAAATTTTCGCCTGAATCCGTAAACAGAAGCAGAGGGCCAGAAAACGGCCGCGAGACGTATGTCTGGAGGCGAATCGATGAGAAAATCATACTTGCTGGTGCTTGTGGTGGTAGCCGGCTGCGGCCAGGAGCCCTCAGTCCCTGCCAGCGATTCGACAGCGGGCTTCTCTGACCAGACGACGCTCAAGGAAATATATGACGTCGAGTATGCCGACGGCGTTGCAATCATCGATGATGATGCAATGGAGCACTTGCAGTCGGCCACAGATGGCAAGTTGACATTCTCCAGTGATGCTAAGGGCGTTGAGAATCTTACACCCGGGCAGGTTGTGGTCTTCTCGAAGCACACGCTCGGCAGAGTCATATCAGTTGACAAGTCCGGAGCAGGAATTGTCGTTCGAACTACCCCCGCGAAATTTACCGAAGCATTTCGCAATGCGACGATTGAGCTCGAGACTCGTGTCGCCTGGAGGCAGCCGGTTGCAGTTGCGGTCCAGCCAAGATTCCAGTTGATACGAAGTGCCGTAGCGGATGACGCGACCGAATGGGCTATCAAGGGTAAGTTTGATTACAAGGGAGTGAAGGCCGACGTCGCTTTCAAGCCCAAGAGTGCTGATCGCCTCGAAATTGAGATCAATGCGAGCATCTCTCCAAGCGCGAAAATGAAAAGCATCACGCGGTCGGAGAGTGTCGACCACAGCAACAGGACTCCGGTTACAGCCAACGACATCCTCGACCCCGACGCGTCGCTGGATTACTCCGCCGGAATCCCGGAAACGTCGGGTGCGCCAACACCCGGGGAGAAGGTTGGAGCCACTGTCGCCAAGGTTAAAGTTACCGGGCACATCAGTGGATTTGTTCAGGCACTGCAGATCAATGTCCGTGATTCCAACCTCGAAAAGTTCGACTTTCGTATTCGTGACCTTGAAGGTGAGATTCGGGTTGAGGGTGCCGGCCTGCAGGATGCTGCGGGATCTTTCGAGCTCAGTTTGCCGATCGAGTACATCATTCCAGTCCCTATCGGCGTTATTCCAGTCGCCGTCAAAGTCGGTGCGTCGATAAAGCTGACGCCACAGGTGCACCTTGGATCCAGCAAGTTTTGCTTCCGAGCGCAGTACGCCGCATCAAGCGGATTGTCATTTGAAACAGGTTCGCTCAAGAACCAGTCGAAAGTTAAAACGAAGAAAGTGAATCTTTGCGGCAAAGAAGAGACCGTCTCCGCCGGACGAATCACCGTTGGGTTCGGGGCTACGGCAAATGTCCCTGAAGTGAGCCTGCTGATCTTCGGCAATACAATTGTACCCAGCATCGGCTTGAATTACGGCGGCGTAACGAATTACGAGCCGGGTATTCTCAGTGCCCAAAAGGCGTGCCAGTCGGGCAACACCGATTTGAAAGCTGTTGTCAAAATCGTGCTTAGCTTTTTCGGTGTCGAAGTGGAAGGCGAGCACAAGCTGTGGCAACAAAAAAAGGAATGGACCTGCGACGGCAAGATCGTTCTTACGAGTTTCGACCCGATTAATGGCGAGAAGAAAACGACGACGGACGCGGCAGATGAGTAACGCTTACCGACTGTCGGCACTTGTCCTGATGCTCGTGTTGCAGGGTGCCTGCGGCGGCGATGACAATGCGGGCAATGAATCAGTTGCTGCGGATTCGGAGGACGGCTCGTCGACGGCTAACCCTTCGGCGCAATTAACGGCACCTTCCAACGCGCAGCCGGACTTTCCGTCGTCCCTCGACGAGGACGAATACGATCGCCTGGACGATGAACTCGATTCCTTGCCGGACCGTGTCATTCCACGTGTCGAAGACGACGACAAGCTGCATTTCGCATCGACAGCCGAGGCGCAGGAGCGCATCGTCGATTTGATCGAAGCCGGGAAGCAAGTCGAGGCGGACAAGGTGTATGCATCTGTCGATCCCACTACGCGCAACGATCTCATGCGCGCCATCATCGAAGCCCAGAGCGCAGCCCGGCGGGCGGCGCGCGACAGTGAAAACTACGCCGTACCGTATCGCTACAAGCGCTTTCTCAGAATCGATTACGGCAGTCTCTGGAAACTCGACGCCGAGTACATCCGGGGTCGCGTAAGCGATGCTGACACCGGTGCACCCGTAAGTGGTGCAGAACTTCGCATGCATCCACCGTACGCAACCGTAACGCAAACGGACAGCGATGGACGTTATTCTCTGCTCATGCCGCAGAACGGCGCCGGCGTGGACGTCACTCACCCGAACTACAAGCACAAGTTCGTCTACCAGACCGACTCCGGCATCAGCCTCAAGCCGGCCGACTTGCAGGGCCAACCCGTCGATATTCGACTCGCCGCGTCAAATGCTGTGCCCCGGCCCGACCTGCCAAGCCTGACCTTGCGCGGTCGCATCGTCGATGCCGCGACCGGCGAACCTGTTGCGGGCATTCCGGTTTCGGTGGCGTTCGACCCGATCCCTGGTGCACCCGAATTCAGACTCAAAACCGTCGCGGGCGGCTACATCCGCGAAACCGATACCGAGGGTCGGTTCGCCGTAACCGATTTGCCCGTCGATAAAGTCCGCATGCTGGTGCAGGGCGTCATCGGCAAAAAAATGTATGTTCTGAAGCAAGACGTATTTCAGTTCGAAGACTCGGTCGAGCGCGACTTCGCGGTTGAAGGGCGCGAACTGTCATTGCAGGTGCCGCTGATTGTCGTTGGTACCGTTCGTGATCGCACGACGGGTGAACCGATCAATGGCGCAAAAGTGTCGGCGGGCGGCTGGAAAGCGGAACGCACCGGGGAACGCGGTCAGTTCCTGATGCAACTCGACCTGGGAAAAAACTGGGAGCTTACGGCCAGCCATGAGGCCTATCACAGCAGTTCGCCGAAACCTTTCTCGTCGGCAGTATCAGCGAAGATCGAGACGGAATTTCTGCTCGACCCGATTACGACCGGCACGATTCTAGGTACGGCGATTAACGCGGTAACAAGCGAGCCAATCGTAAACGCCGTCATCGAAATTGCCGGCCAGCGCGTCAGGACGGATGCAAACGGCAAATTCCGCGCCGAGGAAATCGAGGCCGGTGAAATCACGGTGAGCGGTGCACAGTCCGGCTATCGCGCCGACAGCAAAGCCCTGTTGCTCGAAGCGCTGCAAACCGCGGAAGCGACACTCGAACTCGAGCCGATTACGACTGGCACGATTGTCGGCATCGTCGTCGACCAGGCGACCGGCAGGCCCGTGCAGGGTGCGTCGGTGCAGGCTGGCGGTGAGCAGGTTAGCACCGGTGACGATGGCCGGTTCACGCTGGAGAACGTCGAAGCGGGCGTCGTTGGCGTGGCGGCGGGCAAGCCGCTGTATGTACCAGGATCGACGGACGTTAGGCTGGAGGCGATGGCGTCGGCGGAAGCACGCATCGAACTCGAACCGATTACCTGGGGAACCGTGCGCGGTAGCGTACGGGATGCGTCAAGCAAACAACCGCTTGCGGGTGCTGACGTTCGTATCGGCGGCATCAAAGTCACAACGGATAGTGACGGCAATTTTGTTGCTGAACGTGTGCCGGCCGGTGAAGCGGGTATCGTCGCCGGGTTCGCGAAATACCACGATGCGCAGGAGCGTATCGACGTGCCGCGCGACGGTGACATCGAACAACGGCTCGAGCTGTCACCGGTTACAACTGGCACGGTGTACGTGACCGTGCGCAACCAGGCATCGGGGCAGCCAGTCGCAGGCGCTGATGTGATAATCGGCACGCGGCGCATAACGACCGATGCCAGCGGCAATATGGTGGCGGAGGAAGTCCCGGCAGGCCGTATCGTCGCCAATGCATCTGCGCAGCTGTTCGAGCCCGGTTCATCGGAATCTGTGCTGGAAGCGGCGGGTGAATCGCGGCTCGAGATTACGTTGATCCCGATTACCTACGGCACCGTTTTTGGTGTCGTCACCAACAAGGCGAACGGCCAGCCGCTGGCAAATGTCACGGTAAAAATCGGTGACCGGACGGTTCGCACAAACGCGCAGGGTGAATACCGTGCCGAGCGCGTGCCGGCGGGCGCTGTCTCGGTAAGTGCGGAGCTACTGCGTTACCGCGGTGATCAGCAGCAGGTGCAACTGGAGCGCGGTAAAGAACGCGACGTCGGGCTGGTACTGGATCCGATTACCACCGGATCGCTGCAAGGCGTGGTTCGCAATGCTGCCAGCGGACAGGCACTGAGCGGAGTCACGGTGTCAGCTGGCGGCCAGTCGACCCGAACCGGTGCGGACGGCCGCTACGAACTGGAAAATGTCGCCGCTGGTGATGTGTCGGTCGGTGCGACACAGCGCCTGTTCGAACCCGGCCAATCAAACGTGCGGTTGCCGGCAGCTGGAACGGCAACGGCGGACTTTTCGCTCACACCGATTACCTGGGGCACGATCAAGGGCGTGGTTGTCGACGCAACGTCGGGTGCGCCGATCGCAGGGGTTGCTGTCGGCGCCAGTCAACGCAGTGCAAGCACCAATAGTGCCGGTGAATTCGAATTGCAGAAAGTGCCGGCTGGCGAGCAGAGCGTGAATGCATCGAAAAGCCTGTTCGTCAGCGATTCGAAAACAGTATCGCTCGCAGCCGATGCGACCGAGTCCGTAACACTGCGCTTGCAAGCCATCACCTGGGGCAGTGTTGTCGGCGAGGTCATCGACTCGGAGACCGGCAAGCCGATTGACAACGCCAAAGCGACTGTCAGTACGCAATCGGTGCAACTGGATGCAGAAGCGCGCTTCCGTGCCGAGAAAGTACCGGCGGGTAATGTGAGTGCCAGTGCGAGCGCGCCGGGCTACGAGCCAACCTCTGCTTCGGTGAGGCTCGCACCGGACCAGGAGGTGTCGGTGACGCTGGCGCTGGTTGCGATCAAGATTGGCGACATCACGGGTCAGGTTGTTGACGCGAAAACAGGCGAGCCGATCGCGCAGGCACGTGTGACGGTTGGCCGCAATGCGGTGGAAACGGATGCGGCCGGTCGATTCAGTTTCAAGGATGTGCCCATCGGGCGAACGTTGGCCGCAGCCCGGCATGCCGACTATGCCAACGGTTCCGTCTCAGCTGATGTCATTCCCGCTGACTCCGTTGCGGTCGTCATCAAGCTCGACCTGCGCCGTGAAGACGTAACGAGCCTTGAGGCAGAACTTGCCAGCAGTGGCACGATCGATCTGTACGGCATTTACTTCGACTCAGGCAAAGCGCAGTTCAAACCGTCGTCGCTATCGACACTGCGGGCCGTGCTCGAAGTGATGAAGCGCGCACCGGACCGCCGCTTCCGGATCGCCGGGCATACGGATGCGGACGGCGGATTCGAGTACAACCAGGGCCTGTCTGAACGGCGTGCGAACACGGTTATTCAATGGCTGATCGACAACGGCATTGACAGCGATCGGTTGGAAGGCGTGGGCTTTGGCGAAGCGGAGCCGGCGGCCCCTAATGACACGGAATCGGGCAAAGCTCTGAATCGCCGTGTCCAACTCAGCTTTGCGGATGGTAACTCGCCATGAGCAACGGGATGAAAAATGTAGTGACGATACTGGTGCTGATATCGCTCAGCGCGGGCGGTGTTTATCTCTACGGCAAATACGTCGATCGCATGACGACACTGTCAAAGCTGAGTCTCGAATGGCCGTCGACCGAAGGACTGATCACCCATTCGAACCTGGAAACAAGGCAACGCAAAGTGGGTACATCACGCAAGATGCAACACACTGTTGAGATTAATTACGAGTACGTTGTCGACGGCGATCTCTATCGCAACGATACTGCGCAGTTTAACCAGAACAACCTTTCGACTATCGAAAAGCAGCGCCTCATTGCCAGGTATCCCGAGGGTCGCCAGGTGGAGGTTTTCTACAACCCGTCGGACCCGGACGAGTCGGTGCTCGTTCCCGGTTCCTACCCGTAGCACGGAGACGGACACATGCTTATGCCAAGGAGAGACCAATGAGAACGCTGGTGTGCATGCTCGCAACGTTATTGATCGTAGCCTGCGGAGATACAGGCAATTCGGAAGCGGCCGCTGCAGCCGACGTGGATTTTTGCACCTGCGTCAACGAACCAATGACGTCGAATGCCAGGGTGAAGGCCTGCAACAATCTTGTTAACGCCATGACACCGGAAGAAACAGTGACGAAAACCTTTGCGTGCCGGGAGTCGTTGCCTGTTCCGGATGGCGGACCCGATCTGTGTTTTTGCCTGCGAACGACGACAAGGGATCGTGAAATTCTCGAAGCATGCCAGGCGATTATTCCGGAAGATATGACGCCAATGGAGATGACCACCAAGAAGGCTGCCTGCGGGCGATAGGTCACGATCGCGCCGACCAAACACCAAAAACTTGTGTAAATCGACAGCAATGTTAAGCAGCTGATCCCAAAGCGTTTTAAAATACATCCATTACCTGACTATGTGCCGCAGGCGGCACCGGAGTTCGTGGATGCTCGAGTTTGTGGGAGTGGTTTTTCTCGTCGTCATCGCGCTGGTGGTTGCGTTTTTTATATGGCTGTACACCAAGTTCGGCAGCAGCTTCAGGAAACAGGCCTACGTGGCAGCGATCGGCAAGGAGGCTCGATGAAAACTCTGATCGTTTTGCTGACCGCAATTGGTGTCGTCGGTTGCGACGGCTACTCGCCACCGTCTAACGATGTATTAATGGAAATCGACAAGTTTCATGCAGCATTTAATGCCAGTGATATTGACGCCATTTACGCAAGCGGCAGCGCTGCATTCAGATGTTCGATTGAGTTGCAAGATCTTTACGCGCGACTAACTGGCGCGAAGTCCACTTTCGGGCATTTCGAATCCAGCGAGCTGATCGGCGGAGGATCGCGGTGGATACTCGGATCTTCAGCGTCCGAAGCGGTTTTCAGCTCCACCTTTGAGCAGGGTGCGGTGACTGAGCGTTTTTATTTCGTCCGGGAGGGCGGCAAGTATCGGCTCGACCGGCTGATGCTTATGCAATCACACGGTGAGCCCAAGAGCGATGATGGGACAGTGTTCACATCGGAGCAGTCTGGATTTGTGGTCCCGGCGGTGAAGCGCGCTTGTGACTAGCTCATCGTCATTGCTTGCCTGAGGCACATCGGCGCCGCACGGCCTCGGCGGGGACAAACAGCTGTGCCATCAGGTATTTCTTGAAGTCAGAAGAGAACGGTTGCAGTTCAACCGACTCGGCCATGCAGGTCAGCCATTGATCGCGCTCCGCTGCGCCAATGGCGAGGTGTGCATGCACCCTTGGAATGCCGATGGCACCGTATTTTTCGTGGTAGAGCTTCGGGCCGCCCAGCCAACCACACAGAAATCGGGCCAGCTTGTCGCGTGTCACGTCTTCCTGTGCCGGGTGCATGGCATAGATTGTGGTGAAACGCGCATCGCTGCCCATGCGATCGTAGAACGCATCCACGAGGCGTCGAATGCCCGCCTCGCCGCCGGCAGCCTGGAAAGATGCGTCGCCCGTGCCGTAGGGCTTGTTGGTATCGAGAGTCATACGGGAACTCTACCCGATTACTCCGTGGCTGGCCTGCGAGTTAGGTGCGAACTTGCATACGTCAACCAGCTCACCGACGCTGGCAACAGCAGCGCGTAACTGGCAAAGTCATTATTGCTTTTGCCAGGGTTTGTGACATGAAAAAAATAGTTTGGCCGCTACTTGTCATCGTTATTGCTTACGGCTATCAGGAATGGCGAGCGATCGACAGTCGAGTAGAGACTGGGACATCACCGCAAAGTCCTGCAGCAGCGACGAGTGACAGCAGTTGGCGGGCGGGAAGCCAGGTGCGGGGAAGCGGTGTAGTGACGAGAACGCTGCCGGATGATAACGAGGGCAGCCGTCACCAGCGATTTATCCTGCGGCTGAGCTCAGGTAGGACAGTACTCGTCGCACACAACATCGATCTTGCCCCGCGTGTGAATTCCTTGTCGACGGGGGATAGCGTGGCGTTCTACGGCGTGTATGAGTCAAACGATCGCGGGGGTGTTATTCACTGGACACACAGGGACCCGCAGGGCCGGCACGTCGATGGTTGGCTGGAGCACCGAGGCAAGCGATACGAGTAGCGGCGGACGGCTCGAGAAATAAATCTGACCCCTTTTATAAGTCAGTCAAATACTTCCTCGCCCGGCACGATGCGGACTGTGTCGGCGCTGAACCCAAGCGGCAAGCTGTCGATCAACTTGTCTTCATCGAGCACCTCCTGGGGCAGGTCGGCATCGTAGGTCATGGGCGATGCCTGGTCCGAGACCAGCCGTTGCCGCAGATCTTCGGCATCCTTGGCAATGAACACGTACTGCATATTCTCCGTATCCAGGTTTTCACGAATGACACGATTGACATCGTCGAGCGTCAGGGCATTGAGGGCGTCACGCACGTAAGTGGAGAATTCATCTGTCTGGTAATACTGGCTGTCCATGGCATAGCCGAGTTGTCGCGACTGGCCATCGGTTAGAAGACTGACAAACTTGCTTAAGAATGCCCGCGTCGTCTCAAAGTCTGATTCTGACATGCCTTCCTCGATCAGCTTTTCGAGCTCGTACGTCGCCACTCGCGTCGCGAATTGCGCATCATTATTGCTGCGCACAGGGCGGATCCAGACCTGGAAAATCTGTTGCTGGCGGCCAAGGTTGGTGTCCGGATGAAACTGGAACATGCCCTGGGGGAAATACTCGATGTACGCATAGTCACCGTAGTTCATGCCGCGCGTTTCACGAATGCGCTGGTACAGATATGAGTTTGTGCTGCGATGTTCGCCAAAATACGAACGTGCCAACCACAACGCGACCCAATCCTTGTCGCCACGCTTGAGGTCGATAGGGAATCCGAACGAGACAGCCACGGCGGGCGTTTCCTTCTCGATGATCACCGCTTGACGGCCTTCGAGCAGCGGCGCTGCAGGTGCTTCGAGCACAGCTTTAACGCCGGGCTCGAGTTTCTGCAGATCATCACTGATCGTCGTCGGGAACGATTCCGGGTAGCCACCCGACAGCCCGACAGTAATGTTCGCGACTGTGTAGTACTCGCGATAGAAGGCCTTTACGTCATCGAGGGTTAACGCTTCGATGTCCGCAACATGGCCAAGGTTCAGCGAGCCGTACGGGTGCTCGTCGCCGTAAATCGACTCGTACAGGACTTCCTTGCCCAGTTCTTCGTCATTGTTACCGACAAGATCGGTGCGAATCGAATTCGTGAGCTGTGTCTTGATGCGTTCAAAGTCCTTTTCGGACCAGGCCGGGAACAGCAGCTGGCCGCGCACCAGTGAATACCAGAGATCGAGATTGTCTTTGTGTACCTGGCCCGACAGGCGCGTCATTTCTTTATCGACCTGCGCGTTGAAGCCTGCCGCGATCGGATACATGGCCGTATTGATTTCCTGTATCGACTTCGCCTCCGAACCACCGTCGGTCAACATGGCCGCCGTCAATGTGGCCAGACCCTTTTTGCCAGCCGGGTCGAAGCCCGCACCGACATGCACGAGAAACGCGACATCGACCAGCGGTGATGTTGCCGATGGTTGGGTGATGAATGATACCGGCGTGGCCTCGGACGGTTTCTCGACCGAGAGCACAGCCTCTTGTGCTACGGCAACATCCGCCTTTGATGCCTCGGCCATGCCCGCCGCTGCGACGAGTTCGTCAACGGATGTCATTCCGTCGATCCCGGGTACCGATGCGTCGCTGGATAAGGTAAACGTCACACGTGAGTCATCCACGAAATACTTGTTTGCGGCATTGCGAAGATCGGTTGCTGTTAGCGTATCGTAAGTGGCATAGACCTCGTTGAGCGTCTCCGGATTACGGAAGAACTGCACAAAACCCGCAAGATTCGCGCCGATGCTGCCGGAGTTATCGAGCTGCGCCGTAAACCCGTAGCGAAGCCGCGACTTGGTCTCTTCGACCTTGTTTGCATCAGTCAGCTGCGTACGGGTTGTAACGAGCGTCGCGTTGATCGCATCGCGCACGGCCACCGCGTGAGCGGCATCCGTCAGGCGCGCTGCAATCACCAGCATGCCGGGATCTTTTGAATCCGGAAAATAGCTAAACAGCTGATCGACCGACTGGTCTTCAATCACGAGCTGGCGATACAAGTCCGATGAATTCGAAAAATAGATTGATGAAATCAGATCGAGCGACGGCATGTCCTTTTTCTTGGGATCATAAGCTGGACCGCGATACGCCATGACCAGCCAGGGCTGGGTCGGGCTGTCCCATTGCATATGTTCGTATTTCGGGCCACCCAGCGGCGGCTCGACCGGTACGTCGATGCTGTAATCACCGCGCTCCCAGTCACCCCAGTATTTTTCGACCAGTTCAAAGGTTTGCTCCGGCTCAACATCGCCGACCAGGATCACCGCGGCTTTTTCCGGACGATACCAGCGATCAAAAAATGTCTTCGAGTACTCGAGCTGTTGCGGCATCGCCTCAATATCCTCGATAAAACCCATCGTCGTATGCTTGTAGGTGTGCTCGGAATACATCAGGTCGCCGAGACGTTCGAACATCTTGGATATCGGGTTCGAGAAGTTCTTCAGATACTCGCCTTTGACCGCCAGCGCTTCGGTCTGGAATGCCTCTTTGCTGTAGCTTAAGTTTTGGAAGCGATCCGCCTCCAGCTCAATCATTTTCTCGAGATCGTCTTTCGTGAAGGTGATGTGGTAATTCGTGTAGTCGTTTGTCGTGTAGGCATTTTGATCAGCGCCGGCTTTCTTCAGAATATCGGCGTAAACGTCAGCGGGGTATTTTTCCGTGCCGCGAAACATCATGTGCTCAAAGAAGTGCGCAAAGCCGGTCTTGCCGGGTTCGACCTCATTGCGCGATCCGGTCTGCACCGGAATCTGCAGCGTCACGATATCGGGGTAATCCGTGGGCACAATGATGACACGCAGGCCGTTGTCGAGGTCCCGCATCAGGTACGGCAAAGGGAATATCTTCGAGGGCGCGTCGGCTTCCACGGCTGCAGTCGATTCTACGTCTTTGCTGCAAGCTGAAAGGAGTAGGGCCAGAGAGAGTACGGTGATTAGTCTTTTCATCAAGTCATCCGGGTCTGTGGTCGCCGCCGAGACGGCGTTGCACGAAATTACTGTTTATACATCGACTGCGACAGGCATCCGGGAGTTCCATGTTCTCCCGACAGGCGATGAATTATTGCCCGTGAACTACCCGGACGCCATACGTATAGATAGCTTATACGGCGGTTTTATTCACAGCCGCGTAAACTGCTGACGTGTTCTTGACCAGGCGTACCCCAGCAGCACGATCAGGAAAAACGCTTCGGCCGCAAAATTGATAATGGCATTAATTATCTGTTGCAGGGCTTCGGGAATATCGAATGGCACCAACGCCGCGGCCACTTCCCAGATGACATCCGTAACCAGGTTGGTGACATAGATCGATATCTTGATTGTGAAGATCGACGCCAGCGCGGCGACACCCGACTCGATAGCAGAGGAAAACAGCGGTTTAACGCCGCGTGAGTGCGCGATCGGCAATAAAGTCCAGACACAGATAATGAAGGACGTTGATACACCACTGGTGCGGCCGAGAAACGGCAAGTCGCCACTGGGCACGGTTTGCAGCCATGTCAGTAATAGCACCGCCATGTAACACAGTACCCAGAGGGCGAGCAGGTGTGGCGCCACCAGTATCCAGTTGTCCTCGGCCTCCGCGGCGGTGAAATCCCGGTTTTGCTGCTCCGCTTTTTTCATCAGCGTGCGCAGGTAAACGCCCACGACGACCGCGGGTATAACAACCGGATAGAACGCGTCACCGCGCGCTCGAGGTCGTTGGTGCCTAGCGTTACGTAGGAGCGGCCCATGGCCGCGACAAACACCGACCGGTTGCGACTATGTCCGCATCATTCTCGACGGGCGGGATGCGACTGGGGTTCATCCTTCCTAGAACGTTGATGAGGAGAGAGTGACGTCCGCCTCGGCCCAAAGTATGGCGAACTTTTCGCTTGCTTCTGCCGCGTCTTTGTCCTGTGCTTTGAGGCTTTGCATCAGCCCGAACATGGCCCAACCGTTTCTTGGGTATTGCTCCAGGTCTTTGCGGTAGGTCACCTCGGCTTCGGCTGGCCGCCCTGCGGCGAGCAAGGCTTTGCCTAATGTGTGCCGGGTTGGGTAGTACCAGAACGGCGGCTCCGTATATGGGAGTTCGTCCTGTGTCCTGACAGCATTTTGAAAGTGCTCAACGGCCTTATCATAGTGGTTTTCGGCCATGGCGATTTCACCGAGGGTGAGCTCATCGGCGATCTCCAGGAGGCTTGTTGCGGGATAATAAATCGAGTCGAGGAAATGGACGTCAGTTGCCTCTTTCAGCGGCACGAGCTTTTCCCGTTCGGCTCTCGCTGCTTCGAGTTGGCCTTTTTTGGCATAGGCAGTCGCCCTGACGTAGTGCCAGATGCCGTTGGAAAATTCGAGGTTTTCCGGTGGCTGTGGTTCTGCCAGCACTTCGTCCCAGTGTCCAAATTGCGTTAAGGCCAGCATCGGAATCGTGTGGAAGAACTCAACGCCGGGGAACTCTTCAATCATCTCGAGCCTGACATTCGCCGCGACTTTTCTTGCGGCTTCGATGGCGACTTTGCTGCGACCTTCCATGCTCGAGGCAGCCCAGAGAAAATGGATGTTGTGCGGGTAATAGGCGGCCGGGTAAAAACCCTGGGCGTTGCAGGCTGCGATATAGGCTTCGTCAACGGCCGCGGCCCTGACGTTCGCCTCGGAAGCGTCGTTGTAACGGCCGACACGCCAGTAGATGTGAGCGGGCATGTGCACGAGGTGTCCGGCGCCGGGGACAAGATTCGCCAATGTGTCGGCCGGCTCTTCAGCTCGGTCCGGGCTCGAAGAAGCTTCTACAGCGTGAATGTACAAGTGAATGGCAAGCGGGTGCGTGGGCGCGCGCTCAAGTACGGTCTCGAGGACGCCCAGCACTTCTTCGGTTAGCGGTTTGGGATTTTCCGGGTCGAGCCAGTAGTCCCACGGCATCGTGTTCATCATGGACTCGGCAAAGAGCGATGCCGCATCGTCGTCGTCGGGATACTTCCGATGAAGTTCGCGCATCCTGTTCATGTATGCCAGGTCGAGCGGTTGTCGCGGGGTAGAGATGTCGCCGTTGTAGCGCACGGCGAGGGCGTCGATGTAGTCACGTTCGCGCTCGCTGACGGCATCTTTTAGCTCGAGCGCTTTCTGCATCGCTGTGTAAGCTTTGATTCGTTCGTCGTCGGACATGACGACGACGCCGTTGCTGGTCACGTTAATGTTCGGGCCCAGCGCCAGCGCCTCGCCCCAGTAGCACATGGCACAGCCGGGATCGAGCCGCTGTGCCGCTCTGAACGAGCGGGCGGACTCCGCATGGTTAAACGCGAAATCGATGACCAGACCCTGGTCGAAGTAGCGCTGGGCATCCGGATCGGCAGTCGTGATCTCGTGATGGTGATTGCCCATACCCTCGAACAACGGTGCGCCGGCTCGTGCAACCAGTTCGGCTGTCCCGTCGTCTGATGCTGCGGCGTTGTTGGGTGCATCGACCATGTGCGAACAGCCGATGATGAACAGTAGTGACGAAACCATCGCCAGGATGGCGGCTCGTGTAGGAATCATAGCTGCTGCCTTTTAGCCGTTTCGATTCTATTGCCAATTATAGTCGATCCAATTGACCCCTGCCGTTTCCGCTATTTGTCCGCGGTCCGAATCGCATGGCCGCCGAACTGATTGCGCATCATCGCGAGCAGTTTCGACGAGAAATCCTGTTGCCCCTGACTGGCAAAGCGAGCCATCAGCGCAAGGCTCATTACCGGCGTTGGTATACCCTGTTCAATTCCTTCGAGCGCAGTCCAGCGACCCTCTCCCGAGTCGGCAACGAACGGTTCCACGCCGGTGAGCTGTTGGTCTTTCGCAAGTACATCGGCAGACAGGTCGAGAAGCCAGCTGCGAACGACGCTTCCGTGGCGCCACGTTTCAGCGATCTCAGCCAGGTCGAGACCGAAATCATCCCGGCCTGCCATGAGCGCGAAGCCTTCTGCATAGGCCTGCATCATGCCGTACTCAATCCCGTTGTGAATCATCTTGACGAAATGACCGCTGCCGACAGGACCGGTATGAATCCAACCGCGATCTGCTGCCGGTGCCAATACCTCGATTAAGGGCTGCACCATGGCGAATGCTTCGTTAGCTCCACCAACCATCAGCGCATAGCCATTTTCGAGGCCCCAAACACCGCCAGAAACACCCGCGTCAACAAAATGAATGGCCGAGTCCACAAGTGACCGGCCACGACGCATCGAGTCTTTATAGTACGAATTCGCACCATCAATAAGAACGTCACCGGGCTCCAGGAGATCGCACAGCTCCTCCACGTACGATTCCGTAATTTCGCCAGCGGGGAGCATCAGCCAAACGAGCCGTGGTGAGGTGAGCTTCGCGACAAGCGCCTCTGCTGATTCAGCGGGTATCAGCCCGCAGTCTGCGGCGAGTGTTTCCGTCGTGCTGGCGTCACGATTGAAGCCGATGACTTCGATATCCGCGCGACGCAAACGCCGCGCCATGTTGCCGCCCATCTTGCCTAGCCCGATCATTCCGACTTGCATAATTCATCCTCATTTGGATTCTCACAGTCAGTATCTGGCGTTCGCGACTGTAATGCTATCGTCGTAGGAGCGGCCCATGGCCGCGATACCCATATCGAAGATGGCCCCAACCTCGTAAGATCCAGCACAAAGCCATGAACCATTCCGATTTCGAAGCCGTCGTCGCTGAGACCCTGGCAGCCTTGCCCGAGTGGGTGCGGGAGGCCATGCAGAACGTCAGCGTGCAGGTCGAGGACGTGGCGGGCGGAGACCTTGATCCGACAGGCGAGGGTTTGCTGGGCCTGTACATGGGGGTACCGCTCACGGAGCGTGAGTACGGTAATGCTGGCGAGCTGCCGGACGTTATTTATCTATTTCGACGGCCGCACCTCGAGCTTGGGTTGACGGGTGTTGAACTGCGTGAAGAGATTGCGAGGACGCTGATTCACGAGATCGCTCATTATTTTGGTATTGATGATGATCATCTCGATGGGATTGGGTGGGGGTGAAGGAAAGTAATGCTATAGCCATTGTGCTTACGGATGTTTAAGACTCGATTGTCATCAAATATCAAATACTGACCCTTGATGCCGGCAAGACAACCCTCGATCTCCGCCTGCTTGTCGAAGCCAACACTCTTCACTTTCTCCGGGTATCGATCAACCGGATAGTTGATCGAGCAGACGGTGTCATCTGTGTCGACGAACTCACGCAGGTCAGAGTCAAGCGTGTCAATCATCGATGCCTTCGTGGCGACGAGGTCGGCATCAATCACTTCATTCTTCAACATGCGCTGCCAGTTGGTTCGATCGGTCAGGTGCTCTTTCAACGCGACTTCAACGAGGCCAGCCGTGTAGCGATTGGGGACGCGTGCAAAAACGATGGCATCGCTGGCCCCCTGGTCGATCCAGCGGGTTGGCATCTGCGAGGCACGCGTGATGCCCACCTTGATCGCGGAACTCCTCGCGAGGTAGACGATCTGCTCGACCAGGCAGTGTGCTTCGGCCCAGGCCATGTCCCGCGCCTCGCCTTCGTGTGCCCGGCATAGCTCTGGGCGCAGGATGCATTCGCTGGATTCCGGGGCGTCTCGAAAGCACGGGAAGCAGAAGCCCTGCCCGAAGGACTTTTTGGTCGTCCGGCCGCAGGCGACGCAGTTGATGGTGCCGTCAAAACTCAGCTTGATGGTTTTGCCGATCTTCGCGTTCATGTCGATCGGAATGTCGTCGAGCATCAGCGTGTAGTGTGCGACATCCTCGAGTCGGGTCTGCATTTTTCGCAGGTTGCCCAATAGAATCTCCTTGCTTTCGTTAGCCCCGACCCGCGCGTTCAATGAGTCGCGCGTAGTCGATGCCGTCGGCCGTCAGCAAAAGCTGCTTAAGCAACTCTTGATCGTCTGTGGTGTGTAGCCAAAAAAGACCAGCGCAATTGAAGATAACGGTTGCGGCGAAAGTTACTCTGAACGAGGTTTTCTTCGATTTGTGGCGCAGGGTCTGCTGAGCAATCAGGGCGCCAGGCCATCCACCGGCCAAGCCAAACAGGAACAGCGTTTTCTCGCTCGTACGCCAGCCACCCTTTTGGGCAGCCGATTTATCCCAAGCGTACACAAAGTAAGTCACGAAGCTCGCGCCCAGGTACCAGTAGAGAATCTGTAGAGCCAAAGCGCCGGTAGCCACCGAAGCACCGACACCGCCGACAAAAATCAGAGCAAAAAGAATCGCGGACACGCTGGTCTTGCGAGGTTCTTTCTTGACAAGTTTGTCGCCGGCCAACGTGGCGTTAGCGGCGCGAGTTCGTCCCTGACTGTCCTTCGTGACCGAATAGGTGACGACGTTGCCTTGCTCCGGGCGGCGATTGCGATTGCCCAGTGCCTTGATGTGGATGAAGACTCGGGAACCCCCGTTGAAGGGCTCGATAAAGCCAAATCCTTTATCGTCGTTCCAAGCGGCTATTTTTCCTTTCTGGCGCATTGTCTCCGGCCTAGTTGCTCAATCTGCCGGTCGATACATAGGTCCGATATTTGCTGCAGACCTTGTCTCGTTCTGTCTTTGCGTAGTCACTAGGGTTGTCCCGGTGAAACTGTGAGTACTCGCTACATTCCCTGGCCAGCGTCTGACCGGTCTTTGATTTCATTCTGTTCTGTTCATTCGCGATTCGCTGTTGCTCCTGCCGTTGAGCCGATTCTCTGCTAGCTCGAGCGGTGCTCTCCTGCATGGACCAGGAAAAGTCCGACATTTGATCGTTGATCGCCTTGACTTGGGTATCGACTACCGCGCTAAGCAAGATGAAGCTGACCACCGACAAAATGGCACTCGCCATCAGGATTCCGCCACACACAGCTAGGGAAATTTTGAAGTAGTTAATCTGCTTTTCTTCGTCAAACACCATGTATCCTCCTCGGCAGATTATCGCGATATATGTGAACTATATATGGGACGAAAGTCCTAGTTTCGCTTATGTACCGATTGCTCGGACGTGGTCAATTCGAAATCGACGGAATCGTTGACTAGCCATCCCGGCGGTTGAAATTGCAGCGGAGTGAGGGCACGGGGTTCCAGGTCGAGAATGCTAGATAAGGCGGGCCAGTCTACGGCCCCTAACGCGGGCGGGCTACCCAGAAAAAACATCAACAATTGCGACTTTAGAACACGGATTCCGAGAATCGGTCGTAGCGCACGCGAAGCCGCTCGGTATCAGGGCGCTGCCGGACACTTTGCGGCAAGATCAACTTCGAGTCGTCAATCGCCTGAAGCCCTGCCTTCAGCATCGGCCCATCTTCTTCTCGCATAATGTCGGGTCGCACAACAATCCTATAGTCGGGTCGGATACCAAAGTAGTCTCGATCATATGCCGCATGGTGAATCTTGCAGAGCGACAAACCATTACTGACGATCGGCTCACCTGCCTCATCACTATCAGGTGTGATATGAGCAGCATCGAGCAAGTCCGCATGCCGCAGATTGAGCATTGTTCACGGTAGGCACGCAACACCCGATCACGAAAACTTCGCTGGTGCATTCGCTGACGTACTTGCCGAGTAACGTACTGACGCCTGACCGTGTCATCCGTGTCGTCCCGCTCGTAGCGAAGCTGTAGCGGATCGTCCGCGGCAACAGTGAATGTGAGTCGTCCAGGGTGATCATCAACGATAAACACCGGATAGATAGCCAAGTACTGGCCCGGTATCGTGCTGTAAAAGTAAATTAGAGGGACACGTTCTCGCATCGCGTCCCTTAGCCGGCGGTTCTCGTGGTGCTCCGGATCAGTGCCGCGATAGCTATAAAGCAGATAGTCACCAGTTGGATCAAATGAGTCTGAATAAGGCCCTGCCGTTGTTGTGGTGATTGATAGGGGGTAATACTGAATTTGGGCTGGTTTGAAGATTCCCTGAGGACCGACCAAATGGACGTCAGAACCCTGAAACGGAAACCCACGCGCCAGCTGATTCCGAGACAAAGTCTCGTTCCCCTGTCGGGACTGCTGCCGCAGCCACTCAAATGCGGCTGTCCGGCAACTAGCGCTTTGTTCGTCTTCCACCGGTTGAGCGGCCTCACCTAAAGGAGATGCGTCGGGAGGAGAGATAGTGCCAGGTTTCCAGGAACCGCGCCGCTACGCCAAAATTAACCTATTTGCGGCATACGAGCATATGGAAGCAAATCTGCTCCTTATCCACACTAAGCTTTAATATGGCAGAAAACCTGTGCTATATTTGCGGCTAGTGAAAATATAAAGTTACCGCGGAAACGCCCAGATGAGAGCCGGCACCTACCAGAATCAACAAAGTGGCTATCGAGCGTTCATTCCGGCGCCTCTGCCGCCGGATCCGCCGATCGTTATGGATGATGAGCTTCAAACGCTCTTGTCCGCAGCGGATCGCGCTCTAGGCCGGTTGGACGGCTCGATCCAGACATTGCCGGATTCGGATCTGTTCGTTCGCATGTACGTCCGCAAAGAAGCGGTGCTTTCCAGTCAAATCGAGGGCACCCAGAGCTCGCTGAACGATCTGCTCCGAGCAGAAGCCAGAATCTACGATCCGGATAGACCAACAGACGTCAGAGAAGTCTCGAACTACGTTGCGGCACTCAATTACGGCCTTAAACGACTGAGCGACCTGCCAATCTCCGCACGCCTCATTCGAGAAATCCACGAACGTCTACTAAGAGGTGTAAGGGGCGCAAACCTTCAGCCAGGTGAACTCCGGAAATCGCAAAATTGGATCGGGCCGGCCGGCGCAACCGTAAACGAGGCAACCTTTATTCCTCCGCCACCTCACGAAGTACCCCCGGCATTGGGCGACCTTGAGCATTTCATGCACGCAAAAGACACGATGCCGGCACTCATTCGCATCGGTTTGACGCACGCCCAATTCGAAACAATTCATCCATTTCTCGATGGCAATGGCCGCGTCGGAAGATTGCTCATCACCTTCATGCTCTGTGAGCAAGGCACCTTGCAATCCCCGGTCCTTTATCTGTCGCATTACTTCAAGGCTAATCGAGCTGACTACTATGAGCATCTGCAGAACATTCGAAACGACGGTGGCTGGGAGGACTGGCTGAAGTTCTTTCTGCGAGGTGTTTCCAATGTGTCTCGAGAGGCAACAGAAACCGCGCGCGCAATTGTAAGTCTTCGCGAAACGCATCGAGATAGAATCATCAATGAGCTAGGTAGGGTAGCCGGTAACGCGCTTAAGGTTCACGAGCTTTTATTCCGGTTCCCACTTGTGTCAGTGAACCCGATAGCAGACATGCTCGAAGTTAGTTTTACGTCCGCGAATCGATTGATCGAACGCATGGTTGATGTAGGAATTCTTGTCGAAAGCACTGGCAATATCCGGAATCGGGTGTTCAATTACTCCGACTACATCAATCTCTTTACGAACTAGTGAATCTCGTCTCTGTTGCAGCGCTAAATTGGATTAGTCCGTTACAGACAGAATAACGAGGCTACTTATGGGCACTCTAGCCCAATTCAGATAGACTCCCCTCACTTCAGAAGATGCTCGAATCTCTCCAACCAGTGGATAGTAAAGAAAAAAGGGACTCAGCAAATGGGCAAAGACTGAATTATGAGTAACTCTAACAGGGCCAATCCCTTGACCAGACGCGGCGGGGTCTGTCTTGTCAATGTAAGCAAGGTCGTCAATGAGGCCGCCCCGAATAACGCTGTCCTATTGAGCGTCATCGCATGAGAATTTCAAAAGTCATCGTTCGAAACTTCCGCTCCATTCGCCGTGTTGAAATCGAAGCATCTTCCTTCAATGTCTTTGTTGGGCAGAATAATCACGGTAAAACTAACTTCATAGATGCGATTCAGTGGTTTTACACGGGGACGGGCGATATAGGTGCATGGAAGAATTCTGCAGCTGGAGCGGACGAAGAGATCTCGGTCATGCTTGAATTTTCGGGCGTCCAAGAGGGCCTCGCGCAGATCACGCATGCAGACAATCAGACCAAGCTGCGAAATATCCTTGGTAATAGCGACGCGATGCAGGTCAAACGGACGAGCTCCAAGCCAAAAGACCGCTTTCTCTACAACCCCGATAAAGAAGAGTGGAAGAAGCAGCCATGCGGAACGGATGGGCCGTTCAACAACTGCATTCCCCGTTTTGAGTTCGTGGAAGCCACGAAGAGTCTCAAAGATGTAGGGAATTACAAGTCGACGACGCCGATCGGCAAGATGCTCGGCGGTGTGCTCGCTGAGATTCTCGAAGCGGAAGAGGAATATGTGAAGTTTCGCGAGCAGTTCGAGAAGCTGTTCGCTTCCGAAACGTCCAGTATCAAGCAGAAGCTCAAGGAAATCAGCGGGCAGGTTTGTCGCCACCTCACGAAGCAGTTCCCGGACTGCTCAGAGGTTGAATTCATGGTTCAGGAGCCCGCATTCGATGAACTTCTAAAGAACTTCCGCACCGAGGTGAATGATGGTGTGACGACGACGGCGGAGGAAAAGGGTGACGGAATGCAGCGGGCACTGATGCTCGCGATAATCAAGACTTATGCCGATCAGCGTCGCGATGATGCGCTCGGGCGCTCGTTCATCTTCTTCATCGATGAAGCAGAGCTGCACTTGCATCCCACAGCACAGAGGCAACTCAAACAAGCGCTGCTGGAGCTAGCCGATGGTCACGATCAGGTCTTTATCAACACGCATTCCTCCGTGCTTCTGGCGGATAATCACGACCAGCAATCCCTGTTCCGAGTAGCCAAGGAAGCCCAAGGAGAAACGCAGATCGACAAAATCGACTCCTCGCCTAAGAAGCACGAAGTCATTTTCGAGCTGTTGGGCGGATCACCTGCAGACATCCTGCTTCCAGCCAACTTCTTAATTGTTGAGGGGCCGAGCGAAGTTGAGTTTTATAAGCACGTCATTTCCCGCCACTACTCGGATCAGGTTGAGATTCATGTGCTCCCCGCAAATGGAGATGACGAGCGTCAGCGGCAGCAGGTGACGGCAGTTGAGGACTTGCTCGCAACGATTGATCGTCGACCCATCTACCGGGAGAAACTGACTATTCTCTTCGATAAACCGGATACAGGGAAAGAGCAGCGCTTTGAGGACTTCAAGAGCAGTCGCCACCACGCTAACGCGAATGATCAGCTTTTCGTGCTGCCAGTGCATGGGTTGGAAGACTACTATCCGCAGCCGTTGCGAGAACAAACTAATCTCACCAACAAGGTGAAGCTAGCTCGCTACATGGGTCTTAACATCACAAGGCGAGATTTCGAAACAGACATGCCCGTGATGTTCCGGGCTTTGGAGCACTGCTGGGCGAATGCCTACAAGGACTGATCACCATGCCGTCTCAGGAGTTCAAATGTCCCGCTTAACTGATCTCATCGCCAAGGCAAAAGCCGCAGATCCTCAGCTTGGAGTCGACCTGGAACGCGAATTTCGCGCACTGTCGTCGCGGCTGTCGTTCGGCTTGAACTTCGAGCGCCATAAGCCGGAAGCGGTGGAGTTGCCGAAGCGTCCGGTTCGAAGGGGTGACAAAGTTCGGGTGCTGCCACCACGTGGATCGACCACCAAGGGCGACCAGCGGCTCTGGCAAGTAAAGGCTATCCGAAGGGGAAAGAAAGAGGCTGATCTGGAGTTGCTAGACTCAGAGTGTTGATTTGCACCCAATATTGACCCGGGATTTGCACTGAAAATTGACCCACCCGGATGGCCTGATTATGGCTCAGGTTTTGGTCTTTTTCTTTCCTTTCGTCTCCTTTTGATTGCTGGTTGAGTTCTTCAGTCGGTAACTGTCGTTGCCGGTTTCGAGGATGTGGCAGTGGTGCGTCAGCCGGTCGAGCAAGGCGGTGTCAACGGACATAATTAATTGACCCACCTGTCGGACAATATTCTTGACCCA
>CAXBJV010000040.1:0-35506 GCA_963976215.1 uncultured Woeseiaceae bacterium | reverse complement strand
TCTCAGGCGGCGACACCGCAGGCATTTCCGGCGGCGATATTCTGGGAATCTCAGGTGGCGACACCGCAGGCATTTCCGGCGGCGATATCCTTGGAATTTCGGGTGGCGACACCGCAGGCATTTCCGGCGGCGATATCCTTGGAATCTCGGGTGGCGACACCGCAGGTATTTCCGGCGGCGATATTCTGGGAATCTCAGGCGGCGACACCGCAGGCATTTCCGGCGGCGATATACTTCTTGCGGGCCCCGTCGAAACTATCGATCGTGAAAGCGGTGTATTCCAGTCTCTCGGACAAACTGTCCTGGCGTCTCAGGGAATGCTTTCCGCGATGCGGGTTGGTGACTTCGTCGAAGTTCGCGGATCGGTTGTCTCTTCCGGCTGGTACTACGCTGATGAAGTTAGCGTTACCGATCACCGTTATGTTCCAGGTGCGTCGTCAGTCTTCATAACAGGGCTTCTGGATTCTGTTGATCGTGGTGAAGGCACGGCACGCATGGGCGGGCTAACGATTGATTACACACCTAGCCTCGGCAATTCAGATGCGCCGGCAAGTGGTATGTGGAGCTTCCAGGGCACACGGCCATCGCTGGATGGTGCGTTAATTTCGGATAGGGCTGCTGGTTTAAGATAAGCGAATCGTCCGAAAGGATGGCTCGGACTTCGCTCGTCTAAGGCCAAGGGCCGGAAACGGTCTGTCCTTTCGGATATCTATGGAAAAGGTCACTTCGGTGGCCTTTTTCTTTGTCTGAAATTTGCTTTCTTTCAGGCATAAAAAAAGTCGGCGTCCCTGCCGACTTAGTTCTCGTATCAACCTGTGAAGGAGATGCGAGGGTTGGAGGAGCCATCCCCGAGCGATTAGGAATGACTCGCGAGCAATACTAGTTTTGTTCGTGTAGAGCAGGTGTGACCAGCTTCACAATTCCCCAATACATAAAGAAAAGGGCGCCAATTGGCGCCCTAAACTGAACAGTTTTGAAGGATTAAGTTAAGTAACCGCTACTCCGCTTTGTCTTCCCGCAAGCTGCGAACAAAAGCCAGGAATTTTTCCTGCGACACGCGCTGCACGATGACATCACGCACGCTGTCCAACGGGGGAGGTGTACTTTCACGTGAGTCTTCGCGAAGAATAACGTGCCAACCGAACTGCGTTTGAACCGGCGCGCTGGTGACTTCGCCATCTGCCATTGCAACGACCGCATCCGAAAATGGCTTCACCATCGCGTTGGCTGGGAACCAGCCAAGGTCACCGCCGGATGGCCCCGACGGCCCCGTCGAATGTTCTTTCGCGAGCGCGTCAAACTCCGCACCGTCATTGAGTTGCTCGATCAGCGACATCGCCTCACCCTGTGAGTCAACGAGGATATGGCGTGCTTTGTATTCCAGCGGCGGTGCCAGAGCGACCTGTTCCTGATAGGTATCGAATATTTCCTGCTCAGTTGGCTGATTGTTCGCCAGGTAGTCCGTCGCGAACGCGTTGAACAACAGTGCTCTGCGCTGCAAATCGATTTGTGCCTGCAATCGGGGTTCCTTGCCCATTTCAACGGCAGCCGGAAGGTCCGTGACCACATATATATTGGCTAACTCGTCTATCGCGGCGGCGCGTTGCTCAGCAGTAGCAGGCGATTGGCTCCTGGATTCCAGGAGCATATTGACTACGTCCTCAGTGACGCCGGCCGGAAGCGTTTCCTGTGCGACAGAGATGGCTGATGTCATCAGTGCCAGGGCGACAACTGTACCTGCTGCCAGTCGTGTTCCAATGCGATTGGAACCGATAGTGAAATTCATATTGGGGGTCCTTTGCTTTTGGTTGTGCGAATAATAGTGGATTAGAGCGCTGGTTACTTAGAAAGGTCCGTTTTTGTGCTACTGGCCCGAATACTCAAGGCATGAATATCCGTTTCCATCAGCGAGCCCAGTGCCTCGTAGACGAGCCGGTGACTTTCAATGCGGCTGCAACCGGCAAATTTGTCAGCAACAATCGTTACATCAAAATGTCCGCGACCGTCCCGGGCTCCAGCGTGCCCGGCGTGCAAGTGGCTCTGGTCTTTTACCAACAAGTGGTCAGGCGAAAACTGCTGCTTCAGGATCGCCTCAATCGCTGCCGTTCGGTCGCCACTCAAGGCAGCACCTTATTAAATGGCTTCACTGTTACTTTCCGATAGACGCCGCCGGCAATGTAAGGGTCTTCATCTGCCCAGGCTTGTGCGTCTTCCAGAGAAGCAAACTCGGCAACCACCAAGCTGCCGGTAAAGCCAGCGGGTCCCGGCTCTGGTGAGTCGACGGCCGGATGTGGTCCGGCAATAAGAAGTCGGCCTTCCTCGCTCAATGCTTTGAGCCGCGCGATATGATCGGCTCGTACTGCGAGACGTTTTTGCAGAGAATCGTCATGATCCTCACTTATAATTGCGTACCACATCAATCTTGCTCCGTAGCTTCATCGCCATCGTCATCGCCAATTTGATGTGCAATCCAGAGGGTCTGCGCCAACATGAACACAAACGTGATACCCATCAAGCCGAACACTTTAAAGTTAACCCAGGTGGCCTCCTCGAAATTATAAGCAACATAAATATTCAGTAGGCCGGTCGCAACGAAAAAGAGCACCCATACAATGTTCAGTCGTGACCATTGCGCAGATGAAATTTTCTCCAGGCTAAGGCCATCAACCAGTCCGAAGAAGCGTTTCACGAGCGGAGTATCACCAACAAACTGGCTCCCAAGAAATGCTAAACCAACGACCCAGTAGAATGCGGTTGGCTTCCAGTAAAGAAATACAGGATTGCGGAAGTACAGCGTTAGCGAGCCGAATGCCAGCAGGAATATCGTCGACCATAAATACATCTTGTCGAGTGTCCTGGTTCGAGCATACTTAATGAGCAGACCAATCGGCATTGCGATCATCAGTACAACTAATGCCGTGTAGATCCCCTTGTAGAAATAGGCGCCGAGGAACAGGATCAGCGGCAAGAATTCGAATAAAAAGCTCATCGGGCCCCTTCGGGCTTGGCAGTTGGGCCGCGAATAATAGCCTATTGCGGGGGTATCCGCGAAGCCCACGCTACCCTACAATCCGCGCGTGGCTAAACTCATCGAAATTCATCCCGACGATCCGCAGGCGCGCCGCGTGGCTATGGTCGTACGCTATATTCAGAGCGGCGGCTTAATCGCGTATCCGACCGATTCCAGTTACGCTTTTGGTTGTCATATCGGTGACAAGAAGGCGATTGACCGCATCCGCCGAATTCGCCGCACCGACAAACGCCATAACTTCACGCTCATGTGTGCCGATCTGTCGGAAATCAGTACCTACGCGCGGGTGGATAACTGGGCTTACCGCCTGATCAAGTCGCTGACGCCAGGGCCGTATACCTTTATTTTGCCGGCCACGCGCGAAGTACCGAAAATGCTGCAGAACCCGAAACGCCGAACTATCGGTCTGCGGGTACCGGATCACAAGCTGGTGCATGCCATTCTGGAGGCGCTGGGTGAGCCGATCATGAGTTCGACATTGACCCTGCCGGGTGAGGATATGCCCCTTACTGACCCGGTCGAGATCGAAGCGCGTATTGGCAATCAGATTGAGGCCATTGTTGACTCCGGGGCGCCGGGCTTTGAACCTACGTCGGTACTGGATCTTTCTTCGGGTTCGGTCGAGGTCCTGAGGGTCGGCCGCGGTGACGTCAGCCAGTTCACCTGAGCGCCCGGATATACGTTAGAATGCGCCGCTATACGTCGCCAATGCGGTGTAACTCGCCGGAATTCGCATGAAACCAGAACTGACAGTATTGACTCCTGAAGACGCGCCAAAGCCTGCTCAGGACGAGAAACAATCGCCCGCACAATCGGAAATGCCGTTTGCAGTGGTCGACGGCGAGCCGGTGACGACCCTGCCGCAGGATCTCTATATTCCGCCGTACGCGCTGCAGGTCTTTCTCGAAGCGTTCGAAGGCCCGCTCGATCTGCTGCTGTACCTGATACGCCGCCAGAATATCGACATTCTCGACATTCCGATTGCCGAAATCACCAAGCAGTACGTGCAATACATCGAGATCATGAAAGAGATGCAACTCGAACTCGCCGGAGAATATCTGCTCATGGCGGCGATGCTTGCAGAGATAAAGTCCCGCATGTTGCTGCCGCGTCCGGAGGCCGAAGACGAGGAAGAAGAAGATCCACGTGCCGAACTTGTGCGGCGCCTGCAGGAATATGAGCGCTTCAAAAAGGCCGCTGAGGACATTGATGAGTTGCCGCGATTAGAGCGTGATGTATTTGTTGCATCAGCCGATGCGCCCGAGCGAAAAGTTGTGACCAAGATGCCGGACGTCACAATGAAAGAGCTGTTGCTGGCATTTCACGATGTATTAAAACGTGCAGAGATGTTCTCCAACTTGCACATGCAGCGAGAGCCATTGTCTGTTCGCCAACGCATGAGCGAAATCCTGACACGTATCAAATCAGCGTCATTCACCGACTTTTCGAAGTTGTTTGACCCGGAAGAGGGTCGCATGGGCGTGGCGGTGACGTTTATCGCAATCCTGGAACTGCTCAAGGGTTCGGTGATTGAGGTTGTGCAATCCGGTATCTATCAGCCACTGCATGTGCGAGCCGCATCGTCCGTCCGCCTGGTCGGCGATGACGAGCCGCAGCAAGATCAGAATCAAGTAGAAGACGAGTAATGGATCAGAACGAAATTAAATATTTCCTCGAAGCGGCACTGCTGGCAGCAGGGCGGCCGCTCAATATCGACCAGCTACAAGGTTTGTTCGACGGACGTATGGCGCCCGAAAAAGCCGAGATTCGGGCAGCTATTGCGGCCCTGAACGAAGAGTACGAAGAGCGCGGTATTATCGTTTCCGAAGTCGCGTCCGGTTTTCGAATGCAAGTCAAAACTTCGATGGCGGATCGTCTGCAAAAGCTGTGGGAGGAAAGACCGCCGCGGTATTCCCGAGCATTATTTGAAACCCTGGCGTTAATCGCGTACCGGCAACCGATTACTCGCGGAGAGATCGAGGAGATTCGGGGTGTGGCGGTCAGCACCAATATTACGCGTCAGCTACTGGAGCGGGAGTGGGTACGCGTGGTCGGTTACCGCGACGTGCCGGGTCGTCCGGCGATGTTTGGTACTACCAAACAGTTTCTCGATTATTTCAGTCTGAAAAAACTCGACGACCTGCCGCCGCTCGCGGATCTGTCCGACTGGGAGAGCCTGCGCGTGCAATTGAACCTTCCGGAAGTCGAAGGGCAGGATGGGTCTGGGGAATTGGTGGGCGAATCGGGTCCTGCGGCAATCAACGACGAATCGGCTGAGCCCGCTGAGGCTGACGCCGCTGAGGTCGCCGAAGCAGTCGAGGCTGATGAAGCCGTTGAAGCCGTTGAAGCTGATGAAGCAGCCAGTGTCGAAACGCCTTGCGACGATGCCGGGCCTGACAATGACTTACCGGTTCTGTTTCCCGAAGGCGAGGACGAAGACGAACTCAAAGTATCGGAATGGCCGCAGCCGGTTGGCTGACCGAGTCCAGAAGGTGCTGGCTGCAGCGGGCCACGGATCGCGCCGCAAGGTAGAGTCCTGGGTGCGTGAAGGCCGCTTGACGATCGACGGCCGCGTGGCGGAGCTCGGTGACCATATCGAAGGGCATGAGAGCATAATGCTTGATGGCCGTCCGCTGCCTGTCAGGGAAACGCCTCAGGCGCATCGTCACATCATCTACAACAAGCCGGGCGATGAGATTACGAGCCGGGACGATCCCGATGGGCGCAAACTTGTATTTGATTCCTTGCCGCGTCTAAAGGGCGCACGTTGGGTGGCTGTCGGACGTCTCGATTTTTCCACGACCGGGTTAATGATTTTCACCACGGATGGGGCGCTCGCGAACGGCCTGATGCACCCTTCGTCGGAAATTGTCCGTAAATACGCAGTACGTGTGCATGGCAACCCTGGCGATGCGGATTTGGAGCGGCTGAAGGAAGGCGTCAAACTCGACGATGGACCGGCAAGTTTTGATTCGATTGTGGCCAGTGGTGGGGAAGGCAGTAACCGCTGGTTCAACGTGACACTTAAAGAAGGCAGAAACCGCGAAGTCCGGCGGCTCTGGGAAGCTGTCGGCTACGAGGTCAGTCGATTGATTCGTGTGGAATATGGACCGATACAATTGCCGCGCAATCTTCGACGCGGCAAATACGAAGCGCTAACGCCGGCAACAACACGGCTACTTTATATCGCAGCTGGCCTCACGCCGCCGTCAGATCCGCAACGAGTATCGAAAAAGACTCGATTCAAAAAGAAAAAACATAATTAAAATAATAACTTAAATATATAAATTAAAGTTATTTCTATTGCGCGTCGAAGCTCTGTCCGGTGATCCCTGTGCTGTCACCACCCAACAAATAAATATACGCCGGAAGAATATCCTCCGGTGTCTTGAGTGCGTCCCGATCCTCTGCCGGATAGGCAGCCAGGCGCATGCTGGTGCGCGTCGCCCCCGGGTTGATGCAGTTCACACGCAGGGCGGAATCGCGATGTTCGTCGGCAAGTACTTGCGACAGTCCTTCGGTTGCAAACTTTGAAACGGAGTACGCGCCCCAGAAGGCTTTCCCGGTGCGACCAACGCCGCTGCTGGTGAAAATCATTGACGCGTCGTCTGACTTTTTCATCAACGGCAGAAGTACCTGCGAGAGCGCAAATGCAGCGGTGACATTCACATGCATGACGCGTTGCCACATCACGGCATCGTACTGTTCGACAGTGAAGCGCTCGCCCAGAATGCTGGCGTTGTGCACCAGGCCGTCCAGGCGGCCGAACTCATCGGCAATGCTGTTTGCCAGCGTCGTGTAGCCCTCAGCATTGGCCGACGCGAGATCGAGGACGGCAATCGACGGCCGCGGAACACCCTCCAGTGCGACAACCTGATCGTAGACTTGTTCAAGCTTTGCGGTATTTCGTCCGTGCAATATCACCCGGGCACCCAGCCTGGCGCATTCAATCGCAAGTGCCTTGCCGATCCCGTCACTGGCGCCGGTGATCAGGATTGTCCGGTCATCTAGTGCGTTGCTATCGTACTGATAGTTTTTTGGTTCGCTGCTCAAGTGTCGTTTCCTTCGATCATTGTGCGGGGAACGGCCTCAACCGATTCCATTTTTTCGACTTCTTTCTTTGCATGTACGCCCAGCTCAACAAATTTTCGGGCTCCCGGTAGAACGCTGCGCTCGAGCGAGCCAACGGCTTTGTTGAAGTTTTCGACGCTGCTATTGAGTTGCCGTCCAACTTTGTTCATATGTGAAACGTAGGTGGACAGACGTCCGTACAGGTCTTCCGCAAGCACGCGGATTTCCTTGGCGTTGTCAGCCAGGGACAGCTGGCGCCAACCGTAAGCGACCGCCTTCAGCAACGCGACGAAACTGGTCGGTGTCGCAAGAATAATCTGCTGCGACAAAGCGTATTCGATCAGGTCGGGTTCTTCGTTCAGTGCGGCACTGAGAAACTGGTCACCGGGAATGAACAGGATGACAAATTCCGGGCTCTCCTCGAACTGGTTCCAGTAAGCCTTCGAGGCCAGCATACGGATGTGGCCGCGTACGTTCTTCGCATGCCGCTTCAATGCGAGCTGTCTTTGCGTGTCGTCCGGTGCTTCCGCCGCGGACAGGTAAGCATCGAGCGGTGTCTTGACGTCGACAACCAGCTCTCGCTGATCCGGCATGCGCACAACCATATCGGGCCGGATAATCTGCCCGTCGGTTGCATTATGCACCTGCTCGACGAAATCGCAGTGTTCGACCATGCCGGCGAGTTCGACCAGCCGGCGCAGCGTAATTTCTCCCCAGCGGCCGCGCACTTCGGGTCGCCGCAATGCATTCACCAGATTGTGGGTCTCCTGCGTCAGCGATTTTTGATTGAGCTGCATTTCCTCAAGCTGACTCTTGATACCGCCATAAGCTTCGCTGCGGGATTTCTCAAGCGCCGCGATTTGCTCGCGCGATGCCTTGAGCGCGTCCTGAATTGGCTTGACCATCGCTTCGACGGCTTTTTCCCGCTCAGTCAGAATGCTCCGTGCTTTTTCCTGCTGGGTATCAAGTCGTTGTTCGGCCAATTTCAGGAACGTGTCGCTGTTGGCCTGCAAAGACCGGTTCGACAATTCCGCAAATGTTTGCGTCAACCTGGCATTAGCCATTTCGAATGCCGACTCCCGCTCTTCGATCATGCGCTTATGGCGGCCCCTCCCGATCAGCCACGCAATCAGGATTCCGAGCAACAGGCCGATCGCTGCCGCCGGGAGACCTATCGTCAGGTACGCTGGGTCATACGGGAAGTCGTTCATCACCCTTCAAGATTAACTGCTTTGAGCACGATTTGCGCCAGTTCTTCGGTGGACGTCGCTATGACATCCGCATCCCATTCGCGCGGGTCGTCGTCGTCGGTAATGTATCCGTACGCGGCTGCAATCGTTGCCGTGCCCGCACGGCGGCCTGCTTCAATGTCGCGTTCTGCATCGCCGACAAAAATCGTTGTCGACGGATCGACACCCGCGATGTCGCAGGCCAGCAATACTGGAGCGGGGTCGGGCTTTCTGACCGCGAGGGTATCGCCGCTAATGGCGCAGACAGACCTTTCAGCGAGCTTGAGCGCGTGCAGCAACGGCTCCGTCAGTTGATGCGGTTTGTTTGTTACCACACCCCAGGGCAAGCCGAGAGCGTCGAGTTCGTCGAGCATATCCGACAAGCCGTCAAACACCGCTGACTCGATACAGACCATTTCTGCATAGTGTTCGAGGTATTTTTGATGCAGCTCGCCACCGAATTCAATTTCGATATTGGGGAATCCAAAGGACAGCAATCCCATCGCACCGTTGGAAACATAGCAGCGCGCGAGATGGAACGGCGTCGGGTCGGTGCCGCAATCTTTTTGCACGGCTTGCAAAACTGCAACCATGTCGGGCGCGGTGTCGACCAGCGTGCCGTCCAGATCAAAGAAGACAGCATTGTATTCAGAGCCGTTGAGTTCAGTCACGCTGGAAGTACATCAGGTAATTTACGTCGAGGTTGGCGCCTAGCGAATAGTCCCTGGTTATCGGGTTGTAATGCATGCCGATGCTGTCGGCGTGCACAAGGCCTGCATGCCGTGCCCATGCTTCGAGCTCCGATGGCCGGATAAATTTTTCATACTCGTGGGTGCCTGCAGGTAGCAGTTTAAGAATATATTCTGCACCGACGATGGCAAACATGAAGGACTTCGGGTTGCGATTGATCGTCGAGAAGAAAACATGGCCACCGGGTTTGACCAACGTCGCACAGGACTGTACGACCTGGGCAGGATCGGGAACGTGTTCCAGCATTTCGAGGCAGGTCACAACATCGAACGCGCCAGAGTTCTCCTGCGCCAGTTCTTCCGCGGTCGCGTGTCGATAGTCTACGTCGACTCCGGATTCGTGCTGGTGCAGTTTCGCCACTGCCAACGGTGCCTCCGCCATATCGATGCCGGTGACGGTGGCACCGGCGCTGGCCATGGACTCCGCCAGGATGCCGCCGCCGCAACCAATATCGACGACGTTTGCGCCGGCTAGATCGACGTGTTGTCGAATCCAGTCCAGACGCAGCGGGTTGATTTCATGTAATGGCCGAAACTCGCCATCCGGGTCCCACCACCGGGACGCCAATGCATCGAATTTGGCGACTTCCGCCGGATCAACATTTTCTCTTGTCTGAACCATGTATCAGTCCTTTACGAATTCAGTGTCGACACGAATCGATCCCGCCATTCGTTGCTGCGAGCAATCAGGTTGTCGGTATCGATATGCACGAGCTCACCGTTTTCAAGCTGGTGTCTGCCGGCTGTCCAAACGTCGCTGACCTGATCCGCGCGTGCCGAGTAAACCAATTGTGATACCGGGTCGTAAACGGGCTGGCAATGCAGTTGGCCCAGGTCGACGCAGGCGAGGTCGGCCCACTTGCCAGCCTCGATTGTGCCAATTTCCTGGTCAAGTCCGATCGCGGTCGCGCCGTCGAGCGTTGCCATTCGCAACACTTCATTCGCTGAGACCGCTGCAGCATTCTGCGACACGGCTTTGGCCAGCAAAGCGGCGGTACGCATTTCCGACAGCATGTCCATGGCGTTGTTGCTGGCCGCCCCATCCGTGCCCAGCGCGACATTAATGCCCGCAGCCCGGTATTTTTCGATGGGCGCAATGCCGCTGGCGAGCTTGAGATTGGAGCGCGGACAGTGCGCGATGTTGACGCCGGACTCGGAAAAAATTGCTATTTCATCGTCTGTCAGGTGCACAGCGTGCACCGCCAGCAGTGCCGCATTGACCAGGCCAAGATCGTGCAGCCGTTCAATCGGCCGTCGTCCCGTCTCGCGGATCGCATTGGCCACTTCAGCCGCGGTCTCATGCAGATGTATCTGGGTGCGGACATCGAGTTGGTCTGCGAGGACCCGGAGTTCCAGAAACGATTCATCCGAGAGAGCGTAGGTCGAGTGCGGTGCAAAGCAGGTGGAAATTAACGGGTGATCGGCATACGGGTCGTGCACGAGGTCATTGGCTTTGGCCAGGTATTCGGCAGTATCCGCAGCCCACGCGGTCGGAAATTCAATAATCGGCGTGCCAATCATCGCTCGCATGTGTGTGTCCACGGCGGTCTCAGCGACGATTTCCGGAAAGAAATATTGATCAGAGAAGCAGGTGGTGCCACCGCGGAGCATTTCGGCTATGGCCAATTCTGTGCCGTCTCGGACCATTTCTGCACTGACCCAGCGTTTTTCAGTGGGCCAAATGCCATCCCTTAGCCAGGACTCCAGCGGCATGTCGTCGGCAAGTCCGCGCATCAACGTCATTGCCGCATGCGTATGGGTGTTGACGAACCCCGGGATCAAAAGGTGTTTGGGCCGCTCGATAACCACGCTGGGCTGGTATTTCCGGCGGGCCTCGCTCAGTGGCAAGAGCGCTGCAATACGTCCGTCATTGACGACGATCGCATGGTCCGTAAGGACCTCGTTCGCCGGTTCAACGGGGACGCACCATCGAGGCGCAATGAGGGTATCGCAGTGCTGCATAGTCGGGGCAGTATACGCATCATCCGGAGCAGAAACAGGGGCGATTCCAATGGGGCTGAAAAGCGCTAAAACACTGCTGTTTCAGCGTTTCCTATGCTAGTATTCCAAGCCTGATCCGGGTACTGATTCCGGGTCCTCACGAGCACATCACAACCACGAAATTAGTTCGCTTGAAATCCAGCCTGAATTGACATTTTGAGCCCGTTTCACGACCGGGATCACGCTGGAGATTTGAGCGGCAAAAGTAGGAAAATATGGCCGAAGTAGCACAGGAATTGCTGTCCATCAGTCTCGAAGAGGAGATGCAGCAGTCCTATCTCGATTACGCAATGAGCGTCATTGTCGGGCGCGCCTTGCCCGACGTTCGCGACGGCCTGAAACCGGTGCATCGACGCGTCCTGCACGCGATGCGGGAGCTGGGCAACGACTACAACAAGCCGTATAAAAAATCGGCTCGAGTTGTCGGTGATGTCATCGGTAAGTACCACCCGCACGGCGATTCCGCTGTTTACGACACGATCGTTCGCATGGCACAGCCGTTTTCGATGCGCTATATGCTGGTCGACGGGCAGGGCAACTTTGGTTCCGTCGACGGCGATTCGCCAGCGGCGATGCGTTACACGGAAGTGCGCATGGCCAAAATTGCGCACGAACTGCTGGCCGATATAGACCGCGAAACCGTCGATTTCGTTGAAAACTACGACGGTTCGGAGAGCGAGCCGTCGGTTATGCCGACGCGCATGCCGAACCTGTTGATCAATGGCTCTTCGGGTATCGCTGTGGGCATGGCGACCAATATCCCGCCGCATAACCTGTCCGAAGTCATAAACGGCTGTCTTGCGCTTATAGAGGACCCTGAGATCGACGTGCCGGGCCTGATGGAGCACATTCCCGGTCCCGATTTCCCAACCGCCGGCATCATCAATGGCGCACAGGGAATCTACGCTGCCTACAAGACCGGGCGTGGTCGTGTATACATTCGCGCGCGCACCAGCGTGGAAGTCATTAATTCGCGTGGCAAGGAAGCGATTATCGTCACCGAATTGCCGTTCCAGGTGAACAAGGCGCGTCTAATCGAGAAAATTGCTGAATTGGTACGTGAGAAGCGCATCGATGGCATTAGCGAATTGCGTGACGAGTCGGACAAGGACGGCATGCGCATCGTTATCGAGCTGCGGACCGGCGAAGTCAGCGATGTCGTACTGAACAATCTGTACAAGCAGACAGCCATGCAAAGCGTGTTCGGCATCAACATGGTCGCGCTGCACGATGGTCAGCCGAAACTGCTGAACCTGAAGCAGGTACTCGAAGCGTTCCTGTCGCACCGACGCGAGGTCGTTACGCGCAGGACGATTTTCGATCTGCGCAAAGCGCGCGATCGCGCCCATGTACTGGAAGGGCAAACGGTCGCGCTGGCCAACATCGATGCTGTGATCGCAATGATCAAATCGTCGGCATCGCCGGCCGAAGCCAAGGCAGCGTTGATGGCAACGCAGTGGGCGCCGGGCGAGGTTACGGACATGCTGCAACGAGCCGGGGACATGGATACGCGACCGGATGGGCTCCTCAATGGCACCGGCCTGGTTGACGGAAAATACCTGCTGTCCGAGGTTCAGGCAAAGGCCATTCTCGACCTGCAATTGCATCGCCTGACCGGGCTTGAGCAAGATAAAATTGTTAAAGAATACAAAGAGATATTAACCAAAATTAAAGAATACTCTGATATTCTGGCGAGCCCGGATCTGCTGCTTGATGTCATCCGCAAGGAACTGGTCGAAGTGCGCGATGCCTACGGCGATGAGCGTCGAACTGAAATCGTGCAGGACCATTCCGACCTGAGTGTTGAAGACCTGATTCCTGAGGAAGAGGTTGTCGTGACACTGTCACACGGTGGTTACGCCAAAGCACAGCCCATAGAGGCCTACCAGGCGCAGAAACGCGGTGGCCGTGGTCGTTCCGCGACCAAGGTGAAAGACGAGGATTTCGTCGATAACCTGTTTGTCGCGAATACCCACGACACGATTCTGTGTTTTTCGAGCCGCGGCAAGATGTATTGGCTCAAGGTATTCCAGGTGCCGCAGGCGAGCCGCGGATCGCGTGGCAAACCGATTGTGAACCTGTTGCCACTTGAAGAAGGCGAGCGCATAAACGCTGTACTGCCGATTCGAGAGTATGCAGACGGGCATTTCGTCTTCATGGCGACGTCAGGCGGTACGGTCAAGAAAACACCGCTGGCACAGTTTTCGCGGCCGCGGGCGAATGGCATTATCGCGATTGATCTGCGCGGCGACGACAAGCTCGTCAATGTCGCCATTACCGATGGCGATGCCGAAGTACTGCTGGTTGCAAGTCACGGCAAATCAATACGATTCAAGGAAAGCGACGTACGTCCGATGGGGCGCGGAGCCGCCGGCGTGCGCGGCATCCGTCTGCCGCAGGGTCACGAGGTCATAGCATTATCGATCATGCACGACGGCCTGATCCTGACAGCGACGGAAAACGGCTATGGGAAGCGAACCCCGGTGGATGATTTTCCGGTCCAGGGTCGCGGAGGTCAGGGCGTTATTGCCATCCAGACGACCGACCGCAACGGCAGAACGGTGGGTGCACTGCAAGTCGCTGACGAAGACGAAGTCATGCTGATCAGCTCAAACGGGACGCTGGTACGCACCGGGGTTGATGACATCTCCATTATGGGCCGCAATACGCAAGGTGTGCGCCTTATCCGGGTGGAATCGGGGCAACGTCTTGTCGGTCTGGCCCGGATCGAGGCGATCGATGGCGAGGACGAAGAGTAATGCACCGATTGAGTGCGTGATATTCGTTGCAGAAATGAACATATCGCCAGATAAAGTAGTGCAATTACTGAGTTAAACCGTAACAATACGCGACCTATAATTGCCCCCACCGTATTCATTCTTACCTGAAGGACCTCAGCGACATGTCGCGCGTTTTTAATTTTAGTGCCGGACCGGCCGCTCTCCCGCTTGAAGTATTGCAACAGATTCAGAACGATATACCGGATTGGCAAGGCACCGGTATGACAGTGATGGAGTGCAGCCATCGGTCGAAAGAATTTGTCGAACTGGCTGCAAGAGCCGAACAGAATCTACGCAAATTGCTTGCCGTTCCCGACGATTACAGTGTGTTGTTCCCGCAGGGCGGTGCAACGCTGCAGATGGCGATGACGCCGCTGAACCTTGCCGGCCCTGACGATTGCGCTGACTATGTGGTCACTGGAAGCTGGGGCAAAAAAGCCTTCGGTGAGGCGGCCAAGCAATGCAAGGCGGAGGTAGTGGCCGATGCCTCGGACAAGAACTTCACCTATATTCCGGATGAGGCATCCTGGAAGCGTAACGCGAACGCGGCTTATCTTCATTACGTTCCAAATGAAACGATTGCTGGCGTCGAATTTCATTTCGTGCCGGGCGGCGATGTGCCGCTGGTCGCGGACATGTCGAGCACGATTCTTTCGCGTCCTGTCGATGTTAGCCAATTTGGTGTTATCTATGCCGGTGCGCAGAAAAACATCGGGCCTGCAGGTATTACGCTGGTCATCGTCCGCAACGATCTGCTGGACCGTGCCCGCCCGAACAATCCACACCTGATGAACTGGAAGGCCTACGCTGATTCGGATTCGATGACCAATACGCCACCTACGTTTGCATGGTACGTCGCAGACCTGGTCTTTCAGTGGTTATTGAAGCAGGGCGGCGTCGAGCAAATGGCCGTTGTGAACAAGCGTAAGTCAGACAAACTCTATGCCGCTATTGACGGCTCGGATTTCTATTCGAACCCGGTCGACAAGGACTGCCGATCGTGGATGAACATTCCATTCATTCTCGCCGATAGCGAGCGCGATGGGGTCTTCCTGGAAGAAAGTCGTGCAGCGGGTCTCACCAACCTCAAGGGGCATCGCTCTGTCGGCGGTATGCGCGCGTCAATTTACAATGCTGTGACGGAAGAGGCAGTTGATGCACTTGTTTCGTTCATGGCCGATTTCGAACAAAGGCACGGATAGCACACATGTACAAAGTATTGACACTGAATAACATCGCCGCCAAAGGACTGGAGCGTCTGCCAGCAGAACGCTTCGAGGTTGGCTCCGATATTGAAAATCCAGACGCCATATTGCTGCGGTCGCAAAACCTGCACGACATGCAATTGCTTACGGAGAGCGTCGCGGCGATCGGCAGGGCCGGCGCCGGAACCAACAATATTCCGATAGACGAAATGAGCAAGCGCGGTGTACCGGTCTTTAACGCTCCGGGCGCTAACGCCAATGCCGTTAAAGAACTCGCCATAGCCGGCATGTTGATAGGTGCACGCAACCTGTACAAAGCCGGCGAGTATGTCGCAGGCCTCAAAGAGACGGGCGACGCTTTGAACAAGGCGGTCGAAGCGGGCAAGAAGCAGTTTGTCGGATTTGAATTACCGGGCCGCACGCTCGCAGTAGTCGGTCTGGGCGCAATTGGTGTTGAGGTCGCAAATTCGTCGTTGGCACTGGGCATGAACGTGGTGGGTTTTGACCCTGCAATCACGGTACGCAATGCCTGGCAATTGTCATCCGGTGTCGAGCACGCGGAATCACTGGAAACCTTGTTCAAAGGGGCCGATTTTGTCTCGCTGCATGTTCCGCTGATTGATGCGACGCGCAATATTGTTGATGCAAAGCGCATCGAGTTGTTGAATGACGGCGCAGTCATTGTCAACTTTGCGCGTGGTGGTGTCGTTGACAATGCGGCTGTGATTGCTGCCCTGGACAGCGGCAAATTGCACGCGTTTGTTTGCGACTTTCCGACACCGGAACTGATCGGCCACCCGAAAGTACTGGCGTTGCCGCACCTTGGTGCTTCAACTGCCGAGGCAGAGGAAAATTGTGCGGTCATGGTTGCCGAGAACGTCAAGGACTACCTTGAGAATGGCAACATTCGTTACTCTGTAAACTTTCCGGAGGCTCGTCTGCCGCGCCTGGATTCGTGGCGGATTACGCTGGCCAATGCAAATGTACCGAACATGGTTGGGCAGGTATCGACCTGCATTGCCAACGCCGGCCTGAACATTGAGGACCTGCTGAACAAGTCAGTTGGCGATCTCGCTTATACAATTGTCGACGTAAACGGAGAGCCATCGGCCGAGCTCATTAAAGAGATCGGTTCGATAGAAGGCGTCCTGACGTTGCGAAATCTAGGCAAGCCTGTATAAGTTCGGGATTCCAATAGACTTTCGAACCCGATACGCATGGCAGACAAAGGCAAAAAGGCTGGCAGCCAGGACCTTGCAAAAATCCGCAAGCGCATCAACGATATTGACGAGCGCCTGCAGGCGCTGATCAATGAGCGTGCAACGATCGCGCAACAGGTCGGCGTGGCGAAAGGCGAACTCGGCTCCGCGGTCGACTATTACCGCCCGGAACGCGAAGCGGAAGTCCTGCGCAATGTGCTGGACAGAAACGACGGCCCGATGCGCGACGACGAAATGCTGCGCCTGTTTCGCGAGATCATGTCGGCGTGCCTGGCACAGCAAGAACCCTTGAAAATCGGTTTTCTTGGACCGGAAGGGACGTTTACGCAAACGGCTGTGTTCAAGCACTTTGGCCACTCCGTACGAGCACTGCCATTCCATTCGATCGACGAGGTTTTCCAGGAAGTCGAGTCCGGTGCCGCAGACTTTGGCGTCGTTCCGATCGAGAATTCCACGGAAGGCTCGGTCAATAACACGCTCGACATGTTCCTGACATCGCCACTCAAGATCGCTGGCGAAATCGAATTAAAAATCGAACAGCACCTGATGAGTCGTATCAGCGGTCTCGAAAATATCGAGCGCATTTGTGCGCACGAGCAGTCACTGGCCCAGTGCCGCGGCTGGCTGCGTGAATACTTGCCACAAGTCGAATTGATCGGGATGTCCAGCAACGCGGCTGGCGCGCGGCGTGCTCGAGATGAGGATGGTACCGCGGCAATCGGTCCCGATGTGGCAGCCGACGTGTATGACCTGAAGATAATGGTCAACAATATTGAAGACCGACCCGACAACGCGACACGATTCCTGGTGATTGGCCGCAAACTGCTGTCTTCCAGTGGCGATGACAAGACCACGGTTCTTGTGTCGACGCAAAACACACTCGGTGGCGCTGGCGTGCTGCACAACCTGCTGCAGCCGTTCGCTGAACATGGCATCAACATGACGCGTATTGAGTCGCGTCCGTCACGTCGCAAGAATTGGGACTACGTGTTCTTCATTGATATCGAGGGACATGCGGAGGAGGCGCCGCTGTCAGACGCACTGGCGACACTCGAGTCGAACAGCTCGCTGTTTCGGATTCTTGGTGCGTACCCGAAGGCGCTTTCCTGAAGCGCCGCACATAATGCGTTTTACTGTATCGCCGTCGCGAATCAAGGATGCCGTAGTCACGGTGCCCGGCGACAAATCCATTTCGCACCGCGCATTGATGCTCGGCAGTATTGCCAGCGGTCAGACGACGATTGATGGATTTCTGGCAGGCGAAGACTGCCTCGCGACGCTCGATGCGATGCGCGCGCTGGGTGTGACTATTGAACACGCGAACGACACAGAAATCAGTGTCAACGGTGTTGGCAGGGACGGCCTGCGGGCACCGGCGTCGGCCCTGGACCTCGGCAATTCCGGCACCGCCATGCGGTTGATGGCCGGATTGCTGTGTGGCCAGGCATTTGACTGCGTATTGACAGGTGATGACTCACTGAGCAGCCGCCCGATGGGGCGCATCATCAAGCCACTTGGCTCAATGGGTGCGGTAATCGAGAGTTCTTCAGGTAAGCCGCCGCTAAGGATTCGCGGCTCGCGGACGCTGACCGCGATCGACTATCGTATGCCGATGGCAAGTGCCCAGGTGAAATCAGCCGTCCTGCTGGCCGGCCTCTACGCCGAAGGTCAAACCACGGTCACGGAACCGGCGGTGACGCGGGATCATACAGAGCGGATGTTGCGCACCATGGGGGTGTCAGTCATTTCCCAGGGAGAATCGATCAGCGTCCGGGGCGGCGAGGATTTGCACGGCGTTCATGTTTCGGTTCCGGCCGACCTGTCCTCGGCGGCTTTTGTCATGTTGGCGGCGATTCTGTCCGCCGATGCAGATATCAAGATCAGTAGCGTCGGTGTCAATCCCACGCGCACGGGCGTGCTTGATATATTGCGTGCCATGGGTGCGAATTTGACGTTGGAGAATCAGCGCATGCTCGGTGAAGAACCGGTTGCTGACATTCGGGTGCGGGCATCCCGACTGGTGGGCGGTGATGTAGACCCGCAGCTGGTATCGTTGGCCATCGATGAGTTTCCGGTGTTGTTCGTTGCCGCTGCGGCCGCGGAAGGACAAACCCGGTTTAGCGGCATTGGCGAACTGCGAGTCAAAGAAAGTGATCGCATAGCCGCGATGGCGGAGGGCATGCGCAATCTCGGTATCCGGGTTGATGAAACCGATGACGGCGCCGTGGTTCACGGTGGTCAGTTCCAGGGCGGCCGTGTACAGAGTTTTGGCGATCATCGGGTGGCCATGTCGCTGGCAGTTGCCGGAACCGTCGCGTCATCCGGGGTTGTCATCGATGACGTCGCGGCGGTTGATACTTCATTCCCGGGATTCCAGGCACTAATGACAGATATTGGAGCCGATATTTCGCTAGCGGACGCACCGTAGATGACAGTCCCGGTTATTACCATTGATGGGCCCAGCGGCGCCGGTAAAGGCACCATCGCGCGCCGCGTAGCCGAAGCGCTTGGCTATCACCTGCTGGATAGCGGCGCGCTATACCGGCTGACGGCCATTTCGGCCGCAAATGCGGACATTGCGCTCGACAATGCTCCTGAACTCGCCAGGCTGGCGCGGCACCTGGATGTCGAATTTGACAGTAATGACGATGGCTCCGAGCGCATTTCCCTGTCCGGGCGGGATGTTACCCGCCAGGTGCGGCGCGAATCCACAGGGACCAATGCCTCCAAAGTCGCCGCGATTCCGGCCGTGCGCGAGGCACTGCTTGAGCGGCAGCGGGCTTTCCAGGTGGCGCCGGGACTGGTCGCGGACGGTCGCGATATGGGTACCCAGGTATTTCCGGCCGCTGCGCTCAAGATCTTCCTGACCGCCAGCGCCGAAGAGCGCGCGAGAAGGCGCCATAAGCAGTTGAAAGACAAGGGTATGGATGTTAGCCTTGCCGCCCTTTCACGGGACATAGAGGTCCGTGACCAGCGGGATTCCGAGCGATCGGTTGCCCCGTTACGACCCGCCGGGGACGCCAGGATTCTGGACTCGTCGGGTAAGTCCATTGAGGCAGTGACGCAAACTGTACTGGACTGGGTCGCCGAACTCTAAACTCTCTCGATAGGTAAATGGACAGGATCGGACAGGATGTTCGCTCCTTTTTTTGTATTTGACGTCGGCAGTATGGATGCAGTCTGGCGAATGGGTGGAAACGACAAGTTTCCTTGGATTTCTAACATGTCTGAAAGTTTTGCTGAATTATTTGAAGAAAGTTTTGCCAGTCAACAGATAAAACCCGGTTCCATTATTACCGGTACGATCGTGGCAATTAATGACGATGTTGTCATCGTCAGTGCAGGCCTCAAGTCAGAGGCTGTAATCCCCAAAGAACAATTTAAGAACGACAAGGGCGAAGACGGCGGTATCGCAGTTGGCGATACAGTCGAAGTTGCATTGGATGCCGTTGAAGACGGCTTCGGTGAAACCAAGCTCTCGCGTGAAAAAGCAATTCGCGCGCGCACCTGGATTGATCTTGAGAAAGCCTTTGAAGACGGCGCTGTAGTTGAAGGCGTTATCAATGGCCGGGTTAAAGGTGGTTTCACCGTCGAAATCGACAATGTCCGTGCGTTCCTGCCGGGCTCGCTGGTCGATGTTCGTCCGGTTCGCGATCCTGCTTACCTCGAAGGTAAGGAACTCGAATTCAAGGTTATCAAGCTGGACCAGCGCCGCAATAACGTTGTTGTTTCACGACGTGCCGTTGTCGAGAAAGAATACTCTGCCGAGCGCGAAGCGCTCCTGAAGGAACTTCAGGAAGGCAATATGGCGAAGGGTATCGTCAAGAACCTCACCGATTACGGCGCCTTCGTCGACCTCGGTGGCATCGACGGTCTGCTGCACATTACCGACATGGCCTGGAAGCGCGTCAAGCATCCTTCCGAGGTGGTCGAAGTAGGTCAGGAAATTGACGTCAAGATCCTCAAGTTCGATCGCGAACGCCAGCGTGTTTCGCTCGGCATGAAGCAGCTCGGAGAGGATCCGTGGCAGGATCTCGCGCGACGATATCCGCCGCAGACGCGCATGTTCGGCAAAGTGACGAACATTGCCGACTACGGTTGCTTCGTGGAAATCGAAGACGGCGTCGAAGGCCTTGTTCACGTATCTGAAATGGACTGGACCAACAAGAACGTTAACCCGTCACGCGTTGTACAGGTGGGTGAAGAAGTTGAAGTCATGGTCATCGAGATCGACGAGGAACGTCGTCGCATTTCACTCGGCGTCAAGCAGTGCAAGTCGAATCCGTGGGCCGAATTTGCTGCCACCTTCAATCGTGGTGACAAAGTCTCCGGCCAGATCAAGTCGATTACCGATTTCGGCATCTTCATCGGTCTGGATGGCGGTATCGACGGATTGGTGCATCTCTCTGACATTTCCTGGGACTTCCCCGGTGAAGAAGCCGTGCGCAATTACAAGAAAGGTCAGGAGATCGAGGCCGCTGTATTGGCCATTGACGCCGAGCGTGAGCGTATCTCGCTGGGCATCAAGCAGCTAGAGAAAGATCCGTTCTCTGGCTGGCTGGCGGCACATCCGAAAAACTCGATCGTCAAGGGCACGGTCACCGAAGTTGATGCGCGTGGCGCGACAGTCGACCTGGGTGACGGCGTCTTTGGTTCATTGCGCGCATCCGAGCTGGCTCGTGGCCGGGTCGAGGACGCGAGGACGATGATTAAGGTTGGCGAGGAAGTCGAAGCCAAGTTCACCAACGTCGATCGCAAGAGCCGAACCATTGCGCTCTCTATCAAGGCGAAGGAAGTACACGAGGAGCAGGAAGCGGTCAGCAGCTACAAATCTGACTCGGGCGCAGCCCCTGTGGGCACCACGCTGGGCGAGCTTCTGAAGGAAAAGATGTCAGGTGGAAGTAAATAATAAGTAAAAAAGGTAGCCCGGACTGCCCAGTCCGGGCTATTATTGCCTTTACTATCCGTGGGTTACGCTATCAAGCGGTACGGCGAAAGGTAACATGACAAAATCAGAACTAATTGAAGCGATCTCGCGCAAGCAAAAACACCTGCCTGCCAAAGACGTCGAACTCGCAGTCAAGCACTTGCTCGATCTGATGAGCGATTCACTCGCAAAGGGTCAGCGCATTGAGATCCGTGGTTTTGGCAGTTTCTCATTGCACTATCGACCGCCCCGTATCGGGCGCAATCCGAAGACAGGAGAGGCAGTGGCGCTGTCGGGTAAATACGTCCCGCACTTCAAGCCAGGCAAAGACCTGCGAGAACGTGTTAACGAAAGCCGTCACTTTCCCATCAAGAATTGATTATTCTCAAACGCATTGGCCTTGCGTTACTGATCATCCTGATTTTTTCAGGGATGATCGTGTTTACCGCCGGAAATCCCGACGATGTCACACTCAAATTGCTGGACTGGGAAATCAGTCCGCCGATTTCACTCGCATTTATTGCAGTGTTCGCCGGCGGCTGGCTGTTCGGGGTAATTTGCATGGGCCTGTACGCACTTCGTATTGCAAACGAGCGACGTATGTTGCGCCGTTCGTTGCGCATGTCTGAAAATGAAGTCAGCAGTTTGAGAAGCCTGCCGTTAAGTGATGCCGACTGAATCCACCTTCCTGCTTGCCGGGCTGTTCCTGTTGCTGGCTGCGGCTGGCTGGGCTATGGGCCGCTTCGGCGAACGCGATGTTGAAGACGCGCCGCCACCGCTCAACGTTGACTACCTCAAGGGTCTGAACTTTCTGCTTAATGAGCAGACCGATCAGGCGCTGGAGCATTTCCTGCGCATGGTCAGGGTCGACGACAAAACGATCGAGACACACTTTGCGCTGGGCAGCCTGTTTCGCCGTCGCGGCGAAGTGGATCGGGCGATCCGTATACACCAGAACATCATAGCCAGACCGGACCTGGCATCGGAACAGCGTGACCAGGCGCTGTATTCGCTGGCGAAGGATTACCTCGGTGCGGGTTTGCTGGACCGGGCTGAGAAACTGTTTGTGCGTCTCGCACAGGGTTCGCGCTACCAGGTGCAGGCGCTGGAGGCTCTGTGCGGTATTTACGAGCAGGAACGGGAGTGGGAGAAGGCCATCGATGCTGGTCAGCGACTGGAGGTGCTCGGGGGGCGCTCGCTGGCTCTGCAAATTGCGCATTATCATTGCGAACTGGCCGAAGCCGCGGCCGAAAAGAATGATTTTGCCGCGGCACGCCAATACATTAAGAATGCCCAGTCGGGACGCCCGCGAACGCTACGGGGAGCCCTGACGCGTGCACACATTGCCCGTGACACGGACGATAACAAGACGGCGTTAAAGCTCTACAACAGGATCATCGACGAGCACACCTACCTGATCGCGGAAGCGCTGCCCGAAATCGTGGCGATCTACGAGCGGGAAGGGGCTATGAAGGAGCTGGAAAATGCGCTTCAGGGTATGCTGAAAAAAAATCCGGATATGACATCGCTGGTCGCATACACGGCAATCGTCAATGATATTGGCGGCGTTCCGGTCATTGATGCGTGCGTCGAAGAGTACATGTTGAACGAGCCGACGCTGAGCGAATTCGTCGATTTGCAGCAATTATCCAGCGACGACGGCGAGTCAAAACAGGCTGCACTCGCCAAGGTGCGGGGCGCATTGTCAAAATTGGCGCGGACGACGCCTCGATACCAGTGCCAGGAGTGCGGATTCTCCAGCCAGCGACTGCTTTGGCAGTGCCCGAGTTGCCGCAACTGGGAAACACAGCGGCCTGCATCACGAGTGCAATTCGATACGGTCCTGCAGCACAGCATCACCAACCGCTAATCCATTTCCGCACGATCACCCCGTTTTTGCTTGCAGCGTGCCTTTTTCCGGGTCCTTATGCTGCGTGCTCCATTCAATTCCAGGAGCAGCCAATGAAATTCCTTCCTCTCGCCGCAGTTGTGGCTTTGTTATCGCTGTCGTGCGCGGCAATCGCCGGGCAGGTCGATATCAACACGGCCGATGCCGAAACCATTTCGGCTGAGCTGAACGGAATAGGCCTTGCCAAGGCGAAAGCAATTGTCGAATACCGCAAAAAACACGGTCCGTTTCGCAGTGTGGACGACCTGTCCCTCGTCAAAGGCGTGGGGGAGAAGATCGTGGAGAAAAACCGCGACGACATTCGGGTATCGGGCAAGAAGAAGTAGTGGCGAGTCAAACGGTCGCACCGCTTCGGTGCGGCCGTTCTCGCACGTCGGGACGTGACACGGTTCAAGACGCGCGCAAGCAGTTTGGCTATGATGCACGCTGTCTTAAGTGTGGAGTAGATTCGTGTCGCAAAAAGTCAGGGCAGCAGTATTTCCGGTCGCCGGTCGTGGTACACGGTTCTTGCCAGCAACCAAGGCAAGTCCGAAAGAGATGTTGCCTGTCGTTGACAAGCCGCTCATCCAGTATGCGGTTGAGGAGGCAATTGATGCCGGTGCAACGAAGCTGGTTTTTGTCACCGGAAGTTCCAAACGTGCGATTGAGGATCATTTCGACACGGACCCGGAACTTGAACAGGCACTGATGGAATCCGGCAAGGATGCGTTACTGCGTTCTATTCAGGACATTGTTCCAAGTGGTGTTTCCTGTATTTATATCCGCCAGGGTAAGCCGCTGGGTCTTGGCCACGCCATCCTGTGCGCCAGGCCGGCAGTCGGCGATGAGCCTTTCTTTATTCACCTTGCGGATGATCTGATTGCCGGTTCACCGGGCTGCCTCTCGCAGATGGCCAGCGAATTCAGCGAGCACGGCGGCAGTGTCGTGGCGGTGGAGACCGTGCCACGCGAAGATACGTCCAGCTACGGAATCGTTGCAATTGACGAGGGCGATCGCAACCGGATCCGGCAAATTGTCGAAAAACCGCAGCCGGCCGATGCGCCGTCAAATTCGGCGGTCGTTGGCCGTTATCTGCTTACCGGCAGTATTTTCGACAAGCTCGAAAATATCGGCAAGGGCGCCGGCGGCGAAATCCAGTTGACCGACGGCATAGCGGCACTGCTGGACGAAAGCCCGGTCTATGCCTATTCATTTGACGGCGTACGCTACGACTGTGGCAGCAAGCTGGGCTATTTAAAAGCGACAGTGGCCTATGGCCTGCAGCACCCGGATACCGGCGAGCGGTTTCGACAGCACCTTGGCAAGGTACTTTCGGAGTAAGTGCGTCAGGCCGGCTTCCTGTTCAGGAAGGCAACGATCAAGCCGAGAATGACCACGACTATCGCGTCGCCGATGGCCTGCCTGAGCGCGAGCGCCGCAGGCGTCTGCTGCACGGAATAAAAGATCATGAATGTCGGGATCGGTGCCAGCAATGCGACGGCTGCACCAAATCGAAGTCCCTGCTGCAACCAGGGTTTGTCCTCGCGTCCGCGTTGGTAAATCCAGACAAAACTGATTGCCATCAGCACGTGCGCGATAATCATCCAGTGAAAATAAGCGTTCTGGTCATCCAGCGAGCGCATGATGTTGGGCATGGTGGCGTAATAAGAATCCAGCCAGAACCCGTGTACGGCGAATCCGCCCAGCATCCAGACGACGAAAACGACGACGGTCGAAATCACAAATTTCTTGTCCATTGATCCCCCTTAGCCGGTATTTATAAGTTGTATTTTGCCGGCAGTTGTAACATTGATCTTAGCGCAGTCGACATTCCATGTGGCAATGCAAATTAAGCTACTATCAGGCTCCCGATAATTACAATTACCGAACAGGCTAGCTATGAGATTGTTTTATATCGTATTTCTGCTCTTTGCCGCGCTTGCCGCCAATGCCGACCAGGACTACCTGATCGACTGGGATGAGGTCGGCGCCGAGTCGGTGGGACATCTGGTTGACCTTGTCCAAATCGATACCAGCAACCCGCCGGGCAATGAAACCGAGGTGGTCGAGTACCTCGAAGACGTGCTGGCAGTTGCCGGGATCGAATCGCAGCGCTATGCACTGGAAGAATCTCGCGCAAATCTCGTTGCCCGGATTAATGGCAATGGCAGCAAGCGGCCAATCCTGATGATGGGGCATACCGATGTGGTCGGTGTGCAACCTGAAAAATGGTATGCGGATCCGTTTAGTGGATTGCGCCAGGACGGCTTTATTTATGGCCGTGGCACGCTCGATGACAAAGACAATCTTGCGGCGGCATTGATGGTCATCAAGTTACTCAAACGCTATGACATTGAGCTCGACCGGGATGTCATCTTACTGGCGGAATCTGGCGAAGAGGGCACGCCGGAAGTCGGTATTAACTTCATGGTTGAGAAGCACTTCGATGTCATTGATGCCGAGTATTGTCTCGCGGAAGGTGGGCAAAACGTCATTGTCGAAGACACGCTGCAAACGGTTGGCATCCAGACAACTGAAAAGATGCCGCGCAGAGTGACGCTGATTGCACGCGGAACACCGGGGCACGGTTCACGGCCAACGCAGGAAAATGCTGTGCTGATTCTGGCGCAAGCCGTTGCCAGGGCCGGTGCCTGGCAGACCGACGTACGTTTCAATGACACGACGCGGACCTATTTCGAGCGGCTTGCCGAGATTTCCGAACCGGACGACGCCGATCGATACAGCAATGTCGAGGATCCGGAAAGGCTTGCTGCGATACAACAACATTTCCTGGAGAATTTTCCCTACCACTATTCGATTTCGCGCACCTCGGTCGCGCCAACGGTAATGGACGCGGGTTTCCGCAAGAATGTCATTCCGTCAGAAGCCAGTGCGATGCTCGATATACGCATGCTCCCGGACGAAAATGTCGATGAGTTCTACGCGCAACTCGCGGCCGTCATTGACGATCCTCGTGTTGAAATCGTGCCGGAACGAATCTACCGTCCAGCGGCTCCGCCGTCCGGTCTCGACAACGAGATGTTCCAGACACTGGAACGGGTCGCTACCCGCATGTATCCCGATGCAACCGTTCTGCCGATCATGGCGACTGGCGCTACCGATATGGCGCAAGTCCGGGCGCGTGGCATGCAGGCCTATGGCATCGGGCCGGCTCGTTCGATTGAGGAAATCAACAGCGGTTTCGGTGCGCACGGTGACAACGAACGCATCGAGGAAGAAGCCTTTATCGAGCTGGTTAAATACATGTGGAACGTTGTAATCGAGATCGCGGCGAGCGAGTGAACAGCCGCATTTCCATTGCGGTTCTGATTGCGGCCAACCTGGTACCGGTTTTCGGCGTACTGGTCTGGCAATGGGATGTGTTTGCGATCCTGTTTCTGTTCTGGTGCGAGAACGTTGCGATCGGCGTATTTGGCATTCTGCGTACGGCGATCGCCGGACGAGGTGCACACATACTTGGTGGATTGTTTCTGGCCGCATTTTTCAGCGTTCACTATGGCGGCTTCATGTTCGGTCACCTGATGGTCCTGATTTCGTTGTTCGGCAACGATATGTCAGTGAACGAGGTTGTCATGTCCCTTGATCGCTGGACATGGATCGCAATTGCGGCCTTGTTTGTTTCGCATGCATGGTCATTCATACAGAATTTTCTCGGGCAGCACGAGTACGAAGGATTGCGGCCGATGGGTGCGATGAGCATGCCGTACAAGCGCATGGCGATTACACATGTCGCGCTGATTCTGGGTGGCTTTCTTTTGACTGGTCTGGATGAGCCAATAGCAGGCCTGCTATTACTGCTGGGCTTGAAGATCGCGCTCGACGTGATGTTCCATCGCAAAGAACACGTGCAGTTGCAGCAGCAGCGCTCGAACTTATGAGGGGAAAAATATGAAACGTTTAATCGTGCTGTCAGGTTTGTTCTGTTTTTTAGTGCCAGCAATGGCAGACAGCATTCTCATCGAGAACGTACGAATATTTAACGGCGTCGATGCTTCGCTGATGCCAGGCCATGTTCTGGTCGTGGACGGGATGATCAGTGACGTCTCAACGGCGACGATCGAAGCGCCAGCAGATTCCCTGGTCATCGATGGCGGCAATCGGGTACTGACGCCCGGTTTCATTGACCTGCATGCTCACATTACGATGCACCTCCCGTATAACCAATCGGATGCGCACGGTACCGTCGCGGGTGCCGTTGCGAATGACGTTGCCCGTCATTATCTGGATAGTGGATTCACGACCGTCCGCGATGCTGGCGGAACACACCCGGACCTGGCCAGGGCGATTGATCTGGGTACCGTCTATGGACCGCGGGTATTTCCGTCTGGAGCGATCCTGTCACAGACCGCTGGTCATGGAGACTGGCGGCACTCGAGCGCGCCTAATCCGACGCTCGGGGGAGGGAGCCCTTACATTTACTCGGATCAAAGCGTAATCGTGGACGGCGTTGATCAACATCTGGCCGCTGCGCGTGAAAACCTGCGTTTCGGTGCGACACAGATCAAGATTATGGGCGGCGGTGGGGTGATGTCGGAATTCGATCCGATCCACTCTCTGCAGCCATCACCAGCCGAGATACGCGCGGCAGTGCAGGCGGCCAGCGACTTCGGCACCTACGTATTGGCTCATGCGTACACCAGCGAGGCAGTGCGCCGACTGGTGAACAATGGCGTACGGTGTATTGAACATGGCCTTCTGATTGACGATGCGACCGCTGCCTTTGTCAAAAAGAACGACGTTGTCATCAGCACGCAGCTGGTCGTATTCAGGGCATTGACAGATCTGCCCGGCATATCTCAGACCAATCTCGACAAGCTTGCCGTGGTGCTCGAAGGGCAGGAAAACCTGATCGCGTTAATCAAGAAACACGACATTACGACAGGATTTTCGACCGATCTGATTAGTGGCATGTACCCGATGCTGACGCGGGAATTTACTGAAAGAGCCTTGTACTGGTCGCCAGCCGAAGTCCTCGCCCAGGCGACATCGGAAAGTGCAAAAGTGATTCGTATGTCGGGAAAGTTGAATCGCCACGGCAATTTCGGCGAGATCCGGGAAGGCTGGGTCGCGGATATTCTGCTGATCAATGGCGAACCGCTGCACGACATTTCCGTCCTGCGTGATCCGGACAATAACCTGGCATTGATCATGAAAGGCGGCGAGATCGTCAAAAACACGATTTTGTGAACAAAAAAAAGCCCGCTGCAAAGCGGGCTTTCTCGAATGTGGCTCCCCGACCCGGACTCGAACCAGGGACCAATTGATTAACAGTCAATCGCTCTACCAACTGAGCTATCGGGGAATAGGTCGACACCTTTAGGTGCGGGCCGGGATTTTGGTTCAGCGACGGACCGAAGTCAAGCCACCAGGACGCGTTTTATTCGCTCGACTGCGTCTTCCAGCGTCTGCATCGAGCAGGCGAAAGACAGCCTCATGTAGCCGCTCGCGCCGAATGCCGAGCCGGGCACACAGGCGACATCGGCGTCATTGATCAGGCGTTCGACCAGTTCAGTGTCATTGGCGATCCCACGTGCCTCAATCGCGCCAGTCACGCGCGGAAACGCGTAAAACGTCCCTTCACCGCGGCGGCACTGCAGCCCTTCGATATCGTTCAGCGCAGATACGATAAAATCATGACGTTTCCGGTAAGCATCCACCATGTGGTAGACCGGAGCCTGGTCACCCAGCAGGGCAGCTTCGGCCGCCGCCTGGGAAATACTGCAGGGGTTCGAGGTGCTCTGGCTCTGAATGGTTTTCATGGCCGCTATCAGCGCTGTCGGGCCGGCGGCGTATCCAATGCGCCATCCTGTCATCGCATAGGCCTTGGAGACACCATTGATCGTGACCGTGCGGTCAAACAGGTCCGGGCAGGCTGCGGCAAAGCTGATGAACGGTTCGTCTGCCCAATAGATGTGTTCGTAAATATCGTCAGCGGCGATGACGATTTGCGGGTGGCTGGCCAGCACTGCGCCCAGTGCCTGCAACTCGGTTTTCGTATAACTGGCCCCGGTTGGGTTGCCCGGGCTGTTGAGGATAATCAGCCGCGTCTTCGCAGTGATCGCATCGGCCAGCTGGGCTGGTGTCATCTTGAAGTCTTGCTCGATCCCGGTATCCAGTATGACTGGCTGCGCGCCCGCGAGGCGCACCATGTCCGGGTAGGATACCCAGTACGGCGCGGCGATGATCGCCTCGTCACCGGGCCCTAGCAGGCCGAGGCACAGGTTAAACAGGGACTGCTTCGCGCCGCTGGATACCAGGATGTCTTTCGTCGCGTACTCCAGCTGGTTTTCGCGCTGAAATTTCTCCCGGATGGCCGCCTTCAGTGAGGCAGTGCCGTCTATCGGCGTGTACTTGGTGGCGCCATCCTGAATGGCTCGCACGGCCGCCGCCTTGATGTGCTCAGGTGTATCGAAATCCGGTTCGCCCGCGCCGAGGCTTAAGATGTCACGTCCGGCGGCCTTGAGTTCGGTTGCCAACGCAAGCACGGCACCCGTCGGGCTGGGGCGTATGGCTGCCATTCTTTCAGAAACTGATAAACTCACTCGATTGCCTCAGATAAATGCATGCTCATGGTACGTGAAACGGCAGACCTGCCCAACAGACTTAGCGATGACCGTGATCGCTTGACCCTGGTATCCGAATTTCAACCGGCCGGGGACCAGGGCGGCGCCATCAAGGGTTTGCTGGAAGGATTGGAGGACGGGCTTGCAAGGCAGACCCTGCTGGGCGTGACAGGCTCCGGCAAGACTTTTACGGTTGCGAGTGTAATCGAACGCTCGCAACGACCCGCCATCATTCTTGCGCCGAACAAGACCCTGGCCGCGCAGCTGTACGGCGAGATGCGCGAGTTTTTTCCGCACAATGCTGTCGAGTATTTCGTTTCCTATTACGATTACTATCAGCCCGAGGCTTATGTGCCCAGTTCCGATACGTTTATCGAAAAGGATGCGTCGGTAAACCAGCACATCGAACAAATGCGTTTGTCTGCAACCAAGGCACTGATCGAGCGCCCCGATGCGATCATCGTCGCGACGGTTTCGGCAATTTATGGCCTCGGCGACCCGGAAGCCTACTTCAGCATGGTCCTGCACCTGGTTCGCGGTGATCGCATCGACCAGCGCGGCCTGTTGCGCCGGCTCGCGGAGCTGCAGTACACGCGCAACGAAGTCGAACTCTCGCAAGGCACGTATCGCGTCCGGGGCGATGTTATCGATGTCTTTCCGGCGGAATCGGAACGCAATGCGGTTCGTATCGAACTGTTCGATGACGAGGTCGAATCCTTGTCGTACTTCGATCCACTGACCGGCGAAGTAGAACGTCGCGTGGCACGCCTGACCATTTTCCCAAAGAGTCATTACGTCACGCCGCGGGAACGTTTGCTGGAGGCCTGTGAGCACATTAAAGCCGAGCTGAAACCCCGCCTCAAGTACCTGCGAGAGAACGATAAACTTCTGGAAGCTCAAAGACTTGAGCAGAGAACCTTATTTGATTTAGAGATGATTCGCGAGCTCGGCTATTGCTCCGGAATTGAGAATTACTCGCGTTATTTGTCTGGTCGCAATCCTGGTGAGCCGCCCCCGTGCTTGTTCGATTACATCCCCGAGAACGCGATTCTCTTTATCGACGAAAGCCACGTCACGGTGCCGCAGCTCGGCGGTATGTATAAAGGCGATCGTTCGCGCAAGGAAACGCTGGTGCAATACGGGTTCCGGCTGCCGTCTGCACTGGATAACCGACCGCTGCGCTTTGACGAATTCGAGGCGCACGCGCCGCAGACAATTTACGTGTCGGCGACACCAGGAAACTACGAGCAGGAACACACCGATAACGTTGTCGAGCAGCTGGTGCGACCAACCGGTCTGATCGACCCGCAGCTGGAGGTACGCCCCGCTAGCACCCAGGTAGACGATGTCCTGTCCGAAATCACGCGCCGGGTTGCCGCCGAGGAACGGGTGCTGATCACGACGCTGACCAAGCGCATGGCGGAGGACCTGACCGAGTACCTTGCAGACCATGGCATACGCGTTCGTTACCTGCACTCGGACATCGGTACGGTTGAGCGGACGGAAATTATTCGCGATCTGCGGCTCGGTGCCTTCGACGTGCTGGTTGGCATCAACCTGTTGCGCGAGGGGCTGGATATGCCGGAAGTATCGCTGGTCGCAATTCTCGATGCGGATAAGGAAGGCTTCCTGCGCTCGGATCGCTCCCTGATCCAGACCATCGGCCGTGCCGCGCGGAATATCAATGGCACCGCGATACTCTATGCGGACAAGGTCACCGGCTCCATGCAACGGGCGATCGATGAGACGAATCGGCGGCGGGAACGACAACTGGCCTACAACGAGAAGCACGGCATCAAGCCCGAAACCATCATCAAGAAAGTCGCGGACATTATGGAGGCGGGCTACCCATCGCCGCAGGCGAGCAAGCGCAAGGTGGCCGACGGAAAGTCGAAATACGAGGTCATGTCGCCAGAGCAACTGCTCAAGAAAGCCGCCAAACTCGAAAAACAGATGTTGAAGGCCGCCCGGGACTTGGAATTCGAGCAGGCGGCCAAACTTCGCGACGAAATCCGCCTGCTGCGAACGGAGGGCATCGGGGTCGCCGATCGAAAAGCGGGCTGACAGGTCTTGCAGTCCACCAATGGCTTCAGTATCTTACGCGTCCCCTGACCGGGGGCAGCGACAACGGGGTGTTCCGAGGACCCCGAAAAAATCAGTCGGGCGATTAGCTCAGGGGTAGAGCGCCACGTTGACATCGTGGAGGTCGGTGGTTCGAGACCACCATCGCCCACCAATTTCCCAAAATGCCTGATTTTTTTACAAAAACCGCTGTTGCCACGGTTGTATACTGCGTATCGGCTATATAGAATCGCGTTCCCGCACTGGCTGTGGCGTCAGGCGCTGCCTGCAGGTGTTGGGATTGTTGAGTTTCTGGAGGATTTTGGTATCGCAGTTACAAAGCGCGTAAGGCGTAATGAGGAAATCGAGGCCACCGAGGTTCGAGTCATCGACTCGGAGGGTGAACAAGCAGGTGTTATGGGGCTGATGGCCGCTATCGACCTGGCGAAAGGAGAGGGCCTGGACCTCGTCGAAGTATCGCCAAACGCAGAGCCACCTGTTTGCCGCATTATGGATTTCGGCAAGTACTTGTTCGAACAGAACAAGAAAGCACAGTCTGCGAAACGCAAACAGAAACAGGTACACGTAAAAGAGATCAAGTTTCGTCCCGGAACAGACGAGGGTGACTACCAGATAAAACTGCGAAAGCTCGTCGACTTTTTAGAGGACGGTGACAAGACCAAAGTTACGTTGAGATTCAGAGGCCGGGAGATGGCGCACAAGGAATTGGGCGCACAACTGCTGGCCAGGGTCAGAGATGACCTGGAAGAATACGGCACTGTCGAACAGATGCCGCAAATGGAAGGCCGGCAGATGATCATGGTCATTGCGCCGAAGAAGCACTAAACCGCGAATAGTCAGTAATCGCTTAAAAAAGTGAGTAACAGCTTGAAGGGTGTGACAACCCGGAAAGCTCTACCCGCCTGCAGCGGCCGGAATGGTCCGGTACGTAGTACGGCTCAAGGAAATACAATGTCAAAGATGAAGACCAATCGGGGCGCTGCCAAGCGCTTCAAGAAGACGGGCAAAGGTGGCTACAAACGCGCCCAGTCCCACCTCAATCACATTCTTACGAAGAAGAAGTCCAAGCGTAAACGTCAGTTGGGCACGACCCAGCAAGTCGCCGAGTGCGATGTGAAATCCGTTAAACGCATGCTTCCCTACAGCTAAGAGGAGATTGAGAGATGGCACGAGTTAAGAGTGGCGTTACCGCCAAAGCACGCCACAAGAAAGTCCTCGGCAAGGCAAAGGGCTACTACGGCGCACGCAGCAAGCTATTCAAGACGGCGAAACAGGCCGTTATCAAGGCGGGTCAGTATGCCTACCGCGACCGTCGTCAGCGCAAGCGCCAGTTCCGCGCGTTGTGGATCACACGCATCAACGCGGCTGCACGACTGCACGGCTTGTCCTACAGTCGTTTGATCAATGGTCTGAACAAGGCCGAGATCGAAGTTGACCGCAAGGTACTCGCTGACATTGCCGTGCATGATCCAGAGGCGTTCGGCGCAATCGCCGAGGCTGCCAAAGCCGCGCTCGACATGCAGACAGCTGCCTAGCGATTTTCGCTTGGGTTGGGCGCAAGCATTGCGCCTGACCCGGAAAGCTGAACATGCAGTTACTGAGCGAGCTCCTAAGTCAGGCGGCGTCCGAAGTCGACGCAGCAAACGACCTTGCCGCACTTGATGCGGTAAGGGTTTCCTACCTCGGAAAGAAGGGTGAGCTTACCGCGCGCCTGAAGTCGTTGGGTCAATTGCCGGCGGACGAAAGAGCCAGTGCCGGCCAGGAGATTAACAAGGCCAAGCAGGCGCTCCAGGAACGGCTGAATGCACGTCGTGATGATTTGGAAGCGGCGGCGCTCGAAGCCAGACTGGCTGCTGACGCCGTCGATGTATCGTTGCCGGGTCGTGGCCGTTCTATTGGCGGACGACACCCGGTCTCACGAGCGCAATCGCGGATTGAGCGCATTTTCTCCAACGCCGGATTCGGCGTTCGTTCCGGGCCGGAAATAGAAGATGATTTCCACAATTTCACGGCGCTGAATATCCCAGAGAATCATCCGGCACGTGCATCGCACGATACATTTTATTTTCCGGGTGGAAACCTGCTGCGGACGCACACGTCGCCGGTACAGATTCGCTCCATCGTCGATGAAGGCGTACCGATTCGCATCATCGCGCCGGGTCGAGTCTATCGCTGCGACTCCGACCAGACCCACACACCCATGTTTCACCAGGTCGAGGGGCTGGTCATTGACGAAAACATCAGTTTTGCCAACCTGAAAGCCGTCTTGCACCAGTTTGTTGAGGCGTTCTTCGAGCGCAAGGCAGAACTTCGGTTCCGGCCGTCGTACTTCCCGTTTACAGAGCCGTCGGCCGAGGTCGATGTGCGCTGGGGTGAAGGGAAATGGCTCGAAATTCTCGGCTGCGGAATGGTGCATCCAAACGTTCTGGAAAGTGCCGGTGTCGATCCGGAAAAGTACACAGGGTATGCGTTTGGCATTGGCATTGAACGGCTTGCGATGCTGCGCTACGGCGTCAGCGATCTCCGCACGTTCTTTGAAAATGATCTGCGCTTTCTCGGGCAGTTTCGGTAGTTGCTATGAAGATTGCAGAATCATGGTTGCGTGATTGGGTTCGCCCTGAGTTGGATTCTGAGGCCCTCGGTCACGAATTGACGATGCTCGGTCACGAGGTGAACGGAATCGATGCCACGGGCGAAGGCATCGAAGATATCGTCGTTGCTGAAGTCGTCGACGTCGAGAAGCATCCGGATGCCGACAAACTGAGTCTTTGCAAGGTCAACGACGGTGGCAATTCGCTGATCGACGTTGTGTGCGGTGCCCCGAACGTGGTCAAGGGCATGAAAACGCCGTTTGCCCGCCCCGGCGTCAAGCTGCCGAATGGCATGAAACTGCGCAAGGCGAAGATTCGCGGCGTTGTCTCTAATGGCATGTTGTGTTCGGCTGTCGAGTTGGGCCTCGGTGATGAGTCTGACGGCATCATGGAGCTTGCCGGCGATGCGCAACCTGGCAGCCGGCTGATTGACCTCCTGAGTCTTCCGGATGCAGTATTTGACCTCGACCTGACGCCCAATCGCGGTGATTGTTTCAGTGTCCTCGGAATTGCACGCGATGTTTCCGCGCTGACCAGGGCTGAATTGAAAGACGCGTCCGTGCCACTGATTGAACCCACTATAGATGATGTCCAGTCGGTGGAACTGGTGGAGCCGAAGGGTTGCCCGCGGTTTGCCGGCAGGGTGATTCGCGGTATCGACACCAATGCGACATCGCCGATCTGGATGACAGAGCGCCTGCGTCGTGCAGGATTGCGCGCTATCTCCCCGGTCGTCGATATCACCAACTACGTCATGTTGGAACTCGGTCAGCCGTTGCACGCTTACGATCATGCCCTGCTGCAGGGCGCCATCCGGCCGCGACTGGCGAACGATGGCGAAAAAGTAACCCTGCTCGACGAAAAAGAGGTACAGCTGAATAGCGACACGCTGGTCATCACGGATGACAGCGGGCCCATCGGCCTGGCCGGAATCATGGGTGGGTTGAGTACCGCCGTGACGGCCGCAACGACTGACGTTTTTTTCGAGGCCGCGTTTTGGGCACAGGATTACATGGCGGGACGTGCGCGATCTTACGGTATGCACACTGATGCGTCGCTGCGTTTCGAACGCGGTGTTGATCCGGCGGGTCAAGCGCGTGCGATTGATCGAGCGACGGCCTTGTTGCTTGAAATCGCCGGCGGTGAAG
>CAXBJV010000039.1:0-35854 GCA_963976215.1 uncultured Woeseiaceae bacterium | reverse complement strand
AGTCCCAGGCAGGCTTGCCGACTTCAGCGGCAAGTTCGTTAATGGTATCGATCGCCACCTGCATCTGCTCGTGGCCGAACATGACAGCGCCGAGCATGACTTCCTCGGAAAGGCCGGTCGCTTCTGACTCAACCATCAAGACCGCGTCTTTGGTGCCGGCAACAACCAGTTCCAGGTCGCCTTCAGCAACCGCGGCAACGCCCGGATTCAGGACGTATTCGCCATTCTTGTAGCCGACTTTGGCTGCGCCAATCGGGCCAGCGAAGGGCATGCCGGATATAGCGAGTGCGGCTGATGCGCCAATCAATGCAGGAATGTCCGGGTCCACATCCGGATTCAGCGACATCACTGTCGCAATAATCTGCACTTCGTTGGTGAAGCCCTTTGGAAACAGCGGACGTACCGGCCGGTCAATCAGGCGGCAGGTCAGGATTTCTTTTTCGCCAGGACGACCTTCGCGCTTGAAGAATCCACCCGGGATCTTGCCTGCTGCATAAGTCTTTTCCTGGTAATTTACTGTGAGTGGGAAAAAGTCCCGACCAGGATCGGCGACCTTACGGCCTACCGCGGTGACCATAACGGTCGTATCGGCCATGTCGACCATGACAGCGCCGTCGGCCTGCCGCGCAATTTCGCCTGTTTCAATAGTTACTTCATGTTCCCCGAATTGGAAACTTTTCTTTGTCGATTTCACGTTGATTTCTCTGATTTGGATTCGTTAAGGCACAGAAAACGACGGCGATCCCGGCTCGGGAACGACACGTCGTTTTTACATTGCCTGTATTTTTGCTCGCTGAACTAGCGGCGCAGACCGAGCTTCTTGATCAGCTCGCGGTAGCGGTCGCTGTCTTTCGATTTCAGGTAGTCAAGCAGCTTGCGGCGCTTGTTAACCATCTTCAGAAGACCTTGACGGCTGTGATGATCTTTCTTGTGCTTACCGAAATGCTCGGTAAGTTCGGCGATTCGTTTTGACAGCAGTGCAACCTGAACTTCAGGAGAGCCGGTATCGGCTTCGCCGCGTGCGTGGTCGGCGATTACGCCCTGCTTTGCTTCACTGGAAAGTGACATTTTCTTAAAACTCCAATTCTCTATCTATAGCCCTTTTTTGAGCGCGGTATTCTAGCGCCTGTTTGAGCCCATTAACACCCCGAAATCATATAATTACGAGGATTTTTCCTGTGTCAGAAACACTCTTCGTGGTGCGACCCGGCCGTTTTCGTCCAGCTCACCCACACCCAAAAATCTCGACCCTGCCTCATAAACCCGGGCCAGCCCTTGTGGCCCCTCATTTAGCGCGGCAACAGCCTGTCCACCGCTGAATCGATCGGCATCGTCAGAACTCACCGAAACCTCCGGCATTTCCGCCAACGCGACTTCTGCCGGCAGCAATTTGTCCCTGAGCGGCTCAGGACCTGCCTCTGCCAACGCTTCGACCGTCGCCATATCGACCATGCCATCGCTGGCGAATGCGCCTACGGACTCGCGATGCAGGCGCTGTGTGTGTGCAACGGTACCGGCGCGACGAGCAATATCCTCAACCAGGACGCGAATATAGGTACCTTTTGAACACGACACCCGAAACACCAGTCGGGTCCCTGCCGCCTCCAGCAGTTCGATCGTATCGATCCGTATCGGGCGCGGCGCACGCTCGACCTCCTCGCCCTTGCGAGCCAGCTCATAGAGCCGTTTGCCGTCCTTTTTCAAGGCTGAATACATCGGCGGCACTTGTTCTGACTCACCCAGGAACCCCTGTAACAGGGCATCCCAGTCGTCAGCGTTCAAATTCGGCAGGTCAGCGGATTCGATGACGGTGCCGTCCGCATCGCCAGTATCGGTCGCAGAACCCAGCCTGGCTGTCACGCGGTACGACTTGTCTGCGTTCAACAGGTAACCACAAACCTTGGTCGCCTCGCCGAAACACAATGGCAGCATGCCGGTTGCAGCCGGATCCAGGCTGCCTGTATGCCCGGCCTTGCGCGCATTGATCAGGCGCCGCACCCGCTGCAATGCCTGGTTCGATGACATGCCCGGAGGTTTATTCAGCAACAACAGGCCGTCCACGGGATCAGCGTGGCGTTTCATCCCTCGTGCGCCCATTTATTCCTGCTCGTCGTCCGGTTCGGCGTGCATTGCGCCATCGATAAGACTGCTGATGCGCTGCGCTTCTGCGGCACTGTCGTCGTGCGAGAATCGTAGCTCAGGTACATGTCGAATCTTGATTTCCCGCCCCAGGCGACTGCGGAGGAAGCCGCTGGCGCGCTCCAGCCCTTCCTGCACCGGCTCCGGATCGCCGTTTGGGTCGAGCATGCTGAAATGCACCCGCGCAACACTCAGGTCGCGCGACAGGTCAATCGAGTTTAGCGATACCATTTTCAAACGCGGGTCCTTCGACTCAAGGCGCAACAGCTCATTCAGCGTGCGCAACACCTGGTTGCCGAGTCGCTGATTCCTGGAAAACTCACGAGCCATTGCTCAATCCCCGCACGCTAGTCGAGCGTACGTGCAACCTCGATGCGTTCGAAGCACTCGATCTGATCTCCCACCTGGACATCACTGTAATTCTTTACGCCGATACCGCATTCGGTGCCCGAGCGAACTTCGTTTACGTCATCCTTGAAGCGACGCAGGGATTCCAGTTCGCCTTCGTAAATTACGACATTTTCGCGGAGCACTCGAATCGGGTTGGCACGCTTCACCATACCCTCGTTTACGATGCAGCCCGCAATGTCGCCAAACTTCGGTGAGCTGAAAACCTCTTTGACGGTGGCAAGGCCAAGAATTTGCTCGCGGACTTCCGGTGCCAGCAAGCCACTCAATGCCGCTTTAACGTCATCAATTGCCTCATAAATAATGCTGTAGTAGCGGATATCGACTCCGGACTCCTTGATCGCAGTACGCGCCGCAGCATCTGCCCGGACATTGAACCCGATGATGGTCGCATTGGACGCGGCCGCAAGATTAGCGTCGGTTTCAGTAATGCCACCGACACTTGAGCCCAGCACTTTCACTTTCACCTCATCCGTAGACAATTTGCCCAGCGCGTCACGCAACGCTTCCGCACTGCCGTGAACATCGGACTTGATGATGACCGGCACTGACGAAACTTCGCCATCCTGCATTTGCGTGAACATGTCTTCCATCTTCGACGCCTGTTGCTGTGCCAGCTTCGCTTCGCGCGTCTTGCCCTGGCGGAACTCGGCGACTTCGCGCGCCTTACGCTCGTTTTTCACGACGAGGAAGTCGTCGCCGGCGCTCGGAGTCTTCGACAAGCCAAGCACCACAGCGGGGTGCGATGGTCCAGCTTCCTTTATCGACTTGCCGGTCTCATCAAACATGTTGCGGATTCGACCGTACTCTTCGCCCGCAATAATCATGTCACCCTGCTTCAGAGTGCCCGATTGCACCAGCAGTGTCGCCACTGCACCGCGACCTTTTTCGAGGCTCGATTCGATAACGATTCCCTGCGCCGGACCTTCCGCAACGGCGGTCAGATCCATAACTTCGGCCTGCAGGGAAATCGCATCCAGCAGCTCATCGACACCGTCGCCCTTTAATGCCGACACGTTGACGAATTGCTGTTCGCCACCCCAGTCTTCGGGAATAACTTCGTGCTGTGACAATTCGTTCTTGACGCGTTCCGGATCAGCATTTTCGCGATCGATCTTGTTGACTGCCACGACCAGCGGAACTTCAGCCGCCTTGGCGTGCTGAATTGCCTCAATCGTCTGCGGCATAACGCCGTCATCCGCAGCGACAACAAGGATTACGATGTCGGTTGCCTGGGCACCGCGTGCGCGCATCGCTGTAAATGCGGCGTGTCCCGGAGTATCGAGGAACGTTATCTGTCCCTTGTCGGTTTTCACAGAATACGCGCCGATGTGCTGCGTAATGCCGCCAGCCTCACCGTCTGCCACTTTGGTGCGACGAATATAGTCAAGCAATGATGTCTTGCCGTGATCGACGTGACCCATGATTGTCACAACCGGCGCGCGAGCAACCTCTTCGCCAGAAATCTTCGACTCCTCGGCCAGTAGTTTCTCATCAACATCCGCCGAATCGACCGGTACTGCGTTGTGACCGAGTTCTTCGACGACCAGCGTTGCTGTGTCCTGATCGATGACCTGATTGATCGTCACCATGGCGCCCATGTTGAACAAGACCTTCACGACTTCGTTGCCTTTGATCGCCATTTTTTGTGCAAGCTCAGCAACCGAAATGCTTTCCGGAATCTCTACGTCACGAACAACCGGGGCCGTTGGCATTTCGAAACCGTGCTTCGAATCTCCTCCGACCGCCGCGCTGCGCCGGCGCATCGGTGCTTTTCGTTTGCGCCGGCCACTCTTGTCGCCGGCAACATGAAGTTCCTTGCGGCCATAACGCGTCTCCACACGACCCGGTTTCGGCTTGGCCTTTTCTTTTTCTTTGGAGCGTCGATTGCGTGCGTCGGCCTCGGCTTTTTCCAGGCGTGCTTTCTCCTCAGCGGCCGCGGTCGCTGCTTTCTCTGCCTCCAGGCGCGCTGTTTCTTCGGCGTTCTTGGCCGCCAGTGCTTCCGCCTCACGGGCCTCTGCTTCGCGTTTCGCGGCCTGTTCCTGCTCAGCCGCAATGCGCTCTTTCTCGGCAGCCTCTGCCGCCGCCTGCGCTTCCTTCTCCTGGCGTTCGCGATCGAGTGCGTCCTGCTCGTCCTGCGCCTGCTTTTCCAGCACATCGCGCTTGATGTAAGTGCGCTTCTTGCGCACTTCCACATTGACGGTACGCGAGCGACCTTGCGCACCGGACAAACGGAGTTCCGACGACGACTTACGCTTCAAGGTAATCCGTCGCGGCGCCGCCGCGGTTGCAGGCGTGTCATCCTGGCCGTGGCTCCGGCGCAGGTGAGTCAGCAATTCCAGCTTTGCATCTTCGCTGATCTTGTCATCAGACCCCGATACCTTGATGCCTGCCTCGTCAAGCTGCGTCAGCAACTTGTCGACAGGAACCTTCAGTACCTCAGCGAATTGTGCAACTGTCACATCAGCCATAAATAAACTCCGCAAACAACAGCCATCACGCCTGTTGTTCTTCCTCGAACCAGTGTGCGCGCGCTTTCATGATCAGCGCCGCCGCTTCTTCTTCTGCAAATTCATCGTTGATCTCAAGCAGATCATCGGTCGCCAACTCAGCCAGGTCTTCACGAGTCACCACACCCTTGCTCGCCAGCAGGAATGCAAGACTTCTTTCCATACCGTCCAGACTCAGGAGATCCTCTGCCGGCTCGACCTCGTCAATTTTTTCTTCCTGCACGATTGCCTGGGTCAGCAAAACATCACGAGCACGACTACGGAGCTCGTCAACGATGCCTTCATCAAATTCTTCAATTGCGACCAGCTCCGACGCCGGGACATAGGCGACCTCTTCAATCGTTGAGAAGCCTTCCTGCACCAGGATCAGCGAAACTTCCTCGTCGACGTCCAACTGCTTTGAGAACAAGCCGATGAGTTCTTTCATTTCCGACTCACTCTTCTCTTCAGCGTCCTGGGCCGTCATCACGTTCAGTTCCCAACCGGTCAACTCGCTTGCCAGGCGAATGTTTTGCCCGCCACGACCGATCGCCTGGGACAGCTTGTCCTCTTCGACAGCGATATCCATGCTGTGTTTGTCTTCGTCGACAACAATAGACACGACCTCTGCGGGTGACATTGCATTGATCACAAACTGTGCCGAGTTGTCATCAAACAAGATGATGTCAACGCGCTCCCCGGCCAGTTCATTTGAAACAGCCTGTACACGTGACCCGCGCATGCCAACACAGGCACCAACGGCGTCAATGCGGCTGTCATTACTGCGCACTGCAATCTTGGCGCGCAAACCCGGATCGCGCGCGGCACCCAATATGTCGATCAGGCCCTGGCCAACTTCGGGTACCTCAATCTTGAACAGCTCGATCAGGAACTGCGGCGACGTCCGCGTCATGAACAACTGCGGGCCACGAATTTCCGAGCGTACTTCTGTCAGCAGTGCCTTGATTCGATCCTGTGGACGAACCGGCTCACGTGGCACCATGTGCTCGCGGGGTACGAAGCCTTCGGCATTGCCACCCAAATCGATGTAGACGCCATTCCGATCAACTCGCTTGACCAGCCCGGACAGCATTTCGCCTTCGCGTCCCTGGTATTCCTCAACGACCTGCTCGCGCTCGGCCTCGCGGACTTTCTGTACGATGACCTGCTTGGCCGTTTGCGCTGCAATACGACCAAACTCGACCGATTCCATCGGCACTTCAACGTAACCACCGGGTTCCGCATTCGGATCGACGTCAACCGCATCAATCATGCGCAACTCACGGTCCGGGGTTTCGAGCTCGGTGGATTCGTCTTCGAAGACCAGCCAACGCCGGAACGTATCGTATTCGCCGCTCTCGCGATCGATGCTGACACGAACTTCGATGTCGTCGCCGTGTTTGCGCCTAGTGGCGGACGCCAGCGCGGCTTCGATTGCCTCGAATATGATGTCTTTCTCGACGCCTTTCTCGTTCGAAACGGCGTCAACGACCATCAGAATCTCTTTACTCATTACCCTAGAACTCCAATTAACCCGCGCTTACACCGCGCCGGGAACCAGTCGGGCGGTATCGAGAGTCGCCAGCGGCAAACTGTGCGTTTCTCCATCCACCTCAACCACAATATTCTCGTCATCCGACGACACCAGCGTGCCCCGGAAACGTCTGCGTCCCTCGATAGGAAAACGCATAGTTATTTTCACGGTTTCGCCTTCAAACCGTTGAAAATGCTCAACTTTTGTCAACTTCCTGTCCAGCCCTGGCGACGACACCTCGAGGTTGTAATTACCCGGCACCGGGTCTTCAACATCGAGCAATGCGCTCACCGCATGGCTGACTTTTTCGCAATCGTCCAGGTCGATGCCCTCCGGCTGGTCGATTGTCAGGCGGATCAATCCGCCCTTGCCGCTCAGGCGCATTTCGAGATCCGCCAACTCGTAGCCGAGTCGCTCGACGCTGGGCTCGAGCAGTTTTTGCAGCTCGTCTGACGTCATCTCAATACACCTAACTACCTGTCCTAAAACAAAAAAATGGGCCAATGGCCCATTCCTACCCAGCGCTGTGTCGCTGTCCGTGCCAATACTCCGGACAACAAAAAACCCCTGAGCGGGGCCTTTACCCATCGATGCTTTGATGGGGCGCTGGCGCGGGATTATACGGCAATCGCGAGTACCCGCGCAATGCCGAAAATGGCCCCTTGAAACTCGGCCGGAAATCCCTATCTGACGTTGCATGACAAGCAATTGTCATGAGTTAAACGTCTAGAAATTAGGAGGCAAAGCAATGGCACTTACAAGCTATGAACCCTGGTTTGGCGTTCGTCAGCTGCAGGACGACATCAATCGCCTGTTTTCAGGTATGACCAGCAGTGACAGCAGCGGCGTGACGGCTGACTGGGTCCCCAATGTCGATATCAATGAGTACGAAGAACAGTTTCAGCTTTTCGTCGACGTACCGGGCGTAAATCCAAAGGACGTCGAGATCACGCTGGAAACCGGGGTACTCACGATTTCCGGCGAGCGCTACGCACAAGCGCCCAAGGATCACGAAAAGGTCATCAGTCGGCGTGCGGAACGTGGCTCTGGCCGCTTCTACCGTCGCTTTATCCTGCCCGAAACGGTTGACGGCGATAGAGTAAAAGCGGTCGATCGTCACGGCGTACTGGAAATTACCATTCCAAAACAGGCGAAAGCACTGCCGAAACGCATCAAGGTAGCTGCTTGATCACGCCGCAGCTCATTCAGACCCAGGATTGGCCGACCCCGACATGGGGTCGGCTTTTGCAGATCGTCGCATAACGCTTCACTTAGGCGAAATCGATGTGCTTGTTCAGCGGCAACTCGCGAATACGCTTGCCCGTCAACGCATAAACCGCGTTCGCCAATGCGGCGGCGGCCGGCGGCACTGGCGGCTCGCCAATTCCTCTGATTTTATCTCCGTGCTGTAGCGCAACTACAACGATCTCAGGCGCCTGATACAGTCGCATGCCCTGATACGTATGAAAGTTTGTTTGTACGGGTGCATGGTCACGATACGTCAGTTCGCAATTCATCGCGTGACCCAGGCCCCAGATGACACCGCCTTCAACTTGCGCCTCCAGGTTGACCGGATCCAGAACCGTACCTACTTCGGCGGCAACAAACACCCGGTCGACAACGATACCGCGATCGCTCTGGCTGACTTCCACAACCTCGGCCGTCGGCACGCCGAATGACATCGTAAACGCAACACCTCGCGCGCGACCCTCGCCAATCTGCCGGCCGCTCCAGCCGGAAATTTCTTTGACCTTTTGCAAAACATTCCGGGCCAGGTCGTAGTTACAGAGCCGAATCAGTTCATCCAGTGGATCGACGTCAGCTGCCTCGAACAACTCGTCGAGAAAGCCACCATGCAGGAAGCCCACCCCGGAGTAGCCAACCGATCGCCATGGACTAATCGGCACCATCTCGGGGGCGCGATAGCCGGTGACTCGGTAGTTGGGAATAGCCAAAGGCTGATCCCACGCACCGGAGACTATTGATGGGTCGGGCCCAGGTACGGTACCGAGTAAGCGCCCCGACCACGATTCTGTTACCGACTGGCTGGCAACATGAAAATCGTAGGCGACTACCTGTCCCTGCGCGACCGCACCTTTAACACGCGCGATCGCTGCCGGCCGCGGGTAGTCGTGCGTCATATCTTCTTCCCGCGTCCAGGTCATCTTTACCGGAGTACCCTGCATCGCCTGAGCAATTTCCACAGCTTGCAAGATGTAATTGTCATCCAGGCGACGGCCGAAACTGCCGCCCATCGGCTGCACGTACAACTTAACTGCATCGACATCCATTTCAACAAGGTCGGCGACATGCTGTTGAACGAAGCGCGGGATCTGTGTACCGGTCCAAATTTCGACAGAGTCGGCACCCACCTTCACAATCGCATTCATCGGTTCGAGCGGTGCGTGAGCAAGATACGGAACGCGATATTCAGCCTCGATTATATTTGCGCCATCGTTCGAGAAAATCTCCTCAACATCACCTTCGTCTTTATTGCGACTGTCATAACGGTCTTCGAAGGTATCGACAAGTGTTTGCCAAAGTTCTTCCTGACTCGATGGGTACGAGCCGGGCCCCCAATCAATATCGATTGCGTTTACAGCACGCATCGCACGCCAGGTGTTATCAGCAACAACACCGATTCCGTGACGGATGGGAACAATCCTGATGACGCCCCGCATCGCTTTAGCGGCCGACGCGTCATAGTCGGTTATCTTTCCGCCGATGCCCGGATTGGTGCGAACGGAAGCATAAACCATGCCGGGTAAAGCCAGATCAATGCCATATTCGAGCGTACCGGTCGACTTCGCGACAATATCAACTCGTTGCCGTCGCTTGCCCAGCAGCTTCCACTCGGATGTCGGCCGTAAGCTAAGGTTCTCGATCGGCGCCAAACGTGCTGCCTCCAAAGCAAGATCGGTATAAGCCAGTTGCGAACCATCGGCGAAAACAACGTGTCCGTCTTTGGTCGTCAACGATGCACGTGGCACCCCGCGCTTCTGCGCCGCGGCCTCCTTGAGCGTCTCCCTCGCCACTGCGCCGGCCATGCGCAGCTTTGCAAAAGCGTCGGGGACCGTTGTCGAACCACCAGTCAACTGGACGCCCAATATTTTCGCTGGTACCGCCGCAAAATCTCGGGCTTTCCCCGCCAGCCAGCTTTCGTCATAGGCTGCGAACGGAAGGCCTTCGCTCAGCACGATCGAGTTGTAGTATGCAGCGTCCGGCAGTCCCGGTGACACGGTGACTTTAAACGGGTCGACGTCAAGTTCTTCGGCAATGAGTGAGGCCTGAATCGAATACGCACCCTGCCCGACATCGCAGCGCGGCGTGATCAGCGTGACGCCCTGTGAATCGATTTTTACATATGGCGTGATCGCTGCCTCACCATCCGCTAAATTGTCGAGCAATGGATTGGGAATCGATTTTCGATACAGGAAAGTTCCGAACACGACCCCACCAGCAATTGCCGTCGATCCGATCAGGAACGTCCGCCGTGCGATTGTTCGCGCTTTTCCCATGTTAGTTATTCGCCAGTTTCTTCGCGGCAGTTTTGATCGCTGCGCGAATTCGCGGATAGGTTCCGCAACGGCACAAGTTCCCGGACATCGCCTGGTCGATCAGTTCATCCGACGGGTCCGGGTTCATCTGCAAGAGCCCAGCTGCAGACATTATTTGACCAGACTGACAATAACCGCATTGCGCAACCTGGTGTTCGATCCAGGCTTCCTGCACAACATGCAATGCACTCGGAGTGCCAAGACCCTCGATTGTTGTAACCGACTTGCCCACGACCGCTTTGGCCGGTACCTGGCAAGAACGAACAGCAACGCCAGACAGTTGCACGGTGCAGGCACCGCATTGGGCGATACCGCAACCGTATTTGGGACCTGTTAATCCCAATTCATCTCGTAATACCCAGAGTAGCGGCATGTCGTCTTCAACATCGATTTCGACATGCTCGCCGTTAACTTCAAATTTAATTACGTGTCTCCTCGAACAACGTACTTGCGCCCGCCAAGTTCGGCGGCATAAATGCTATTGTTGAGTAATATACAGATTTATCCGAACCCCATCCGCCACATGTAAAGAAAACCGGCACTAACCACGGAGGACGAATGCGAAGCAGGCAAAAAGGTGAGACCCGAACTGAAGAACAGATTCGCCAGCACTACGATGTCGAAGTTGGACTGGCCAATATTTTAAAAAATGCTAGCGTCGAGGAGCGAAAGACCGGCAACTTATATACAAAAACCTATGACGAGATGTTCCGGCGCGTACCGCATCACCCGATGCTCACGCGAAAAGAATCGGCTGCGGATACAGAGCATGCAATCAAGTGGCAAATGGGATTACTGCGAAAATTCCTGAAAGACAGCTCTACCGTATTCGAGATTGGACCTGGCGATTGCAAGGTATCTTTCCACCTGGCGAAACACGTTCAAAAAGTCGTCGGCGTTGACGTTTCGAACGTCATCACGGATTCGGACTCAATTCCTGAAAATTTTGAACTCATTATTTCTGATGGCACTAACTTACCAGTCCCTGAACACAGCGCTGATATTGTGTACAGCAATCAATTGATGGAGCACATTCACCCGGACGATGCAAAAATGCAGGTGCGCGAAATCTTTCGGGTTCTGCGCGATGGCGGTGACTATATTTGCATAACACCGAACCGCGTGAATGGACCATGGGATGTTTCTTACTACTTTGACGACATTGCGAGCGGCTTTCACATTAAAGAATACACGCACAAGGAACTTGTGCAGATCTTTCGTGAGGCAGGGTTTCGGCGATTTCGGGCCTACGTTGGGGCCGGCGGCTATTACATGCGCTTTCCAATTTGGCCGCTTGTCATCCTCGAAAAACTGGTGGCAGCATTGCCATCGAATCTGCGGGTGCGTATTGGGCAATCACTGCCAATTCGCTCGTTGCTTGGGATAAAGCTGGTTGCTACGAAATAGAAGAACCACAAAAACTGGCTGCTCGAAAACAATTGCGTGGGAATATCACTTGTTATCCGCGATACGCGACGGATTGACTTTAGGCAGGCGTTACTAAAGAATGGGCGCGCAAAAGTCTGGGGATACCGCTTGACGACAGACACAGGGAATGACCGTCCTCTCGGAGCCGCGTTTGTCAGCGCCGTTTGTGCCGATATTAATAACTCCCGCGCAGTTAACCACCCCTACCTCCGAGCAATCCGTGATGGCGATTTTCCGGACGTGCACCGGGCACTGCAGGACTTTGCATTTCAGTACGGCCTCTACAATGCCCAGTTCGTTCGCTATATGTCTGCTGTCGCCAAAAACCTCAGCACCAACCAACACAAGAAGATTCTGCTTGCCAATCTCGCTGAAGAACAAGGCAATGCACACGATATTGATTTGCCACCCGACATACAGGCCAGTATAGAAGGTAAGTCTCATGCCCGATTGTACCGACGCTTTCAGACAGCATTGGGTCTGCGCAACGGCGCATTGAAAGCGACACCGGAATGCCCGGGGCTGCTGTGGAGCCAGCAATTTCTTGCGCTCTGCAAGACGAATGAATGCGTCGGCGTCGGCGCCATCGGAATCGGCACCGAGCTAATTGTCGCCAGCATTTACAACCAGATACTTGACGGCCTGAAGGCACATAGCAATTTAACGATGTCACAGCGCGTTTTTTTTGATTTGCACAGTATCTGCGATGACGAGCATGCAGCCCAGATGCTGATGATTACCGAGGGCCTGGCGCAAGACAAAAAATCATGCGAGCAGATTGAATTCGGTGTTCAATCTGCCATTGATTTGCGCTCGAGCTTTTGGGACATGATGCATAAACGGGCCCAGAGTTTAACTAAATCCGATTCGCATACCGCTGAGAGGTTGTCGGCCATTGGACACCGAGAAGGTCTATAACGACAACGCCGGCAAATGGCTACGCCTTGAACCTGCTTCTTTGTCTGATTTTACAGCGCGTCCGGCTGTCTTCGATGCCTGTGGCAGCCTGCATGCTCGCTCGGTGCTGGATATCGGTTGCGGTGAAGGCTATTGCGCACGTGAATTGAAGCGACGCGGTGCCGGGGATTACCTGGGTATCGACCTGTCCTCAGAAATGATTGCCGCTGCGAGGGCCCAGGATGCGAAGGACCAATACGGCATAGAATATCGTACGTGTAATGTTCTGGAGTTTGTACCGGAGCGACAATACGATTTGTGTGTCGCTGTATTCCTGTTTAACTACTTGCGGGTCGAGGAAATGCAGCGGGTATTCTCAATGGTCTACACAGCCTTAAATCCTGCAGGCGAGTTCATATTCAGCGTACCGCACCCGTTGTTTCCTTTTTTACGACCAGAACAAACCCCACCCTTCTATTTTTCAGTTGAGAACAAGAATTATTTCGAGGCTGTAGACCAGAAACTTGAAGGCGAAATCTGGAAACGAGGTGGCGAACCGCTGCATGTGCAGTGTGTCCACAAAACGCTCGGCGACTACTTCAATGCATTTCGGGAATCGGGTTTCTGCACGATGCCGGAGGTGACGGAACTGACAGTAACGCCCGAATTAGCCGCCAGGGATGAAGCATTCTTTGCACCCTTGCTTAACACCCCTCTGCATTTGTTATTCAAAATCCGCAAGTGAGAGCAAGGTCGCGACTAGTGCACAGCGGCAACGCAGCAAATCGCGATTCATTGATTACACGCCTTCAGTCTTACGCGCAATCCGATCCCGACCGCGATGCACTTGTCAGCGCTACCGCAACACTTTCATATGCGGCACTCGTCGAATCTGTACAAGCAAAGGTCGAGTTACTTCAAAAAGCCGGCGTTGCGAATGATGCGGTCGTCGGCATTCGCTGCGCTGACGACATACTGCATATTTTGCAGCTTCTTGCCACGATTAACGTTGGTGCAACATCTTTTGCAATTCCTTCGCATGAATCGGAGCAAGTCCAGCAATCCCTGATCGACCAATGCGGTGCTACGCATGTGGTTCACGGAGAAGATATAGAACGGATAAGTACCTCCAATCGTGCCATGCCTGCATTGCTTGACGAGGCGCGACTGTTGTTTTCAACATCCGGAACAACGGGTACGCCCAAACTGGTTATCCATCACGACAGTGATCTTGTTGCGCAGGCACATCGGCACATAGATTCGAAACAAGAGCGATTTGCCTGCCTGGCATCGATGGAGCACAACTTCGTCCGGCGTCACCGCCTGTATTGCCTCGCAGTCGGAGCTAGCAACATTTTTCTCGATGCGAAACCGAAGTCGCTGGCCAGCCAATGTCAGGCACTAACGGTGAACGTGCTACACGTATCCGCCTTCCAGGCTCAGGAACTCCTGGCGGAACCCGACATACACAAACTGTCCGGTATCCGACTGAAGCTTGGCGGTTCACATGTACCACTACCACTACGCCAACAGCTTCGCGATAAAATCACTACGAACCTGCAGGCCGGATACGGTACCACCGAAACCGGCGCAATCTCGTTTACCGATCCTGGCGACGGCGATGCCGGCGAAAGCGTCGGCCAACCGCTCGCGGGCATCGAGGTTTGCGTTGTCACCGCCGACAGGGACCTGCTGACTACCGGCGAGCGCGGTGAATTGGCGATTCGTTGCAGCGGCATGTTTCGTGGTTACCTTGGCAACCCGGAATTGACAGCGTCCCGGCTCAACGATGGCTGGTTTTACACGGGCGACACCGGATTTGTGGACGACGAGCAACGCATCCACCTGTGTGGCCGAGCCGACGACATGTTCGTATTCAACAGCATGAACATATTTCCTCAGGATATCGAATCGCGAATTTGTCGTTTCCCGAACGTCATCGAAGCACTGGTTTTGCCGCAAGCATCCGAGGTACACGGCAACATTCCGGTTGCATTTGTAGTGTTCGCGAAAGGCACGAATGCCAACTTGCAATCGCTGCAGGCGTACGTTCGCAAGTACGTCGGAGCCCGCTGCCCTCGTCAGTTCAACAGCGTTGAATCCTTACCGCGCAATGCCGCTGGCAAGGTTTCGAGGCACGACGCGCTGAGCCTGCCGCAAAAGAACAAAGACGTTCGCCACCTGATACTCGGTGCGCTGAGTGGAGATGCGAGAAAACGCCTCAAGCCGTCGGCGATAGCGGCATTTAACAAAGGCAACCTCGACATCCCGCTCGCCGGCACCGGGCTGGACTCGTTTGGACGCATGGAAATGCTGGTCGCGATCGAAGTCGAATACGGCGTAGTCATCACTCCCGAAGAGCTCGGACAATTCAAGACATTCGGTGATATTTGCGCCCGAGTACTGGCTTCGCCGCCCGAGGAATCATCCAGCCCATCAAATCGATTTCCGGTGCTTGATGCCAGCCAACTCACCGATGCACAGATCAAGACCCTGCGCTTCTTCCAGAGAGTTTTTCACCATTGCCCAACGGTCGCGCAATTGAACAAGGCGATGGGAACGCTGGAACACCGACTTACACCAGGGGACATCCAGTTTTTGCACAAGCAGCAGTGCAGCAATCAACTGCTCCCAAAAGACGTTGCCGGAAAATTTCAGGTCGCCGTTTCTACGTGGTTGCAGAAAGTGATGCGACTGATGCGGGCGAGCGGCAAACAACATCCTGAGCCCTTTGTTGCGCATCGAATTGCACCATCTGTCTTGCATTTTATCGGGCCAGGAAACCCGGCTGACAAGAAGCTGCTGATCTGTTTCGCACCAAAAGCCGGCCGTCAGCTGACGATCCCCAATGCCGTGTTGATGCAGCACACCGATGCTTCACGTTATGACGTGCTCGTTATTGCCGACTCCGCGAGAGAAAGTTTTCGGACCGGAGTACCTTTACTCGGCAGCAGCATTGACGAAGTGATCGCCTGGCTCGGCAACCAGGACTTGCTCAAAACCTACGGCGCGATGCGTACCATCGGCTGCAGTGCAGGAGCGTATCTCGCGGTCATCGCTGGCAGCAGACTGGGCGCGGAGCTGGCACTTAGTGTTGCAGGCCGCTTTCATGCAGAGCGCTATCCGCACAGGATCCTGGGTCGGATTTTTGCGACCTGGCGAACGTTTCGAAAGTCGGAACTCTCGCGCGTGTTAATGAGCTACCCTGCCGACAAGGGAAAATCTCGGGATCGAATTTATGCACGAATTATGGCAAAGCTCACGGGTGGCAGGATGGTTGGCCTGGAATTCTCCGACGCAACTGCCGGACATCACTTTCTGCAACCCCTGGCCGAGCGTGGTGAATTAGCGCAATTTTTCGAGCGTACAATATTCGCCAGTCTTGACGATGAGATATTCCGGAAAGATTGCACCCACGTCATTTTCAGCCTGCCGGCGGGTCGCCTCCGACCGACAACGTGACCCAGGCTCCAGGTGACCAGGGTGTACAGCTCGCGCTCTAGTTGAAGCGCAACCCGACGCGGGCCATGCGCCCCGGCTGCGGCAAACCCAGTTGCGGAACGATAACAGCATCGGTCAGATTATCGATAGACGCGGTCAGTTCGAGTTTTCGTCCATCCCATTCGGCTAGTTGGAAGAAGCTGCGAAGGTTGATACTGGTCGACTTCGGCAACTGCCGCAAAGTGCCGTCATCGGCCATATCGTATGCCGTACCCGTGTACAGGAACTCCGCGCGCAGATCCGCGCGCGACGTCGCCTGCCAGTCGAGCGCCAGTTTCAATTGCGATTTCGGGCGTTGCAGCAGCTCAGGTCTTTCGCCATTGTTGTCGAGATCGATTTTACCGTCCTGCAGTGCCGCAGAAAATTCAGTTCGAAAATTTTCCGCCAGATGCAGCGTAACGCCCGCCTCAACGCCGTAGGTAAACGCGCCGTTGGTATTGTAGCGCTGGCGTCGGCTCTCGCCATCCACCATAACCGAGCGCTGTGACAACGTATCCTTGCTGTCATTTGCCCAGATCGAGAATTCCAGCGACATAGTTTTGGTCGTAGTTCGTTTGATGTTGACATCTGCCAGCAACGAACGCTCCGGGCGAAGCTCCGGGTTGATTAGAAATTTCCCCAATGCAGCCCCATACAATTCGCGCGGCGTCGGAAATCGTGATCGCTCTCCCAGTGTCCCTGAAAAGACCCAGTCCCGTTCCGAAGACCATTGCAGTCCTGCTGACCAGCCAGTCGCCGCGAACGAAGGCTGTACCGGTTTGTCTCCGGTCAGCGGCGTTACTGCGCGGTCGCGTGCAAGACCGAACGTCGATACCAGTGCGTCACTGATCCTGATATCTGCTTCCGCGCCGACGGTAAGGAGGCGCTGCCGGTAGCGAAGTATTGGGCCCGCAGTCAACACAGCACTACCATCCGTGTCGAACTCAAATTCCTGATTGTCGTGGGTACTTTCCTGCGCGGTTGACACCAGTCGCAATGTCGCGCGATCAAATGTCCTGGCCAATGTCAGTCGGCCACCTGTCGTGTCGTCGCTTCCCGCCTCGCGCGCTTCCAGCGTCGTGTAGGAATTATCGCGATAGGCATCAATCTGCTGCTCGAACCACTGTCGCCAACCAGTAAATCGAAGTTCCGTGTTGCCCGGGAGAAACCACGCTGTATTAAATGTTGCCTGTGTCAGCAACCAATCGGGCGTACGCCAGAAACGAGGGCTCGACAGTTCCGGATCGAGGTCTCCTTGCGCGGCAATACCGCGTTCCACGTCAGCATGCAGCACGGAGGCGCGCACCAGCAAAACCTCGCCGGAGTAACCTGCCGCGAGATATCCGGAATTCCCCGCCAAATCAGTATTCGTTCGTGAGCGGCTTTCGGCTGGATCAAATGGCACACTCGATCTGTCTGCTATTCTTTCGGCGTCGCGGCCGATTTGCGATGCACCAGCGACAAATGACCAGCCGGACTCAGCTCCGACGCCAACAACAGCGCTCAGGTTTCGGACGCCCAGCGAACCGTACTGGGCTTCCGCGCGAATTTCTGCCCCACTGTCCGGCTGCAGGCTGTACAGGTCAACCGCACCGGCCACGGCATTCGCACCATACTCGATGGGCATCACGCCCCGCGTCAGTTCGATTCGATCGATGAGTGCCGCCGGCAGCATGGCGAGATCGGCGCGTCCGTCCCACGGCGTCGCAAGCGGTGCACCGTCAAGAAATATCAGCGTCTGCCGCTCCTCTGCCCCGCGAATTCGGATCACCGATTCGCCGCGCGAATTCGTCCGCAGCGATATGCCGGTAAAATTGCGAAAAATATCGGCGGCCGCGACCGGCTGATATTCCTGCAGCGTCTCGAATTCGAGGGTTTGCTGTGGTGCATCAACGCGATTTTTATTCCGCGGCGACGTAACCACAATTTCCTGGAACCCACCACCGCCCTGGCCGTGAACCGCTGCAGGGATCATGGCGGATGCGAGGAATACGAGTGACACCAATCTGCGCTTCATCTTTCTTTGTCCGACACTTGCGATTGCGATAGTGCCACAGAAAGAACGCCCGCCGGGCCTGGATTTTCAGGCTGCTTTTGGATTGTCCGGGGCAATACCGGAAGCGCCAGCGACGACGACCCGGTTTCGGCCTCCCCGCTTCGCCGCGTACAGCGCCTCATCGGTCACTTTTATGAGCTCGTTAAAAGAAGCCGACTCAGACTGAACTTCGGCCACGCCGAGGCTAATCGTGATATCGGCTGCCTTGTCCTGCCAGACAAACCTGTTGCGGCTGACGGAACAGCGGATTCTTTCTGCGACCAGCCTGGCAGCGTCGGCGTTTGTGTGCGGCATGACAATAATGAATTCTTCGCCGCCGAACCGCCCGACGACGTCGGTTTCACGCACCGACTGCACACAAATTTTGGCTATATGGCGCAATGCGGCATCGCCGGCACAATGTCCGAGCGTGTCATTGACGCGCTTAAAGTAATCCGCGTCGATCAGGATGAGCGACAACGCCTCGCCATAGCGTCGAAATCGCTTCAGCTCCGCTTCGATAGCGTCGAACACGAACCGACGGTTGTACAGGTCGGTTAGCGGATCGCGTTGCGCTTCACGCGCAAGACTCACGCGCAGTCGCTCGCCAAGAACGAGATGCCGGATTGCCATTCCAGATACCACCCAGATGAGCACCACGATCATCACGCGATTGGACAACACAACGATTGACGGTGCAGCAGACGTTATCGACAGGGTGTGCCCCACCGCAGTGAGAACGGAACCGAGAACAGCCAGACCCAGAACGCCTTTCGGGCTACGCGACAGTAAACCCAGCAATGGCAACGCAACATACGGCATACCGCCCGCGAAGCCGAGTGGCTGACTGATGTCGAGCAGGAAAATCGCCGGCACAGCAATGGCGCTATACACCGCGACTCTGCGGGAAGACATTCTTGAGGTCATAACAGTTGTTACTCCTCTTCGATGCGTCACGTCGCGCGTGTAGTAGCGGTCCGCGATCTGCGATAGGGCACTATTATGTTTAATCGAGCAACAATCGAGCGTGATCCATTTCACGCTTTTACATGAAAAAAATGATATAACTGCTTAATAAATAAGACTAAGTCAATCGAAAAAGTTCCCTGCACGAGGTGACATCTTTTGCCGGGCATCGCTGCGGTACCGCTCCTCTACCGATGACCCGATTGTGGTATCCGCAATTCCCGCAATTGACATCCGGCCGCTGATACACAATATTGCGCGACTGAAAATCGCGCGACTGAAAGACCTAAGCGAAGTTTGTGACCCGATTTAAATTTAATACGCTGCACGTAAATAACCTGCGCGGCGACATTTTCGGCGGCTTGACCGCCGCTGTTGTCGCTTTACCACTCGCCATTGCGTTCGGCGTCGCATCGGGTGCAGGCGCGGTCTCAGGCTTGTACGGCGCAGCCTGTGTCGGCATGTTTGCTGCCCTGTTTGGAGGCACGCCAGCGCAGATATCCGGCCCGACAGGGCCGATGACCATCGTGTCCGCATCGGTTTTCACGCAATACGCAGACAATCCGGCGGTGGCATTCACCGTAGTGATGATGGCCGGTGGATTTCAGATCCTTTTCGGCACCATGCGCTTAGGGCGCTACGTCAATCTCATGCCCTACCCCGTAATCAGCGGATTCATGACCGGCATCGGGATCATCCTGATTGTCATGCAGCTCGAACCACTCCTCGGCTATCCCGCCCCGGATACCGTTATCAACGCCATCACGGTGTTGCCAAAAGAGATCCTCGATCCCAGCTGGCATGCCGTCGCGGTGGGCATCGTATCCCTGGTGATTTGCCTGTTTACGCCGGCAGCGCTGAATCGCATTGCACCTGCACCGCTCATTGCATTGGTCGTTGCATCGATTCTCGCGCTCAATCTACCGAATGCTGCGGTTCTTGGCTCGATTCCGACGGGACTGCCACAGTGGCAGATTCCCTCTGTAATTTTCACTGACCTTGGCGGCATGCTGGTTTCGGCCGCAGTTCTCGGCGCGTTGGGTGCCATTGACAGTCTGTTGACGTCACTCGCTGCCGATAACATGACGCGCACCTTTCATGACTCCGACAAGGAACTGGTCGGCCAAGGCATCGGCAATGTTATCGCCGGGGTTTTCGGTGGGCTGCCCGGCGCCGGTGCAACTATTCGCACGCTGACCAATGTGAAAGCTGGCGGGCGAACGCCACTCTCCGGTGCCGTGCACGCTGTCATCATTTTCCTGGTCGTTCTCGGCCTTGGACCCGCGCTGGCATTCATACCGCATGCCGCGCTAGCCGGCATCCTGATAAAGGTCGGCCTCGATGTCATCGACTGGCGATTTCTCAAGCGGATGCTCGGCGCGCCACGTATCGATGTCGTTTTAATGGCCGTAGTCCTGGTACTCACAGTACTGATCGACATTATTACGGCTGTCGCCACGGGCGTTGTCATTGCGAGCCTGGTGTTCGTCAAAGAAAGCGCAGAATTACAAATTGAGTCGATCAAGGCACTGTCGGATCCGGATCATGCGGAGTTTCTCTCCGCTGAGGAGACGGCATTGTTCCGGAGCTGCAAGGGGCGGCTGTTATTTCTCTACATGTCGGGCCTGATGAGCTTCGGCGCCGCCAAGGAACTCAGCCGGCGATCCGTCGTATCGGACGCTTTCGACGCGATATTGATCGACATGCATGATGTGCCCAAAGTCGACGGCAGCGCGGCATTGGCGCTCGAGGAAATAGTCGACCAGGCCGTATCGGCGGGCCGAGAGGTACTTATGGTCGGTCTCTCGGCGCCGGTTGCGCGTTTGTTGGGGCAGATGGGCATCCTTGAGCGTTTCAAGGAAACGACACGGTTCGCGACGCGCCGGGAAGCACTGCAATACATCGCGAATCGTCTGGGCCAGGAAGCCACGCCGCTCACAAAAACCGGCGATAACGCAGTCGCCTAGTCCGCACTGCTGCCCTGCGGCCAGGTCTACCCAATACAACGATACTGATCACCAGGACGCGGGATGCCAGCGACTGGTGGCCTGCCTTTCGCCTCGATAAATACCCGCATGCCGCGGTCCCAGCATTGATCGCGAAAGACAATAAATCGCTCGCGATAGTCCTTTGCTTGCAAGCGACGTTCGTCAGTCGTCTCGACCGCTTGCCCGGCGCAGCCACCGCAACATACAAACAGCAAAATTAGAATCGATCGCATGATGGAAATCCCGTTCTGAGAAGAACGGCTATAAAACATTAGAGAAGTCCTGCTTCGGTGCCGTGGACGCCAGCGAAATGTCAGGGAATCGTCAGGAATCGGCCAAATTTCGGCTATATAGCCCTGTAGAGCGGGCAAATGGCGCTAGAATTCCGGTATGCATAAGCGCTACAAACTTCGACGAACGAAGGTATCGTTGCTTGCCTTCATCGTTCTTGGTGGCTTCCTGCTTGTTGCCGCGCTGATCTGGCAACCGATCCAGATACAAAAACAGGCGTTCGTCTCTGCGGACAGGGTATTGCTCGATTATGCAAGCCTGGCGGCGACAGAACTGGAAAAACGATTCGTAACCCGGCTTGGCAAGGAGGTCGTCTACCCGACGCTGATCCAGTGGTGCCGACCGCACGACACAGGTTCTGACGGCCCATATATCACGCGCCCGTTGCCAGCCAACAATCGCTCACGCCGCACGGCGCTGGACGACGGAATCGCGGAGTCGCTGTTTCACATGAACGAGCAACGCCTCGACTACATCGGCGATGCGCTCTCGAGCGATGCGGTGGAGTGGCTTCAAGCCCGGGCGGAAAGCGGCGACGAACAGTGGCTATATCGTGGTCAGTGGATTCCTCAAAGCAGCGAATTGCTGATATTCACGCAACGCGACGCGATGGTCGGAGGCTATCTCGTTTGCGGCTTCCGACTTGAACAATCGGTACTGGCAAGCAACCTGCGGGCTGCAATCGACGAAGGACCGCTATTGCCGAAGTGGCTGGCCGATGGCCGCATCGAAAATCGCTTCATTGTCGCAACACTGTTCGATCCAAATGGTGAGTTCTTGTTCGAGGTTACGGGCAAGAACGTCCCGGACGACGTGTCGCTCGCATATCTCAGAACCACGCCACAACTGATTGAGTACGACCCCCAGCGTTTGCTATCGAATTTCTCTTTGCAACTCGGTTTTCTACAGCACCCGTCACGCATGATCGTGGCTGGCGACCTGTCATCGCAGAGTATGCGATGGTTGGTGCCTGTGATGATATTTTCGGTGTTACTGCTGGCGGCAGCAGTCTGGCTATTGCGCCGGGAACAGGCCGTGATCCGGCTGCGCGAAGATTTTGTTTCCGAGGTGTCGCATGAACTACGTACACCACTCACACAGATTCGCCTGTTCGCAGAGACCCTCCGCGAGAATCGCGCTCGTAGCGACACAGAACGGCAGCATGCGCTCGACACGATTGACCGCGAATCGCGGCGACTCTCGCACCTGGTTGAAAACATACTGCGCATTTCACGCGTGCAGGATCGCTACAAGCCTGATATTGAGGGCGTACTCCTCCTGCCGCTGTTCGACGAACTCGTGCAACCCTTTCGGGCTTTGCATTCCAAAACGACGTTTGTACTCGACATAGCGCCTGACATTACCCTGCAGGCTGATCGTCACGCGCTTCGTCAAGTGCTGCTCAACCTGCTCGACAATGCCGTAAAGTTCGGGCCCAGCGATCAGACGGTGACGCTATCCGCTTTCGCTGAAGCTGGGCGAACGTTCGTACATATCAGCGACGAAGGCCCCGGAATTTCCGCTAGCGACAAGGGCCACGTTTGGGAAACCTTTTACCGCGGCGAATCATCGACAAGCAGCGGCAGTGGCATCGGCCTGTCCGTTGCACGCGAGCTTGTCGAAGCGATGGGCGGTGGAATTGAGGTGGAAGAAAACCCGAATGGCGCGACCATCGCCTTCTGGCTGCCATCCGGCGATCATGACTGAGTCACGCCGCATTCTCATTGTCGAGGACAACGAAGACCTTGCGTACGGCCTCAAGAACAATCTCGAAGTACAGGGCTACGTCATCGAAACGGCGGCAAACGGCAATACCGCCCTGCGCAGTTTCCGTCAATTCGCCCCCGACCTGATCGTGCTCGACCTGATGTTGCCTGACATTGGTGGAATCGATGTATTGCGTAAAATCCGACGCAATGACACGGCAGTGCCGGTGCTGATATTGACGGCCAAAGGCAGCGAAGTGGACAAGGTCATGGGGCTGCGATTAGGGGCCGACGACTATGTGACCAAGCCGTTCGCCCTGATGGAATTCCTGGCCCGCGTCGAAGCGCTGCTGCGCCGTAGCAAGCCCGTGGGTGCCGGGTCGGAACAGGAGTTCGTCTTCGGCGATCTGAAGGTCGTCACGGAAACTCGCAGCGTTGAGCGCGCCGGCAAAACCATCCCGCTGACCCACAAGGAATTCGGCTTGCTAATGGCGCTGATCAATCGCGACGGAAAAGTCGCAAGTCGTGTCGAGCTGATGAAAGAGGTCTGGGGTTATTCGTCTGCCGTCGTGTCGAGAACCGTCGACACGCATATCGCGGATTTGCGCCGAAAAATCGAACAGGATCCGGCCCGTCCCGCGCACATCCTGACTATTCGCAAGGCAGGTTACCGTTGGCAGTCGTCCTGATTCAGTCACGTGCATCGACCCGTGAGCAAACGATTAGTTAATCCACCGGGTACTTCGCAAACCAGGCGAGGATGTGGTCGATCTTCGTAATCAACTGGCTGGGCCGGCCCGCGATGTTGTGCGGCGCGTCGGGCACTTCCACCAAAACCGTATCAATGCCACGAATCTTCAGGGCACTGTATAGCTGCTTCGACTCCGAGATCGGTGTGCGAAGATCCGCGGTGCCCACCATCACCATCGTTGGCGTCTCGATATTTCCGACCAGGGTAACCGGTGAGAACTTCATGTAATTCTCGATCTCTTCCCACGGTTGTCCGGGGTAGCGGTAGTCGGCGTACATGAAGTAGTTGTCGGCCGTCAGTGTCTTCGAAATCCAGTTCATGATCGGCTTGACCACGGCCGCTGCTCGGAAACGATTATTCTTGCCAATAATCCACGCTGTCATGATGCCACCCGCGCTACCACCGGTAACGTACAAGCGATCCTCTGCAGTCACGCCCGACTCGATGAGTGCGTCAACGCCATCCATGACGTCCTGGTAGTCATCACCCGGATAATTGTTGTAAAGCAGATTGCCAAACTCCTCGCCGTAACTCGTACTGCCGCGCGGATTGGGATAGAACACAACGTAACCCGCAGCTGCATACAGTTGCACCTCCGGCGAAAAGCGCGGGCCGTAATTGGAAATGGGTCCACCGTGGTTCTCGACAAGCAGCGGATACGGCTTTGTGTTGTCATATCCTGGCGGCGTGACTACCCAGCCCTGGATATCGCGACCATCAACCGACGATTTATACCAAAGCTCCTCGACTTGCCCAAGCTGCCGCCAATCCAGCAGACCGGCATTGAAGGACGTGATGACATTCGGGTTGCCGCCGCGCCCTCTGACAATCGCAAGCTCCGCGGGTCGATACGGTGTGACGTGGGTGTAGGCGATTATGCCGTTGCCCGAGACTGAGAACGATCCCCCACCGTAGGGGCGCCCAATCGTCGTGCCGCCGAGATTTGCCGCGACGTCTCGTGAGCGACCATTAATCGTCGTGTAGCCAATTTTCGTGTCGCCCAGGTCATCGTACTGGTAATAGAGACCGTCGCTGTTGTCGTTCCAGGCAAGTCCGTCAACCGATCGATCCAGATCAGCCAGCAACACGCGCGGCTCTGCACCATCGACATTCATGACGTGCAGCTTCGTGACCTGGTAGGTCTGGACCTTATCGTCGTAGCCAATGTAGGCAATCTTGCGACCGTCAGGCGACACGACAGGCTCTGTATCCGGACCGCGTCGGTCAGTTAATGCAACGACCGCCCCGCTTTCGAGCGACACGCGGTAGATTTCCGTATTGCCATAGTCCAGTTCCCAGCCGTCGTTGCGGTTACCTGAAAAAATCAACGAATTTCCATCCTGGGACCATTGCACTGTGCCGCCGTGCCGGAAATTGCCATCGGTCACCTGGCGCGGCGAACCGCCCAACGCCGAAATCACGAAGAATTGTTCGAAGCCCGGTTCGACGTAACCGGCGCCGTCGGTCTCGTACTTCAAGCGAGCCGTTACGCGTGGTGCGTCCGACCACTCCGCGTCGTCCGGCTTCTTCGGTGCCTTCACCAGCACGACCGACTCCTCGGGCACCAGCATCCGGAACGCGATCTGACTGCCGTCAGGCGACCAACTGAGGCCCTTTGGCGGGCGATTCAATTGCGTCAGCCGTGTCGTTTTTCCGCTCTCAACCCAGGTAACGTAAATTTCTGTGCCATTTTCCGACTTGCTTGTGAAAGCGATGCGCGTTCCGTCCGGTGACCAGGTTGGGTTCGATTCATTAACGTCCCTGCCTGTCAAAGGCGTGTTGTTACTACCATCGGAATCGGTCAGCCACAACCGCGACCACTTGCCGTCTGTCATGACGTCCATGCCGTTACGTACGTAGACAATTCGTCGACCGTTTGGGGCGATTTGTGGGTCGGACACCCACTCCAGCCCAAAAACGTCCATGCGCTCGAAAGGCCGTACATCGTCGGCCAATACACCCGCTGTGGCCTGCAGGAAAAAAATGCTCAGTACACAGATAAGCTGCTTCATTGAATTGCCTGTTAAGTGTAGATGTGACCTGCAGTGTAGCGTTTAGGCGCGGCGGTTCCAAAATGAAAAACGGCATGGCCGGCAGAATCTTCGGCGTCCAGCAGCCGTGCGTTATCATCGCTCGCAAGCGACAATGACCTGATTCCCGGAGTTAACGGATATGACCAGAAACAGTCTTCGAATCGACCAGCGACTGGACACGTATTTGGCCGCCCTTCTGCCGGAGGAAACAGCCGTGCTCGTTAAGCTGCGAGAAGAAACATCCCGACTCGATAATGCGAGCATGCAGATCGGCTGGGACCAGGCGTGTTGCATGATGTTCCTGCTGCGCTGCCTCGGTGCTCGAAAAACCATTGAAGTGGGCGTGTTCACGGGTTACAGCACTTTGATCACCGCTCTGGCTCTCCCGGATGCGGGTCGCATAGTCGCATGCGATATTAATCGGGAATGGACGGCAATCGCGCAAAAATATTGGCGCGAAGCCGGCATCGCAGACAAGATCGATCTGCGTATTGACCCAGCCAAAGACACGTTGGACGAACTGCTCGCGAGCGGCAATGCGGAATCCTTCGACTTCGCATTTATTGACGCTGACAAGACCGGTTACGACGCCTACTATGAACGTTGTTTGACGCTGCTGCGACCGGGCGGTGTCATCATGATCGACAATGCCTTATGGGATGGTGCGGTTGCAGACGCGGCCGATAACAGCGAGGACACAAAGGCGATTCGAGAGCTAAACAGGAAAATGTCCCGGGATTCTCGCGTCGAAGCCTACCTTGCCCCGATCGGCGACGGTGTGCACCTCGCCTGGAAGAACTAGTTCTCACAGGAAATTCAGCCCGGAATCCCGGGGCCTGCTGCCTTCGCGGCTTCGCCGCCGTAGGAGCGCCCCCTGGGCGCGACAATGCGCGGGTGGTTCGCGGGTGGTTCGCGGGTGGTTCGCGGGCAGGGCCCGCTCCTACAACTTCGGATCGCGCAACCTTGGTTCGCGGGCAGGGCCCGCTCCTACAAATTCGGATCGCGCCACTTTGGTTCGCGGGCAGGGCCCGCTCCTACAACTTCGGAACGCGCAACTTTGGTTCGCGGGCACGGCCCGCTCCTACAAATCGAACACAAAAAAGGCCCTCACAAGGAGGGCCTTTTGTTGTTTTTGGTAGCGGGGGCTAGCTGCCAACGCTATCTAGCATTGGTTACGGCACTAGATGTTGCGACTTGAGACTCAACTCAACCGTCCCTGGTATCAGGGTAAAACCCCTAAGCCGCAGCGCAACACGGGACTGGCGAAACACAATCGCTTTAACTGGCACGACAGCAAGGGATTGTGTCTAAGCTCTATACATCAGAATTTCGTGGGACGGTTCGATTACAACTTACCGTACTGATACCGATTTTTGATGTTGATGTTGAGATAAGTCCCCTTCGAATCCGCCTGCCTAAACTCATCGAAAACCCATTCATCAACACCATAATAGACGTAAGTTTCGCCGGAGTTCAAAAACCGTACATGAAGATCCTGGCTATCAGGATCATAGCCAACAGTCGCAGCCGCCAGAATGCGCTCGCGCTGCGCCTGGGCAGACGTCGTCTCGCGGACAGTCCGACGCGGCATAACCACTCAACCTAAAGTGCTTCGCAGTCGGCCGCCACAGATCCGCATAACAACTGAGATCAGCACAGAAGTCGTTCACCAGAGCCATGGGGCGCCAGCGTGCCGACCTTACCTACTGCAAAAACGAATTGACCTCCCGCAGAGCCGGCTCATCCAACGTGCCCGCCACTGCCTGGAGCCGCAGTCCCTCCAGCAGATAATCGTAACGACTACGGGCCAAAGCCACTTCAGCAGCGAGAAGATTCCTGCGTGCATCGAGCACCTCTACGGTTGTTCGCGTGCCGACACGAAAGCCATCCTCGGTTGCATCAAGAGCTGCCTTCGCGGACTGCACTGCCTTTTCCACGGCTTGCGCCCGTGCGATCTGTGATATGACGCCGAGGTAGGCATCGCGGACTTCCTGTTCGACCAGTCGTCGTTCAAACTCCAGCGCCGCTTCGGCGCCGCTGCGCAGCTCGACCGATTCGCGGACACGCGCCCGGATCAGCCCTCCGGAGAAAACCGGCAGACGGAACTCCAGGCCGATCATGTCCTCGTCGATGTCCAAAGTCTCGAACACGTTCGTGCTTCGACGGTCAACCACGCTCCGGCTCACGACCAGGTCCAACACCGGCCAGCGCTGTGCCCGAGCGATATCCACGTCCGTACGTGCAGCCTGAAGCTCACGGTGACGAACTTCGACACGCGGGTTCGTGCTCAGTGCACGTTGAATCCACGCGTCGACCTGTGGCGGATCAGGCGGCGACAGCGGAATCGACTCTGAAGTGCCCGCCAGTTGCGCCGGCGCCGCCGCGGTCAACAGTCGCAGCCTCTCCGACGCGAGCGCTCTCTCTCTTTCGGCGGCGATGACATCAGCGACCGAACGATCGTATGCCGCCTGGGCTTCCTTGACGTCGGTGCCCGCAACGAGACCGACCGAGCGCATGTTCTCGGCCTGCTGCTGCTGTCGCGACACCGCTTCTCGGGCCGCAACAGCCGCGGCCAGTTGGTCATCCGCCGCCAACAGGTCAAAATACCGGATGGCCACTTCCAGCATAAGATCCTGCACGGCCGCGGCGTACCGAGACGCCTCGGCTGCAATCACCTCTTTCGTCCTGCCGAGCTGCAACCAGGTCGAGCGATCGACAATCGACTGGCGCAACTCCAGCGAGTAGACCTCGCCGTCCGAGTCGGTCGTGATGTCTCTCACGCCGATGGCACCGTCCGGTAACAGGCCGATCCTCGATCCCTCTTGATTTGTATCATCGATGCGGCCGATGATATCCACCTGCGGCAGGAGCCCGGCCCTGACCTGTGGATGGCTCTGCTCCACGGCGCGCAACACCGCAGCCGCCTGCTCTAATCTCGGGTCACTTTCGAGCGCCATTTGATAGGTCTCCCACAAGTCTGCTGCGTTTGCTGTGAACCCCCACCACAGAATGGCGCACAATCCAATCTTTTGCGTCCGTCGCCGGACGAGCTGATTCCGATCAAGCATGATCGGCTTCCGCGCCCTGTTGAGAGGGCGATACGGTTGATGTCCGCTGACCGCGGCTTTGAGCCAACCTGTTCTCTACCAGAGAATAGACCGCCGGAACGACCAACAACGTCAAGAGCGTGGAGCTGATCATGCCGCCAATTACGGCCACTGCCAATGGCCCGTTGGTGTCTGCGCCGGCGCCCAGACCCATAGCCGCCGGCGTCAGTGCAAGAATGACGGTGGCCGAGGTCATCAGCACCGGCCGCAGGCGGATCGGGCAGGCGCGACGTAGCGCCTCATCAACCGCAAGCCCCTGATCGCGTAACTGATTCGCCAGATCGACCAGCAATATCGAATTCTTGGCCACGAGTCCGATCAGCAACACCATGCCGATCATGGAGTATATATTCAGCGTGTGTCCGGTGAGCCACAGCAGGAACAGTCCGCCGACTACCGCCAAGGGCTGGGCTGTCATGACAACGAGCGGCTGCACGAACGAGTTGAACTGGCTGGCGAGAACCATATAAACAAGCACCGTCGCCAGTAGAAAAGCGAAGCTGACGTAGCCGGCCGTCTCCTCAAGTTCCCGGGCTTGCCCTTTGAGGCTGACGCCGTACCCTAACGGCAACAATTCCGCAGCTGCCGCATCAATCAGGGCGACCGCTTCGCCGAGCGGGATGCTCGGCGAGCCGAAAAAGTTTGCCGCATACTGCAAATCATAGCGACTGATCACCGCCGGCCCGACCGCTTCTTCGATATCCGCCAGTGCGTCAAGCCGGATCAACTCGCCGGCCTCGTTTCTTAAGAAGATCTTTCTCAAGTCTGCCGGCACAGCCAAGCTTTCCGGCATCGCCTTGACGCGCACATCGTAGCGCTCTCCGTCACCCGGTTCGTCGTTGTACTTGGCGATATCAATGCCGCCTGCCAGCATGTTGACCGCGAAAGCCACATCTGAAGCGGCGAGACCCATATCAGCCGTCGCCACTCGATCGACCTTGACTCGGAGTTGCGGCAGGTCGAGTTCGAGATCCAGATCGAGGCGACCGATTCCATCCACGGCGCTGAGCCGCTCATGGAGCATCCGACTCAGCCTTGCCACCTCACCGAGCTCCGGCCCGGTCACTGCGAACTGTAACGGATCGCCCCGCTGCCCGCCGATCGGCGATGGACTGGCCGCAAAGGCTCTGACGCCGGGGATAGCCGCCAGCTCAGTGCGAAGTTCGTCAAGAAACTGTTGCTGTCTGACATCGCGCTCATCACGAGGGACCATCCGTGCAAAAGCGATTCCCTGATTCACCTGGCCTGCCGAACCAAGACCGATGGCCGTAAAGAAGGTCCTGATCTCCGGATGACCGGATAGCACTTTCTCTGTTTCTCTCAAATACCTGTCGGTCGCCGTTATCGACGTGCCGAGTGGTGCCCGGAAGTTCACAATGAAACGGCCTTCGTCTTCCTCGGGTAGAAATGTCTTGCCAATCGCTCCGAAGAAATACCCGCTCGACAGCACGACGGCAACCGTGGCGCCGACCACCAGCCATCTGCGCTGCAGCGACACGTCCAGTGCCTTGCGGTAGCTGCGATCCATGCCATCGAGCAATCGGGTCAGCATCGTATAAACGCGCCCATGCCGCGGCGCGATACTCAGGTATCTGGAACACAGCATTGGCGTCAAAGTCAACGACACAAGCAACGACGCGAGCACGCCGACCGTGACCACGACCGCAAACGACTGAAAGAACCGACCAATGATGCCACCAAGAAAAATCACAGCACCGAAGATGGAAACAAGTGTCAGGCTGGCAGCCAGGACTGCGAATACGACTTGATTGGTGCCATTAACAGCTGCTGTGACCGGATCTGGATCGATCTCTTCTCGATGTCGATAGATGTTTTCGAGAACAACGATGGCATCATCGACGACAACGCCGATCAACAGCAACAACCCGAGCAACGTCAGCGTGTTGAAGGTAAAGTCAAGAAAATACATCATCGCAACAGCGCCGAGCAGCGAAACCGGGATGGCAGTCGCAATGATCAGAGTCGCTCGGAAACTCCGAAGGAAAAACCAGACAACCAGCCCCGCCAGAATCGTGCCTTCAACCAAGTGCTCTTTGAGGGCATTAACGATTTCGTAAATGAGCTCGGCGTCATTCGATGCAATTTCGATCGTCAGTCCGGGGGGTAGTTGGGACTGGATTTCTTCTTCCAAACGTCGCGTAACCTCTTCGATCACCTTAATGGTATTGGCGTTGCTGACCTTTACAATGCCGATGCCAACCGTCGGCTCTCCATTGAAACGCGCCAACTGCCGAAAATCGGCGACACCATCCACTACCCGACCGATATCGCCCAATCGAACAGGCGCACCGTCAACATAGCGGACAATCATCTCCTCCAGCGCGCTCGGCTCGTGAAACTCGAGATCCAACTTGATCAGATTCTCGACGCTGTCCGCCGCCAGAAATCCACCCGGCAGCTGCACGTGTTCCTCTGCAAAAGCCATACGTACATCGTCCGCACTTATGCCGAACCCGGCCATCTTGTCCAGGTCAATTTCTGCACGTATGGTACGATCGCGCTGCCCGCCAAGTCGCACTTCGCCGACACCGTCAACCGTCTCCAGCCGCTTTTTTACTACAGTACGCGCGTACTGGTTTAGCTGCTGCAGCGTGCGATCGCCACGCAATGCCAGCCACATTACGGGTGACGCGCCAACTTCGACCTTGGCCACAATAGGAGGATCGGCATCGTCCGGCAGATCGCGCAGGACTTGATTGACTTTCGCTTGTATCTCGTTGAAAGCAACGTCGATGTCCTTGCTCAGTTCGAACTGGATGGCAACGACGGACACGCCGGGCGAAGACGTCGACTGGACGAAATCGATTCCCGGGATACTGTTGATCGACGATTCGATGATGTTCGTGATACTGGAATCCACGATGTCCGGGTTTGCGCCCGGTAACGCAGTGGTCACCGAAACGACCGGAAATTCGATCTGCGGAAAACGGTCTACCCCGATGCGCTGATAGCCCACGATGCCGAATAGAATCAGCAGCGCATTGAGCATGTACGCAAATACGTACTGCTTGATGGACAACTGCGGGAGATTCATCGGATGTCCTCGCGGATCTCGACCGCGGTCCCGTCGGTCAAAAAACCCGCTCCGTCCCGCACCACGATATCGCCGGCCTGCAGACCGCTGAGGACCTCAGTCCACTCGACCGTTCGAACACCGATATCCACCGGCGCCTGTCGAACACTTTCGCTGGCGACCAGGTACGCAACATTACCGACGGGTCGCCGGACAACACTTTCAGAGGGCACCGTAACGCTTTGTTCCCGCACTTCGACCACCACGGAAACGGCGACGGAGCTGCCTGGTCGCCAGCCGGCCGGCGGCGCCAGCTCAACGATGACATCGACCGCACGATTGGCCAAACCGATCTGCGGTCGAATCTCCGAAATCTGGCTTTCCAGGCGCGACGACGGCGAACGCACGAGCTCAACGTAGACCTTTTGGCCGATTTGCAGATCGCTGCTAACGGTTTCCGGGAACGGCGCGATCGCCCTCAATCTATCGGTTGCGACAACATCGAACAGAGGTTGCCCGCCGACGACGAAATCACCTACCGAGACCCGCTTCGCCTGGATTATTCCCGGCAGGGGGCTGCGTATTCGAGTCCTGTCGAGATCCCGTGTCGCATCCGCCAGACGGGCCCGGGCTTCCTCAAGTTGCGCCCCAAGTGCCTTATGCGCCGCCACAGCGTCGTCGAGCAGACTTTGCGCCGCTGAATCCTTGACGACGAGGTCCTCGAACCTGGCGACAGTTCGTTCCTGATTCTCGCGCAGCACCACCAGTCGCTCTACATTTGCGCTTTGAGCTCGCACATTGCTCCGCTGCACTTCGTCATCGAGCTCGGCTATTATGTCGCCGACATCGACTCTCATTCCTGCATCGAAATTTATTTTTGTCACCCGTCCCGCAGTTTCTGCGGCGATGGCCGGCGTCGTAGGTGCTTGCAACCTCCCGATCGACCGCTCCGTGACTTCCACACGACGTTCCACGGCCCGTGCCGTGGTGACCGGAGTCGCATTGGCGGCCCTGGAGCGGGTCACGTCCCCTTCGTCGCCACACCCATTCAGTATCAGGAGCCAGCAAGCACCGGCCAGCTTGAAATTGCAGATACTTCGGCAGCTTGACATCATTTCGCGAAAAGTCCTTTTGACAGCGAGTCGAAGGCGGCGGCTGACAGGCGCTCAGCGCAATCGAGATTCTGGAATTCCGGGAACTGGCGCAGAATTTCCCAGGATTGAAAGAAGAAAATGTTCTGCGCGATTAATGTCACGGCGACCATCGCCGGATCCGTATCCCGTCGAAACTGCCCGCTCACCTGACCTCGCTCGATCTGCTCAACCAGCAAGGCAAAGTTTCGATGCAGGATCTTCGCTACCTGGGACGAATCAATTCCACTCTCGCCCTTGAACACTTCGCGCAACACCAAACGCGCGGGGTCCGGATTCGAGAGCAGACGCATCAGGTGCTGGCACGCCACCTGCTTCAGCCCAAGTGCGACGTCCCGCTCATGATTCTTCAGACACTCCAACTCGGTCTTGAACTCATCACACGCCGCGTCGATGACAGCAAGATACAGTGCTTCTTTCGAGGCGAAATGATGAAAGACGTTGGCCTTCGATACGCCAACCTCCGCTGCAATATCGTTGATCGAGACACCGGCATAGCCCTGCCGCGCGAACAGATGTGCTGCCACCTCCAAGATTCGATGGGCTCCTTGGGAAAGCACTTCATTATTCATGACATTGTTTACTGACCGATCGTTCGGTTGGTATCATGGCAGAATTGCAGGCCGCCGGTCAAATCGATGCGCGTTGCCCGAATGGACCAACGAGAGAAAATCCTGTCCGCGAAGGGACGGCCCACCTATTGCCAGCGCATTCTCCGCGAAGCGAGGCGGCTTGCCGGCCTTCCGGGGTACAACAATAGGCGGTTCGGGTCGCCCGATGTTTCTCCTGATCGGCACATCCCCCGCATGACCAACATGCCGGCATTAGCTCAAGTTGGGCGGGGAAAGGCCGGTGAAAGTGGCAAGGAACACGCCAGCCGATGAACGGCGAGGTACGTGGCATACGGTATCATCGCTACGGCGGCCCCGAGCAAATGCGGCTCGAACCATTCATATTGCCATCCCCGGCACCAGGACAGGTCGCGGTGCGTATCCGGGCGGCCGCAGTCAATCCGCAAGACTGGAAAGCGCGACAGGGCACTCACCGGCTGGTACCTCACTGCCAATTTCCACGCGGTATGGGTAGCGATTTCGCGGGCATTGTGACAAATGTCGGCGCTGGTGTAACACGCCTCAAGGCCGGCGATGAGGTCCTGGGAATCTCAGAGAGGCCCGGATCGCATGGTGCATTTGCCGAAGCGACGTTGACAGATCAAGCCCTGATCGCGATAAAGCCGAAGTCCCTATCCTTCGAAGTGGCGGCCTGCTTGCCAACGGCGGGCACAGCGGTTTGGCGAGCCTTGATGGAGGTGGCGAACCTGGAGCCGGACCACAGGATTCTCGTGACTGGCTGCTTCAGCGCTATTGGACGAATGGCAGTCCAGCTTGCCGTTTCGTCGCACGCCAGAGTCACTGGAAGTTGTAGTGCAACCGCAATGCAGGAGGTCAAACGGAGGGGCCTGGAGCTTCCAATCGACTACGTCGGGGATCATTCAGTGCCGCAAAAAACGTTTGATCTGGTACTCGATACCGATGGATCGTTTGCCACAAGGGGAGCTTCCACACTGCTGCGCACAAGCGGCGGTGTGGTTCTCGACCTCGATGCCGTAGGATTCAGGCGCGTGCGCGCCATTTTCAATCACAACAGGAAGACTGTATCCCTACGGCCTACGACAGAGATCCTGGGACATTTGGTGGAGCTTGCGAATCGCGGAATACTACAGCCACACATCAGCAAGATTGCGCCTCTTGCAGACGCGATATTCGAAATCGCAACGCTGGAGCGAGCCGCGGTAAATGTCGGTCATCTGGTAATCATCGTGCCATAGCGCGCAGCAGTGGCGCTCTATACGCCGAGGCGCACCCGTTTCGGCGGGCAGCATTTGCAGCGTGAACCCCTTCTGGCCCCCTCTTGGGCCCGTCGCGATCCGATAGGTGATCGAAGACCCGAGCAGACTGTAAAACGACTTCACTCCGACAATGCCTTTTAACGGTAGCCTCGAACCATTCATCGATCACTGTATGTTCGAAGATGTTCGCGAGGATCGGGCTGCACAAGCTGCCCTGTACTACGCCATCGTCCCTGATCGATAGCTCGCCATCCCTCACTCAGCACGCCCGCCTTGAACTGCCGACGTAGGTAGCGGAGAAATCGGCGATCGGCAACCTTCTTGCCAATCATCGCCAGCAACAGTTGCTGATCAATGCTGTCAAAGAACCGTGACAGATCCACATCAATGACCGTGTTTACCCGCTGGCTGTATAGGTGTCGATGCAGATCCCGAACGGCGTCATGTGCACTGCGTCCCGGTCTGAACCCGTAGGAACAGTCCAGAAACAGCGGCTCATAGATCGCTGCCAGCACCCTATGCATCATCCCCTGCACGATTTTATCTTCCAGATTGCTGATGCCGAGCGACCGCGTCCGACCTGCCGATCCCGGCTTGAGGATCAGTACTTCTCGAGATACCCCGGCCGGTGGGCCATTCGTCGCATCCGCCCGACTAAATCCGTCAGATTGCCTTCCAGATTTTCACCGTACATCTTCTTGGTCACACCATCTGCTCCCACCGCCTTTCGTCCATCCAGCGAGCAGTAGCAGTCGGCCAGGTTTTCTTCCGTGAACAGATGCATCACATTTGCTTTACTGACATGCCGTGCTCTCAGACCCCGGGGACGCCACTTGCTACTGCCCATCCCGTCGCAAGCGATGTCGTCTTCCGGAAAATTGACGCCATCAACCATCCCACAGTTGCACATCAACGGGGCTCAATCACTTCAACCTTTAGCGATTTACGGCCTGCCAGCTGTCGCCGGACAGAGGAAACTGACCCTTTTCGGACAAAATTATTGACCCACCT
>CAXBJV010000038.1:0-36058 GCA_963976215.1 uncultured Woeseiaceae bacterium | reverse complement strand
CGATTCCATCTTTCTGACACCGGACGGCGACGGCAGCGAATCCGATGCCGAAGTAAACGTTGACGAACTCGAAATGCTCGAGCGAGCCAACGACGGCCAGGCTGGGGTCGGGACGGCCGATGACTCATCGAACGCTGGTTCGGGTGACGACCCGGCGGATTCGGATTTCGGACTCCAGATGCTTGGGCGTGCCGACGAGATTGACGGCTCATCAGACACCGGCGCTGATGATTCGGAAACTGCATCACGTGTCTCCGAATCACTTCCTTCTCAGTCGCTTCCGCCGCTCGACGGCATTGGCAACAACGACCTCCTCGGCGACCAGGGCCAGACACTCCCGGTCCCGGCGGGCATTGAGCCGCAACAGGCCGGGACCAGAATCGCCGTCGCATTTCCGAACACCGGCGACGTCGTTGAGACCGGAGACTCCGGAGCAAGTACTCAGGCATTCGAACTTTCGGTCACGACGGCGGTTAGCAATACGATCCAAAGATTCAACTTCCGGGTGCTGCATGCGGATGGAACGATCGTTCTTGAGAAAGATGTCTGTGGCATGGGAGCTTCGAGCTCGCCTGAGTGCGGCAACAATCCGCGCTTTAGCGAAGCCGTCGATCTCAGCGGCGCGGGCGGAGGGACTTACCGTCTCGCCGTGCAGGCACTCGATAGCGAAGGAGATGCAGTTTCGCGGGTCGTGGAGTTCCAGATTCCCTTGCGGGCGGTTGTAACGGCCGATGCTGAGCTCGCCGGTTTTGACGGTGAGCTAATACCGCAACGCAGCCTTATGGCGCGACATCCCCGGCTTGCGCCATTGCCGGCGATCCACTTCGATCATTACAACTCATCGGTCACTGATTTTCCGACACCCGACGTCACCGACGACTTGACGCTGACGCGCAAGAACCGGGGTCGATCATCACGCAATCTCGGGCTGTGCCTAAACTTCATGGTCGATCCCGCGGGTAACCTGCTGGGGTTCTGCGGCGATCCGGATGGCCTATACGGTAAGCTCGGTGTCGAGTTCCACCTCGCGCTATTCAACAACGACACTTTGTCGACTCTCGACGAGATGAACATCACGGAGGTTCCGGGCCCGGGTAACAACAAATGTGGGGGCAAGGAAGGTAAAAAGGCGCCGCTCAACCTCGGCTATTTCGTTATGGACAATCTCGGCAGAGTTATCTTCAGCGACAAGGACAACGTGATGAAGTTCGCCGGCGCCGACCGCGCTGGTAGGAAGCTCGTCGAGTTCAAAACCGTTGACATTTCGCGACTTGAGGTGCCGGGCATGTCGGCGTCATTCCGTCTTGCCCCGAAGTCACACCAGGTTGCCCAGATCATGCCGGACTATGACGACGGCTATTGGTTTACGGGGGGCGGCAAGCCCGAACATGCGGCTTTCCTCGGCCACCTTAATTCGGACGACCAAATCGATTTCTTCTACGAGTTTAGTCTCGATCACGGCGTTAGGGAGAAGATTGAGAACGGCGTCGCGATCGATGCGACCGGCATCTACGTGCTGACTGACTTCGCACTCTACAAGTTTGAGGACACGGGCAGTGGTGCGCGGCGAGTTTTCATGCACGACTACAAGCGGGCCTCTTCGTGCAAGCCCGGCACGATTGCGCACTCGGGGTCGGGTTCTACGCCGACACTGCTTGGCAACGATCTCATCGCTTTCACCGACAATGCGGATGGGCGTGTCAACGTCGTCGTTGTCGATCGTCGCAACAGGACACCGGTTGCTTCCCGGCTGATCTGCGAGGTTCCGGTTTTCCACGAAGGCCAGAGCGCCAATGAAAATTCGCTGATCGGCTATCACAACAGCGTCATCGTCCAGAACTGGTACAACGCGCCGAATAAGACGAATGGCCGGACGCGACGCATGCAACCGGGCATTTGGCGCGTTGACGTCGCGCCGGACCGTTCCAGCTGCGCAGTGAAATGGGCTAATGACGCAATCGGCACGACAGCTACTGCGCGGCTGTCGACGACGACAGGCCTCATTTACATGCCGATTGAGAACTGGCGTGAGGATAAGCTCGAGCTAGCCTTCGTCAGTTTCGAGACGGGAGAGGAGGTGCGGCCTCGTTTGCGGCTAGGCGAGCTCGACAACCGCGTAATCGACAAGTTTCCGGAAGCAAATCAGATTCTGATGATGCCGATTTATGCGCTGCCGGACGGGCGGCTTGTGCAGCCTGTTTACGTCGGCATGCGGGTAGTGCAAGGGACGCCGCGACCAACTGTTGAAGTCCGATGAGAGATTGGAGCGACCCATCGTAGATCAGCGCTAGCGCGGTCCAAATGACAGTACCCGGAACCCGGTCGAATAAAATTAGACCCTACAATGAGAAATTGGTGGCCAGGGGCGGAATCGAACCACCGACACGCGGATTTTCAGTCGGGAATAGTTCTGCTTAAGGCTATATTTTTCAATGAGTTACCGGGGCGTCCGATGCTTCAAGTGCATGACTGTGCATAACGATGCACAGCTGACTCACGCAAATCCCCCGCAAGCACGTCGAGCCTAAGCCTGTACCGCGTCTGCGATCATGTCAGCGACACGGATCAGCGCCTCGAGAAGCTCATTCTCAATGTCGATGTCGCCTTCATACTCCGCCAGATTGCGTTTTCTATGCGCCTGATCGAGAACTCGCCAATGCTCAGAAGCAAGACCGATTGTGTGCTGCGTACACTGGAACACGAGATAGCGGCTTTCCGATCGATAGCCTGCGCGCCGTAGTGCCGCCAGTGACAATGCGTGTGCCGCGTTGTAGGCAAGGTCGAATCGGGATTCCTTGCTGAGACTTGTGTTTTTCGCATCGGCCAGTCTGACCACACCCGATCGCAACAAGCCTGAAATTTCCTCGGCTGCTGCAGGCTCGGCCTTGAGCTGCCGTATCCTGACAAGATTTTCGAGCTTTTCATTCGCCATCGATCGATCCTGACAACAATATCACCGGGCCGTCGAGTACCCGCTTGAGGAAGGCGTTGCCACTTTCGCGACGGTGAACAAATTCCTGCTGAGTGTACAACGTTGGATTGACCTTTCGATCCAACTTTTCCTCCGCGGAAGACAGGGCCAAATAGACATCTTCGAGCGTCAGATTGTCTGCCACTATCAGGAGGTCGATGTCGCTCGCCGACGTGTCCTGCTGTTTGGCGACGGAACCGTAGATCAGCGCGAGGCGGACTTGCCCGGGCAGCGACTCGACGGCAGTTGAAAGCTGCTCTTGCAGGCCAACGGTCTTTTGCACGATGCTGCAGATCTCGTGGAACAGGGGCGATTCGTCATTAGCCTGGTAGTGCTTCTGATTACCGTGCGCCGTAACCGACACCAGGCCGGCAGATTCGAGTCGCCGCAATTCGCGCTGCACCGCCCCACGCCCGGAGTTTGCGAGTTCCATGATCTGGGTGACGTAAAAGCTTCGTTCCGGCTGCCCGAACAGTAACCCAAGGACCTTTTGCTGCGTGGATGTGAAAAGCGCATCGGCAATCGCGGAACGGCCTGTCCGGGCCTTATCCGGGGGCGATTTGATAACTGAAGCTGTGGTGGCTGAATTCATAATAATACCCATTCTGGGTATTATAGTACCCGTATTGGGTATGTCAAGAATTGTGCAGCCGGCCTCTGGCCCAGATATCCAGGTCCGGCGTGCGGTAGCGGATACGATTGCATTCTCCGCTGCTAGCTTGTCCCGTCAACATTGCGTACGTAGCCTCGCCCGTTTTCTATCGCGATGTGATGGCCTCCGACGTCCCTGGACAGCGCCTGCAGACGTCGCAGAATTCGCGATGCGTCGCTGCCCTTCGCGATGCGGGGCCGCCCTCGCGCCGGCGCATGTCTCGCTGGATCGTCGCTGCGCTCGTTGAGGACGACCGGAACGATTTCCAGCGTCTCAAGTTTCCCGCTAGCGTAGTCGCAATGCACGATCGCCGTCTCCCAGACCTCACTCGGGTAATGGCCTATCGGCGTTCTTGACTGAAATACCAGGCTGCCCAGACCAAATAAAAGCACGCTGTCGCCGCGGCTTGCGACGCCATGTAACAGCGGCGCCCCATGACTCACATAGATATCCGCTCCCGCGTCGGCACAGCGTGCCGCCCACCGTCTTGCCCAGGGTCGTGTGACTTTCATGTCGTCACCCCAGTCATGATTGTGGTGATACGCAATGACGAGATCAGCTCGGCGGCGCGCCCGTGTGACTGCACGAATGATTCGCTCCGCATCATCGGGGTCTGGCTGTCCGTCTGCGAGGCGCAGTTCGTTCACGCCCGCACGGCTGTCCGTTGCCGCTGCGCCATCCCGGATCTTGCCGGTCGCCATCGCAACGATCGCAACCCGCTGCCCGCGCGCGTCAACGTAGGCGGGTGCCGAAGCTGCCCCGAGATCAGTACCGGTCCCGGCCGCGGCAAAACCGGCAGCAATCACCTCGGACCGGGTTGCCAGCACGCCATCGGTGCCAAGGTCCCAGGCGTGATTATTGCTGAGCGCGAGCGCAGTGAAGCCCATCGTGCGCAGGCAGTCCAGCGTGGATGGCGGTGCAGTGTGCAAGAAAATAGTGTCCCGTGTCGGCGCCCCTGACCGCTCAGTTCGAATCGCGACCTCGAGATCGGTAAAGACGACGTCGCCTTTTCTAAATTCTGCGACGACCTCGTCGAGACCAACGTAGGGATCCTCGCACACCGGGTAGGACATCAAAGCCTGGCCCGACAATGTGACACGAAGTGAACGGCCGTCACGACCGCCGTGCACACAGCCCGAGACCCCGAGTAAGGGCAGCGCACCGATTGTCTTGAGGATGTCTCGACGGTTACTCATGCCGGCATTCTACTGGTCACTCACGACCGGCAGTCGCAATCGGGAGAGATGACCTTCGCCAAAATGAATGTGGTTTGTCGCCACCCGGAAATCGACGGCACATCCCTCGGGAGCGCCTGTGTTCGGGTTCAAGTCGAAGTGCGGATAGTTGCTGCTCGAGACGTCAAGGCGAAGGCGATGGCCGGCTTTGAACAGGTTGGAAACGGCAAACGGCTTTATTTCAATTCGATAAATCTCTCCAGCGTCAGCCATCACCTGGCGGTCCCAGCCCTCTCGGTAGCGAAGACGAAATATTCCGTCAGTAATGTTCATTGCGAAACCTTCCGGGTAATCGGCACTCGGCGGGTAGACGTCAATAAGCTTCGCTGTGAAGTCAGTATCGGGACAGTCGGTCGAAACGAATAGCTCTACTATGAGTGCGCCGCTGACAACCAGCGCTTTTTCGATCGGTGGCGTCTGGAATACCAGCACGTCTTCACGCTCCGATAACAGTCTTCCGTTCGGCGCGCCGCGGTATTTAAAAATTCGATCTGACTCCCTCTGATCAAAAGCGCCGCCCTGCATCAATGGCTCGCCGGACGTCAACGCACCACCGATGGTTGGAACCGGATTTTCAGGGTCGTATTGGTAACAGAGCTCACCTGGTTCGGCCGGCGGGTCAGCCGATAACACGCCACCCTTGCTCAGATACAGAACATCTTCTTGCGCTCGAGGAGGGGGCCAACCGGCGGCGGCTATCCAACGACCACCGTGAATCAGCTTACCGGCTTCGTTGCGCAGACCGCTGCCGCCGCCCATCTGGAAGTAGCGCACGCCTGCTTGCTCGACCGCCACTTCGGCACCCTTGAGCCAGCGACAAAACCAGGCCAGGCGGAGCTCACGGTAGTCCGGCGCAAGATTGTTATCGAGCGTTGCATCCGGACCGAAATCGACATCACCGGCGTACGTCCGGGAACGATCACCGTGGGTCCACGGGCCCATGATGAGTTGCGTTGGCGAACGATGCCGTTTCGACAGCTCGATGAAGTTCGTCAGACAAGTCAGCACGTAGGGATCGTACCAACTACCGACGATCGCGGTGGGTACATCGGGAAAGCGATCGTAAAAACCTTCGGCGTACAGCCCGGGCTGTCGCCAGTAATCTGAAAAAGTCCCGGCACGCCACTCCTCGAACAGATACTCCTCGTATTCGGGCGCAGCACTCAGCGGCGAAGCCCCGGGCTGCCACGGCATGTTCCGGAACCATTCCCGGATGCCCTTTTCTTTCAGCTTCGCTGCACGGGCTGGGTCAGCCAGGGTCTCCGGGCTTCGCAGCGCATGGCGGTATGCCCACGTCGCCTGCTTGAGTTCGAACGCGCCACCGCGACGAATCCCGCCGTGATAGGCGCTTGAGAATCCACCCGAGTCCATAAACATGCACGACAGGCCAGGCGGCTCGAGGCAGGCAAGCGCGCTCTGCGTGTGCGCGCCATACGACAAACCCATCGTGCCGACCTTGCCGTTGCACCAGCGTTGTTTTACCAACCATTCCAGCGTGTCGTATCCGTCCTCGGCTTCGTTCACGTACTTGTGAAATTCACCTTCGGAATTGTAACGGCCGCGGCAATCTTGCATGACCACGGCGAATCCGTGGCGCGCGAAGTACTCCGCTATTTCGACGCGACTTGCCGGCCGCGGGTCGGCGACGCTGACCTCGGATCGGCTGATGCCGCGCTTGTCGTAAGGCGTACGCTCCATGATTACCGGCAGCGGCACGTGCTTCTCTCCATCAACCCGACTCGGACGAACAATATCGGTAGCGAGTCGAACGCCGTCACGCATTGGCACCATGACATCGCGATCGGCGATGAGGTCGGTATTCTCTGCCTCTGTGCAGGTGGCCGTCACGGCTGTTCGTCCGGCGCGACGGCGCCTAGAAGCCTATGTTGACGGCGACGCCGAGCAGCACGATCGCGATGAGAATATAAATGACCCAGAGCCGAAATATGAACCGCGCCCATTCAACCCAGCCGACCTGGGCCGTTGCCAGGTAAGCGAGCAACGTTCCGGACGTTGGGGTCAGCATGTTGGTAATTCCGTTGCCGAACAGGAAGGTCAGAACCGTTGTTTGTGGCGTCACGCCAGTCAGCTGACCCAGCGGTCCCAGTATCGGCATACTGACCGCCGCCTGCCCTGACGTCGAAGGAATCAGAAAGTCGAGCAAGAGCTGCGAAACGAACATGCCCATGGCGGTGACGAATGGGCTGTCTCCGCCTATCAGTGCGGTAAGGGAATGCACGATCGAATCGAGAATCCGGCCTTGTTCGAGGACCACCGCGACGGCGGAAGCAACGCCGATCAACATCGTTGCCATCAGAATTTTCTTCATGCCACTCACGAAAGCCTCGGCGGCTTCGCTCGGCGGGATGCCGCCTGCGGCGGCGGCGCCGATACTCAGCGCGATGTAGTACGCAGACAGTTCGGTATGTCCCCAGTGCCAGCGATTCGATGCGAAAACCAGGAATGCGACGCCACCGACAAGCGCAAACAGCACGAGCTTGTGGCGCATCGACAGGTCGTCGTGGTTGATGTCGAGCGATGCGATTGCGTTTACACCTTCGCGACGAATCATGTAAAGAACAAAAGCGATACCCGCAGCGATAAACACGAGCAGGAACGCAAACCGTACGCCGGCACCGCTGAAGATCTGCAAACCGACCAGCGGCTGCGCGATGCTGAGCGGTATCGGGTTGGTAACGGACGAGAGGTAACCCGCTTTTACCGCCACGGTCACTATCGCGAGGCCAATCACCCTGGACAGTCCGAGCCGTGTCGCCATCGCCACCATGATGGGAATAATGAGCAGGTACTCGGAAGCAAGGCCTAGAAAACTGCTGCCAGCAGCAAACACCAGCATCAACGCCGGCACCAGTATGTAGACGTTGCCGCGCACGCTGCTCAACAGTTTTTCAAGCCCGGCGTCGATAGCCCCGGTATGCGTCACGATACCGAACATGCCACCGATGATTAGCACCATGAAGATGAGGCCGGCCATGCGCTCCAGGCCCTCCGGAATCGCAAGCGCCGTACCGACCAGGCTGACAGGAGCGACCTCGTTTTGTTCTTCGGATGGGATGGCCAGCAGGTCAAGCACCGAGGCGTCTTTCTCCAGCGGCTGATAGCTGCCGGGAACGACAAGTCGACCGTCACGCTCGAACGCACCGGAATCGACAATGTAGGTCAGCCCCGTAGCGAGCAGCAGGATGCCGATCATGATCACGATCGGATTCACATGCTGTGCAATTTTCGGCGCGTCAGATGGCTTCTTCATCGGCACTGCGTTTCCCGGTGAGCGCGGCTTGGATACTACGTTATCAGACCGAAGCGAGGCACCTCCGCCCGACAATCGATATCGGGCGGAGGCACTTCAAGTCTTCAGGGCGCCAGGTCAAACGTAAGCTGCACGTACCAGAAACGTCCGACCGGATTGTAGGTATTCTGGTCGAAGTTGATGTTGGTATTGGTCAGTGAGGATGGCGGCTGCTTGTCGGCAACATTGTCGATACCAACGCGCATTCTCCACTCGTCATTGAACTGATAGATGCCGGCTATGTTGTGATAGGTCACCGACGAAATGCCCCGCGGCTCACCACCGGGGAATTCGGTCGTGTCACCGATATAGCGTGCGGAGTAATTGGCGCTCCAGGCCTCCCGGTTCCACTGTGCCCTGAGCAGCCCGCGCCATTCCGGAAAAGACTCGCGCCTTGCCGACGTGCCTGCCTTTTCCTCGACGAGAATGCTGCCATCGGTCAACGTCGACTCGACGGTCAGGTCGCTCAGTTTCGACATGGAAAGCTCGAAGTCGAGATTGCCGAAAGAGACGTCCGTGTTGTAACGCGCAACGATGTCGATGCCCTCGACAGATGTGCTGTTCAGGTTGATCGGGCCGTCGATCACGTTGATGATTTCCCCGCTCGAATCGCGCTGGATGAAGTTGCAGCGTTGACCGGACACCGCACAAAGATCGAGAAGATCCTGTGCGCCGTACTCATCAATGGTGTCGTCAATCTGGATGTCATACCAGTCCAGGGTCAGGCTGCTGCCCTCCAGAAACTCCGGCGTCCAGACAAAACCGAACGACACGTTCTCAGAGGTTTCCGGTTGCAGTGACGGGTTGCCGCCAACGGTTGCCGGCGCGTTTCCTGATATCTGGACGTAGGTGTCCGGAACACCGGCACAGCCGGGTAGTCCGGCGCCACCGCCGTCGCAGGGATCGGTGACCGGAATACTCGTCTGTCGCGTTCCCTCGAACAGCTCCAGCAACGAAGGTGCCCGAAAGCCCTCGGCCCAGGTGCCACGGATCAGCAGCGAATCAACCGGGCGATAGCCAAGCCCGACTTTGCTGTTGGTTGTATCGCCGAACGTGCTGTAATCCGAATAGCGCGCCGCGAGGTCGAGCACCAGGCTCCGGGCACCGGGTTGATCGGCCAGCAACGGCACACTGAGCTCCACGTACAGTTCGTTGAGGTCGTAGTCAGCATCGGTGCCGTCCCGCGGCGCGGACGATGTTGCACGGTACGTATTGAGTCGCGGCGTCGCGTTGATTCTCGAGTCCGGCGTATCAAGGCCAGTTTCCTTACGATGTTCAACGCCTGCTGCAAAAGCCAGCATGCCTGCCGGCATTTCGTAGAGATCGCCGGTGACATTAAACGTGAAGTCCGTCTGCTCCGCTTTGTTGACGTCGTTGCCGGTGAACTTGATGTAGTCGACCATCGCCGGCGTCAACGTATTGAACAGATTTACCGGGACACAGCCCGAAGCGAGGTCCGAAACATTGACGGTTATACCGGTTGTATCGCAGTTCAGCAGACCCAGTGCGAGACGATCAAGATCCACCTGGTTGACCGAGGTAAAGGTGGCCTCGTTTTCGGCAAACGACAGGAAAGCGTCCCAGCTCCAGCCGTTGCTGAACGCGCCGTCAAGTCCGACGCCTATGCGAATCGTCTCGACGTCCTGCACGTTATCGCGCTGGCCGTTTTCAAGCATAAAACTGTCATGACGAAAATCGGAGCCCGAGAACTCGATGCCAAACGGATTGACGGCCGGGTCATTGGCGATCGAGAAACCGCGGCTGCCGCGTACGGCTGAAAGTGCTGCTGAGAACAGCTGGTCCGATTTGCGCTCGTTGTACATTGCCTCGACGGTGAACGACAGCGTCTCGCTGATTTCAGTCGTACTTTGCAGAAACAGCGACGTACGCTCGAGCGGCCCAATGACATAGTTATTGGCATAGCGATTGAACCTGTCATTCGCCGAATCCACTGCCCGCCAATTCGCAATCACATTACCGTCGGCGCCAGGATCGCGAGTAATGCCTGCGCTGGGCGGCGTAAAACTCAGAACACCAGCTAGATCTGCTTCCCGAAAAAGGCCCTCCGGTGTGCCTGCGGTCAGTCCGTTTAACGGGACGGCCGTAAGTGAGCGATCCTGGGTATAGATTGGTTCCTGGTCGACGTAAGTCGCAGCAAACATCACGTTGGTATTACCGAAATTTCGACCAAACAGGACATCCACGTTGGTGGTGTCCCTGTCGCCTTCACTGCTGCTGCCGAAATAGGCTTTCGCCCGCAATCCCTCGAAGTCTTTGTAGGTGTGCAGGTTAATAACGCCGGCAATCGCATCGGCGCCGTATATCGCCGTGGCACCATCCTGCAACACCTCGACGCGTTGAATCATAGCCTGCGGGATCGTGTTCATATCGACGAAGTCGCGAAACCCGCGCGTACCGGCGCCATTGACCCAGCGATGCCCGTTAACAAGGACAAGACTGCGGTTCGCACCCAGGTTGCGCATATTGAGACTGCTCGTTCCGTGACTGGTGCCCGCCGAACCGTTCGAATTCAGGCTCGAGCCAACCGACGGCAATGTCTGCAGCGTTTCGCCGATCGACAATGAACCGTCGATTCGAAGATCGTCTTCATTCAATGTCTGGACCGGGCTATTGGCCACTTCATCCTGCCGCTTGATCCGAGAGCCGGTAACTAAGACCTCTTCGATCGCGGCACCCTCGTCGCTTTGTGCTGACACCGGCAGACCATAAAACGCCGCAAGCACACCGAGAAGTGCTAGCGGAATGGATTTGGTTGCGCGTAAAACATTGATCACTGTGACTCTCCCCTGACATGAATCGGCCCGGTGCCTTGCAGTCGCACCGGTACCTACACGTTTTCATCGAGTCTAGCGACGCACCCCACGCTATGCTATATGATGACAAAATAGCATTGGTATATAAGATTTTGTTATGCTTTTTCGATTCGTGAGAGTTACAGCCCAAACGACGAACCAACGATGCGAAAGAACCAACATGCCGCCTTCCATACCAACCTGAGAAGCCTGGAATGCTTTCGAACCATAATCGATCAGGGCTCGGCGACCGCGGCAGCCAAACACCTCAAGCTCACGCAGCCGGCGGTCAGCCGGTTGCTCGGCTTGCTGGAAGATGCGGTGGGATTCCCTCTCTTCCATCGCAGCAAGGGACGCCTGATCCCTACTGATGAGGCGCTGACGTTTTACAAGCAGGTCGATATCGCACTGCAAAGTATCGATCGCGTGTCCGATCTTGCGCGCAACCTGCGCAATTCCGACTTCGGTGAACTGACGATCGTTTCTCCACCGAGCTTCGCCGAGGGCATCCTGTCCCGCGTGATCTCGGCATTTATCAAACAACATCCGAACGTACGCGTGAACCTCAACTCGGAGAGCGTGGAAATAGCTCGGGATATGGTCGCTCTGCAAGCGGTCGACTGCGGATTCATCAAACTACCGGCCGAGCACCCGGGACTCTTTTGCAAACCATTGATTTGCTCTGGCACCGTCTGCGCTTTGCCACGAGGTCATCGCCTTGCGTCGCGACAAACGATCAAGGTAAACGACCTTGCCGATGAGCCGCTGATTCTGCTTGGCAAGGGTCGTGTATCTCGTCAACAGATCGATGATGCGTTTCAGAACGCCGATGTTGACATGAACGTGCGCATTGAGACGCACACAATAGGTACGGCATGCGCCTTCGCCAGGAATGGATCCGGAATCGCGATCATCAATGAGATGCTGGGGCTGCTTTATGCCAACCGCGATATTGTCTTCCGGCGCTTCAACCCTGACGTAAAACACGAATACGCGTTCATGATTTCCACGGACGCGCCGATGACTCGCGTAACGCAAAAGTTCTACGAGTATTGTGAGGATTACTTTTCAGCGAACCGGGAATCGTTTCTGCTGACTGAACAGGGTCTATAAGGATGGTGGCCAGGGGCGGATCAACTCGCGAAGCGAGTTAAGACGGCGAAGCCGCCCGAAGGGTGAAGATCGGCCACAGCCGATCTGAGTCAATCGAACGTGGTTCTACGCTCTGCCCACAAACGCAAAAGGCCCCTTTACGGAGGCCGTGTAAAAACCAGAGGCCATCTCAGTTGAGGTGGCCTCTTTTTGTTTGCGGTCAGGTTGCCAGTGCCTGGATGATCCGCCGGGCGCCGAGTACGTTTATGGAGCGGGTCAGGTTATAGGCGGTAACGGCAAGGGCCATCTCGGCCTTAACCTTCTGTAAGCCTCGTACCAGGAACCGTCCGCCGTCCATGCGTCGCTTCAGGGTACCGAACGGGTGCTCCACCATGGCTTTGCGTCGTCGCATTATGAGCGGGTTGGCATCGGTGCGATCCGCTACCTCGTTCAGCACGTCCTCATCGAAGTGGCGCGATACCCAGCGCTGTTTGCCGGCCGTGCACTGCTCTTTGAGCCGGCACCCCGCACAGGCCTCGGTGGTATAGAGGAACACCCGATTCTTGGTTGACTTGGTCTTCTTCGGCAAGGCCTGACCGGCTGGACATTCGTAGTAATCATCATCCGCGTGGTAAGTAAAAGCTGACTTGTCGAACAGCTTGCCGTTACCGTGGTTGTTAATGCTGCGGTTCACCGGTACATACGGTGTCATTCCATGCGCCTGACAGCGTTTCAATTGCCAGCCACTGGAATAGCCAGCGTCGGCCAACACGTCCAGTTGCTTGTTCTTGAGCTGCCGCTGGCTGCGCCGCGCCATGTGGTAAAGCTGGTCCTGATCAACCGCGCTCTGCACCACGTCCACATCGACGATCAGGTGGTGCTTGGCGTCCACCGCCGTCTGCACGTTGTAGCCGATCCTGCCGTACCTCATCACCCGCGCATCCGGATCCGTGGCCGGCTGTATCGCCAGGCGCTTGGCATCCAGCGACTGCACCTGCTCGGTCAGACTCCCGCGTTCGGCCTTAAGCGCCTCGAGTGCCGCCTGGGTGTTGCCGCCGCTGGGTGGCTCATCCTCATCATCGTCATCCAACTCGTCCAGCCAGGCCGAGATCCTGGCATCCAGCCGGTTGAGCTCCTTCGCCAGGTCTTTCTTGCGCAATACCCGCGAGGGTGCGTTATCCGCCGCGAACTTGCTCCCGTCGATGGCTATCGTGTCGCCACCGTACAACGACTGTGACCGGCAGAACTGCACGAAGGCCGCACACACCTTCAACAGCGCCTTGCGATTGTCCACCCGGAAGTTGGCGATGGTCTTGAAGTCCGGCGCCAGACGGTTCAACAGCCACAGCACTTCGATGTTCTTGTGGCACTCGCGTTCCAGCCGCCGGCAGCTGCGGATGCGGTACATGTAGCCATACAGGTACAGCTTTAGCAGATCTCCAGGGTGGTACGGCGGTCGGCCGGTCGCCTTCACCTCGATGCGTGCAAAACCCAAAGCCTTCAGATCCAGCGAGTCGACGAATGCGTCAATCACCCGTACCGCATTGTCCTCACCGATCAGATCGTCCAGTCGTTCCGGAAACAGCGTGGCCTGGTCCCGGTTTTGTCCCTGTACATGCATAAAAAAATACCCGCAGTGAGCTGCGGGTATTTTCTCAAAAGGCCCGGACTATTTACACAGTCTCTTACGGGGCCTTTAAGCGTTTGGTGGCCAGGGGCGGAATCGAACCACCGACACGCGGATTTTCAGTCGGTCTGACAAATTCCATTGAGTTGCATATTCAACAACTTGCGTCAGTGATCGCCTTATATTCGCCAGTAAATGGGGGTTTCTGCGCTACGCTTCCAGACTCGATGGCACAATATTGGCACATCTGATGCGGAGGGGGCCCGCGGCGCGGAACGTCAGAACAGACCCTGCGTCGAATCTGGTCTAGCAACTTTAGGATGCCGACTATTTCATCTAATACAGCACCTCTTCGGGCTGCCGTTGCTGAATACGCAATTCATACTGACTGTCTAGGGTATCCAGATAGTCTGTGACTGTTCGAAATTGCTCGTTGTCGTGAACGACCTTTGCTACTTCTTCTGCAAGTCGTCTTCCATGGATTAAGACTATCGGGTACCGATCTTCAATTACTTCCTGTTGGACGCTTTCCGAAAAGTAACTTGTAGTCACAAATACTCCGATCCAGCCCCGTTTCAATCTCGCAACGGTTCGCGCAATGTGATTGCCATGCGTAGGGCTGTCTAACCTCACGCATTTCGCCTGGCCCAACACAACGATTTGGGCAGAAGAGAAATCACTTCCTAGTTTAATGCTGGCAATGAAATCTGATCCGCCATCGCTCCCGGGAGGAGTGATCCAGCCTTTCTTGTAGTGGCCACCCTCCGCGCCGACAACTCGACACGAGATATCTTCAGCGAGCGCCTCAAACTTGTGTTTCTTATCGTTGTAGTGCTCGTAGATCTCCGCCAGTACAGATGATGCTTCGGAATGTGGTGCTGGACGTTGTTCGTCCCTTTTTTCAACTCTGAGCCTCGAGACTCGTCGACGGGCCCGCTCAAGATAGTTCGAACCGTTCGCTATCCAGGATTTCCAACTCTTTGGGGCAAAGCTATGTGTCTCAGCCAGCGAGAGACCCGGGTTTCGTCGCGCGTTTATCCAGGTCCAATCAAACTTCTCACTCTCGGACTCAAGATTGAACACTGTGAAATCGAACGCGTAATTGGTAAAGCTACGCTGATTCCTATTGTCCCATTGCGTGATGAGCTCAACGCTTCGCACAACTCCAAAGCCCTGAAATGCGGGGAATCCCTTGCTCCTTCCTTGGTGTGTGACTCTACGAAAGAATAGCAGCGGCGGCGTGAGTGCACGATCTGCCTTTTCATGGCTGTGAGATAGTCGGAACGCGGTTAGTAGCGCCTTGTTTCCAGGGGCCTGAGCGGGATCCTTGCCTGGATCTTTGTTGTCTCCAAAATATCGAATATGGCCATTGTCAACGTCAAAGAAATCTTGCCACGGTGTCTCCGCTGTTCCTTTCTTGTGGGGACTGCTCGATATTATGATAGCCGGCCGGCGCGTCACACCATCAGAACCTTTAACCGCAGCAGGTGTGTTGATCCCGCTCTCGAGCTGAAATCCGCCAGCATTCTCATAAGCCCCAAGCCACCGAAAGTTCAGGCAGCCATCCATGTATGCCGGAGGGTCCTCTTGCGCTCTCGGGTATCGGAGCACTTGACCAATCGAAAGAAAGTACCTCTCAGGAAACTCCATATTAGTACCACCTACTAACTTCGCCGACCTTTGAGCGATGATTGCGCATACAGAGGCCAGGGCGCAATTCCGATACTGCTGATTCTATCGCTAATCAGCTCTAGTACCTTTCCAGGTAGAGACAGGTAACTTGCCATTGCCAAGCATTTTTTCGCATCAGTGGGGCCAACCTTCACCCAACGCACATTGCCCCCTACAAGGGCACCCGATATTTGCCTCAATAGACTCTCCCTCTTACGAGCCCACTCTTCCGTAATAATCGTGTTTACCGTACTCGCGAACCTTGCAGCGCCATCCTGGCCATGGCCGCTTTCTTCAATCAGCATTGGCGGAAGAACGCAGACTTCTGTTCTTTCTAAGATGGGTACCCTTTCTATCTCCCGCGGTCCAACTAACTCAAGGTATGCAACCTCACGGCCAACCTGTAATTTGTATCGACCCGGTGTTCTTACCATTCCCAATGAACTTAGTGCGTTGCCGACAACTGTTTGCTCTGCATCCAATTCACACTTGTAATCCATACCGAGCACAACATCGTCTACCAAGACTTCTCCTGGCGGAAAACCGATGAGAAAAGACTTTGAAACTTGATTGACGCAGACACCGCCCCGAAAAGCCAATCCACGGCTTCTTTGCTTAGACTGCTTATAAGTCGACGACTCCATTGTGTCTAGGCAAAGCCCCTTCAATCCTTCCGGCACACTCAGGCAGCTAATCAATAGGTAGTCGGCTCCTATAGAATTAGAGACTGGAAAGAAAGAGGATCGCGCGGCCAGCGACGAAGAAGCGTCGGCAAGTCTCTCGGCTAGCCAGCTTTCGTCTGATTTCCTTCCAAGTACGAATACTTGGGAGCAACTGCTGGGAATCCGACTTCCCGCAGCGATACGTATCTCGTCCTCCTGATCCGAAAAGACGATGAATCTCTTATGCTCTAGCGCCGCATCGACCAATGGCCTCGCTGGCTCCATACTGCCGCGGACGTAACAGTGATACGTCGATTCGCCGAACAGTTCTTGCTCTTCGTATAGTGACAGATCATTGAGCTGCACCTTCGGCACTACGCGGTCTCCCCCTACCTCGCGGGTGCCAGCCGTCTCTACGACTGTTGATGTAGCGAACTCTCGGAACTGTGAAACCAAGTACTCACTAATTGCTTTCGTATAGACTTTGGCCTTGCCAGGCTTAGACAGCTTTACCCTCTTAAGGGCAGCGAGAAGCTGTGCGTCATCCAACATGTCGGGCCTTCGGATGACCATGCTCGCCGCTCGAAGGTCTTTTTCACTAAGCAATGACTGAGAAACCGGGAAATTCCGATACTTGTTGCTCCCTTTGCCAGGTTCAAATGTGATTTGAGAGTCTGCAACATAAAGTACTTCCTTGAGTTCCAACCTGAGCCGAGACCAAAGTGCGGCAAAGCTATTGCGACCGATATCGCCGAACGGATTGCGTCGAACCTCATACGACGTCGCGCCGAACGCTTTCCAATACGATTCATAGAAACTGGCGCCCCGCATGCCCTCTGCCGCCAGGATTTGTTGGGCCGCAAAGACGAGAGCCAAGGACCGGCCAGATTTGTTTGGCAGGAGCACCCAATGCCAATTATTTCGTCTGAGCGGCTTGTCCTCATCGGCTCGTAAGCCGATACATCCATTTGCCATCATCCCGCAATGCCTCTGGATAGCCGCGTTAAGAGCCACGGTCGGGCTCTCTTCCGTCACGCTCCTCCCTGTGTTCTTCAATTCCTCTGAGAGCAGGGTATCGTCAAAAGATAAATATATGCGGCGGCCAGAGCGATGCAACCGGCTTTGAACCACATGCCAAAGAAACCTATTCCAATCGCGGAGATCCATGACGACCCTAACGAGCGGCAACCTCACAAACAGCTCTATATCGACATGCAAAACAACTAGCTGTCGCAGGGCTCGCTAGATCTTCAAGTTGAAGCCGGCTGCTCGCTGCCACACTGAGGCGCTCGCTAATTTCAGATGCTCTTTTCGAAACTTGCCGCAACTCTTGTGGTGAGGTTGCTACTTGATGCTGAGCTCCGCGCAATCCAGCAATTGTCGCGGCGCCAGGAAGGGAACCATAGTTGTCCATAATTAAGTGCGAATAGTATGCGATTTGTGCAACATTCTTTGGCGTGTTTAGACGCACCGCATCTCTGGTCAGCTTGAAGTCTACCAAGTGAATCTGCTCGTCCCGAAACTCGACCCAATCCGGTTCTCCAAATAGATTTCCGTCAACCGACTCAAGCTCTTGTTCAACATCTATTCGCGTAGCTCTATCAAACCCCAGATCGAAGTGATTGAGAACCGTTTCATGAACATCTTGTACTAGTGGCTCGTAATCGAGATTTAGGTCTCGGTACTTCTCTTTGTACTTCGAAACGACCACCGGGAAAGCACCGGCAACGGCTTCGGCTTGGCTCTTTCCGCTGCCTCTTTCATCGGCAACGGCCTGGACAACCGAATGAAAGAATCGGCCGAGGATCATTGCTACCTGGTTATTCTGAGTGCGCCGTTCAACTTCTGTAATCACCGCGCGCCGCGGCAGGCCCGCCGCCGTACAGTGCCGTGCTAGCCAATAGAGAGAGAATGACACTCTCGTTGGCAGATTGGCAGGATTAAGCGCCGTCATTTACTTCGATTCCTCTAGATGACCAATCATGTCTGTTGCGCTTGAGCCAACTCTCCTATCGGATCGCGAAGAAGGTAATACGGATTTATCGGATGTACTCGGTCGAAATTTAGTGCGTTAGATACTACACGTTGGGCTTGCACCAGATCTGCGCCAGGTGGCAGTAGAGGGTGACGCACCAATAGCGCAATCTCACTGCCATTTACGTTGCAACGAAACACCGGGTAGCCATCTACCTCTTCCTCGCTGACCTGTGTTCTAAGTACGTTGCCGAGAACTTGCTTTGATCGAGCAATGACACTCTGCCAGTGAGGTCCGATTATCAGCGTCTCTGAATGCTCACCCAAATAGACCTCCAACAGATCTATCGCAAGCCGCCAATCCAACGCCGAATGTATTAGTCGATTCTCATAGTTTCTAAGGCACTTGTAACAACTGGAAACACAATGAACGCTGTGATCCGTTGCCAGTAGGTATTCGTCAAGATATACATCTCGAAGGTACTGGATAAGCCGCATAAACTCTTGATTGTCTGCGTACTTAGCCGCGTACCCAGAACCGTTGTCCAGCGTGTCAGCTAAATAGATACTCCATCGACCCTCCCGTTGTACGCCTGCTGTTAGTTCTGTCGGCTCGATATCTTCCAAAATCGTGATCCCAATTCGCAAGAGTTCAGCTAGTGACTTATGGGCTGCTACGACTACCCCGCGTTCCCTGCTTCTCCTAACCGCCCCCTGAATATAGGGTGGCTCTCGCTCGAGTTCGATATTTAGCAAGCTTGTGAATTGCTCCGAGTAAAGTGCATCCCGTATTTCGCCGCGCTCAAACTCAGAATTACATGGCCTTAGCGCCCTTACTCCGGTCAGCGATGAAGTTGCAAGTCGATCTGTATTGTCGTTTCTATCGAATCCTCTCCCTTCGTTGCAGTTGATTCTCAGAACCAGCCCATGGACCGACGATATACTCGCGGCCGCTGTTCTGTGACTTACCACTCTGCTTTGCTGCGCCTCTGGTGCGGGCGTAGTAATAATGGCTTGTGGTTTCGAGTCGATGTAGCCTCTATAGCCTTCCGGCTGATCCGCACAGTAGTACTCGGCTCTGTAACCCGCGAATTGATCGACTGATTCTCCTCCACACGCTGGACAACGATCCTCGTGTTCTGCAGAGACGCGAGAGCAATTCGCGCAGATATGCAACTCTCGCTGTAAATGAGCAGGCGGATCAATCACTCGAATAGCCCCGCGAAACCTGTCAAGCCATGTAATCGCCGACGATCGGTGTCGCCTCTTGTCTCGCAAGTACTCCTGCTGCGGTGCAAATTCTGCTATCGCGATGTCCTCATTTCTTGAAACAAGTCCATCCTCAATTGGCCACTCTCTGTTGTTTGGAGGTCCGTTTGGATCCCTGGTTAACAATTGCACTTCCCTTTCGGGCATTCCGTAGAGTGGGAAGAAGCCTTCCTTTACCAGGACCTCACTCATCGAATACGTTGTTCCATACTTCCGGTTCCAACGTGGTAGTGATTGGGCGATTTGTTCTTGTGCATTCCTACACAATAAAAGCACATCCGCAGCCAGATCTTCTCCTGTATCGTTCATCACTTTCTGAATCTTTTCTGCTACTGCTGCTTCCTCATCACGTAGCTTCGATTCCCATCGATCTATATGGCGTTCATAGCTCTCAATGCTCCCGAGCTTGCCGCTATTCGTTCCACCCCCATCCCACGCCAAATCGTCAGAGCTGTAGATGTCTGGAACAAACCGGTTCATAAACCATTTAAGTATTACTCGAACCACAATATCTGTGTTGCCGATATCTAGTTTCGGGGATGCGGTTCTTTCTGCCAGCATGAGTTCGGGTCGTGCAAAGTAGTACTCGTCGTGCTTTTGACCTTTACAAAATGTTAGCGCCACAGATAGTCGATCCTCCCTACGACCCGCTCGGCCGACGCGTTGTTGATAATTGAACCTTCGAGGCGGCATGTTCGCTAGGAACACCGCTTTCAGACTGCCGATATCGACACCCGCCTCCATGGTTGTTGTTACTGACAGCAAATCCAGTTTCAGCGCGTCAGCAAGCTGAGGGGTTATGTCTCGATTGAGGAACTTGCCCTGAAAGGCGAGCTGGCGCGTTCTTTGCTCCGGCGGCGGCGTGTGTCCAATGATCTCTGCGGTTCGAATCGGATAAAGATGGCGGTCTTCACGCAAGAAGTCTTTGTAGTAGTTGGACCTGGCGGTCAGTTCTTCGATCGGTCGTTCGTGCAGTGTCCCGTCGCATTGCTGTCGGTACTTAATCGTCCGGCATTGTCCATCCGCGTGGAACATATGAATCGCTCTACAATTGTCACATGACCAAAAACTGTCTCCGGGCAAATGAATATAGAGGTTTTCCCTTTGAACTCGTAGTCGGTCATCGACTACCCCGTAATGCATGAGAATCTCTCTTATCTTGCGAAAGAGCGCATTATTTTCTGCAAGGTCTTCGGACCTCAGAACCCTTCGAAGAACCGGGTTGGTGTGGACTGTTTCATAGTAGTAGTTCGGGAACTTGTATTGCTCAAGTCCTACTTCTTGTGCGTGCCGCGTTCTGTAGTAGAAGCTAAGAAATCGAATCGTCATGTCTATAACGACATAGAGATCATCGATATCTGTGCCAGTAACGCACTGAGGAACCTCGCGGCTTCTGTCCACGGTCAGCCATCCCAGACCGAGTGATTCGAAATCGCGTCCTAATGAGTCTGTAATGACGGCACCGATATTTCGAGCAAGGTGCCTCCTTGCAGTATCGACTTGGCTCCTATCTTCGTCAGATCTCTCAGACGAGTTTTTGAGCAACGCTTGCCACAATGGGATGGCCGATCGATGTTCCTCCACACCAAAGCCATTCATCGCGATTCGATGCTCAGAGAGATGCTCTTCTATTTTCTGAGATAGGTCGTGGAACGAAATGGTCGGCCTTGTATACCGACTTAGCAATTCGTCTACGCTTAATCGATCGTAGTGATAATCCGCGATGATTGCTCTACCATCGCCCCCAAGTACAGGCTTCAATGTTTCTATTGCATCATTATCATCTTCGACTACGGCCTCTATGAACTCCCTCCGAGCTGTGAGGCGGCTCGAATACCCAGTAACTTCAGATTCGGCGACCCCGCGAATGGTGTCCCGATAGTGATTCAACTCAATCTCTGCGGCGAATCTCGCGGCGTCTCGCCGGCTGTCACTGAAACTAATACAAGAAGCCTGTTCTGAGTCTTGTTGGTTACCCGACAGTGACTTGAAGAGTTGCTCTACAAGTAGCTGGCTGAACTTATAGTAGCCAGTACCCATCGTACGTATCGGACTACTAACGTCATCACCACGACGCCCCCAACTAGTTCCACACGAGATGCACGTTGTCGGCGGTTGATTCGGTTCACAACGTCGCCAATCGACGGGGACTCGATCAGGATCTCCGCGACGCTCAAGACTGGGAGAGATCCGAAGCGTCCGTGTACAGAGTAGCCCGCGCTCCCAATTCCTTGGACAACCCTGATCAAGATCGGCTTCATGCAGGTAGATCAGCGGAACCCTCGATTGCGGCCGATCGGCTTCGTTCGAAATCCGAACGACGCCCTGTACGTTTTCACCCTGCAGGAAACTTCGATAATAAAGTTCCCCACAAATCTGGCAATAAAGCGTATCAACTGTGACTCGACCTGTTTCCGGACAGTACTTCGTATCTTGGTCGTAGAGTAGCGGCTCTTCTTTCAACACGCCGTCTTCGGCAGTCAACGCTATTCTGAGGCCAGATAGAGACTTTACGAATGTGTGAAGGCGGAGTTTGGCCTTCGAGTGAGAGAATCGATCTGACTCTTGATCAATAATGTAACGAACTAGGCCACGGCCCGAACCCTCCACGCCGCCGAGGATGTTTGCCTCCAAATCCTCGTACCGGAACGGGACAGGTCCGAGATTCGCCGTTCTTGAATACCTTCCACTCAACTGTTCTTGAAGATTCCACAGTTGATTTTCTAGGAATGATCCGTCACTGCCTGACAGGACCGGTACACGCAGCTCGTGCAACTTGGCATCGACGTCTTCCAGAGTGGCCTCGCCTGATTCGAATTGTGCAAATAGATGGCCGATCGATGTTTGTGCACTTTCGGACAGGGATGTTGCGTCTGCTAAACAACGCTCACCCTCGAGTACTGCAAATGACCGTACCTCCTGCGAAGCTCCGAAAAAATCGCGAAGGAACTTGGGGTCTTCATCTCCTTGCGATTGGTCTTCGAGCGAGGCAGATGTCGCGATAATCCGAAGTTGAGGATGTCCTGGGTAGAGCGATAGGGCGTCGAGGAACAACTTCACTGTATGCGATATTTCTGTACCAGGCGTCCCCCTGTAAGAATGGAGTTCATCGAGAACAAGATAGAAGACATTCGCATCGGATTCCTCAAGCCACCTCCTGGTCGAGTCGAATAGCGATCGCTCTCTATCACGCACCATCATGATCGAAAGCATCGTGAAATTGGTGATGAGAATATCGGGCCACGCATTCTGCATGTCCCATCTAAGCAACATTTGGCTACCGGTCGGATTCTCCACGTACTTCCACAAGTCCGTGTCTTCACCGCTCTCCTTCAGACTAAGTGCTCGGGTGAAGTCCTCATGTGTTGCCTGCATATACTCTCTTGCGCGGCTAAGCCTTCTGGGATCTCCTGGCGCGCCACCACCTTCAGTAGCTCCGACATACTGCCCGAAATAGATTCGATCTCCGCCAAGCACTTCTCGATAGAAATTCTCGGCCGCTGAAGAATCCAGGATAGACCTCATAGTTTCAATTTGGTCTCTCACAAGCGCGTTCAGCGGGTAGACAATCATGCATCGAACGGCTGCTTGACGATCTGATCCACGGTGATAGCTATATGGTGCTGTCCCGCTCCGCCACCAATTGGTGTCCGGCCCCGTAGATGACCACGGACGTCGGCCCTCTGACCCTGTGCTCTCCAGGAGTAGGTTGGCGATAGTAGGGATGAGAAAACAGAGCGTCTTACCCGACCCAGTTCCGGTGGTAACGACAACATTTTTCTGGTTTTGAAGTGCTTCGAATAGAGCTTCAATCTGATGCGTATACGGTCTATAGGCTATTTCCTCAACCAGCATTCGAGTGGCTATTTCGAAATCTGACCCTTCCCAATTGACCTCGCCGTTCTTTGCCGAGTAGATTTCTTTCAGATAATCAGATATGTACGCATCGGCCTCTCGGTATCGCGGAACCAGTTCAAATAGATCTTCGCTGAATATTAGGTCAGATCTTTCAGGTGCTCGTACGAATTGGTCCCGTAGCCGATTAAACGCAGGGCTATTCGTGTCGTACGCCGTGCGCAGATACGACAAAGTACTCCGACGAATCTGCTCAGACAGAGAAAGCAATTGATTACTCATATGAGACCTGTATTGCTGGCGCGTAGAGGTGTTGAAGCATTTCCGCTTCAGCCCTACTCATAATGACTTTGAGGAATAGTCGTTGCGCAGTCATGAACTCCTCCGGCCATTCGGGCGATAATGATGTCAGCGCGAATCTAACCAATCCAGGTAACACGTAGAAAAGTGAAGCTGGTATCAGCATTGAGCCGCGTGCGATATCGTAGGTCACCGGTAATCGGTTCTTTGCAAACCAATAGAGCATCAACGGTACCCAGTCGCTGCGACGCAGTTCGTATTTGGTATTCGATGTTTTGTCCACCAGCCAATATTGGTATCCCGGAGAATGATGCCTTGGATTTCGCAACAAGAATGTGCCGTTGTCTGCCGGTCGGCTACTTGGAAGCCACTTGTTCTCGGCGCACGTGCGGTGCTGGAACTCATCAGATTCGGGGACTGAATCAACCAGGTCGGCCGTTCTTAGGAATATGTCCTGGGCGCTCGGCAAATACTCGATCAGCTTAACCGACCTGTCGACCCGGATCGGCAGCGCCTCTCTTGTGACGACATCTCTGGCCTCCACAGCACGCATTGTGACGTAACCATGGACAGCTATTTCAGGCTCTCTATCGAATCTACTCTTGTACAGCACGCGCCGCTCGAAAAGACCATGCTCCAACAGCTGACTGAAGCCGTCGGCGAACGCAACCGCTTCCGGAAACATCGCTGTATTTTCGTCGAAAAAGACTATTCGATCCTCGCTCCACTGCCAGTCTGTGCTCGTGGCACCGCCGACCTGATGAATGAATCCCATGTCGCAAAGCCGATGGTAGAGATTCCATGGCGATTGGCTGCTCAGCCACAAGCGCTCTTCCGGGCTGTTTGCCGCCTTTGCGCAAATCTTACTTACGAACAATGCTCTCTTGCCAACGCCGTAGTAGCGAAGCAGCGCGACCACTCGATCCGCGAGGCCTACCTGCGTTGCAAGATCTGCGCTCACTTAGCTTTTCGTGTTGCTAAGTACACTTCTGGGCCCAGAATGCCTTTGTTTCGGAGGCTATTCGCTCAACCAAGTCATCGCTTAGCGGCAACCGAGACAAGGTGTGAATCTGTGAAGCACCTGCGCTATCGAGGCTCGAGTCGCCCAAGGTATTAGTAGCTGTCCCTGGAACAAACGCGCGATCACGGTCGAGTTGGAAAGAGATCTCGTGCAAGTAACCTCTCACATTCTCTGGATCAAGGTACATAGATTCGGCCTGTGCCGCTTCGCCGACGTCGGCAGCATTCGGGATGACTCCGGGAAGCACTGAGATTTCCCTGGCTGTGTTTCTCGCGATTGCCCAAGTGCTTGAACTCGGAACCAGGAGGATCTTCTTCCATGGCATAAATGTGCCCGATTGTTGCCAGGCCTTCAGGAAGGGCGCCAAATAACCTTCGACGTAGCCGAGTTCAAAATCGAGGATGGTTAAGCATCGCGGTTCGTCAGGCTGGCTAAGAAGCCAATGCAGTTCTTCCGCAATACTCCGGTCATCCACCCATAATGGCGACGCACAAACTGTCGACGCGTTGCGATCCCAACCGACCAGTCGCTGCCAGACAAAGAACTCCGCTTTATCGATTAGGACCAGGCAGTTGGCCATGAGTGCTGAAAAGAAAAAGGCGTCCTGGTTCTCAGGGTCTGAGTTTCCGTGCTCATCTGCGATTTCGCGGAACTTGTCTCTCGCTTCTTGAACCCCGATTGAACTCGCGTCCTGGTCAACTTCCATTTTCGTGAGGAGCCTAAACGGCGAGCCAACGCCGTCAATGCCCGCAGGTGAATTCACACTAGGAGTTTTCGTAAGACTGCGCCGCTCCAATAAATCGGCGAGCGCAGCGCTTTCTTCCTTGATCTCCGCGATCTTGGCATTCAATTCATCGAGGTGCCTTTCCGTTTCCTCTGTGAATTTGTTCCTCTCCTGAGTTCGGCGAGTCTCGGATCGCCGAACGAGCTTTTCCAATCTAGCAGTGCTTTCTTCAATGGCCTTTATCGTCTCTCTCGATGACTTAGCAGAATCTTTCGCTTCCCGCCGAAGCGTCTCAATCGTGTCTTTCAGGTCGGCCTTTGACGCAAGTTTGGACTTCAGTTTGTCTACTAAGGTCGACGCATCTTCTGCGGTTTTCACGCGAAGGTCAGAGATTTCGCCACGTAGACCGGCCTCCACAGAACGAATTGACTCATCGATCGCCCTGAATCGGTCATACTTGGGACATCGTGCAAGAAACTCCTGAAAATCTGGACTTCTGGGAAACGGCCACAACTCATACAGCGCTTCAACATCCCGATCGTGGACGCTGTAGTTCGCCGACCGAGAAACTATTTCATCCAGAATAGTGGCCGTCTCTATGGGAAAATCTTCATCAACATCAGTATCTGCGAGAAGTTGATTCAAGGCGGGCAAATTGCTTACAAAAAAATCTACGACAGAATTTTGGTAGAGACTCCAATAGTCGTTCTTCGCTTGATTTTGTCTAAGCTTTTTGAGCACCTCGGCTGAAACGAGGTCTCGGTAATGAGGGGCGGTTGGTCGAAAGCCGGTAATCGTTCGAGTCATTCGCCGGCAAATACTGTCGAATAGCGCGTGTCTCTTGTGATTCTCGGAAAAGACCTTGTATTGAATAGACGTCTCGTCTGCGAGTTCGCGGGAAACTCTGGCCTTCTCTTCTTCAGAGAATTCGATTTTCCAAAGCAGTTCGGCTAATGACACAGCTATCATCCCCTAGCGACTTGCGATCGCTCTTGCTCGAGGTCCTTTTCCTGGTCCCGGATGGGCTCGATGTGCGGCACAAAGATTTCTATACTGTATTGCAACCGGCCTTGTGGGGTGGCGTCGAGGAATTGCGTCACTCTTGGGCAACTCGAAGGTGAATTTTCTCGACACGCCCCCCTCAAAAAACTGTTTCATGACTTCTCTCGCAACCGCTTCGGCCAGGCGGGGCGGAACTGCGTTACCGATCTGGCGAGTTGTTTCCCGATATTGATCAAGTAACTCAAACGAGTCCGGGAATGTCTGAAGTCTCGCCATTTCCCTCGGTGTCAGCCGACGGTTTCTCCAGTGGAAAGGACCAGTGGCAGGACCCGGGGATGCCTGCAATGTCCAGGACGGGTGGTGCTTGCCAAGCTTGAGGAGAAAAGACCAGTACTTTGTCCGCCAACCGAACAGTGGCAAGCCCCCACCGCGCTCCGTATGCCACAGATAATTTTGGCCCTCCGGGATTGACGGAAGCAACTGAGCCCATTTTCCTGTCGGCCTTAAGCTAGATTCGAATTGTGGCCCGTCTAGATCCCCTATCGCATCCCATGCGTTCAGATACGCAACCAGGCCGTCTTTTCGGCCTGATAAATTGTCTTCTGGCACATGTGTTGGTTTTGGTCGAACAAATTCTTTGCCGTTTATCTCTGCGATGATAAACACGCGCTTTCGCAATTGAGGAACACCATAGTCTGCGGCGTTGAGTTGGTATGCAATCGGTTCGTAATACGTGCCGAAACGGCCATTGATTTGGTCAAACCTACTTTGAATGCGTCTCAAAGGGGCCCCAGCATTTGCAGAAGAAATGCCATTGACATTCTCAATCACTACTACTTTTGGGAGAGTTCCTGCAACCATTTCCATAAGGTGATCTAGCGTTTCCGCGCGACTATCACGTAGCCCCGGCGCCTGCCCATTTACCCAAAGACGTGATTTTGAAAATGGCTGGCAAGGAGGCCCCGCAATAAGGACGTCCACCTCCCCTTTGCGCAAGTTAGCTTGCCGCAATATCTTTCTCGCGGTGAGCACGCTGACATCGCCTGGCGTCGAAAGCTGCCATCCTGGCCTGTTCGAGTGAAGAACCTGGCGACAGTGATCATCCTTCTCTACCGCGAGCGCTACCGAGAAACCGGCAGCCTCAAACCCGAGGTCTAGGCCGCCAATTCCGGTGAATAACGATATTGCTGTTCGATCGCATTGCATTATTTATGAACCGTCAAGTTGAGAAGACATTCATTAATCGTCGATTGACGTAGTAGTTGTACTTGCCAAGGCGGTGCTTCTCAACAAATCCCTTCTCCGTCAACTCCGACAGGTATTTACTCGCTGTGAGACGTGAGACCTCGAGATCCTCCTGCACTGCTTCGATTTTTGTATAGGGATGGCGAAATAGATTAGTTAGCAGCTCGTGGCTATAGATCTTGGGAAGAGTATTCCGGATCCGTTCCTCATAATCTTGCATCAGGGTCTTTATCTCACCGATGAGCCTGATAGTGGTTTTCGATGTTTGAGCCACACCTTCGAGCATATAGAGCAACCAAGGTTGCCAGTCGCCAGAATCTCTCGTGCTTTGTAGCAATCGATAGTAGTCGGCTTTGGTATCAATAATGTAGGCACTCAAATAGAGAAGAGGCTGGTCCAGCAGATCCCTAGCAACCAAATACAAACTGTTGAGAATTCGTCCAGCTCGTCCGTTGCCATCATAGAAAGGATGAATGCTCTCGAACTGATGATGAACGATGGCCATCTTGATCAGAGGATCTGCGGAATACACAGTTTCGTCATTTACGAACCGCTCCAAGTCAGTTAGCAGGCCTTCAACCTCAGTGGGATCTTGCGGAGGCGTGTACACGATCTCACCCGTCGCATGATTCTTGATCACGGTACCAGGCAGTTTTCGGATACCAGCATCGTTGTCCATTAGTGTCTCGTGGAACTCGACTATTCGATTGACGGTGATCAGCTGGTCGTCGCGCATCAGATCGTAGCCGCGGCGTAGTGCGGTTGCGTATCGCTTGACCTCCTTTGCCGCCGGGTTTTTGATGTACTCAGCGAATATGTCTGCCTGATACAGTTCATCCTGTGTTGTGAAAATATTCTCGATTTCAGAACTGTCTTTTGCCTCCTGCAACGACAGCGTGCTGATCAAGATATCGGGATTTGGAATCGTGCCAGAGACACCTTTTAGCTCGGCAAGATGTCGGTGAGCATCAATCAGATGCCGCAGAACCGGCGCCGTCTCAAGCTCGTCGGGTGGCGGTAGATCTGTGAGGGGCTGGATCAATGTTCTCTGCAATATCTATAGATTTTGTGGAATTTTATACATGATTTGCCGTCATGTAAAGATTTATCGTTTTTCTATATATGACTCCGCCGATATGTAAGCTTCCTTTACTTGAGCTTGACCGCCGACACAAGAAGACAACTAATTGAATTTATTACAAATTTAAATTGACAGTGCCCCAATATCACCTAGAATTGAACACAGCTGCGTTTCCGCGGCAGCGGCCCGATTGTCTTGCGGATTAATAAGGCATCCGTCTGAAATCACGTCGCGGTGATGCTTGGGGAGTGCAAAATCACTTGCACGCACAGAGTGAGCAATGACGATTCTCCTCTGGCCAGACGCGTGAATTGCGTCTAAGTCCCCAAGCGATTCACCAAACTCCGCAAAACCTATCCGCCTGAGTTCATTGTCGCCGGTCGTCCGGTTCTCAACGGACCGCGCCTACCGTCTGGTCGAACCCATGGACCATCGAGATGTGGTAGCCACTGATCCTTACCAAGTGCGCGTACCAGGTCACGTACAGCAAGATAGTGTTGATAGGCCGTGTGGGGAGACGCGTCTCGCAGTGCGTAAGAAAGGTACCACCGCACATGTTTTTGGCGCCACCGTCGAACGCCTACCTGCCAATGCTTCCAGATGACCCTTGCGACCAATGCCGCCGCCCGAAGACGGCGGCCTTTAGTCGCAGCGCTAGCGCCTCGAAATCGTCGCCGAAGAAGGTTGTATGCCTGGCGGCCCGCCATGTCACCACTGCTCGGATTCACGATGGAGCTCGACGGGTCGTACCAATATAGCAGCCCACGATTTGTTCGCGCCCATGCCCCAGAGCGTCTGCGATAAGAAGCCGAGCAACCCTATCTCGCTTGCGATCAACGACTCTGCCACCAGCCAGCACAGGCGCAGGAGCACCGGTTACATCTTCATAGAGCCGGCACGCGAAGGCAGTGCGTAGTTCCTTGAATCGATTATCGATACCAACTTGTGACGCATACTTTCGCCACGTCCGATAACAATAGCCCTGCCATTTCTTGAAAGTCCACTCTAGTGGAATCAGGTTTGTTGCGGGCGCAGCCACACGAGTCAGCGACCGAAGGACCTCAATGCCTACCAAGCCGACCTGAATTGTCCGCTTACGACCACCTTTGGTTCCTTTAGATACTGTGACCTCACCGGACCGCCTGGCACTTCGAAGGGCTGATTTGACGTCGAGTAGTGACGCCTCCCGATACCGAAGCCCGAAATAGGCACATAGACGAAGCACCCCGGCCAGCCGATCTTCACCGTTCTCCTTCAAATACAGAGCGGCCGCTTCTACGACACGAAGATCCAACGTCTCTGGTGCATCCTGACGCAGGAACAGCCTTGGCCCCAGGACTTGCCGCGGAGATATCCAAAGCAAATTGTCATCTCGCATGATCGTCATAACGCAATTGACCGCACTTAGACAGTCGACCGCATAACTCAGCGAGAATTCTCCCAACAAAACTCGACCATAGAGTGACTCTGCATACTCCTTGACGTGGTACGACGAAACATTGCAGAAGTCGTAGACGCGATTACTTCGCAGAAAGGCGATGAAGTTATTGAACCTCGACGCGTAGGCGCGACGTGTGCCGAAACGTCCTTCCGTATAACCATCAAGCAACGCGCGACTCGTTGCATATTCCAGTGAACGTCCGTAACCAAATTTACGACGCCCACCAACTTTTTTGAAGACCATAATAGTTCTCCCATAGATTAGTTGTTAAATGAACACGCCCTGCCCTAGGTTTGTTTAGCGTGAAGCTGCAATTGCGCAGCCGGTGCGGGCGCGATATGGCTAAGAATTAGCCGTTCAAATTTGGTGAATCGATAACCTGCTCAAGACGTAAAAGAACGCGGGCAACAGGCCAACCGACGCTATCGATAAGGCGACAGCGGTTGTTCGACTCGTGAGAGGGGCTACGAGAGAAAGGGTACTTTTGTACCGCGAAACTGCGTCAAAGTGACGTCTATGTCACTGAAACAAAACGCTTCCACGGCAAACCGAAAAATACGTCTCTTTTCGTATCGGCGCGCTTGGAGCTGCGCCTGGGGGTAATCAATCCAAAATCGGAAGTTGATTTTGCTCACTTGAGGATGAGCGACTCCTAAAGCACGCGAAAACGCGGTGCTGTGATGCAATTAGGTTACGCCGACTTTTTGTGGGTTGTCAACACCGAAACTTGCGGAAGCGAAATGCCCCCACTTTGCCCCCACTTTGCCCCCACCTGATTTTCTTTGATCGTTGAGCCGTCGACTTTTTCAACCGAAGAATGTACTCGCTTCCAATCTTGCTTGTCAGGATTCACTGCCATGTTGCCATACAGAGTCACTCAACGGAGGCAACATGCATGTCACATGACAACAGAATACAAGATGAAATGAGATGTCCGGAATGCGGGAGCGCTTCGACCGAATCGGTTGTGATCGCTTACGCCAAAAGTGCTCGAACTGGCACGTCTGGATACGAGACCGTCAGTCTCTTCGGCGAGCAGATAGCACCACCTGAGGAGAGGGACGAGAAGTTTTGGCCAAGCGTGGCCGTTTGCGTAGCCGCGATAATCGCTCTGTTCAAGCTTCCAGGCACATTGAACCAACTGGAGATTGAAGCGCTGCAGAATCTATCAGTTCTAAGTTGGCCCGTAGTATTGCTGAGTTGTGTCGTTGGGTGGCTGGTTGGACTTATCTTTGTTATCCCCGCCATTCGGTACAACGTTCACGTACTGCCCGGTCTGACGGCCGAGTGGGAAAAAGGTATGGCCTGTAGGCGGTGCGGGCATCGTTGGCAGCGAGATTCGTTGGAAGGCAATACTGTCCAGGAGCGTGGTCATAGTGCATAACAATAGATCGATCTGGATGGCAGGGGCTTTCAACGACAAGCGGAGACGTCTAGACGTCATATCTGGGCCGACCGAACTTCGCTGGGGGCGAATCGTGACGCACGTCGAATGTGTCTTGGAGGACCCTACACAATTCATCGTGATTGTGGCGGCTGCCGGGAATGAGCCCAGCAACCCGTCGGATATCGATATTGCGAATGCGCAGCTGGCTGCAATGGTCGCCTGGAAGCAGCACCGTAGATTTATGCAACGCAAGCGAACTCGGGCCCTACTTCGATATCCGAATGGTGCCCAAGTTGAAATCGACGTGGACATCAAAGCGACGATGAGGCGGCTCAATGTCTATCTGGCGTCTGCCCGTGCGGGCACAGTACAGCCTACGTTGCCTACTCCACTGTTGAGCTACTTCTTGACTCGATAGCCTCAACTTTGGCGCGAAAATTTCGTGCCTTATTTGATTTCTCATAAATTAAAATCTGGCCTATTGACACAGATTAGTTTGTACATTTATAAAGATCGTACGCTCACATTGTCAGCGTTAGAACGAACGATTCGTTCGACCGGTTTTCCGGAACCTCCTGTGACCTGACGAGTCACGAACGGCAATCGAAAAGTCGTAACCCACGCCTCTTCCGAGGCGCCTTGTCGAAGCGCAAAATCGCGCGACACTCCGTCATCAAATCATCATTCTTTTGGTCGCAGCCATACCGATCGTATCGCTGCTGGATAGGAGGTTTTATGGGTACTTCAACTAGGTCACTACGCTTTCAGGTTTATACGGATGTTTGAATATGAAAACTTACAACCTGATAGAAGCAGCAGCCCTTCTTCACATGTCGCCGAGCGCACTTCGTGCGAAGGTCAAGAGCGGCTTGATCCGCGGAGCAAAGCCTGGCAAGCGCTGGGTCTTTACCGAGACCGCGTTACTCGAGTTTCTAGGGGTACAGGCCGACGTTGTTCTTGCGAATGCGTCCAAGCGAGTCGTTGAGCCATGTCGATCTACAAGCGAGGAACTGTCTGGTGGGTTCGCTTCACGACGCCGCTCGGGCAAAGAATACGTCGATCGGCTTGCACTCGAGACAAAAAGGCTGCGCAGGAATTCCACGACACACTGAAGGCCGAACTCTGGCGTGTCAGCAGATTGGGAGAAAAGCCGAGGAGAACGTGGCAGGAAGCAGTACTTAGGTGGCTGGATGAGAAAGAGCACAAAGCGGATGCTATTCACGATGTCGAAAAACTTCGCTGGCTCGACCGCTACTTCGGGCACATGTATTTGGACGACATTACAGCCGACACGATTCGTATTGTTGCTACAAAGAAGAAGTCAGAGACTACGCCGACAACGGCAAATCGCTATCAAGCGCTCATTCGTTCAATCTTGCGTGCGGCGCACTATGACTGGGAGTGGACGGATCGCGTACCCCGCGTCCGGATGTTCAAAGAACCCACGAAGCGAGTTCGGTGGTTGACGAAGGAAGAAGCTCGCCGGCTTCTTGATGAACTTCCTGAACACCTGGCTGATATGGCAGCGTTTACTCTCAGCTGTGGCTTGCGCCGCAGTAACGTGACAGGTCTGCAGTGGTCTACAGTTGATCTAGAACGAAAGTTGGCGTGGATTCATCCAGATCAGTCGAAGAGCCGAAAAGCCATCCGCGTCCCTCTAAATCAGGGCGCAATCAAGATACTGAAGAAGTGGGAGGGTCGGCACGACACTCATGTGTTCTGTTACCAGGACAAACCGATCTTCCAAACAAGTACGAAAGCCTGGTACGCAGCATTGGAACGAGCTGAGATTGAGAATTTTCGGTGGCACGACCTCCGGCACACATGGGCCAGCTGGCATGTTCAGAGCGGAACGTCGTTGCAGGAACTCATGGAGCTCGGCGGGTGGTCATCGTATGTGATGGTCTTGCGTTATGCGCATCTTGCTACAGGCCAGCTCCAGGATGCGGCATGTCGCATTGACGGAATTCTCCTAGATTGAGAATTTGACCTTAACTCCAGGTGCCGGCGGCCGTCGTTGAGAAAGCCTTGTTGGCATCAACATCAGCAACAAAGTCGGTCCACAATTGGGCGCCGAGTTTCCGCGATGCGAATGCGCCGGCCATCGCCAAGAAACCGCGCAGTACCACCACTTGATCGGATACGAAATTAGTCAATTGAGCGCCTGTGTTCTTACCGTATCCCAGGAATAGGGCCTCTCTGTAATTTGCTTTACCTCGGTATCGGTAGGCCTCATGTACAAATCCGACTGCCTTCTTCGCCAAATGCGCGTCACGAATTTTTCGTGCGGCCTTGGTTCTAAAGTCACTTTTCCCAAGCTTCTTGTACGCCGAGAAATCACGCACCTTGTCTGTCTCATATGATGCGTACCAATCCGCGGTTCCCGACAGATAGCTGATTACAGCCCCTCGAGCCTCAGCGATACTGGTTGGTTGGGACTGGAGATCGCCCGCGTTTCCTACCTTGTATGCGGCTATTTCTGGTTTATAGACTTTGGCCTCTAGGCTGCTCACCCGGCGCTCAAAAGGCTCCATGGCGAGGCCGGTTGCGGCGAACTCTGTATCCCACATTTTCGCGGTGCCCGCATGAGTCTCTTGAGATGATCCATTCTTGGCGGCGATCATGGCGCTTGCTGCATTGTAAATGCCGTAGTACCAAGCTAGAACTGCGATGCGGGAAAAGTCTGCGGGCGAATTTGCACTCTCTGCAGCTTCCAATGCGGATAGATGGTGAAGAGCGAGAAACAGTTGCTCCATCACCGAGTTTTGAACATTGTCGGGCATCGGTCGTCGCCCTTGCTGGATATAGAACTGTACTGCGGTGGCGAAGTCTAATCCCGTATCATCGACGATATATCGCAGCGAGTTCATCCAGTTGATTGTCGATGGTAAAGCGAATTGTGGATTCGGCTTTCCCTGCGGGTCGTCGATGGTGCCATCGTTGACTATGCGATCGTAGAGCATGCTTCACCTTGAATAATTTCCCAGTTGATGGACGGCTATGCCCCTTCAACTATTCCCGGACGGCCGCAGACCACGTTTTATGATCGGCCAGGCTTCTTCGTAGCTCATGATATCGCTATGGGAGGCTTTCCAATGCGCATCAATTCCGCCCCAACCCGACCCTCTGAAACGATGACCGCATTCGGGGCAACTTTTCCTAGGAGAAGTATCGGGTACTGCGGTTACCGCGGACCTGGAGGTGGTTCTAACTCTACCTGCTGGCCTGATAACCACGGTCGGCGCCTTCAAGGCCTCTATCTGAGTTGTCCATCCTGTCCGGAGTAAGGAGGCCCCTATTAATGATAGGACGGTGTCCTCGTGAATCACATTGTGTGCGGACGGGTTCGGCAAACACTGGTGAAACAGCTCGACAGCAATTCGTGCGTCGTCAATATGATCACACCCTTTTGCTTCTCCAGAGACGAATGCCTCCCACAGGAACAAATTCGAGCTACTATTTTTGAATTCTTCCCAATTGGTTGTGGCCGTCGCATCTATCGTCAGCCCTGCCCGGATCGCCGACAGCAACCAAGGCACTTGCACAAGCGCGGTCGCAAGTACAGTACCCCCTGGACCTCCTATCCAATTCTTGCTTGTTTCGCCATTTCTTTTCTGAGTCAGCGTATCTGGGTTTGATCGAAGTGGTACGAATATCGGCGCTTCGAATCCAAGTACGACCTGTCTTGAAGCGTTCAGCCCACAGAGGATCGCGTTCGCCAGGTCTTCGATTGACTGCCCGCTCACGATCGAACCATCAGCTCGAAGCCCGTACCAGCCGAAATTGCGTTCCTTGATCGATCCTATGTCAGCACAGTAGATATCCATGATCAGACTCTTTCTATTGACCGCAAGTGAGTTAATGGCAGATTGACTTCAATTTTGCCTATTGTCTAACGCAATCTCCGTGATCTGAGTCGTTAGAGTAATGATTACTCACTTGGATAGGTCGGACCTGATAGGCAGAATAGAGCGATGAAAGGTGTAACCAGAGACTTCATAACGCTGTTCAACAAGCTGTGGTATCGCGATTTTCCTCTTGCTCAGGATCACAAGGACACTGGTAGTCGGGCGGAGTGGACGACACATATCGGAATATCGGTGCGTGCCTGTGCAGACCTTATGGGATACTTCACTCACTTTGAGCAGGGTAACCGCACGGACGCGGTCATTCGTGATAACGCAGGCAATGACATCGCGAACATTGAATGGGAATGGCGCCAACCGATTGACGAGAAATTCAACGAACTGGATAAGCTGGCTGCCGTTGGTAGTGAAGTCGACTTCTCAGTGCTTATCTCCTACTCTCGACATGACTGCCATAAACGAAACATCTCGAAGATTCGTAGGAAGTGGCGCCGAAGAAAGTACCCACTTGTCGTGATTCTAATTACTTTCGAGTATTCGAATCGAGCTAGGTGGTTCGACACGATGGAGACCTATCACCTGCAGAACGGCAAGCTCAAAAAGGTCAGATCACAACCGGCGCTTCCATGGATGATTCCCGGTAGCCGATGGGAATCAATTTATGCGGAACGGTAAGCTGCAGAAGGCAGCTCGGACGCTTCCTGACACAAATTTGGCACAGCAGAAATAGAATCAACCAGGCAGCTAATCGCTAACTGCCTGATCATTCAGAAATTAGATGGTGGCCAGGGGCAGAATCGAACTGCCGACACGCGGATTTTCAGTCCGCTGCTCTACCAACTGAGCTACCTGGCCATAAG
>CAXBJV010000037.1:0-36293 GCA_963976215.1 uncultured Woeseiaceae bacterium | reverse complement strand
GCCTGCCGCCGCAAGCGCCAGCGCACAGCCCTGGCCAATACCCTGCCCAGCGCCGTGTACACCTCCAGAGCCCTAGGCGAGGCGTTGTCACCGAGAATCTCAATCATCAGGCTGGCTGCGTCCGCTGTTACGACACCGCTTTGTATCAACCTCAATATTCCGGTCATAAGGCCGACCTGGTTGTCGACAAAAACCACCGCTGCATTATTCGCGGTGAACGGCTCGGGATTGTATAAATTAACGGGCATGATTTTCTCCTTCATTCGGCTTTTATAAATACTCGTAAGAACTGTCGTCGTTGCCCCCTCAATCGAGCGACCCAAATCGGCCTTCGTTGAATGCTTGGTTAATGGACTCGATTTCCTCCATAGACCCCATTACAAAAGGGCCCTGCTGGACGTACGTTTCTTGCACTGCCTGTCCGTCCAGCAAAACGAATTGCGTTTTGGAGCGATCGCCAGCAGAAACACGCACGGTGAGTGATGCGGCGTTCTCCGGTGAGTTCGTGCTCGAGTCTACCGTTGTGCGTCAACTGGCCAACAAGAATGGTCATGGGCAATCGGCAATTCTGCACTTGCAACGCGGTTAGACACACCCAGGGCCACGTAGACGCGGTGCTCGTTGTTGGACAGCACCGGCATGTCCTGTCGACGCACCAGCAACCCATTAGTACACACTGTCCGTGGATACGCCTAAACAAGCCGCGACATCACTGACTGAATGGCCGACCTCTATGATCTGACGGACTGCCTCGTCTTTTAGTGCCGGTGAGTATCTATGGTTACTCATACATTCCTCCTGGGGCTGATTCTAGCCGGAGAAACGTCCATCAGGTCGTGGGAACCCCAGGACCAGAGGGGCTTGTACAAGGTCTATTGTCGCTGAATTTAGCGGGGCCAACACTTCACGATTCCGTAAGTCGTCAGCACTGTGGCCGCACCATAAGATTGCTGGAGTGCGTTTGGCAGCTAATACCTAAATAAAGTAACGCACCCTGACCCGACGCACATATCTTCGGATAGAACAAGCAGCATTGGTTTCTGCTGGGCGGGGTGCGTGGTGGCGCCTGCCCGGGTAAAACTTGTACGCCGGCAGCGCGGTCACGAGCCGCAGCGCCCGTATCACGATCGAACGATCAGAGTCACTTGCCGTGGCCGCTTTCGTCTCGCAGCTCGTGCAACTCAGCGGCCAGCATGGCTCTGGCTGCCGCAGCAGATTCATTGTCCGTATCCGGCCGAAAAGGCTGCTGTTCAAAGGGGTCGTTCTGCATTTGATAGAGGTCGCCGGTGAGATACAGCTTCCAGTCCCTGTTTCGAATCCAGGCCTTGCCCTCCCATTCCTGGTAGACCCACTCTCGACCCACATACTCGCCGCCCGTAAGCATGGCAGCAAAACTCTGGCCATCGATAACCCGGTCCGCGTCGAGCGTTGCCCCCGACAACTCCGCAAGTGTCGGCAGAAAGTCGCTGAAATCGATCAGTTCGTCATTCACGAGTCCCGGCTCAATCGTACCGGGCCAGTTGGCAATGAACGGGACGTGCGTACCCTGATCAGTCAGGTAACTCTTGCCACCCTGGATTCGTGTTTCACCAAGCATTGAGAAGACGGGCTCCTTTATATATTGCCCGTCGTGGTACTCGGTGATGTAGTGATGCGGCGTACCGTTGTCGCTCAGGTAAATTACGAGCGTTTTTTCCCTCAGCCCCAGATCATCCAGCGCCGCGATTAGCTTGCCAATCAACCTGTCTGAGTACTCAACATTTTCTTTAAACGAGTCGTAGCGCCCCGACGGCCCGGTCGGTGGTGGCGTTTCCAGGTCGTTGCTGATGTCGTGCGCCAGGACCATGGGATAGTAGGCAAGGAAGGGCCGGTCCCTGTTGCGCCGTATGAAGTCGATCACGTAGGCATTGAATTCGTCGGGTCCATACAAGGCCTGGGTGCTGTCACTGACTCGTCCATTCTCGTAGATGAGCGGCTCATGGTAGCGGGGCCCTTCATGCCAGCCGAAGACGGCGCTCTCATCAAATCCCATCTGGCGAATATGATCGGGCCGATCCTTGAGGAGCGCCATTTGCCATTTTCCGAACAGCGCTACCGCGTAACCTGCATCGCTAAGAACGTGTCCGAACGTAATCTCATCGTCCGGAATACTCCCCCAGGTCTGACCCGTCCTGAAGCCATATCGTCCGGTCAGGAGTTTGACCCTCGAGGGTGAGCAAACAGGCGCGCTGTAGGTATGCGTAAAGCGCATTCCGGTACTCGCCAGTGCGTCGATGTTCGGCGTTGCATAACTTGTGCCACCGTAGCTGCCGATAACCTCGGTACCCAGGTCGTCCGCCAGGATGAATACGATGTTCGGGTACTGCTGCTGGTTTTCGGCGCAGCCGATCAGTAGCAACAACGGCAGCAGAGAGCGGAGCTGTCGGCGCACCTTCAATCGATTCCGGGAGCTATACTGATGTCGTCGATCAGGTAAACGGCCGCCGCAGCGCGAATCTCGGTACCGGGAATATCTTCCGTGTTGATACCGGCCGGATCCGTCGTCGCTTCGGCCAGAACGACAGGTTGAATCTCTCCGCGATATGGGCCGGTCCTGAAGACCAGACGCTGCAATGCCTCGACGTCTACCGCGAACGGTATCGACTCGCCCAGCATCGTGCCGTTAATAGACAATGCATAGCTTTGCCTTGCACTATCCAGCTGCAATTCGAACGTATGCCACTGCTGTTTTTGCATCGGCACAGGTCGTGGGACCTCGGCGTCCATATGATCCACGCTAATCCAGTCGGTATCGAGGCGTATGCGCATCGGTCGGGCGCCGTGCTTGTCCTGAAACTCAATGTTCAGCGCATGGCCAAGCGGAATCTGTTGCGCATTGACCCGGAACGTTGCTGAGAGGGTCTGACTCTCGGGCAGCACCCGCTCGATGCGTGAGTAGTCGACCGGCTCCTCGTCCCGCATCTCAAGCACAAGGTTGTCTGCATCGTGCGGGTCCGCAACAATGCGCAGCGGTGCCCAGCTCGGTTCGTAAATATTCCACTCGTTGAGTGCCATGACGTCGGCAGTGTCTTGAAAGTCCTGGCTAATAGGCCATGCGGCGATGCCTGTCACACCTGCCGGAATTCGTGCCACCCAAACGTCTTCCTTATTGACGGTATAGGTAACCCAGGTGGCGTCGCCGGGCGGGTTGCCATTGCCGTCAATAATGCCGCGGTAGTAGTGCGTGCCGAAGCGCTTGTGAATTCCCTGGTAGCGCCGGTACGGGATATCGTTGCGCAGGCTCAGCAGGTCGTCGAACGTGTGTCCGTCCGTACTCGTCATGGACGTCATCGGATAGCGGTTGCGTTCGGTCGCCGACTGGTTGTGAACCAAAATGTACTCGCCATTGTCGGTCCGCTGCGCCCAGACTTTCGCGCCGTCGGTCTTGAGCGTGCGGTTCTTCGAAATTTTGCTCCAGGTTTCGCCATCATCCGGACTTATGGCGGCGTACTTGTTTTTCCACAGGCCGACAATCGCGCCGTCGGGACGACGGTAGTAGTTGAAGGCCTTTCCGGAACCCCCTGAGGATGTGACGTCCGCAGCAAAGTATTGCGAACCTGGCACGTCACCCGGCACGATCGAAAAGAAGCCGTCGTCGCCGCGATCTTCCTCCCACCATTGCAAGGTAATCAACTTGTCGGCCAACAATGCTTCGCAGGCCTCCCGGAAAGCGGCATCCGGGCTGTCGGTGTAAAGCGGATAACGGGTATTGGTTTCGTTCCACCCGGCATGGCGGTTGTAGCGTATGAAGTAGATCGGCCCCAGGCTGCCGTCCTGGTTGATCTCCCGCACCACCCTGCCAAGACCGGTGCCAGCATTGGGTGAATGCCGCGGCGTCAGCGAATAGCCGTAAAAACCCAGCGTCAGGAATTTGCCGTTCGGCGCGACATAGAATCCCATGCGCTGATGCATGACCGAGGTCATACCAGCATCAACGTGCAATCCGCCGGCATTGATTTCCGGTAGTTCGTATTCCGGAAAGACAACCACAGGCTTATCCCAATGCCTGCCGTCCGACGATGTCACGATCTGGGTCTTTCCGGGTGGCGCATGCTCCTGGTAGACGTTACTCAGGTATTGCACGTAGTAGGTGTCATTCCAGTAAGCCAGCATCGGTTGGTGATTGTAGGTCCAACCGGCCGTGTCACCGTCGAAAGGCTCCGCGCGATTGGCTCGGTACACCTGGTAGTGATGTACACCGACGGCATGCGGCAGCCGGCCGTCATAGTAGCGGTGATCAGGAACGCGATCGCCGATATACCGAATCGGTTCTTGCGCACTGTCCTCGATGGAAGGCGGCATCGTCTCGGCCGAGCCCGACTGCGCCAGGGTAAAACTGCCGATAACAAGGAGGGTTGTCGCGAATCGCGCGTTCATTCTATGCATTATTCTGTTAGGTATTGACTGAATTGACTTTGCGCATCTTGAATTACAGTGGCGCGCTCGTCGTCGCAGAGTGTGATCATGGGCGGCGCGACATGTGGCCCACAAATTTCAAATGCTTCAAGCATGGTTTTGAAGCGCGGAATCGAATGGCTCAGCAAATAGCCTTCCTGGTAGTACTCGCTGATGGTATCGGTTATCGCCTGCAACCGATTTGCCTCCGCCGCGTCTCCGCGTTTCACCGCATCATATATACCGCGGTACAAATTCGGCACCAGGTTCGCAGTACTGGGCACAATGCCGTCGAGGCCATTGAGCAAACCGGACGCTGATTTTGCCGCCCAACCCAGGTGAAACGTAAAATCCTCCCGGTCGCGCCACAGGTCGAGGCTGTACCGCAGCCGTTCTTCACTGCGCTCCGAGTCTTTTGCACCAACAATATTCTCATGCTGACTCAGTTCGTTGAGCAGCGAGACTGGTACCGAGAGCTTGGTTGTCACCGGGATGTTGTACAACAACAGCGGCAGCGGACTGGCGTCAGCAAGCGCGCCAAAGTACGCGGCCATTTGGCCTTCGTCGATAGGGTAGTAGCACGGCAGGTGTGCAACAACCGCGTCAGCGCCCAATTCTTTGTAACGGTGCGCTTTCTCCACGCTCGCTTCAAAGCAGTTGTCTGCGATGCCGGCGTACACAATTTGGCGGCCGTTCGTTGCGCTGACGGCAAGTTCAACCAGCCGTGCTTTTTCAGCGTCTGAAATCGAGGCCGATTCCCCCGTCGTACCCGCAACGAAAGGCGCACAACCATTGTTGACCAGACCGGTCACGATATTGTCGACGCCGGCTGCATCAATGTCGCCCGATGCGTTCAGCGGCGTCACCATCGGCACGATAACGCCGCAGTAAGTTGTCTTGATACTCATGACCTAGAGTGCCGCACGGTAGATAGCCTTTGCATCATCCAGCGTTACCTCGCGCAGGTTGTTTCTCAGCAAGCGCTGTACTTTCAATGCCCCCTCGGCCAGCGAGTCAATAGCATCAAGCGGTATGTCGATCTCTGACAGCCGTGACGGGATTTTGCAGTCGGCAATCAGCTGGCGAATTATTGCGATACCACGCTTTGCGGTTTCCTCGTCGTCGACGCCCGCAGCAGCGCCCAGCGCAGTGGCGACCCGCGCATATTGCGGAACAGCGCTTGGCAGATTGAACTCCATTACGTAGGGCAACAGCAGCGCATTCGAGAGTCCATGCGGAACGTGGAACTCGGTGCCGAGTGGGTAAGCCAGCGCATGCACAGCGCCTGTGTTGACCGGCCCGAGGCACATGCCGCCGTAAACACTACCCAGGGCAACGTCTGTGCGAGCATCGATGTTGCGACCGTCTTCACAGGCCGCGACAAGACTTGCGCCGATCAGACGAATCCCTTCGAGTGCGATGACGTCAGCCATCGGGTGAGCGAAGTTATTAGCGATGGCTTCGAGACAATGCGTCAAAGCGTCAATCCCAGTGGCAGCGGTCACCGAGGGCGGAACCGAAACGGTGAGTTCCGGACAAATATAGGCTGCGTCCGGAACAAGGAACGGACTGATGACCCCCACCTTGGCGCCACTATCGCTGGTAAAAAGTGCGTTTGGGGAAACTTCGCTACCGGTTCCTGACGTCGTCGGTACACAAATCATCGGTGTCTGGCGTTCGGCGAGATTGCCGATGCCAACAATTTCATCCGTCGTTTGCGTGTTTTTCATCTGTGCTGCAAGTAGCTTGGCGACGTCCATGACGCTGCCGCCACCAATTCCGGCGACACAATCCGCCGCGAACATGCGAAGACGCTCAAGCAATGCTTCGAACTCCGCAAATGTCGGTTCGTTGACTATCGAAAAGTCGAACTCGCAACGAATTCCCGCTGCCCTGAGATCTGCGCCCAGTTGTTGCATTTCTTTCTGCAGGGGTTCTATCGAAATAACGAAAACTGCCTCATGGCCAGCGGCAATCAAGTCCTGCTTCATCGTGGCGTATGCGTCGGGCCCAAATACCAGCTTGCCGGGATTCAGGAAAGTTGCCGTTCTCATTTTGAATTACCACCGTGTTCATCTACGAAGCGCCAGTCGGCGCGTTCCGGATCGTAGTCCGGGTTGATCGTCATTTCCGCAGCCCCGACATCTTTGCGCCATGCACGCAACTTTTCGAGCATTCGCTGTGCCATCTCCGGGTGTTGCTCGGCGATGTCCGTCGTTTCACCCGGATCAGTCACGAGATTGAACAAACTGACCGCCTTGCCCTCGCCCGCAATCGAACCTTCGAACCATTCAATCAGTTTGTAATCTCCCTGGCGAATGGCACCGGCAGGCTTGAATCCGAGATGATGGAAGTGTGGGTAATGGAAGTACAGGGTATCGCGATCGAGCGATCCCGCCTGCGTCAACAACGGCATCAGGCTCAGGCCGTCGATATCCTCTGACAGGTTTTCCTCACCGACGATTTCGGCAACGGTTGGGAAAAAGTCATCGGAGATCACGAGTGCATCGCTGCTGGAACCCGGCTCGACGACGCCCGGCCAGCGTATGGCCAGGGGCACCCGCACGCCGCCTTCCCAGATCATCGCCTTGCCGCCGCGGAACGGGTCTTGTGCCTGCAGTTGCTCGAAGCCACCGTTATCCGAATAGAAGATGACAATCGTTCGCTCAGACAGTCCATAGTCTTCGAGACGTGCAAGAATACGACCGATGCCATCATCCATGGTCTCGATCATGGCACCCATGACCGGATTGTTCACAGCGCTCTCAACGCCATCTTTCGCCTCATATTTCGCGATGAGCTCGGGTTTCTCCATGAGCGGACGATGCACGGTGTGGAACGTCGTATACAGGAAGAACGGGTCGTCGTGATGCTTGTCCAGAAACTCCAGTGAACGCTCCGTAATCTCGATCGAGTGATGCGCATCGGCCGACGGATCTGCCTCGTATTCGGGTTTAACCGTCGTCAGGATGTCGTCAAAGCCCTGTGATTCGGGATCGCCGGGGCGGCCTGGCTGATAGTTCTTGTCGACATTGAGATGCCATTTGCCAAAGTGGCCGGTGACATAGCCTTTCGACTTCAGTATCTCGGCCAACGTCACCTCTTGCAGCGCGAGGCCGGGGATCTCCGCAGGTCGCAGCAAGCGTGCATACGGGTAGGGGCTGCCCGGAATGTAGTCGGTGATCTGCAGTCGCGCCGGGTTCTTGCCCGTCATCAGGCTGGCCCGGGTCGGCGAGCAGACCGGATTTGCTGAGTAGGCGTTCAAGAACTGCATACCGGCGGCGGCGATTGAGTCCACATTTGGCGTCTCGTAAAACTCGCTGCCGTGATACCCGACCTGGTTCCACGCCACGTCGTCAACCAGGAACAAAACGATATTCCAGGGCGCGTCTACGGGCGTATCAGCCGCGACGTCCGATTGCCGAGCTGCATCATTGCTGCAGCCTGCGAAACACACCAGAACAACTATCCAAACAGAATGTAATCGACTCATAACTTAGCTACCTGCGTTTTGTGCTGCTTTCATTTCTTTCCAGCCGGCGTAGGTCAGACGATGTTCAATATCCGGTGCCGGGAAGAAGTAGCTGGCGCCCCAGGCCACCACGAACAATACGATGTGGCTGTATACGCCCAGCATGTACTTGTGCTGCGTGTAGTTCAGTGGTCCGAGGTCCAGCAGAATTTTCGATTCGCCGCCGACGGTAAATGATGTCGATGTCAGCAACGCGATCGCGGTATAGATGACGCACGCTGCCACGCCAATGTACAGGCCCTGCTTGTTTGCGCGCGGCACAAAGATTCCCAGCAGGAACATGCCGGCGATACCGCCGGAGAATATTGCGTACAGGGCGAATACGGTCCCCAACACGCCCTTGTTGCCCGCGGACACGTAGATCGATGCCACGATGATTGCGCCGATACCGGACAAAATCACCAGAACCTTACCCATACGCAGACGCTCTTCATCCGTGCTATCCGGCTTGAAGCGTTTGTAGTAATCATCGACACCGACAGCGGCGAGGCAGTTCAGGTCGGAATCCAGTGATGAAATTGCCGCTGCCATCAGCGCGGAAATAATCAGGCCGACGACGCCGACGGGCAGCTCATTCATGATGAAATACGGGAACACTGCATCGGCGCGCAAGCCCTCGGGGAGGGTCGCAGAGCCTTGATAGAAGGCATACAGTGCCGTACCGATAAACATAAACATCGCCCAGACCGGAACGACCATGACCACGCCCATGATAGACGCCTTGATCGCTTCCTTGTCCGAACGAGCGGTCAGGTAGCGCTGAATAATCGTCTGGTCGGTGCCGTACTTCTGAATTGTGTAAAAGATGCCGTTGATGGCCATCACCCAGAATGTCAGGTTGACAAAATCCCACTCCATCGAGCCGAGACTCATCTTGTCTTCAGCGGCCGCTATGGCGAACACGCTGCCCAACCCACCGTCGAGCTTCATGGCGATGATGGCGACCGTAATGAGTCCACCGAAGATCAGCAGGAAACCCTGGATGACATCGAGCCAGATGACGGCCTCCATGCCACCCAGCAAGGTGAGGACAATCACCGCGATCCCGAGGACGAAGATTACCGTATAGGTATCGATGCCGGTCATACTCGATACCGCGAGCGACAGCAGGAAGAAAACGGATCCCATTTTTGAAAAGTGGGCCAGTATGAAGCCCAGGGAACTGTACACGCGAGCGAAGTAACTGAAACGTTTTTCGAAGTACTCGTAGGCGCTCAGGCCGATAACGTCGCGGTACAACGGTACGATGAAGAAAATACCGGCGAGCACAACGACCGGCACCATCATTCCTTGCACCAAGCGCACCCAGTTGCCGGCAAAGCCGTCACCGGGATAAGCGAGGAAAGTGATACTGCTGATCAGCGTCGCGAAGATCGACACGCCGATTGCCCAGGACGGCAAGTTGCCTTCGGCGGAAAAATACTTCGAGGTATTTGACTGTGATTTCGAGAAGCCGACACCGACACCAACCGAAATAACCAGGCTGGCCAGGATGATCAGGTAATCGATAATGTGCAAAGTTTCGTTTTCCATTCTGCTCAACTCACCTTTTGGTTGCTTACTTCGCGTTCCAAATTTTGTCGGGCCAGCGGTAGCTGCCCGGTTTCATAGTAATGTGCAAATCGGGGTAGTTGTCTACTCGCATTCTCGTGACGCCTGGCGCTACCGCATCAGACGGATACAGATGGTCAATCTGCAACGTATCCATGACAGCCTGCGACGTGGCGCCACCCTCAATCATCAATTCATCGACCGCATTTCGCCGGACCACATAGCCAGCGACCTCGGCCATAGCCGCCGTGATCTGGCGGCCACTTAGACAATCGCCTTGTTGGATTTGCAATGCAGCAACAACAACTGTGTGGCCTTTGAACAATGCACTTTCGACATTTCGCGCCCACACACGCACAGCATCGGAATTTACTTTGTCGCCGTAGTAGATCTCATCGGGCATTCCGACAATGCTGGTACCATGGTTTCCGGCTATCGCAACAGCTTCTCGACTGGACGGATAATTGCTGCCACACAGGTACAAGGTGCGAGTGCCAATAGCCGTGCTAACTTGCGCTCCGTTTATTCTTTGCGGCGCCGGCCGGCAATCCAGAATTGCAGCAAAAAAGTCTGCCGCCCCGGCCGGGACCAGACGATCATCGATATGCGTCGCCCACGCCGAGAGATCTTCGTTGCTTGCAGCGTTTCCAACCAGTACCCCAGGCGCTTTGAGTGAATCATCCAGCGATACACAGGTGACCATACTGGCACCGCGACTTTCGAGAATATCGATCACCCGTGACGACGATGGAAAAGCACTGCGATTCTGCGAAAAACCGGATTCCGCCACCGGCATATTGTCAACGTAGTAGATGCCATTTGCGATAGTGCGTTTTCGGGACGGGTTGGCCGGGACCAGGAGCGCAGCGGATTTTCGCTCAATATGTATCTGGGCTTCGAGCTCCGGGCCGATGTTGCCACGCAGCACGGAGTCTACCTTCTTGAAAATGAAGTCTGGCTTTAACGCCAGAATTTGCTCCGTCAATTTTGCGGAGAGGTTTGCCGCGTCCGCGGCCGCCAGCGATCGCATATCGGTTGCGATCACGATCACGTCCGCGTCGGGTCGGCGCACAGGCCGTGTTTCAATGACTGTCCGGTAGCCTTTCGCAAGCGCAACTCCGGCGATTTCCGACGCGCCGGTGAAATCATCTGTAATAACTGCCAACATCAGTCCGTGCTCTTCCCTGACCAATACAGCCGTACCGCATAATCGATCGCAAGCTTCATCGCGTCGTCGCTGGCAATATTCTGCCCAGCAATTTCCATCGCAGTGCCGTGGTCGACCGAGGTCCGAATAATAGGGAGTCCGAGCGTAATATTTACGCCGCGAACGCTGCTCATTTGCTGCGCCTTTTTGTCCCAGTTGAAGCCAACAACCTTGAACGGAATATGCCCTTGATCGTGGTACATCGCGACGCAGCCGTCGTAAACGCCGCCGATCGCTTTCGAAAACAGGGTATCCGCCGGTATAGGGCCCATCGCACGGTAGCCGCGTGCAACAGCCTCCTCAATTGCTGGCAAAATTTCTTTGGCTTCCTCATCACCGAACAGGCCGCCATCGCCGGCATGCGGATTTAAGCCGGCAACGCCAATCCGCGGTTCTTCGATCCCGAGCTTCTGGCAGGCCTCATGCATGAGCTGGATAGTCTCCAGAACGCGGTCCTTTTTTACGAGATCGCAGGCATCACGCAGCGATACATGCGTCGAAACATGCACTACGCGCAGGTCTTCCTCGACGAGCAACATCGCGTACTTTTTGCTGCCTGTATGTTCGGCATAGATTTCTGTGTGTCCGCCGTAGTGGTGGCCTGCCAGGTTGATTGACTCTTTGTTGATTGGCCCTGTCACAGTGCCATCTAGCTCACCGGCCATCGCCAGCTCGATGTTTTTGGCAACGTATTCAAATGCGGCTTGACCGCACATAGCCGAGACTTCACCGAGGCGGAACCGCGAGGGATCGACATTCGCCAGATCAAGGACATTCATGGTGCCCAGTTCAAACACGGCTTCGGCAACGCTCCCGATAAGGTTGGCGCGCAGGCCTGTTTTCGTAAACTGCACTGCATCCATGAGTACACCGGCATCACCAATAACAATTGGGTGGCAAGTTGCCACGACCTTTGGATCGGCGAGTGCCTTGACGATGACTTCGGGACCGATGCTGGCTGGATCGCCCATCGATATACCCAGTCTGGGTAACTCTTTCATGCAATGTGACCTCTGGCCACCACCCTCGGCAGCCGTCCGAAAACAAAAAGCTAGGGATGCGAATGCCGCGCAAAGGCGGCACCCGCATCAATTATTTCCTAGTACGTCCAGCGCGCTCCGAGCATGTACGATCGCCCGGTGATGCTGTACTGGCTTGAGCGTGACGGGATGCCGAGGTAGGCATACTTGACTTCATTCGAGAGGTTGTTGCCCTGCAAGAACAGGTCGAGACCATTTTCAAACATCCACGTGAACGAAAAGTCAATCGTGGTAGACGCGTCGCGCCAGACATCCTCGTCAGCGCTTCCGCCCACTTCCTCGATCCACTTGCCGGTATAGTTCATCGACAGTCGGGAGATGATGGCGTCTTTTTCATAGGTCAGCGCAAAGTTTGCAACATCGCTTACCTGCTCCGGCATTGCCGCAATATCGGTGCGGCTTGTCTGGTCACCAAGGTCGATGCTGGTCGCATCAGTATAGGTGTAGTTGGCATAGACGCCGAAGCCGGCCAGCCAGCCTGGAAGCTGCGTAAATTGCTGCTGCCAGGTCAGTTCGACACCGAACAGGTCGGCACTGCCACCATTGAGATATTGTTCGACGTCAAAGCCATCGAACTGTCCGCCGACTTCCGTGTATTCCGCGCGGAAATTGAAGTCGTCAATTTGCTTGTAGAACACGCCGCCGGACAGGATTCCAATACCTTCGAAGAAATGTTCCGCCAGCACATCGACATTCTTGGCGAGCGCCGGTTTCAGATCTGCGTTGCCGCGCACAACCTCACCTTCGTCCAGATCGGCCGACGAGTACGGCATGACCCGCCAGAAATCCGGTCGCGCCATGCCCTCGCTATATGCGATGCGCAAGTTCGTGTCGGGCGTCAGACGCCAGCGAAACTGCAGGTTCGGGAACACATGATCGAAGTCGCGCTTGGCGTTAACCAGCTCATTACTGACGAAAGCACCGTCGTCGAGTACCAGGTTGGTAGCAGTGTAGTTGAGCTCCGTCTTTTCAAAGCGAACACCACCGAGCACCAGCAGATTGCCGTACTCCTGCGTTGTCATCGCGTAGATGCTGGTCACGTCCTCATCGGCATCGTAGGGCTCACCCAGATTGACATCGATTCTATTTTCGTCGAGCTCAAAGCTTCCCGGCGCTTGATTCGAGAAGAAGAAATTGCGGAACGCATCGCTGTCGTATTCGTAGCCGAGGTTATAGCCACTATCGAGATAGTTGTAGCTGCCATTCTCGAACTGGCCTAGCAGCAAGTCGTCGGCACCACCCCACTGCCATTGTTCGCGGATGTCGGCGCGCTCTTTGTGGAGCGAGCGGAGTTTTGCGCCGACCTTGAAGGTACCTGTGTCGCTTCCCCAGACCATTGGCATCTCGTAGTTGACTGCGGCCGAGTCAATATCACTCGTGGTGTTTTCATATTTCAGATCGTTGACATCAAGTGGATACAGACTACCGTCGTGTAAGTCGAAGTTGGGGTCGGTGGTTTCCCAGTTCGGCGCAACCGTGTCGATACCGATAACATTAAGGTTGACACCGCGGAGCTCAAACTCTGGCTTCAACTGCCCCGCCGGCTTTTTCGTGGATGCAGCGCTTGTCGACAGGCTGTAGTCCAGTGTTGACGCGCCGAGGCGATGTTCGCCACCAAATGAAAACGTAGAAATTTCCTGCTCTTCGACACGATCATGCAAGGATTTGACGACGCGCAGATCCTGCACCTCGGTCGGGCTAATGTAGTCACCCCGATCCCAGCGAATACGCGTAATCTGACGATTCTGCGTGTCTTCCCGGAAGTTGTAGACAGCGCCAAAATAGATCTGGTTGTTTTCGTTCAGGCGAAATTCAAGGCGTGAATTAATGCCGTAGCGGTCACGCACATTGTCCGAGAACTGCACTTCGGAATTGGTCAGTGCGTAGGGTATTTCGACACCGTTGATATCATCAACATTTTCCCACTTCTGTTCATTGTTGTGGCGTTCCGCCGCGGTGCGCGCATAATTGACGCCGATCGAAAGACCGATATTGTCATTGGCCCCGAGTACATCGGCGTAGTCAAATGCGAGTTGGGAATTCGAACCATCGGATATTGAGTTCTCCCCAATTCCGGCCCTGGCTTTTAGCACCCGCTCTTCGTTGTCGAAAGCGCTGCGTGTTTTGAGGTTGATCGAGCCGCCGACGGCGTCGGCATCCATATCGGGTGTCAGCACCTTGGTAACCTCGATCCCGGACAGCTGCGCCGCCGAAACAACATCCAGCTCAATCGAGCGGTTCTCGCCGTTCGAGTAGGCCACTTGCTGGCCATTGACCGTAATATTGGTCATCGCAGACGGCGTGCCACGCATTGCAACAAATCGACCTTCGCCATTGTCGCGCTGAATATTGATCCCGGAAACGCGTTGCAGCACCTCTGCCGTATTCAGGTCCGGGAAGGACTGGATTTGTTCTTCGGAGATAATGTTCTTGATATTCGCCGCTTCTTTCTGGTCGTTGAGCGATTTGGACTGGCCGAAGCGATTGCCCTGGACCACGACTTCATCAGCGACCCTGTAAACACGGTTCAGGCTAATGGGCACGTCAACAGAACCTGACGCGGGTACCGTTACGTCGGTAGAGAAGGTGTCGAAACCGACGTAGGAAACGGTCAGCGTGTATTCACCGGCGGGCACCTCGTCCATTCTGAAACCACCATCACTGCCGGACCTGGCTCGATACGAGGTACCCTGGAGGGCGATCACAGCGCCCTCGAGATAACCATTGGTCTGCTGATCAACAATCTTGCCGCGCACAGACGGGGCGGTTTGTGCCCAGGCATTCGTGAACGTTGCGAAAATCAAAAAGAGGCTGATTGCCCCGATCTTAATGAAGTTACCGATATTCATCTTTTCTCCCCCACTCGTCGCGGATTGTTGAAATGTTTCTGTTGTACCGATTCAATGGGAACGTTCCCATTTTTGGCTCGAACTTAAATGAGAACGTTCTCATTTCCATGCGGCTACCCCCCGCTCGAGCGAACGCCTAACCTACCGTCGCGCTCCTCGCTTTGCAAGACTCGCGGACCATTAATTCTGTATCCAGTACCACGCTTGACGTTGAGCGGTCCGGGTGCGCGATTTTCTGCAGCAAAACCTCTGCCGCGCGACTGCCAATCTCGTATCCGGACTGCCGCACGGCGGTCAAAGGCGGGTTCAGCGACATCGACCAGTACATGTCGTCGAAGCCGACGATCGAAATATCGTTCGGCACATCTAGGCCGCGCTCATGAATCGTCTTCAGCGCACCCAGTGTGAGCAAATTATTCGCTGTGAACACAGCCGTCGGCGGCGCCGCAATAGCGAGCAGTTCGTGCATGAGATCTGCGCCACTTTGATAGCTCGAATCACTGCTCCGAATTAGCTCAGGATCGACCGGCAGGTCCGATTGCTGCATCGCCCTTTCGTAGCCGGCGATGCGTTCGTTCGTCGTCGGGATCGTGGGGTGTCCTGTGATATGCGCGATGCGTTTGTGCCCCAGGCCGATGAGATAGTCGATCGCAGCAAATGCGCCTGCCTCGTTGTTCACCTTGATGACATCGACATCAATGCCGACCAGGCCGCGATCAATGCAGACGACGGGATAGCCGTTCTCGATAACTTTTCGAATGTGCTGGTCACGGTTGCGGTACGGTGCGACGATCAGGCCGTCTATCGATTCTGATTGCAGTACTTCGAGGAAGATTTTTTCTTTTTCCTCGCTCTGGTCGAAGTTGCCAATCATCACGGCGAATTTTTGTTGATAGGCCGCTTCTTCGACGCCGCGCACGACATCAACATAGAACGGATTCTGAATGTCCGGCAGTACCAGCCCGATGAGCTTGTTCTTGGTGTTGATACTCCGCAAGCGCTGCGCGACGCGATTGGGGCGATAGCCAAGTTCGTCGATCGCCGACTCTACTTTCTGTCGCGTATCGCGTTTGACCAGGGGCTCCTGGTTAATAACCCTCGACACGGTCGACACGGAGACCTGGGCCTTCCTCGCAACATCTCTTAGTGTGGCCATGACTTTCGCCTATCGAATCAGATCGTCTGCAATATTGCATAAATCTCCGGAATCGTCTCGTAGCCGATTCCGGGATCGTCGGTGAGTTGGACTTCACCGCCTTCAAGTATCATTGACGGAGCAAATTGCCCAAAGGGCTCGAACACTCCGGGATACGCCTCGTTGCCCATCAAGCCAAGTCCCGCGGCGAGGTGCAAGCCAAACTGGTGCCCGCCATGGGGTACGCACCGCCGCGATGACCAGCCATTCGCGGCTAACATCTCGAGCGTTTTCAGGTACTCAACGAGTCCGTAACTCAGCGCGGGATCCATTTGCAGAAAATCGGCATTCGGATCCAGCCCTGCATAGCGTACGAGGTTCTGTGAGTCGTCGCAGGAAAAAATATTCTCACCTGTCGCGATCGGCGCCGTACTGGCCGCCTTCACCTCGGCATGGGCCGCAAAATCGAGAACGCCCACGGGCTCTTCGTACCAACGCAAATCATAGTCCGACATTGCCTCAGCATATGCGACAGCGGTAGACGTATCGAATCGCGCATTGGCATCGACCGCAAGACACTGACCTGTGCCGACGACCTCAAGAGCTGCCTCGATGCGACGCAAATCCTCTTCCAGGCTCGCCCCGCCGATCTTCATCTTGGTTTCGACAAAGCCAAGGTCGAGATAGCCCTGCATCTCATCTTTGAACTTGCCCAGTGAATCTCCCGGGTAGTAGTAGCCGCCGGCCGCGTAGACTTTTATCTTTTTATCGCAAACACCGTCACGAAAGCGATCCGCGAGCGTGCGATACAGCGGCTTGCCTTCCATCTTGGCAAGCAGATCCCACAGCGCCATATCGACAGCACCGACCGCAACGGAGCGCTCACCGTGTCCGCCCGGCTTTTCGTTGGTCATCATTATCTGCCAGCACTTGAACGGGTCGACGTTCTTGCCATCATCTGTGATGAGCGCCTGTGCCGGTGCGCTCATCAATCGCGGGAAGATGCGATCCCGGAGTATCCCGGACTGCGCATAGCGACCGTTTGACGTAAAGCCGTAGCCAACGACCGCTTCGCCGCCGATGCGCTGGTCAGTCTCTACTTTCACAACGGATATTGTCATCGTCGAAAAATCGATAACTGAGTTTCGCATCGGTGATGCGATCGATATCGACTTGTCTCGAATAGCGGTGATCTTCATTTAATGTGCCCGGTAAATTGCTTTGGTTTGTGTGAAAAAGTCGCGCGCATAATTACCGCACTCCGGGATACCGCGACCCGATGCTTTCCAGCCTGCCAAAGGCATGGCGCTATCTCGATAGCCACTGCCAAGATTCACGTGGCAAAGCCCGGCCTCGGCGGCCGACACACATTCTTCGGCCGCTTTCGGGTCTGCGGTAAACACCGAGAATGACAGGCCATAGGGACCGGCGTTGGCGAGCACCAGTGCTTCGTTTGCATCCGCCGCTCGCTGTACCAGGATTACCGGTCCAAAAATTTCGTCGTCATGCGCGCCGGACGATACCGCCAAAATCGTTGGCGAGTAATAATAACCGTGTTGCAGGTGCTCGGCATCCGGGCGCGAGCCGCCGCACAGTATTTCTGCGCCGGCAGCACACAGGGACTGCACGGTCTCTTCAAGCGCTTGTCGGTGCTGGGCGGAGATCATCGCCCCCATGCCGTTCGCCTCTTCATCGTTGCTACCGACAACGATCTGCCCGGTTTTTATTTTCAAGCGCTCGGTGAAATCCTCATAAACATCCGCCGCGACAATAACGCGTGTCGTTCCCGTGCACCATTGACCGCAACACGCAAAGCCATGCTCGACGACGGCACTAACCGCTCGGTCGAGGTCCGCGTCCGCAAGCACTACAACGGCATTGCAGCCGCCCAGCTCCGCTTGAAAGCGAATGTTGCGAGAGCCGATTGCTGCAGCTATTGCGTCGCCTGCCGCGTTCGACCCGGTGAGTGAAACCGCTGCCAGACCGGGCGCGGCGACCATGGCCGCAATCACATCGCGCCCATCCGCAAGCACCAGGTTGGCGACACCAGCGGGCAACGCAGTTGCATCGATAGCGGCAAACAATAACTGCGCCGTGACCGGCGTCAGCTCGGAGGCTTTTACGACCAACGTGTTGCCCGCCAGCAGCGCTGCCGACAGCTTGCGCAATGTTGCCGCAAGCGGAAAGTTCGACGGCGTAACGAGTAGCACAGCGCCGATCGGCAGGTGCGCTACCTGGTGTTCGCCAACGCGTTCGACCAGTCCGTCTTCGAAGATCTGTATATGCGCGCGAAATTCGGCGATACCCGCTTGCAACTCCTGGTCGGCCTCAATTTGCGTCTTGCCGGTCTCGCTGGCAATGGCGGCGACGAAAGCCTGTCGCTGGGCCGCGATATTGCCGAGAAGCGCCTCGCAAATCTGCACCCGATCCGCGAACGTCACTGCGCGCCATTCCGGAAATGCCGAGACTGCTGCTGCAACTGCTGTCACGGCGTCTGCCGCACTCACCTGCTGTGTACAGCTGACCACGACCCGGGTATCCGCAGGCTTACGCAGTTCGACTCGAGGCCCACCCGACTCTTCGAGCCAGCGACCTGAGATATAGCTGCAGCACTCCACGGCTCCGCTTACCAGGGCATTTCCCGGCCGCTGTAGGCGCGACCGATTTCCGCCGCATCTTCACGACGCCCTGCGCCGATCATGATGCCGCGCTCGATTTGCTCCACGACATTGTCGGGCAACACGTTGTCGAGAAAAAACAAACCATTCTCAACACACAGGTCCAGCACGTAGTCACCCGCCGCATTGACTTCCGGCGGCACCGGCGGATCCGCTTTGCCTTCCAGGTGTCCATAGGAAAGGCCCAGGTCTCTGGGCCCGTGCTCGGCGAAAGCCAGCCCCGGGACACGCAGCGTGTCGTTGCTGCGCGCGAGCGCCTGCTGGTCCTCGATCTTGACGCCAAGCATGATTTCACCCTCCGGATTCAACGGCCAGACATCGGCCTTCTTCAGGTATTCCTCGCGTTCGAGACCCCAAACCCAGGCTGCGAAAATATGACTGCCCCAGCCGCGCAATCCTTCGCCCACGATATCGACAGCTTGCGTGTTCACCGGGTATCGCGCGGCCTGAACGAATCGCCGTACCGCCGCAGGATCACGGGCACGCGCGAGGTGCACGCCATGTACGCCTTGCGCCAGCGCCTGCTCAACCATCCATCCACCGGCTTTGACCGTCTCTTCATCCAGCCCCAGTAGCGGCAGCACCACGATGACGGTGGGCGTACGATGACCGCTCGGTGTCGGCCCAGCATTGACCAGCCCACGCATGAATTCGCGCAGCAAACCGAAGTCGAGTGGCTGATGCTCCATGTTGTAGACAATATAGTCCGACCAGGTCGTGGCCATCTCGATGCCCCGATCGTAGCCGCCGTAGCCGGCCGCGTAGTAAATCGGCTGGCCACGCTCCAGCAATTCGATGGACTTGTTAACGCGCTTCGGCGTCCACGCCGTGGTGTCGGCGCGTGCCGCATCAGCGCCCTTGCCAAATCCCGGCGAAGAACTTGTCTGACGGAAGGTCGGTAACACGGTGATCTCGCCCGCACCCGACAAATCGCCCCAAATCGTCAGCGTCGATCCGTCGACCGCTGCGACAACACCCCATGCACTGCCGCTGCGTACAACGCGGTTCTCCAGTGACGCACCAGACGGAGTATGCGCGAGATGGACGGTCGTCTGCTGGTCCGCCCTGGAGAATGTCGCGGCCAGCAATTCAAGCACGCCGCCGTCATCCAAAAACTGTGGCGTACCCTTGGCGTTGCCCGGAAAACCATCACGGAACAACGAGTCACGAACATCGGCAACCGGTTCGAACTCGAAGGAACCGAGCACGATGTTATTGCGGAAAACGCTGGGCTTGAGGCCCTCTTTGGTTTCGATAAGCAGGGTATTTTCGAGGATCGTATTATTGACGATCTCGAGTTCACTACGCTGGATGTAGAAGCCGGGATTCAACGCGGCGACATTGTTCGCTACCCGGCCGCGAGACTCCATCGTAATACGCGTCGCACCCGAGTTGCGCGATGAATTGGTATTACCGAAAAAGCGATTGCCTGTGACTTCAACAAAAAACGCCTCGGCATCGGGCAGCGGATCAAGCGGTGCGTCGTAGCGATGCTCCTGTCCGCCGACAAACAGACCGCCGGCGTCGTCGCCCGCTTCGTTATTGACCAGCGTGTTGTTGCGCACTTTCGCGGATGACCAGAGCGCGACGAAAATGCCGCCCGCATCGTTCTTGGCCAGTGCCTTGTTCGATAGCACCACGTTGTCTTCAATCAACGGCGATGACCAGCGAAATACAGAAATGGCGCCACCATCGCTGGAGCGCATCGGATCATCCAGGCCCGCCACATTGCCGATGAACACATTGCCGGTGATCTCACCATTACATCGGCCGTCGTACGCCAGGCCGGCACCGCGGCCGTTGTCTGTCTTGTTGGCCGTGAACAGATTATTGCGAATCGTTGGGTTGCCGCCATTGGTACAGTAGACAGCACCACCATCGTGAGCCGTCTCGTGCAAGTACTCGGGCACCCAGTCTTCGGGGCCAAGTGTTCGATTACCCACGAAGATATTGTTGGACAAGGTCGGTGAGCTGCCATCGATATGAATGCCCGCCCCGGCTCCGCGAATAAGACCGCCGCTAACCACGAAACCGTCCAGCACCGTGGAATCCGCCGCGACAAATACGCGCCCACCACCGGCGGCACTGATTGTCGTTCGATTGGCGCGAATATCGCGTGACCAGTCATCCGCGCTGAATCCACCGAAGACGGCATTGCCGGTTCGTAGTGTCAACGAGTGTTCTTCGTACAACCCACCCGCTACCAATATCGCAATGCTGCGTCCGCGCGCCTTGTCCAGCGCATGCCCGAGGGAAGCCCAGGGTTGCGCTTGCGTACCCTTGCCTTGCTCGTCCGAACCCGTGCTCGACGAAACGTACAAAACCTTGTCGTACGCATCGGTGTCCACGACCTCGGTTGCCGGGCCTGCCGCCAGCGCAGTACCAGCCACCAGCAACGTCAATAGAAACACTATTCTGGTCATCATCGTCATTCCTGATTATCTGTTTCGCTGTCAACGAACTGCATGGCATACAGTTTCGCACCACGCATACGCAACACAACCTGCACCGTGCGCCCCTCGAGGGCCGACAGATCCTTACCGTTCAGCCACTCGACTTCGCCGGCGATAAAGTCGCCATTGACGTAAATACATTCGTCGACGGAAAAGCCCTCGATGGGCTCGCCCTGCGCATCCAGGAAGCCGACCTGCATGTAGCCGACGGCATCAGTATCGACATTGAGTTGCAGCCGATCGCCGGAAAATACCAGGGGCTTGGTGACAGCCGTCGTCTCATGTCCATAGGGACTGTCCAGCGATACGAACCCATCCAGCCGCTGCACCAGGCGGTAAACGCCACGACCGGCCTCGTCCTTGACATGCGCGGAGTGATACTGGGTTTCACCAAAATAGTACTGCCAGATCTCCTCGCCACGGCGCACCATGCCGTGCGCAATATAGGCCGTTTTGACGTCACGACCCTCATGCCGCCCAATGCCAACATAGGCCGGATCAGGATAGCGATGCCAGTCGATACCGTTACGACTGACGGAAACCTGTGATTCAAGCGGCCCGGAGCCGCGCTCAAACTTCTCATCGCCGAGAATCTGGCGCGTTATCGGACCATCATTTTCGTAGTGGAAGTAGCCGACCGGAAACGAAACATAGGTATCCGGCGCCCATGCGTACTTGGTTGCCTTGGTCAGATAGAAGTCAACGCCCGGTGGGTCCTCCGGGACCGGATCGAAGCGGTGCGGGTACTCCATACCGAAACCGCCCGGTGTCAGTGGTCCATTGTCGGAGAACCACGGCAGCGGCTCACGCAGCGGGAAGTCGTCACGCAGATCACGATAATCCTCTGGCGACAATACGGTGAATGGCGCGGCGACGCGCAAGTCTTCATGCTCGGTTACGACAGAACTACGCTGTGTGTCCCCGGCAGGCGTATGGAAAATTCCGGAACGATGATAGGACACATACAGTTGCCGCTGGTCATCGTAAAAAGTGCTCGACTGGGTTCCTGAACGGAACGGGAGTACAACCGTATGATGCCGCTTCCAGTCGTAGCCATCGGCTGAGGTGTACAGGTAGATGCCGCGCCGCTCGTAGTCCGTAAAGTACTTCCAGCGTTCTTCCTCTGGTGCCTGCGGATCCCAGAACGGGTTACCGAGGCCGCCGACGTTATCCGGAATAACGATGTTTCGGTTGCCGTTGATGTCACCATGGCCCACATCCGGGCGATCAAAGTTCACCCCATCGGTGGATGTGTAAACGGCAAGATGATCATCCTCAACCGAATTGTAAATTCTGATCACCCCGTCATCACTCTCGACAACGGTCAGATGTTTGCGGAATGCTCCTTCGATATTGTCGATAACCCGCTCGGCTCGTCGCGGCGGATTAACGACAAAATTCGCATCACCCTGATCCTCGAGCAATGCGGCGTCGATGAACACATGCTTGCGGGTGCCCAGCTGCAACGGATCCGCTGCATCACCTCCGAACAGTAGTGGCGGCCCGGCGACCCGCGCGACAGGTTCAGGCTGGTCGACGAAACTCTCGGGCGGATCGAATTCGGCGGTATACACCTGGCCACGGCTGAAGCGCACCTCGTCCAGTGCGCCGCGCAACGGGTGGGCCCAGCTGCCATCTCTGCCGAGTGAAAAATACGCTTCGTCGCCATGCGGCAATGCCGCCAGCCTGGCTGTGTCGGGCAGCGCCTGCAACTTGCCATCGACATAGTGTCGAAGCTGTTGTTCGGCCGCATCGTAGGCGAAGGCGTAGTGGCGCCATGCTTTTGTCGGGCGGCTCGTTGGAATCAGCAGGGTGGTGGCCGAGGGCTGATTATGCAGCGAGAATGACGCTCCATCCGCTGACCAGCGAAGCTGCGTTACGAGGTTATTCTCGCCACGCGGACCCGACCCCAGTTCGAACACCACGGCGTCCGCATCCCGGTCGCTTGCGTTGCCCGCATACCAGAATTCGAAACTCCAGTCGAAGGCGCCAAGATTCATGCCTGACTCTGTCGGGTTCTTGAAACCAACCTCCTTGCGCAGATGGTTTTCGCCGGAAGTCATCAGGGCTGCGAAATCTGCATTGAACCACGTCAGCGGCTCGATCGTGCGGCCATCAGCCGGAGGCATCCTGACGAAACCGAAGCGCTCGAAGTTTTCCTCACCTTTGGGAACGTCAAACGGCTCACGATCTTCCAGCAACAGGCTGTGGCCATAGTGGCCCGCAACGATCTGCGCGCCCATACCAATCGATAGCACCATGTCGTATTCGGAGTTATCGTCGATTGCACTACTTGGATACAGGCCGACAGGTTCGTCGAACAGCCACAGCGCCACGGTTTCGATTTCCGAATTTTCTGCTGCACTCTGAGCACAACCCGTCACTACGAGCGCCGTAAGCAGGGCACCCCAGATTCCTGACTTCACTATTTACTACCTCCAGATTCTTGTTGCCGCAGCTCACTCAGCTTTACAACCAGCGATTCGATCAGTTCATTATCAATAGACCGGATTTCGTAGGTCACTTGTGGGTCCGCGCGATCCGTGTCGAACGTCAGCACACCGAATGAGTCTTTGGCGTTGTAACTAAACAATGCACCCTGCTCCGGCGGGTGCGTGTGAATGTTGGTCAGCTGACCACTCAACAACTCGTAGAATGGATAGCCACTGTCGCGTTCAATTCGCCACGCCTCGGAGCGATGTCGATCAGAGGAAAGCAGTATCACACCGTGCACGGCCTGATTTTCGATGTGCGAAAACAGTTGCTCCCGCTCCTCGGGAAAGCCGGACCAGGTGTCGATGCTGCCCGGTTTTGCTCCGTCAGCCCACGCGACCGGACTCGCGATGACCTTGAAGGTGGCTGTCGATTTGCTCAGACCTTCGAGCAACCAGGCTTTTTGCTCGGGCCCGAGCATACTGCGACCTTCTATGAATGGATTCGTGCGGTAAGTACGGCCATCGAGCATGAAAAACTCGACATCGCCGAGCACAAAGCTGAACCAGGTACCCGGGTGGGTCTCGGAACCGTACGATGGGTTGTTCCAGTTTTGTCGAAAGGATTCGACCATGGGCTGCTTCCACGCCGGCCGGTCAACGTACGGCCCCAACCAAATGTCGTCGAAGGCCGCATCGTGATCATCCCAGATCGCGTACTGGGGAATAGCGGCAACCATGCGCCGAAACTCGGGACGCGACTGCCGGCGATAATAGCTGTACTCGTGAAATGCGCCTGGCGTTGCGGGCACATCGATATAGACATTGTCACCCAGGAACAGGAATGCCCGCAGATCGTGTGACGCAATGGTGTCCCAGACGCGTTCGTTCTCCGGCGTATAGCCGGCACAGCCGCCGAAGCCAACCTGCAACACGCCGGCAGTACCAGCAAGCGGCGGCGTCCTGAAGTGGTAGCGCCCGGTTGCGGGCTCGCCGTCGACCCATACGTCATAGCTGTAAACGGTATTCGGCTGCAGGCCCGAGACCCGGGCGACACCGGTGTAGTCGGCCTCAGGCGCGGTGCGCGACGTTGCTTCAAAACTCGATTCGCCATCCTTGAGTCGCACCGTAAAATCTGTTTGCATGCTGCTGCGAACCCAGATGCGTACGCTGGATTCGGTAACGTCACCCAGCATCGGACCGTGAATGATTGCGGCGTGCTGCTGGCCAGCAAACTGTTGAAAACGTGCACTACGGTGCAGCGGTTCAAGCAGGTCACGTGGACCGGCGAGGAAACGTCCGAACGGCATCCCCGACTGCAGGGCCAGTTGCATGGCCTGCCAGCTTTTGTCCAGGTCACCCATTTGCGCAAAAGCGACGCTGCGCACAAACTGTGACTCTTCGTCTGCAGGATCGTCGGCGAGCCGAGCATCAGCGAGCTGCAGCGCAACCTCCGGTTTGCCATCGATAATCTCGAGCATTTGCCGCTGACCGCGGCGCTTGTAGTACAGGTTGGCCGCGCGCTCCTCGAACATGCGGCGACTCCACTGGTTCTCGCTGCCGTAGTACGGATGACCGGATTCGTCTTCGTACGCATCGGGCGGCCCGAACTCGCCGTAGTTCAATCCGCCGGTGTTGCCGACTTCACGGGCCGCAAGCTCCTCTGAGTCCATTTGGCGCGGCGATGCCGAGCAAGCTGCCAGCAGGACCATGACCGCTACGAGTTTGGCGGCATCAGATATCAACGGACGACTCCTCGATATCGATCGCGCGTCCGGCAGCGCGCGAGATCGTTTCCAGTGCGGTCTTGTAGCCCGCGTGCAGGACACGAAAGTCACACGCGTGGATGATGAGATTCATCCCTCGAGCCGCCCATTTCGCCGACTGTTCAAGCGACGCGAAGTTGGCCGCAACCTGTACGCCACGTGCTGTACAACGGCGAATAATTTCGCCGCACATAGCCTCGAAGTCCGGGTGATCCCACGCTCGTGGGATTCCCATGGAGGTCGACAGGTCCGCCGGTCCGACGAATACGACATCAATGCCACCGACATCGAGAATCGCATCGAGGTTTTGCACTGCGGGGATGCTTTCGATTCCGATCATTACGACATGATCGCGATTGAAATCTTCGAGGTGCTCGCGTGTCGCGTCACTTGGAAACTCACCGCTTAGCATCGCGCGCTCGGCGAACTCGCCTTTCATCGGCCGCCAGCGTGCGGCACAGACAACCTCTCGAACCTGCTCAACGGTTTCGCAGTACGGCGCCAGGACACCGCTTGCACCCGAGTCAAATACACGGGTGACGTAGTGCCACTGCGGGCGCGGGATGCGCACGACCGATGGCGCTTGCGCAGCTTTGATGACTGCCAGCAATTCGGCAACCTCACTGTCGCTGTAGGGAGAGTGCTCCATGTCCACTGTCAGAAAATCGAACGGCAGATCGGCAAGAACCTCGTACCAACCTGCGTGATTGATTTTGCTTAGCATGGTCGACAGCAGTGAGTCACCACGCTGGATGCGTTCTCGGAAGTGGGTCTTTGTCATGAGGGTTCAGCCGTAGTGTTAGCGGTCGACGTAGGCGCCGTCCGGCGTACGCAGCGTGTTCCAGTTTTTCTCTTTGAACGGGTACTTCGCCGCAACCGATTCATCAAGATCGATCCCAAGTCCCGGACGGCTCGGCGGATTCGCGTAGCCGCGATCGTAGGAAAAGTGACCGCCGTAGAAGAGGTCCTGCCAGAACGGATCCTGGCCACTGCCTATTTCGAGAATGGTGCAGTTTGGCGTAGACATGCAAACGTGCATAGAGGCAAGAGTACTGACCTCGCTTTGCGGATTATGCGGCGAGACCTCAACGCGAAATGCCTCGGCGAGAATGGCGATCTTGCGCAGTTCCGAAATCCCGCCAACATGCACAACGTCGGGCATGATCACATCAACCAGTCGCTCGGCACAAAGAGGCGCGAAGTGATAACGCGAGGTCAGGCGCTCACCTGTCGCCAGCGGTACCCGGGTTTGTGCGCGTATCTGGCGAACTTCTTCGAGCACCTCGTTTTCGAGCTGCGTCACTTCCTCGACCCAGAATGGTCGAAACTCTTCAACGCGGTTGCAGAACTCGACGGCTGCCATCGGCGTCGGTTTGCCGTGCGCCTCGACGATGATGTCAAAATCCGGTCCGACAATATCGCGAACCTCTTCGAGGTGTTCTACGCCGCTGCGAATGGCAACGCGGTGATTGATGGGCTTGCCGCCGGAGTAGAAGCCGCCTTTGACACACGTCCAGCCGTCGGCCTTTTTTTGCCGCCACAGATCAAGCGACTCTTCGTAGGACTTCGCCTTGCGCTTTTTCGTATGGCTGATGCGTTCGAGGTAGCCCTCGTGACAATAGAGCCGCACCTTGTCACGCGCCTTGCCACCGAGGAGCTGCCAGATCGGCTGACCAAGCGCCTTGCCGAGGATATCCCAAAGCGCAATCTCGACCGCGCTGAGCGCCGACATCAGTACCGGGCCCCCGCGGTAACGCGGGCCGATAAACATGCCGCGCCAGTGGCGTTCGATTTCCGTCGGATCCTTGCCGACGAGGTAGCGCTTATGCGCCTCGATGGCCGCCTTGATGACCTCGCCCTTGTTGGAGAGCGTGCCTTCGCCAAGGCCGGTGATTCCCTGGTTCGTGTAGAGCTTTACGAACACATAGTTTTCATCGTTGCCGGCGTCGACAAGGAAGGTCTTCAGGTCCGTGATCTTGAGATTCAAGGGTTTGGCCGCCTCGAAGCTGCGTTCGAGCGGGCCCGCCAACGCATCCCCGGCTGTGCCAGTCATCGCCAGTCCCGCCACACCCAATCCGGTAGCGCCGAGGCCTGTTTTGAGAAAATTCCTACGGTCCATGTCTGGATTCGCCCCCCAAGGTTCAAAATGGGAACGTTCTCATTTTTTCATTGTAAGCGCAAATCCTGCTGCCCCGAGATGAGGCATTTTAGGAAGTTTTCTTTAGAAACAATGACTTATTTTTTGTGTCCAGGACACAGTTGCTCACAGAACCCAGGCATAGCCGACTTTCATGAACCAGTTGCGATCGCTGGGTGCCAGGCTCTCGAGCCTGTCGTTGTTCACGTAGGCATCGGAATAGCCGAGGAAGAACACCGTCTGCGGATTTAATTTCCAGGAATACATGACCTGGCGGCCGACATCGCTGGTGCTGCCTTCGACCGTGTCGATGTATTCGTCCTGGTTTCGATCGATATCGGCGCGCTGCAGCGTGACGCGTACGTAGGAACGAAGGTTAAATTGCCAGGTCAGGCGCGCATCCACGACTTCTGCATCGAAGATCGGTGTGCCGGTCTTGGTCTCAAGCTCAACGCGCGTCCCTTGCAGGCGCAACAACAGGTTTCGGTTTACGTCCCAGTTGAGCCACGGATTGAAGCGGCGCTGCTCTGCGAGTCGCCCGTTGTCGTAGTCGACTTCATCACCGAAGCGAGTATGCAGGCCCACCATAAGGCCGCTAAGGGGTTGGACGCGGGTTGCAAAGTTGACGCGCTCAACGTCATACACAACGCCAGCGTCAAACTCACGGCCACGACGCATGTTCAGGTTGAGCCAGGACTGTCGCGGACCGTCCAGCGTGAACTGTACGATATAGCTGTCCTCGAGCAACTGGCCGTCGGCACGCTCCGTGGTTTCATACGCGCCGCGCAAGCGTAATCGCGTCCACCAGCCGTCAGCGGCCTGCCATTTGCGGCCGAAAGAATATTCCTGTTGTGCACTGCCCGCCTGCTTGATGAACCCAACATCCGCGCGAAAGGTGTCATCAATTTGCCAGTACTTCACTTCGCTGAACCAGTCGCGCGTATCGAAGGAGTACAGCAAGAACAGCGCATCGCCCGTGAACTTGTGGGCAGGTTGCTCAAACTCCAGTGCAACCGCTGCCGGATATTCGGTCTCGGTATACAACAACTGGGTGACAAGTTCGTGGTGATCATTGAATCGCAAACGCGTGTCGACACCGCCAACGAGGTTGCGGTAGTCCGCGCCGTCTCTAACCGTCAGCAAGCCACCAAGTGTCGAGGTATCAGCGAGCGAGCGGCTGTAGCGTCCGACAAATGTCAGGTTGCCCTGCTCGAGCGTTGTTGTATCGGACCCCGTCGCCCGTGGGAACAACAGACTCGTGACCTCGTCCTGCGCCGCGAAACTGGCAACCGTATGGGCACCGCTCTTGCCGGTTATTTTGGCGGCGACCTCCGGGTTTGTGACGGTGCGCGTGAATATCGCTTGCAGCGGCGTCGTAAAGTAGTCCGCGCCGCGCAGGAAGAATGGTCGCTTTTCCGGATAGGACAAAGCGAACCGATTATTGATATCCAGCTGCACACCATCCGCTTCGATTTGCGAGAAGTCCGGGTTAATGGCGAGATTGGCATTGATCTCGGGCGTAATGCCGTAGCGCACGGTAACGCCCGATTCCGCGTCCGTGCCGGTACTGGTGATCGGCGTCAATACCGGGTCGTCTGACGTATACGATTGCGATGCCGTTAATGTCGGGACGATCTCAAGGCGCTTGCCCGGTTCGGAGCCATCGAGACCCTCGAATCTGGGGTACTGACACAGATTGCAGTTACGATCACGGTCCTTCGAGATATTGGAAATCGATACGTCCCGATCGCGCGGATAACGCCGCAGCAAGCGATAGCCCCAGGCTTGTTTACCGTCGATATCCTGGAAACTGAGCTGGTTGAGGGGGATTCGCATCTCAACAACGTAGCCGCCCTTGACGATCTTGCCGGCCGATTCCCAGATTGCGTCCCAGGATGTATCGCTGCGATTGTTAACATCGTCGTGCGTCTTGTCGAGTTGCACACCGAGCGGGTTGGTGAAGAACTCGAAGGCCTTGCGGCCATCGGCGTAGGTATCAAAGCTGACGCCGACGAAATCGCCGGGACCGAACGAATCGCGATCACGAAGCCAGGCACGTATGCGATCCGGGTCGGGATCACGGGCGTCAAAAGCGATATACAAATTTTCGCCGTCCTCAGCGAGGTAGGCGATCGTTGATACCGGTGCCGGGAGGTTTTCGCCCGGATCATTCTCGTACTCAAGCGCTACGCGGAGCGACTCGCGCCACGCCGGCTCATCAAGAACGCCATCAATGGCAACGTTACCATTTATGCGTGGAAGATCAGGCGTGGTCGCATTTACAGAGCACACCGCGCTGAGTAAAGACAAAAAGACAACCGATCTGAACATGCAGCCCCCATTGGATTTCGGCCTGCATGCTACAGGCAATTTCGAGGCTGTTCCAACTGCGACGCGGGAGTGGCGGCCCGAATAGCCCGTCTCAGTCTTCAACTTTCGGGATGTAGTAGGGCTTGCCAGCCTGCCAGGACTCGTGCCGTGCCAGCGACAGTTTGTCGATCTGATCGCGCCACGTCGCCTTGCCATTGACGAGATCCGAGGCTCGCAATGTCACGGGGCGCCAAAAGATGCGCATTCCGGTTTCGTCGTGCAAGGTCAGCGTTATCGTCGGGTCGTCGGCTTCCATATCGAAGCTCAGCAAACCGAAGTTCGTACTTCGCGAATACACCTGCCGCAGCCGAATTTCCGGGCGCCGCGCTATCCAGTCACCTTTTTCGGTCTTCTGCGCAAGCGGCGAACTGACCATTTCGTAGAGATCGTAACCGCCGTTTTCTGACCAGGGAATACAGTTGAACTCTCCGACATGCGTATCACCCGAGATCAAAACCACGCCGGATATTTCTTCGCGAACGATGAAGTCGAACAGGTCGTTGCGCTCACTCATGTGCGACGACCACGCCTCCCCGTTTGGCCCCTTCGATTGTGACCAGCCACTTCCGGAAACAAGAATTTTAAAGGTCGCATCGCTATTCGCGAGACCTTCTTTCAGCCATTTGACTTGCCGCTCGCCGAGCATTGTCTTGCTGCCGTCATCTGGCGCATCGTTGGGGTCGCGGTAGTAGCGCACATCGACAAAAAAGAAATCGACGCCCGCATAGTGATAACGAAAATAGGTGCCGGGATTGTTCTTTTCACCGTATGCCGGATTAGCCCAGTAGTTTTCGAAAACCTTTAGTGCTGTCTCCTTGGCGGGGTTGCGGCGGTCCTGATCGTTGAGGCAGAAGTCGTGATCATCCCAAACAGCCAGCTGCGGCGTGTTACGCAACAATGTCCGTGCCGAGAGTATGTCGCGTTGGCGGCGATAGCAGTCCGCCATTACGCTTTCATGCAAACTGTCGATGTAAACATTGTCGCCAGCCCAGAGAAACAAGTCCGGATCGACGGCTTCGACGCCCTTCCAGATTTCCTGCACGGGATCATCCTGAAATTTCGCGCAGGAGCCGAATGCGGCAGAAAACTTGCGCGGCACCGCGGGCGCGGTTTTCAGGTAACAGGGAAGCTGGTCTTTGAGGTATCCGTCCTCCACACCATCAATAAAGATTCGATACTGGTAACGTGTATCCGCCTGTAAACGCGGCGCCTCCAGCTTAATGCAAAAATCCTTGTTCGCAAACGACCGCGTCGTTGGGCCGAAGCGCGCAACACCGCTTTCGTCAATTACTTCGAGCTTGACGACGTATTCGCCACCAACTCGCGCCCAGACTAATGCGCTCTCGTCAGTGACGGCTCCGACCATCGGCCCCTGCACGACGCGCAGTTTTCCAGTCCAGTTGACCGCTGCATCGACCCCGAGTGGCGCTGCAATTCCCGCTGCTCCCATTGCGGAAATAAAGTCCCGCCGCGTTGTCTTTGGCTTCTTCATGGCGCGCATCCTACGGCGAAATTTCGGCTTGGGCAATTCGCGAAGCGCCGGAGTTGGGGTTATGCTCTCGCGCTTTGATCGCGGCCCGCGTGCTGCAATGGAGGGGATTGTGGATTCTACTTTGTTGATTTTGTTGGGCCTGACGGGCGCTTTGTTTGGCTGGTTTGTGTACTCCAGGTTCGTCGCATCAAAGGTATTACGACTGGATCCCGACTTCCTCACACCGGCGCACGAGATCAACGATGGTGTCGATTTTGTGCCGACAAACAAGTACATCCTTTGGGGACATCACTTCACATCGGTTGCTGGTGCCGCGCCCATCGTAGGTCCGGCCATTGCGGTATATTGGGGCTGGCTTCCGGCGGTACTTTGGGTAACCTTCGGCACTGTTTTCTTCGCTGGCATTCACGACATGGGAGCCATATGGGCCAGCAGTCGACACCGCGGAAAATCAATTGGCTCTCTCTCGGAAGCGGTTGTCGGCAAACGCACCCGCGCGCTGTTGATGATCGTCATATTCCTGCTGTTGCTGATGGTCAACGCGGTGTTCGGCGTCGTGATCGCACGATCCCTGGTTAACACGCCGGGCGCTGTATTTCCCGCCTGGTCCGCTATCGTAGTTGCGCTGCTTATCGGCCAACTGGTACGTCGAAAATTCAATCTTCCGCTACTCTCCATCGTCGGTGTTGCCGCGCTGTATTTGTCTATTTATGCCGGCAGCCAGATGCCCATAGAGCTGCCTGCGGCCTTCGGTTTGTCGTCACAGGCTAACTGGATCATTATCTTATTTGCGTATGCGGCGGTCGCGTCCATGTTGCCGGTCTGGGTGCTGCTGCAGCCACGTGATTACATTAACGGACTGCAGCTTTTCGTTGGACTCATCCTCCTTTACGGCTCGGTATTAATTGTAATGCCCGACATTACAGCGCCAGCGGTAAACACGCGTGCGGGTGCTGATATTCCATCGATGCTGCCGTTGCTGTTCGTCACGATTGCTTGCGGCGCGGTCTCGGGTTTTCACGGAATTGTTTCGTCGGGCACCAGTTCCAAGCAGCTCGACAAAGAGCCGGACGCGCGTTTCGTCGGCTACCTCGGCGCTATCGGTGAAGGCGCACTCGCATTGATTACGATCATCGCGGTCAGTGGCGCTGCGCTTGCTGCCACGCCGGAACTTTGGCACTCGATGTACGAGAAATTCGGCTCCGCCGGCGCTGCCGCATTTGTCGATGGCGGCGCCAATCTGATCAGCGAGGGATGGGGACTGCCAGTCGACATTGCCCAGACATTGCTCGCAACGATGGTGGTGCTTTTCGCAGGTACGACGATGGACACAGGCGTTCGCCTGCAACGCTACATCATCCAGGAATGGAGCGAAATCTACCGCATCCCGCAGCTAAAAAACCCGGTCCTTGCGACACTGATCGCTGTCGGCAGCTGCCTGTTGCTGGCATTCGGTGCGGGTGGCTCATCGGGCAATGGCGGCCTTGTGATTTGGCCACTGTTCGGCTCGACAAACCAGCTTCTGGCCGGACTTACTCTGCTGGTGATTTCGGTGATGTTGCTCAAGATGAAACGCCCAGTTATTTATACGCTGGTACCGATGATATTTGTCATGGTGATGGCGTTCTGGGCAGGCGCGATCAAGTTGCTCGACTTTTATGCAAACAGCAATTACCTGTTGGTCGGGATTGACCTGGTCGTGTTGATTACAAGTGTCCTGGTAATGCTCGAGGCAGGATCAAAAATCATTAAGTTCCGGTCACGTGCTGACTGACGGCTTCGTATAGGGCTCCGATAGTCGGTATTGCGGATTCTCTTTCAGCCACTCGCCCAGGCGCTCCTTGCGCGTAAGCGCTTGCGGAATAAAGGCCAGCGCCTGCTGCAGACGCTCGTCGGTCTCTGCGCAGCTAAACCTGAGAAAGCCAGCACCGTCCTCACCGAAACATTCCCCGCCCAAGCATGCGATACCGAAATTATCATCTGCTGCTTCCAACAAGAACATAGCGAGTCCGTGACTGCTAACGCCGAGCGCGTTGCAGACACGGGCGACGTTGGAAAACACATAGAACGTCGCTCGCGGTGGCAGGGTGTGAAAGCCATCAATTCTATTCAGGCCTTCCGTTAACAAAACAACTTTATTCCGGAAATCTTGCATCGTCCGGTCCCGCTCTACCGTATCCTCTTGCAGTGCAGCGACACCCGCCAACTGCACCAAAGGCGGAGTACACGACAATGTCGTATTGATCATCTTTCCGACAGAATTAATTACAGTCGGAGACGATACTGCAAACCCGAGTCGCCAGCCGCTCATGCTGTAGGACTTGCTGAACGTGAAAGCACCCATAGCCTGGTTCAGCATGCCCGGCTCGCTAAGAATAGAATGATGCTGACCTTCCCAGACCATGTGGCAATAGGGCTCATCGCTAAAAATTGCGATGTCCTTGCCACGGACAAGATCAGCTAACGCGGCCACGTCCTCTTTTGTCGCTACTCCACCAGTCGGGTTGTGCGGGGAGTTCAGAAAAACCGCGCGGGGCGAAGGATCCGTTTCCAGAAACCGCTGCACATCTTCGATTTTCGGTCGGAATTGGTGCGACTGTGTTAGCGGTACAGTTACCGCCCGCGCGCCGCGACGTTCGATGTTCGGCACGTACGTTGGGAAGTACGGACTAAAAAGCAATGCGCCGTCGCCAGGGTTCAGAAACGCCTCACAGAAAAACTGCTCGAATACCTTTGCACCAGGACCGGCAACAATATTCTCGGCACTGACTGGAATACCGAACTCGTTTCGAACGAAGTCGGCAGCCGCTTGCCGAAATTCGGGCACCCCCAGCGAAGCGCAATAGTGTGATTGATTCTCCTGAATTGCTCGGACACCGCTAGCCTGCGCCGCGGCGGTACTATCAAACGGACTGTCGCCGATTTCCAGTTCGACAACATCTTTGCCGCTGGCTTTAAGAGACTTGGCCACTGCGAGAACGCTGAAAGCTGTCTCAACAGTAAGCGACTGAGCGAAGTGACTTAGTTGCATGATTAAAAAGATTCCCGGCAAACAAAGTTGCGCAATAGAACATATTTCCGGACAACTTTCATGTTCTTCTCAAACGGGAATAGAAGTGTTCAGACATTTCGCAACAAGTTTTCGGCGCAGCCGCTTCGATGAGACCCATGCGATTTGACGATCAAAGTATGACGGTCCCTCAGTAGATTACCCCACGAGCATTTCGCTAAACCTATTGCATTCATTTGACAGTAGACATCCCTTGTTTCGGTTCGAGCAGGGCCGACCGCTACTACACTTGCCTGCCACCTGACCAACGCAGTCTTTATCCTGCAGGCTTCTGTTGCCAAAACGAGTACGAAGCGGGTCGTAGATCTAAACGCCGCCGCGAGCCGCGTCGTCGCGCTAGCTTCCTGGTTTTGGTTCACCGCCCCTAGTTCCCTGCCGGGTAGGAATAGATGTGACCGTAGACGCTCGGGTACAAGGCTTATGACGCCGAGATCGAGGCACGCCTCGAAGCAGTTCTCACCACTGGTGTTCCTAACACCAATACCACTCTAAACGAAGCAAAGACCTTACTCGTGCCGACAGTTGAAAACGCGACATTCAATTCCGGTCCGGCAGGCGCGCCACCGCTCCCGGTTGCCCCCTATCGCTTCAGCTGGAATGTCAGCCGCTTGCCGACTCTGCCGTCAGAGCCTTATCTGTCTCAACCCGTAGAGATCGAGCGTTATCGAAATTACATGCGCGTTGCCAGCGCCAGTTCGCTGCTCCTCCAGGCCGCAATTGAAAACACGGGCGGATTGGCCAGCCTGAATCCCGGTGACGTCTGTGGGAGCACGGACCCCTCATTGCTGAAAACCGATTTGAGCAATCCGTTCATCAGGGATAACTGGATGTCCTACATCAGCCGCCTGACAGGATGTGCCAGGAATATCCAGCGTGCCTACCCGCTTGCCGGCAATCCACTGATAGACAGCCTTGCCGCGTACCACGCCGCACTGCAGGCAAAACCGGCAAAGTCTTTGTTTAACTAAGGGCCAGAAACCATCGCTGAATGACGAAATGACTCGTCATTGATCGGCTTATTACTGTCAGCGTTGCACATCAGGCTATTGAAATTCCGATTGATAGCCTCACAATAGGCGTTACCAAAGTGGAGTCGGGTCCTGGACCTCAAAGTCAGCCAATTTGCTCGCCTATTCCGACCACGCACCCGAGCGGTGACGCGGCTCGGCTTGCTATTGCTGCTTTGCAGCCTGTCGTTACTAATCGTCCGCAATGGCTACGATGAATTGCGCGGCGCCGAGCTGCTGGATCATGGCGACCCTGCAACGCTAAACACTTTCGTCGAGCTCGTAGAGTCACCGCCGCAAGACAAAGACGATACCGAAGACGACCACGATGAGTCGTGGCCCGGCAGCGCCTCGAGCACACAGCCCGCCGGCGTGTTCGGATCAGTTGGCTTGCTCTCCGACGGCCGGGAGCAGCTTCCCGCCACTCCTGAATATCTGCATGCCCGCTTACGGGCCCCACCCTTTGCATAATCCCCGATTCTGATCCGAGACCGCGTCGACAGACGTGGCAACACTCAATCACAAAAACACATTCGAGGATTCGCAATGGACACACTGCGATCATGGGCCGTAATTGCCGGCCTGGTCATCGTGCTCGGCTTACTGGGCGCGATCCTTGAGGACGATAGTCCTCTCAAAATACTTTCGCTTGGCGATGTAACATCGATTTTCACTTGGGTGACAGCTGTCGCGATCGGTATGCAGATCATTGCAGTTGTGGTCATGCTGATTCGCGGCACCTACCTGCGAAAGCAAGACAGGAAACAATTGGGAAGTGCATACCGACGTCGTCGCACATAATATGTGTTCGTCGCCGAAAAAATGCACGGACCGTCCCTGCTCTTGGACAAAGTCTGACAGTTTTACCCGCGTTAACCCAGGTTAATGCGCCCTTTCGGGCCTGACTCTATTTGCAGCTGTTCATGCCATTCGTCGATACGGCGATGACCGCGGGTCGGGGTGCCAAGAAATAATCCGCAGTGCAAGCAGCAAACATTATGCTCAGGAGCGTGAAACTGAATATCGAAGAAAAAAACATCGTCAATATTCGGGTGCTTCGTTCCCGACGGACTCAGCTATTAGCAGACGCAAGCAGTTCGCGCTCGCTCTTGATACCCAGCTTGTGCATTAGCAAGCCAG
>CAXBJV010000036.1:0-36600 GCA_963976215.1 uncultured Woeseiaceae bacterium | reverse complement strand
GCGTCGTGATCACGGTGAAGACGATTATTAGAAGTTGCTTAAACGTGCAGGTCGGGCTATGAGTCTCACCGAACTTAGTGGCAGCAGTGACCGCAGCCTCGTGCTCATACATGGTCGCGACTTCAAGCCTGCCGAAGAAGTTTATATGGATTTATCGCTGGCGGCGATGCGCTCGGGTATCGAGCGTGACTATCCGGAGTGCCTGGATGCGTTTGACGCGATGCACAAGAGCCTCGCCTGGTACGGCGACCTCAGTGCCGAAATACTGAGCAGGCGCAGCAAAAAATACGATGAACACCTCGACATCGGGGACCGGCGCAACGCATTGGCGGCGTTGCGCGAAATTTCCGTGCGCAAGAAATTCGGCATTCGGCAATATGATCAGCTGCCCGGAAAATCGGCGCTTGCTGAAGCGGCTGTCAGCGTGTTGGCGCCAATTTGTGGCGCCCTCGGTCTTTGCGTACCGATGATCCGACTGGCGTCCAGGGATTTTGCGCGTTACTTCGATCAGAAGGCGGATTACTCGATGCGCGTTCGTGAACGCCTGCGGCAGCGGCTCTGCGAAGCATTCGACAGAGGTGGCCGGGTCGCGCTTGTGTCACACGGTACCGGGAGTGTCGTGGCTTACGATGTGCTGTGGCAGTTTTCCCATGACCCCGACCTGAAGGAAAAATATGGCGACAACAAGGTCGAGCTCTGGGTGACCCTTGGTGCGCCACTGGGTGATTCACATCTTCGCAAGCGGCTCCTGGGCGCCAAACAGAAAAGCGAAGCAAAATTTCCGCTTAACGTTATTGCCTGGCACAACGTCTCAGCCGAGGACGACTACACCTGCCACGACAATACACTTGCGGACGACTTCAAAAAAATGATGCAGCAACGCATTGTCAGCGCCGTCCATGACTACCAGATTTACAATCTGGCGGTGCGCTACGGGCGATCCAATCCGCACAGTTCGGTCGGTTATTTCATTCACCCGCGCACCAGCAAGATTCTGGCAGACTGGATGCAAGCCACAATTGTAGACGCGACGCCTAAATACACTTTTTGAGAATGCTGTTTTGCACTTTCCGCGGCGACGCGATCAGTTGGTAAAAATCGTCGACGTACTTAAGCATCGATTTCCGCGAGCGTCGGGATACGGGTTCAAGCGTATTGATTTCGGCTTCGATCGCGGCGCGACGCTCATTGAACAACGCGAGTGTTGCCGGCAAATGCGAATTGTTGGCACAGCGACCGCGGTACAGACGCTTCCGGACAGAGCGTATATCGAAATTTGCGCTAGGCATCGCGTACGGCGCATCCACCAGGCCGGACTGGTCAAAATCATACGGGATAGAGAGTATCGGCTCGTTTTCATTGCCGAATAAAGCGAAGTTATGGCAGCAATTTTCGTCGGGTGCGGCCTTGATCGGTGAAAAGTCCGTATTGCCGATAAAGTACTGGAACACTGAACTCAGGTTTATATGCTGCGCGTGCAGCGCCTCCACTCGAGTACTGGGAATTTCAAGCACGTCCTTGCCGATGCGTTTGGCGAGACGATCCTTGTGCTCGATGACGAAACCTATGCGTTGCTGCTCGGCGAGATCATTGTCGGTATCCACGTAAGTAATTTGCAGCAAGCGCACGCGGTAGCTCGACTCGGTCAACAGATTAAGAATTCGATACGCCAGGTACTCGCGCATAACGACCTGAGCATAGGTGTCTCCCGATCTGCAATGCGTGACGAGTTTTAGCTTGTCCTGTTTGTGGAACAGGGTGTCTTTCACGCTCGACTTCTTGAAGTCGAGCCGCAATGGCGGAACAGGACAAATATCCTTTCTGTGCCGAAAGCGGCCGCGAGTGCGGACTTCGATATCGACTTCGACCTCATTGCCATCCATGTCGGTGAAGTGAAACCGCGCTGGCAGTTCCTCATCGACCGGCCGATCTCGTATCAGCGTTCGCATCGGCGCAACGATTTTGACCGGCAATATTGCATTATCCTGGAACAGCGGATCGGCAACCGGTGCGCCTGCGGCCAGCGCGACCTGCACCGACAGGATGAAAGCGATGCTGCCAGGTAACCAGGAAATTGCGGACATTTTTTGCTCCGTGAGTAGACTGCAGAGGCTCGCACCAGTCTAGCAGCCTGCCAAAATAGTTGTTTGCGGCTCGCGCTGCAAATTGCCGCGGAGCGACGCAGGCACTACACTGAATTTTCTGCCCCGAATACTCAAACAGGACTGAATCTTGTTGCGAACAACCCGTGCACTGTTGCTATGCCTGTTCGCCACCCTACTTTCGCCGGGCACTGCGTGGTCCGTCGAGTGGCGGTTTGACGATGTCAGCCGGATTGTAGCCATTGCGGACATTCATGGTGCGTATGACGCGATGCTGCAGACGCTGCAACAGGCCGAGGTGATCGATGCGGACAGTCATTGGTCTGGTGCTGATACACACCTCGTCATCGCCGGCGACATGATCGACCGCGGCCCGGGGTCGCGGGCCGTTATGGATCTGCTCATGAAACTGGAGGGCGAAGCCGAAGCGGTGGGTGGTCGCGTGCACGTGCTTATTGGCAACCACGAGACGATGCCAATGACGGGTGATATGCGCTATGTCAGCGCAGCCGAGTATCAGGCCTTTGCTGACGACGAAGACGCCGCCGAGCGGCAGCGCTGGTTCGACCTGTACCTTGAAAAAAATGGTGGCGATGCGGCTTTATTGCGGCAACGTTTCGACAAGAAATTTCCGGTCGGGTACTTCGCCATGCGTCGTGCATTCCGCCATGACGGCCACTACGGCAAATGGCTGTTAGAGAAAAACATCATCGTAGTCATTAATGGTACCGCGTTTGTGCACGGGGGATTGTCGCCACTGGTAACAGAGCTTGGCCTGCAGGGTATCAATGGCACGCTCAAAGATGAGCTGATTCATTTTGTACGGGTCCTCGGCGAACTGGCCGACGCCGAAATCATTGCGCCTACCGACAGCCACTACGACTACAAGACGCTGTTACAGAACTACCTGCCGGCGTTGAGCGACGATTCGGCGACCTTGCAAGCGGTCAAAGCCGCCATACGCCTGAATGAATCCGACCTGCTCGGGTCAAAGGGCCCGCTCTGGTATCGCGAAAATGTCGTTTGCCCCGGAATCATTGCCGGTTACCAGCTGGATCAGGCCCTGGCTGCAATTGGTGCAGAGCGCGTTGTTGTCGGCCATACACCGACACCGAATCGCAAGGTACTGCAGCGTTTTGACGGCCGACTGATCGAAATCGACACCGGCATGCTGCACTTTTACTACAAGGGTAGTGGCAATGCCTTGCTGATCGAGGGAGATTCGACCGTCGTCATCAACCAGGCGAGTGACGCCAGGACATTACCGATCGCGCATCCGAGAAATGTTGGCCGGCGTGCCGGTAGCCTGACGACCGCGCAACTGGAAGCGCTGCTGCAAAGCGGCGAACTTGCGGTGGTCGAAGTGCCGGAGGAGAGTGACCAGCTGCGCGTGCAGCAGGACGGCGTTTCGGTGCAGGTCGTGTTTACCGAACGCGAAGGCCGGGGGTTCTATCCGGGCGTCGCAGCGTATCGACTCGACCGGATGCTGCAACTGGACATGGTGCCGGTCGCGGTAAAACGCGTTGTTGGCGGCCAGGACGGTTACCTGCAATTCATACCCGAAAACACGCTTAACGAGGGCGAGCGCTCCAGTGCCGGCCTGGGTGGCGATGCAAACTGTCCGTTGCCCAAGCAGTGGTCGGCAATGTATTTATTTGACACGTTGATATACAACCAGGTTCGACTGCTGGAGCAGATGAACTACGACCGCTATTCCTGGCAGCTAATATTGAGTGATCACGAAACGGCGTTTGCGACGCGTAAAGGGCGGCCGGGAAGGCTGGCAAAAGCGCCGCTCGAAATTACTGCCGGCTGGCGCAGCGCGCTATCGCAACTCGATGACGAGCAACTCAAAGACTCGCTCGGTGATGTCCTCGACAAGCGCCGCCTGCGTGCGCTTGGTGCGCGTCGCGATGAGCTGCTGGCTATCGAGTAATCGCAATACATTCGATCTCGACGCGCGCATTCAGTGCCAATCCGCTGCTACCGAGCGCGCTGCGTGCCGGGGGCTTCTCGAAGTACGTCCGGTACACCTCGTTCATCGCCGACCATTCGTTAATGTCGGCGAGAAATACCGTGCACTTCACGACTTCATCCATAGAAGATCCGAATTCGGTCAGGGTGGCCTTGATATTTTCCAGCGTTTGCCGCGTCTCCGCCACGATGCCGCCGTCAACCAGTTGCAGTGTGCCCGGCACATTGCCGAGATTACCGGACAGGTAGAGAGTTTCGCCGACACGAACCGCCGATGAAAAAGGCAAATTTCGTTCTTCCATGCCTGGCATCTGCAGGTATTCGACTTTGGTGTCTGCTTGCTCGCTTACATCGCAACCGAGCATGCACAGGGCGGGCAATAGCAGAATGAGTCTTTTCATCGTGATTTCTCCGAATCCCAAGCCAACACAGTATAATCAAATTGACGCGCGATTTTGGTAGCACAGATATTCAGGCGGGGGCAGCATGGGAAGGCTTACCACACACATTCTCGATACGAGCCGCGGCAAGCCGGCGGCAAATGTGGCCATTCGACTCATCCGGCTGCAGCCCGAGCGCGATACAGTCGTCCACGCGCAAAGCAACTCTGACGGCCGCACCGATACTCCGCTCCTGGCCGCCGAGACAATGCTGGCCGGGCAATATGAGCTGGAATTCGATATCGGGGATTACTTTCGCAGCGCCGGGTTGATCGTCGATGATCCTGCCTTTCTGGAGACCGTTGTCATTCGCTTCTCCGTCAGCGCCGATGAGCACTACCATGTGCCGCTGCTTGCCTCGCCCTGGTCCTACTCGACCTACAGGGGCAGTTGAAGCTGATGGGTAACAGCAACACGATCCGCTTTATTCTCGACGGCGAGCCTGTCGAGATTGCAAACGTCGAACCGACGCGGACAGTGCTGCAGTTCTTGCGTGAAGATCGTCGTCTCAAAGGCAGCAAGGAAGGCTGTGCAGAAGGCGATTGCGGTGCCTGCACCGTCGTTGTCCGGCAACTGGACAGCGATGGCAAGATGCAGTGCCGGGCGATTAATTCCTGCATTCAGTTTTTGCCAACACTCGATGGCAAGGAACTCGTCACGATTGAGGCGTTGGCCGACGGTGACAAACTGCATCCGGTGCAGGAGGCGATGGTCCGGAATCATGGTTCGCAATGCGGGTTTTGCACGCCAGGGTTCGTCATGTCGCTGTATGCACTGTACGAAAACAATCCAGACCCCGGCCGGCGCGACATTGACGATGCATTGTCCGGCAATTTATGCCGCTGCACCGGCTATCGGCCGATTGTCGCTGCGGCATCGAAGATGCATGCGGCTGAATGGAGCAAAGCCACTGATCGCACTGCCGAGCTCAAAAAACTTCAGCGCAACGACATGCTTCAGCTTGAACATAACGGGCGACGGTTTCTTGCGCCGTGCGACAGCGATGAATTCGCGGCCTGTCTTGCCCGCTATCCGGACGCCACCATCCTGGCAGGCGGTACCGATGTCGGCTTGTGGGTAACCAAGCAGCATCGCGAGCTCACAACAGTTATCTACAGCGGCAATGTAGCCGAGCTTAAGCTTGCGAACATCGGCGCACGACATATTGAGATTGGTGCGGCGGTACCATTGACCGACGCAATACCGTTAATCGTGCAGCACTATCCGGGTCTCGATGAAATGTTTCGTCGTTTCGCATCACCGCCGATTCGCAATGCCGGCACGCTTGGCGGCAATATCACGAATGGCTCGCCGATTGGCGACTCCATGGCCGCTCTGCTCGTACTTGACGCACAGCTCGTGCTGCGTTGCGGCGATACGGAGCGTGAAATTTCGATCGGTGATTTTTATCACGACTACATGGTCAATGATCTGCAGCCTGGTGAGTTTCTGGTTCGGGTACGTATTCCATTGCCGCAAGGCGACGAGCTTGTCCGCAGTCACAAGTGGTCGAAACGTTTCGACCAGGATATCTCGGCGGTCTGCACGGCCTATCGACTGCAGCTCGAGGGAAACCGGGTAGCGTCGTTTCGCATGGCCTGCGGCGGCATGGCTGCAACCGTGAAACGGGCATTTGAAACTGAGCGTGCGCTCGATGGCCGGCCCTGGACCGAAGCGAGTGTTGCACATGCCTGCCAGCAGCTCGGCAAGGATTTTTCACCGATCGGAGATATGCGCGCGTCGGCCGATATTCGCTTGCGCGCAACGCAAAACCTGTTGCGGCGCTTCTATGCCGAATCGCAGGATGCTGCGCTGCAAACGGTGTACAACTATGGACGCTAGGGCAAGGACATCGAGCTCGGTTACCTCGGTCGTCGGTGCAGCTTTACCGCACGACAGTGCCAGCCTGCATGTCACCGGGCGAGCATCCTATACCGATGATCTGCCTGAGCCGCGTGGTTTGTTGCACCTTGCGGTGGGTATGAGCCCGGTCGCGCACGGCAGGATTCGCCAGCTGGACCTCAGTGAGGTCAGCGCGGCGCACGGTGTAGTCGATATCTGCACGGCTGCGGACGTTGTTGGCGAGAACAATTTTGGCGCCATTGTGGCCGATGATCCGATCTTCGCAGTTGATGAAGTTTTGTATGCGGGGCAGAGCGTGTTCGCGGTTGCCGCCGTTACGGTCGACGCGGCCAGGAAAGCCGCGAAGAAAGCGAAGATAGACTGCGAGGAGCTCGATGCGATTCTCGATCCGCTGACGGCGGTGGAGAAGTCCTCGTTCGTATTGCCGAGCGAAACATTGCAGCGCGGTGACCCGGATGCCGCACTGGCTGGCGCACCGCACCGGGTTGCGCGGCGCGTGTTTGTCGGCGGCCAGGACCAGTTCTACCTTGAAGGCCATATTGCGATGGCAATTCCGCAGGACGACGATTGCCTGCTGGTTTACAGCTCAACGCAGCACCCGGATGAAGTGCAGTCGCTGGTCGCCCACGCGACAGGCCGCCAGGCCAGTGACATCACCGTGATTTGCCGGCGCATGGGCGGCGCGTTCGGCGGCAAGGAAAGCCAGGCTGCATTGATAGCCTGCGTGGCGGCCGTGGCAAGCGATAAGACCGGGCAGCCGTGCAAGCTGCGTCTCGACCGCGATGACGACATGATCATGACCGGCAAGCGGCATGATTTCGTGATCGATTACGATGTCGGCTTTGATGACAGTGGTCGTATCCTCGGTATCGAATTTGAAATGGCGTCACGCTGTGGCATGTCGGCCGATCTTTCCGGCCCGGTGAATGACCGCGCGATGTTCAGTTGCGACAACGCATACTTTCTCGAAAACGTGCGCATCGTGTCACATCGCTGCAAGACCAATACAGTGTCGAATACGGCGTTTCGCGGCTTTGGCGGACCGCAAGGCATGTTCGCAATCGAATATGCAATCGAAGATATCGCCCGCAAGCTGCGACTGGACCCGCTTGCCGTTAGACGGCGAAATTTTTACGGCAAGACGGAGCGCAATATTACGCAGTACCAGCAGACAGTTGAAGACAACATTATCGACGATATTTTCGATCAACTGCTGGCCACTAGCGATTATGAATCGCGCCGCACGGAGATACAGGCGTTCAACGAGGGCAGCAATATCCTCAAGCGCGGCATCTCTATCACACCCGTAAAATTCGGCATTTCATTTACCAATACGCTTCTTAACCAGGCCGGAGCACTGGTGCATGTTTACAAAGACGGCACAGTGCAGCTGAATCATGGCGGCACAGAAATGGGCCAGGGCCTGTATATCAAGGTTGCACAGGTAGTCGCAGACGAATTGCAGATTGATATCGACCGTATCCGAATCATGGCAGCCGATACCAGCAAGGTACCGAATGCTTCCGCGACCGCGGCTTCGAGTGGCGCGGATATGAACGGCATGGCGGCGAAAAATGCCGCGGGCAAAATCCGCTCGCGCCTGTGCGAATTTGCAGCGAGCCATTTCGGTGTGTCCGAAGCCGATATTGTTTTCCGCGACAATAGCGTGCACGCCGGCACGGAGCGGCTGACATTTACCGAGCTTGTGCAGCTTGCCTGGGCAAATCGAGTGCCGTTGTCAGCAACGGGTTTCTATCGGACGCCGAAGATCAACTATGACCATTCGACTTTCAGCGGTCGGCCGTTTTTCTACTTTGCCTACGGTGCCGCCGTTACCGAAGTCGTTGTGGATACCTTGACTGGCGAGAATCGCCTGTTGCGGGTTGATATTCTTCACGACTGCGGCGATTCACTGAACCCGGCCGTTGATCTCGGTCAGATCGAAGGTGGCTATGTACAAGGCGTTGGCTGGCTGACGACGGAAGAGTTGTGCTGGAATGACAACGGACAACTGACAACGCACGCACCGTCGACTTACAAGATTCCAACCTGTTCCGATCTGGCGCCGGATTTCCGCGTACAGATATTACAAAGTGCTGCCAACCGGGAAGATACGATCTATCGCTCCAAAGCCGTGGGAGAACCGCCTTTGATGCTTGCGCTGTCGGCATTTCATGCGATTCGCGACGCCATTGCGAGTCCGGCCAACCCGCTTCCTGAGCTACGCGCTCCGGCAACGCCGGAGTCAGTATTGAATGCGCTCGAGGGCGTTGGCGATGAATGAATGGATCGACGAACTCTGCGACCTCGCGGCGGCCGGCGAACGGGCGGTGCTGGTTACGGTAGCCGGAATTCGCGGTTCTGCACCGCGCGAACTCGGTGCAAAAATGATTGTCACGGATCGGGAAACCATCGGCACTATCGGTGGCGGACAACTCGAATATCAAAGCACGCGGGTCGCGGTTGGCATGCTTGACGATCGCGAGACGACATTGCGCAGCTTTCCGCTCGGGTCGTCGATGGGCCAGTGTTGCGGTGGTGTCGTCGAAATCCTGTTTGAGCCGTTTCGGGACGGGATACCGGAATGGCTGCGCGATTTGCAAACTCTGCACGGGCAGCGCACACCTGCCGTGATTGCAACGCGGATTTCGCGATCGGCACCGGCGAAGTTTGTCGCAACGAGCGAGGAGTTGTTCGGCATCGAAGAGTCAGCAGCGCCGCGGGGTATGGTGAGCGCGGCTCGCGATGTGCTCGGAACTGGGCGCAAGGCGCAGCGTAGCGTGCAGGAGTTTTATGAGCCGATCGTCATGCCGGATCTTAATATCGCCGTATTTGGCGCCGGGCATGTCGGCACCGCAGTGATAGCAACGCTGGCCAAACTTGATTGCAATATTCGCTGGATCGACAGCCGTCGCAATATCTTCCGCGACGCGTTCGCAAACGTGCGGCAGATTGAGGCGCCGGAACCGTCGCTGGAAGTTGCGGCTATGCCCCCGGGCAGCTTTTACCTGGTCATGACGCACAGTCATGCGCTTGATTTCGATATTTGCGATCGTATTCTGCGCAGGCCCGATGCGGCTTACTGCGGCCTGATCGGTTCGCGCTCCAAGCGGCGTCGATTCGAAAAGCGTTTTCGGCAACAAGGCTTGCCGCAGTCGGTCTTCGATTCCCTGGTCTGCCCGATCGGAGTCGACGGCATCAGCGGCAAGAAACCGGCAGAAATAGCGATCGCGGTGGCCGCAGAAATTCTGTCACACTACGAGCGCGCGCAGCAGCGTGCATCGGGTGATTTACCCAACAATGTGCATCCAATAAGGGGCTAGCATGGAAGCGTATGTTCTTGACTGGCTGAACCTGCTGGTGCGTTGGCTGCATTTCATTACCGGCATTGCGTGGATTGGTTCTTCCCTCTACTTCATCTGGCTGGACAACCACATGCAGGTCCCGCGCGACGACGCCGATGGCGAAAAAGGCGTCGGCGGTGAAGTCTGGGCGGTGCACGGCGGCGGTTTTTACCACGCGCAGAAGTACAAAACGTCACCGCAGACGCTGCCGGGCACGCTGCACTGGTTTAAGTGGGAGGCCTACTCGACCTGGCTGTCGGGCATGTTCCTGCTTGGCCTGATCTACTTTCTCGGGGCCGAGGTGTACCTGATCGATCGCTCGGTTGCCGATCTCACGGTCGCCGCCGCAGTTGCAAGTGCGGTGGGGATCATCGTTGGTGGCTGGGTTATTTATGATTTGTTATGCAAGTCGCCGCTTATCAGTCACACGCAGCTGTTCGCGGTGGTACTACTGTTGCTGAGCAGCCTGCTCGCCTGGGGCTTGTGTGAATTGTTCAGTGGCCGGGCAGCTTACATCCTGTTTGGTGCAACCCTGGGTACGATCATGGTCGCGAATGTTTTCTTCGTCATCATTCCGGGGCAGAAGCAGATGCTGGCGGCCATTGAGCGCGGCGAGGTGCCGGACCCGGCGCCTGGTGTGAACGCAAAACTGCGTTCCGTTCACAACACCTATTTCACCTTGCCGGTGTTGTTTGTAATGACCAGCAATCACTACGCCATGACTTACAGCCACAAATACAATTGGCTGATCCTCATGGCGATTTCGCTTGCCGGCGCGCTGATCCGCATTTTCTTTGTCGCACGTCACAAGGGTCGGGCGTCACCGGTCCCGGCCGTGCTTGCTGTCCTCATATTGGCAGTCCTCGCGGCGATGATGGCACCGAGAGTAGCGAGCGAAAATGCCGCGGACGTCAGTTTTGCGGCGGTACGCAATGTCATCAATGCGCGCTGCACAAGCTGCCACTCGGCCGCGCCGGTGCATCCGGCATTTCCGGCCGCGCCGCTCGGCGTCATGCTGGATACTGACGAACAAATCATTGCGGAAGCCGAACGCATTTACCTGCAGACAGTGGTGACGCGGGTAATGCCGATCGGCAATTTGACGGCCATGACCGATGAAGAACGCGACATACTGAGTCATTGGTACCAGTCTCTGGATAGCCGCGATGAGTGATTATCCACGCAACCTGCGCGGCTACGCCGGCAATCCCCCCGTTGCCAACTGGCCGGGCGATGCGCGAATAGCGGTGCAGTTCGTCGTCAATTACGAGGAAGGCGGCGAGAACTGCGTGTTGCACGGTGATGCCGCCTCTGAGGCGTTCCTGTCTGAAATTGTCGGCGCCGCGGCCATCGAGGGACAGCGCCACATGAACATGGAATCGCTGTACGAATACGGTGCACGCGCCGGCTTCTGGCGGTTGCATCGTGCGTTTACCGAGCGCAAGCTGCCGGTCACCGTCTTCGGGGTTGCAATGGCATTACAACGCAATCCGGACGTGGTTGCGGCGATGCAGGCGGCCAACTGGGAAATTGCGAGTCATGGATTTCGCTGGATAGACTACCAGTTTGTCGATGAGGATACCGAGTTGGCGCATTTTCAACAGGCGCTGGCGACTCATGAGCAGGCAACGGGTTCGCGCCCGCAGGGCTGGTACCTGGGTCGTTGCAGTCCGCAAAGCCACAGGATCGCGGCACAGTACGGCGATTTTCGCTATAACGCTGACAGCTATGCGGACGATCTGCCCTACTGGGACTACAGTTTCGCAACACCGCAATTAATGGTGCCGTATACGCTGGATGCGAACGACATGCGCTTTGCGACACCTCAGGGATTCAATAGCGGGCAGCAATTCTATGAATACCTGAAAGACACTTTCGATGTGTTGCGTGATGAAGGCGGGCGCATGATGTCGATTGGTTTGCATTGCCGGCTGGCCGGACGCCCCGGTCGGGCAGCGGCGTTGCAACGCTTCCTCGACTACGTGTCATCGCACAACGATGCCTGGGTGGCTACGCGGCTGGATATCGCAGAGCATTGGCGTCGACACCATCCGCCGAGCGGTGATGGGCAGTGAACAAGGCCGAATTCATTGCAGCGTACGGCGGAATCTATGAACACTCAGCATGGGTCGCTGAACGCACATGGGCGGCGCTGGACGATCAGGCGGTCGACACAGAACGACTGCAGCACCTGATGGCCGATTGCGTCGACAATGCGTCAGCGGAGCGGCAGCTGGCGTTGATCCAGGCACACCCGGACCTGGCCGGCAAGGCACAGATCGCCGGAGAATTGACCGCGGAATCCAGCGAGGAACAATCGCGTGCCGGGCTGGATCAGTGCAGCGCTGAAGAGTTTGCGCGCTTCCAGGCGCTCAACAGTGCCTACCGGGAAAAATTCGGCTTTCCGTTTATCAAGGCAGTTCGGGACAGCAACCGAACCGAGATTCTGCAGGCCTTCGAAGCGCGGCTTGCAAACACTTACGATGAAGAGTTTGAAACCGCACTGCAGGAAATTCACAAGATCGCGCGATTGCGGCTCAAGGCGATGGAGGTCCGTTGATGGCACAGCGACACCCGTTTCACCACTGGATTCAGTTGGAACAGCCGCGCCTCGGTACGCGCGTGACCTATGCAACTGACGAATTTTTTGCGGCGAAGGAACGCATCATCGATCCGGCGACACCGGTTTTTATCGACGGCAAGTACGACGACCATGGCAAGTGGATGGATGGCTGGGAGAGTCGCAGAAAGCGCACAGCCGGTCATGATCACTGCATTATTCGTTTCGGCGTACCCGGTATTGTTCGCGGCTTCGATATCGACACAAGCTATTTTACCGGCAATTTTCCGCCTCAGGCCTCCATTGAGGCGTGTGTCAGTGACGCTGATGTGCCGGAGGACGGCTGGCACGAAATTCTGCCGAAGACGGATCTGTCCGGCGACTCGCACCATCTGCTCAGCATTGACGATGAGCGAGTCTGGACACACCTGAAGCTGCATATTTACCCCGATGGTGGCGTCGCGCGCCTGCGCGTTTACGGTCAGGTCAAAGCGGATTTCAGCGGCGTTGACGGTTACGTGGATTTTGCCGCGATCGAAAATGGCGGCCGGGCGATTGCCTGCAGCGACGAGCATTTCGGCAGCATGCACAACCTGAATGTACCAGGTCGCGGCGTCAACATGGGCGATGGATGGGAAACCGCGCGCCGCCGTGGTCCGGGTAACGACTGGGTCATCATGTCACTCGCAACCACGGGCGAAATCGAGCGGGTTGAGATTGACACTGCGCACTTCAAGGGCAACTACCCGGACCGGGTCTCGCTGGACGTTAGCAACTTTGCGTCCGACCAGCAGGCGACTCACGATGCACCTGGCTGGCGACCATTGCTGCCGGAAACGAAACTCAAGATGGACCAGCAACACTATTTCGAGGATCTCGAAACCGCAGGACCCGCAACGCATGTACGCATGTCGATATATCCTGATGGCGGCGTGAGTCGCCTGCGTCTTTTCGGACGCGTAGGGGAGCAAACAGAATGACGATAAAATTGCAGGCGCAGCCGCTGACCAGCGAACGTTTCGCCGCATACGGCGACGTAATAGAATCGTCGCGAACCAAATCGGATGCGATGAATGCGGCACGATTTGAGCGCTTTGACGATCTCTGTAAAGTGGACATCGCCGATGGCGGTAAGGTTGCAGTCAGTATTGCGCGTTGCCGGACGCCGACATCGTTGCCGCTGCGCCTGGACATGGTCGAACGCCATCCTTTGGGCAGCCAGGCATTTATTCCGCTGAGTCCCTGCCGCATGGTGGTGGTCGTGGCAGCGCCCGGAGAGAGCGTTGATGCGACAGAGCTGCGCGCCTTCGTCAGCAATGGTCGCCAGGGGATTAACTACAGGCCGGGGACCTGGCACATGCCGCTGATCGCCTTCGAGGCGGGGCAGGAGTACCTGATCATTGATCGCGGTGGTGACGAAGCCAATTGCGATATTCATACGCTGGACGACGCGATCGTCCTGGACGTGGACTAGGGCCTGCCCGCATCATGCGCAAGGCCTATCGAGCATCTCTTTTACATTGCCTGTCCGACCCGGGCGAGCATGCGGACCCGGCGGCCGTCGAATTTCACGATGACGGCTTATTGCTCGTTGAGGATGGGCTTATCGCCGACTATGGCGATGCCGCGGCGCTGCTGACGCAATGCGGCGATACACCGATCACCGAATTACCGGGAAAAATCATCGTGCCCGGTTTTATCGACTGCCATGTGCATTTTCCACAGCTCGATATTATTGCCTCCTACGGGGAGCAGTTACTCGACTGGCTGAACCGCTACGCGTTTCCGGCGGAACAGCGATTTGCCGACCTCGAGTATGCGCGCGAAGTCGCCGAATTCTTCCTCGACGAATTGCTGCGCAACGGAACGACAACCGCGCTGGTATTTGGCACCGTGCACGCGCACTCAGCCGACGTGATACTCGAAGCGGCCCGTATCCGCGGCATGCGCCTGATAGCCGGTAAAGTCCTGATGGACCGGAACTGTCCCCCGGACCTGCGTGACGATCCGGAGTCGGCTTACACCGACAGCAAAACACTGATTGAGCGCTGGCACGGCAACGACCGGCTCGGTTATGCGATTACGCCGCGCTTTGCCGTGACTTCAAGTGACGAGCAGCTGCAGGCGGCGGGGCGATTGGCGCAGGAGTATCCCGATGTCTGGGTGCATACGCATCTCGCGGAGAACAGCACTGAAATGGCGCTCATCAAAAAACAGTTTCCGTCGCGCCGCAGCTATCTCGATGTCTACGATCATGCCGGCTTGCTCCGCGAACGCTCCGTCTTCGCGCATTGTTTGTACCTGGATGAAAAAGACCGGCAGTGCATGGCCAGCAAGGGTGGCGCAGCGGCATTTTGTCCGACCTCGAACCTGTTCCTGGGCAGTGGCCTGTTTGATCTGCGTGCCATGCGAGCGGCCGGAATACGCTGCGGTCTCGGAACCGATGTTGGCGGCGGAACCAGCCTCAACCTGTTGCGGACTGCGAGCGAAGCTTACAAGGTGCTGCACTTGCAGGATCAGTCCCTGCCCGCGAGCCGCGCGCTATACCTGGCTACTTTAGGCGCGGCGGAGTCGCTCTACCTTGACGACAAGGTCGGCAATTTTGCGCGTGGCAAGGACGCCGACTTTGTCGTGTTGGACCCCGCTGGCTCGGCGCTGTCGGCACGCCGCAGCGGCGTCTCCGCAAACATCGATGAGATGCTGTTTGCAATCACGATGCTTGCAGACGACCGCAACATCGCCGCGACCTACGTTGCCGGAAACAAAGCGGATATCAGATAGCGTCGACGATGCTATTCAGCGTATTGCTTGGCCGCATTGCCGCCGCGGCACGCGCATCATCCGGTCGATAGTAGCCACCGATATCCACTGCCGTGCCCTGGGCTGCGAGCAGTTCAGCATTAATCGCTTCCTCGTTCCCGGCCAGTTCAGCGGCTGCTGCTGAGAATTTCTTCGCCAGTGCCGCATCATCCGTGTTGTTTGCGAGAGCTTCAGCCCAATACAGTGCGAGGTAGTAATGACTGCCGCGATTGTCGTGCTCGTTGACCTTCCGCGATGGTGACTTGTTGTTGGCTAGATACTTACCGTTCGCCTCGTTTAGCGCATCCGCCAGAACGCGCGCCGCGGCATTGTCGGTTTTTTCGGCAATGTCTTCGATCGATACCGCCAGCGCGAGGAATTCACCGAGGGAATCCCAGCGAAGGTGCCCTTCGCCGAGAAATTGCTGCACGTGCTTGGGTGCGGAACCGCCGGCACCGGTTTCGTACAGGCCGCCGCCAGCCAGCAATGGCACAATCGACAGCATCTTGGCACTGGTGCCCAGTTCCAGAATCGGGAACAGGTCTGTCAGGTAGTCACGCAGGACATTGCCGGTAACCGAAATGGTGTCTTCGCCATTGCGGACGCGTTCGAGAGTCGCCTGCATCGCCTCGACCGGCGCGTGAATGCGAATGTCCAGCCCGGTCGTATCGTGATCTTTCAGGTAGCGGGTTACTTTCTCGATCAACTGGTGATCATGCGCGCGCTGTTCGTCGAGCCAGAAAATAGCCGCTTGCCCGGTTTGGCGCGCGCGGCTGACAGCCAGTCTCACCCAATCGCGAATCGGCAGGTCGCGCGTCTGGCACATGCGCCAGATGTCGCCTGCATTGACGCTATGCTCGAGCAAGACATCGCCATCTGCATTGGTCACCCGCACGGTTCCGGACGACTCGATTTCGAAGGTCTTGTCGTGCGAACCGTATTCTTCGGCTTTTTGCGCCATCAGGCCGACGTTCGAGACATTGCCCATCGTTGTAACGTCGAACGCACCGTGTTGCTGGCAGTCACTAATGACCTGCTGGTAGATGCCGGCATAGTTGCGGTCGGGGATCATTGCCTTGGTATCGGCGAGCTTGCCGTCGGGGCCCCACATCTGGCCGGAGGAGCGAATTGCTGCCGGCATCGATGCGTCGATGATGACATCGCTGGGAACGTGCAGGTTGGTGATGCCCTTGTCTGAATCGACCATCGCGAGTGCCGGCCTGTTTTCGTACACAGCGGCGAGGTCCGCTTCGATAGCGGCACGCTCGGCATCACCGAGCCCGGCGATCTTCGCGTAGACGTCGCCGACGCCATTGTTCGCGTCAACGCCGATTTCCGCGAACAGGTCGGCGTACTTGTCAAAAACCTCGCGGTAGTAAACTTTTACGGCATGGCCGAACATGATCGGGTCCGACACCTTCATCATGGTTGCTTTCAGGTGCAGCGACAGCAGCACGCCCTGTTCGCGGGCTGCCTCGGTTTCACGCGCATAGAATTCCTGCAATGCTGCGCAATCCATCGTCGAGGCATCCACGACCTCGTCCTGCAGCACCGGGACCGCCTCGCGCAGGACTGTTTCCGTACCGTCTGATGCCGTCAACGTTATCGTCAGGTTGCCGTCCTTCTCGACGACGGCCGATTTCTCACTGGAATAGAAATCGCCATCGTCCATGTGTGCGACGTGCGACTTCGAGTCCTTGCTCCAGGTACCCATGGAATGTGGATTCTGTCGTGCAAACTCCTTGACGGCCGCGGCGACACGCCGATCGGAGTTGCCTTCCCGCAGTACCGGGTTCACGGCGCTGCCGAGCACTTTTGCATAGCGCGACTTGGCATCGCGCTCGGCATCCGACTGCGGGTCTTCCGGAAAGTCCGGAACAGCAAAGCCCTGTGACTGCAGCTCGGCAATGGCTTCCTGGAGTTGCGGTACCGAAGCACTGATATTCGGCAACTTGATAATGTTGGCCTCGGGTGTCTTTGCAAGGTCACCCAGTTCTGCCAGCGCATCGCTAACCTGCTGGTCGGCAGGCAGCGTATCCGAAAAATTGGCGAGAATACGCGCCGCAAGTGAAATGTCGCGCGTTTCGACGGCAATACCGGCGGCGTCGGTAAATGCTTTGACGATCGGCAACAGTGAATAGGTTGCCAGGGCCGGGGCTTCGTCGGTCTTCGTGTAGATAATTTTTGCGGTACTCATGCCTTTCCTTTTCGCGTGAAACTATTCGCGCGGCAGCGCGACAGAGCCGCGCATTATAAGTCGGGGCGCGGCAAATCTCTCGCCTGATTGCTCGCGGCGTACGGTGGGCAGCGGTTGCGACTAGCTGCGGTTATTGCCTTCCGGGTTGTGGTGCTGCGCGAGACGATCCATCAGCGCCGACATTTCGGGGCGATTGCTGCGCAATTCGTCAATCGAAAATCCTGCCATTTCGTAGGGCAGCACCAGCCAGTCGCTGGTCTTGTGGACGAAATATTCCGGGGTTCGCAGTGTCTTTTCGGTTGGGCGATACCAGACTGTTGCGATGCGAATGTCGTGCGGCAGGTTGCGGCGCGTTTTGCGCTCAAGTTGCTTGATGACGGCATTGACGCTGGACCCGGTACTGTAAACATCGTCGACGATCAGCATCGAGTGATGTGCGCTGAGGTTCTCCAGCAAATACTGCAGGCCGTGTACGCGGATCGCCTCGGCCGTGCTGACCATCTGTGAATAGCCCGGTGCGCCGGTATAGGAGGTGCGAATGGCGATGTGATCGGTTTCTACGCCGAGATAGTCGAGGCCTTCCTGCACCGCGATACCGACGGCGCTGCCGCCGCGCCACAGCCCGACAAGGAAGTCCGGCTCGAATCCCGCCTCGAAGATATTGGCCGCCAACTGGAAAGAATCACGAAGCAGGTCATCCGCGGCGATAAATCGCTCATTCATTATTGTTATTCCTGGGTCTGGCTGCGCTAGAATCGGGTCCCGGCATTATAGCGCCACGCTTTGGTCCGTACTCAAGAGAATAACCATGGACAAGACCGTACTTTCAGCCCAGGACCTGCTCGAAGATTCCATCGAGCTCGGCATCAATATTCTCGAAAGCGGATTTCGGCCGACACTGATTATCGCGATCTGGCGCGGCGGAACGCCAGTGGGTATGGCGCTGCAGGAAACGCTGACATACTGCGGCGTGCAGTCCGACCATATCGCCATTCGAACGTCCTCTTACACCGGCGTCGGTGAACGCGGCGCAGTTGCCGTGCACGGGCTCAACTACATTATCAAGAAGATCCGGCACGATGATCGTGTGTTGATCGTGGATGATGTTTTCGACACCGGCAATACGATTGTGGCGGTGATCGATGAGCTGACACGTCGCGCTCGCGGTAATACGCCCGAAGACATTCGCGTTGCTGTGCCGTGGTTCAAGCCGACTCGCAACGAGACGGATATCACGCCGGATTATTTTCTGCGGGAAACTTCAGAATGGCTGGTATTCCCGCATGAGCTGGATTCGCTCACACCGGAGGAGTTGCAGAAGTCGCGGCCGGAAATCGCAGCCATCATGCACGGTGCAAAAGCGAAAGCAGAAGCCAGGTCGGCCTGATACCGCATGATGTCGAGAATCTGCGTTTATTGCGGATCCAACAGCGGCAGTCGGCCCGACTACGCGATTGCTGCGAATGCACTTGCTGCCGAGTTGTACCGACGCGGCTTTGGACTGGTCTACGGCGGTGCAGACAAAGGCATCATGGGTGAGATTGCGAATGCGATGCTCGCCAAAGGTGGCGAAGTCATTGGCGTCATTCCCGAAGCACTGATGCAGAAGGAGATTGCCCACCAACACCTGACCGCGCAGCACGTCGTAACGTCAATGCACGAACGCAAGGCGCGCATGGCCGAATTGTCCGACGGTTTTATTGCGCTGCCTGGCGGTTTCGGCACGCTCGAGGAAATCGTCGAGATCCTGACCTGGGGGCAGCTACAGTTTCACGCCAAACCGTGTGGGCTTCTCAATGTCGATGGCTATTTCGATCACTTGCTGGCGTACCTGGATCATGCGGTCGCCGAGGGTTTCCTGCGCGCTGAGAATCGGCGCATGATGCTGTGCGACGAGACGCCGCAAGGTTTATTGCAACAGTTTGACGACTACCAGGCACCCGACGTGCAAAAATGGGCCGGCTGAGAAAGCCGCCCGACCCGCACCCTGACGAGCCGATGGTTTAGTCGCTGTTGTAAGGGTCAAATCCGCTATCGACTTCAAGCGTTTCGATGCCCGGGTCGCCCGACTCGTCTTTCTTCAAAATGCGCTGCAGCATTTGCGTGGTTACAAGCGAGAATTCCTCGTTACCTTCGCCGTCGACAATTTCGTAGCTGTCGTTCGTGGCATTGTGCGCGAGCAGGCCAGTACCCTCGATATCGAATTCCGCGACCTGTTTCAATTGCTCTTTCGCACTGCCGTCATCCGCCTCGAGAATATTCTGCAGCATCATCGTGGAGACCAGCTCGAACTCGCCCGATTCGATCGGGCCGGACCAGACATTGCGGTCGCTGCCGTCGGCACCGGAACGCGGCTTCATGAGAATGCGGACTGTTTTCTTGAGATCCATTGTGTCGAATTACGTCTATTCGCAGTGATTATCGCGAATCTAGGCGATCTTTGCGGAAGCGCCCAGCAACTGCGTCACAGAAACCCAGAACATCTGATAAAACAATAGCTTAATCTTATTCTTCCCGGGAATTAAGGGTTCTGCGGCGGCTGCGTGTGAAAAATCGCCCACCCCTGGCAGCATGCAATCGACAAAGCTGAGAAACAGGTCGACGAATACGGTCTGCCCGCCGCGTACCATAAATACGGGCCTTATCTCGATTCGACGTGGAAAATCATGAACCTGGACGTCCTGTTGTCCACCTTGCTGATCTTCAGCGCCGCGTGCTATCTGTCACTCGGCGTGCGCCTGGTCAGCAGCAAGCGTACGCCCGGCGGCGTGCCGGTGGGGGTACTGTTCATGCTCGTCAGTATCTGGGTTATGGGTGGCGCGATCGAGCTGTTATCCAGCAGTTTCGCGGTGTTTTCCATAGGCCGCACGGCGCACTTTGTCGGTACGGCGATGGTGCCCGTGGCCGCCTACGTCTGTTTTCGTGAATACACCGGGTACGACACCCCGAGCCGAACGCTGCTGTTGCTGACGCTCATACCGCTGGCATCGGTCACCCTGGCGGCGAGCAATGTCTACCATGAATTCATGTGGCTACTGCCGATTGCCAATGAAGCGGGCGAATTTTTGACGCGGCCGGAACGCTGGGGCCCCTGGTTCCTGTACGTTCATCTGCCTTACAGTTATGCGTTGATCGCGGCAGCGATTCTGACCCTGGTGATGCACCGGACGCGCGTGGCGCCGGCACAACGGCGCGGCCTGTTCTGGCTGGCGGCGGCCTGCGTCGTGCCACTCGGAACAGCGGCCGCTTACGACATGGGCTTCGGGCCGCAAACAGTATCCATTATCCCGTTCGCGTTTGTCGCGATGCTGCCGGTATACGCATGGCTGATCCTTGGCGAAGAGATGATCGAGTTCACGCCGCTGGCGTATGAGACGGTGTTCCAGAACATGCAGGACCCGGTTGTCGTTATCGATGACAATTGCCGCGTGATCGGCCTCAATCATACGGCTGAAACCATGTTGACGATTCGGGAGTCCGATGCCTTACGCGCACCGCTTGAAGATTTGTTTGGTGACGATTCACCGGAAGTATTCGAAGCGCTGAATTCCGGCCAGCCGCAAAAAATGCTGACCGCGACCGGCCGCTTTTTGCATGTCCAGGTGTCCGAAATAAAGTCGCACCGGGCTCGCCACGCGGGTGGCCAGGTGCTGATGTTTCGAGACGTCAGTGATGTCGAAAATGCACAATCTGAAGTCCGCAAGAGCGAGAAGCTGTTGCGTACACTCATCGACCATTCGGTGAACGGTATCGTTCGCTTTCGCTGGGTGCTGAATGATGCCGGCAGCAAAGTGCTGCGCAGCATCTTCGCGAACGCTGCAGCGGGGCGTTTTCTCGGTGTTGCCGCCAGCGAGATAACCGATTGCACCGCACGGGAATTGATCAACCTTGCTACGTCGGGAATGGATGATGATGAGGCCTGCCGCATTCTTGAGGAATTCGATAGCGCCGTGGCGGAAGAGCGTGGTCTCGACGTCGAGGTCTATCACAGACACAAAGGTTCGGCGCGGTGGCTGCGGATGATTTGCGAACCGGTCGGCGACGATATTGCGGCGACGCTGGTAGACATCACGGATACCAAAGCGAAAGAGCGGCAGATGGAATCGATCGCGACATCAGACCCGCTGACCGGGGTACTGAACCGGCGCGGCTTCGAGCGGCAGGCGACGCGACGGCTCAGCGATAGCGCAGACGACGCGACCGGCGCCCTGTTATTTATCGACCTCAACGATTTCAAGCGAGTAAACGATCTCTACGGGCACGAAATAGGCGATCAACTACTGACTATCGCGGCAGAGAGGCTGCGTAAAAGCCTGCGCTCCTGCGACATTATCGGCCGTCCTGGCGGTGATGAGTTCGTGGCGCTCGTGCCGGAGGTAGCGGCCGACGTTGCCGACGGGCTGGCGCGGCGGCTGACGCGCGCGTTAGACGAAAAATACATAGTCGGCGGGCAGGAATTGCATTGTGCCGCGAGCATCGGCCTGGCGCTGTACCCGGAAAATGCCAATACTCTGACCGGCCTGCTGCGAGAGGCGGACCAGGCCATGTACCGAGCGAAAGCACGTTGCAGAGGCGCCAAGCAGGTCGGTAGCAGCGATTTACTTGAAAAAGCGATGTAAAGAGAAATATCGGGCGTACGCCTGAAATAAAAACCGCGGTGCCTTGGTCTTGTAGTGAAACCCACTACGAGAAAGCCAACATGAACCTACGCCCATACTTGCAGATTATCCTGATCGCGCTATTCGCCAGCGCCGCTTTGTCCAGCCTGACCATTCGTTCGGGTCATGCGGACGTGCCGGTCGCAGACAACGCAGATTCGATCGAGCCATTGCAGGTTGGTGACAGGGCGCCCCGATTCAAGCTGCGCGATGTCGACGGGGCCCTGGTTGAGTTCGATCCACAGTCTCTGCAACGGCCAATCGTGTTGCTGGCGTATCGTGGTGGCTGGTGCCCGTTTTGTAATAGCTATCTTTCGGATATGCGACATGTCATTCCGGAAATTCGCAAGCTGGGAGTTGACGTGTGGTTCCTCAGCGGTGACCGGCCGGATCAGTTGTTTGCCAGCCTGAGTATGGAGACGCAGTCGGATATTGCCGGGCTCGATTACACGCTGTTGTCGGATGCGGATGCTCAGGCGTCGATGGCGCTCGGGATTGCGTTTCGCGCTTCCAGCGCAACGATCAAGGGTCGCCACGAGAAGGGGCAGGATATTGAGGGCTCGTCGATGCAGAAGCACGCCGTTCTACCGGTACCGGCAGTCTTTGCTATCGACACTGACGGTGTGATTCGTTTCGCATTCACGAACGCCAATTACAAGCACCGGCTGCCGGCGGACAAGCTGCTCGTAGCGGCGGAGTTGATCGCTGCTGCAGATTGAGGCTGACCGATGTTAGTCTTCGTGCACCAGTGAATGTGCGGGGACGCGCCAGTGAGCCGCTTTTATGAAGAATAAATCGCCGAGTTACGAGACGCAGGAATTACGCGAATTCGGCGAGGTACTGCAAGGGCGCCGGACCATCGAGCTGTTTCTGCACACGCCGGTGCCGACAGGACTGGTACGCGAGGCGATAGAGGCGGCGACCTGGGCGCCCAATCATCACGTTACCGAGCCCTGGCATTTTCATCTGCTCGGCAAGCAGGCAATTGAGCGCTGCCTCGACTTGTGCCATGACATAGTCAGCGCCAGAAAAGGTGAGGATGCTGCTGCCTTCAAGCGCGAGAAGTGGTCGCAGAAACCGGGCTGGTTGGCGGTCACGTGCCAGCGTTCGGACGACGAGCTGCGGCAACAGGAGGATTATGCGGCCTGCTCAGCTGCCGTGCAGAACCTGGCCCTGTATTTGTGGAAAGCCGGTGTCGGCTGCAAATGGACCAGTGGTCCCATCATTCGCGATGCGCGATTCTTTGACATTCTCGGGGTCGATGAGAATGCCGTGTTTGTTGTCGGGCTGATCTGGTTCGGTTATCCGAAACTGACCCCGACGCAGACACGCAAACCCGTTGGCGAAGTATTGACCGTGACGGACTAGTCGCGCGCGAGTTCATCCGGGTGGTGCACCAGCGGCCCCGGAGCAAGCAGCGGGCGCAGGATAAAAATGGCGGTCGTCAGCGCGCCGGCCGAACCCATGATCAGTACGGTATTGCGTACGGTCCCGTCGTAAATCAGTGCGCCAAGGATGGCGCCGGATGCGCCGAAAACATTCTGCAAGGTGCCAATAATTGACGATGCGACGCCGGCAATTTTCGGCAGTGGATCAAGCGTTAGCACCGTGGCATTGGATATCAGGATTGCGATCGTGAACATGTAAAGGCAAACGCAACTCCAGACCCACCAGAACGGTGCACTGTCGAGCCAAACGACAACAAGCAACTGGGCGCTCGCGATAAAAATCAGCAGTACACCCAGCTTGACCAGTTGCAGCACATCAAATCGCATGACCAGCCAGCGGTTTACCGCGGACCCGAGCAGGATAGATAGCCCCGCACAAGCGAAAATCAGTCCGTATTGCTCGATTGAAAAACCATAAATGTCGACGGTCAGCGCGGCCGACACGGCAATAACCGACATGAAACCCGCCGGTGGCAAAACCATCAGTAACAGCCCGAAAATACTCTGCCGGTAAGAAAAGAATTCTTTGAAACTCGACAGCAATTGCCGTGGCAAATTCTCCGTGGTATTCGGCGTGTGCGTTTCGACCAGGTTGATGCGTACACCGCCGAGCAGCGCCGCCCCGCAAAAGACAATGACTATAAACGGCGCGCGCCAGCCCCAATGCGACACCAGGAACGCACCGATACTGGGCGCGATTACCGGTGCCGCCGTGAAGATCATCGTCATCAGTGACATCAGGCGAGCGGCGTCTTTGCCGCTCGAAATGTCGCGTACGACGGCCCTCGACACAACAACGGCTGACGCACCGCCCATGCCCTGTACAAATCTTGCGGCGAGCAGCAGGCTGATATCGTCGGCGACGGCGGCTGCGATGCCGCCGATCAGAAACAGGCTCATGCCACCGTAGATCGTCGGCAAGCGGCCAAAACGATCTGCAGCGAGGCCGGCCGGGATTTGGCCCAGTGCCATGCCGAACATGAAGGTCCCCACGATCTGCTGTCCACGCGACAGGCTTGTACCCAGCGCATCGACCATGGCGGGAATCGCGGGCAGGCTGAGATCGACCGTAAGCGCGGCGACCGCGGTGAGCAGGCCGAGCGTCACGATGAATCGGCGGGAATTGACCAGGTGAGCGTTCAAGGGCGGCTAGTGTGCCCTCGAATGATGAGTTCCGCCAGTTGTGGTGTTCCAAACCAGTACGCAAGTTCGCGTGGGTGTTCGATATCCCAGATTGCAATGTCGGCTCGCTTGCCTGTTTCGAGGGTGCCGCGATCGCCGAGAATGCCGAGTGCGCGCGCCGCTTCACGTGTCGTGCCGGCGATGCATTCTTCTGGCGTCAGCTTGAACAGGCGCGCTGCAAGCATCATTGCCGTGCGCAGCGAGCAAATTGGCGATGTGCCGGGATTACAGTCAGTAGCTATCGCAATTGGCACCGCATGACTGCGTAATGCAGCGAGCGGGGGAAGTTGGGTTTCCGACAGCGTCAGGAAAGCGCCGGGCAACAACACGGCGACAGATCCGGCGGCCGCCATCGCCGCGACACCGGCGTCGGTGGTGTATTCGAGGTGATCCGCGGATAGCGCATTGAACTGTGCAGCGAGTGCGGCGCCATCGCCGTCGCTGAGCTGGTCCGCGTGCAGCTTTAACGGCAGGCCAAGCGAGGATGCTTTTTCGAACACCGTTGCGATTTGCCGCGTATTGAATGCGAACGTTTCGCAGTAAGCATCAACCGCATCGGCGAGGTTCCGGTCTGCGACCATCGGCAACAGCTCGTCGCATACCATCGCGATATAGCCGTCGGCATTGTCCTTGTACTCGGGCGGCACTGCATGCGCGGCGAGCAAGGTCGTGCGCACGCTGACTGCCGATGCCTCGCCCAGGCGCCGGCCAACTTCGAGTAGCCGGATCTCGGTGTCGACATCGAGGCCGTAGCCGGACTTTATTTCAACGCTTGCGACCCCTTCGCTGGCGAGTGCCTGCAGTCGGGGCAGGGCCTTGTCGAACAATTCATCGCTGCTGGCGGTTCGGGTTGCGCGTACCGTTGACATGATGCCGCCGCCGGCCCTGGCGATATCTTCATAACTCGCGCCGTGGAGTCGTTGCTCAAACTCGGCAGCACGGTCACCGCCAAACACCAGGTGCGTATGACAATCGATCAGCGCCGGTGTGAGCCAGCGGCCGTTCACGGAGCGTTGTTCCTTGCTGACGTGTTCCGGGAGCGCTGTCATATCGCCCAGCCAGGCGATATTACCGTCGCAGATGGCAATCGCCGCCGGGCCGTCAACAATGCCGTACTCGCTAACGCCATCGCAGAGTGTCGCGACGCGCGCGTCGGTCAGCAGCAGGTCCCATTCATGCATTGCGGTGTCCGGTGTTTCCTTCGTCGTGGTTGCAAGCGACGTTAGCATGGTCTAGCCTGTATATACAACCTGACAGGAACGGTATGGCTACTGTATTTGCGAAAAAAGCGCTGCTGGTTTCGGGCTGGCAGGACAACGTCCGCCTCGGCATCGACGGCGGGCAGCTGTCGTCGCTCGAAACCGGTGTCCAGGCGATGCCGGGGGATACGCTCGTTGGCTTCGTCATCCCGGGTTTGTGCAATGCACACAGCCACGCTTTCCAGCGTGCACTTGCCGGGCATACCGAACAGCGGTCACCCGCCGGCCGCGATAATTTCTGGTCCTGGCGGGAGCGGATGTATGCGCTGGCAGGGTCCGTCGACGCGGAGACGCTTACGGCAATTGCTCGACAGGCCTATTGCGAGATGCTGTGCAGCGGTTACACCGCGGTCGCAGAATTTCACTACCTGCACAAGGACCCGCGCAACCCGGACGCGGTGGATTCGATGTACGCGGCCATTGCTACGGCTGCGGAAGAAAGTGGTATCCGCCTGACTTACGTGCCAGTGCATTACGAGCGCGCTGGATTCGATCAACCGCAACCACTCGAACACCAGCGCAGCTTTGCGCAGTCGATCGAGGATTATCTCGGCCACCAGGCGCGCGCGGCACAAGCCGCATCGGCAACGGTCAATGTTGGTATCGGCGCCCATAGCCTGCGTGCGGTTTCAATTGAATCGTTGCGCGCGATCGAGAAAGTCGCAGCCGATACGGTGGTGCCGATGCACCTGCACATCGCCGAACAGCAAGCGGAAGTTGAGCAATGCGAGGCAGCCTACGGTCAGCGGCCGGTCGAGTGGCTGCTGGATAATTTCGACGTGGGCGGCAACTGGTGTCTGGTTCATGCCACGCACATGAACCGCGACGAGACCGCAGCACTGGCCGCAACACGTGCTGTCGTAGCCCTTTGCCCGAGTACCGAGGCAAACCTCGGCGACGGGCTGTTCCCGCTGCACGAGTTCCTGAAACACGACGGGCGCATCGCTATCGGATCGGACAGTCATGTGTCAATCAATCCGTTCGAAGAACTGCGCTGGCTCGAGTACGGGCAGCGGCTCGCCACGCAAACACGCAACGTTGCGTCGCTGCGGCACAGTCACGTTGGCAGCGAGTTGTTTCAAAGGGCGCTCGAGGGCGGTGCGGCAGCCGGTGGCCTCGGCAGCGGCCAGCTCGAAGTTGGCGGCGCCGCGGATTTCGTGGTGCTTTGCGACGACGACCCAATGCTGACCGGGCACGATGATGCCTCGCGCATCGACGCGCTGGTCTTTTCAGGGTATCCGCTGCCGGTCGAGCGCGTCATGGTCAACGGTAAATGGTGTGTTACAGGCGCCAGGCACGTGCAGCGTGACCATGCACGACGGGCCTATGCCGAAGCGATCGCCAACCTGGGAGACAGCGCATGAGCGGCTCGAAACCACGCTACCAGGAGTTGAAAGACTTCATCATCGAGAAGATCTCCAGCGGCGAACTGCAGCCCGCCGACCGCGTGCCGTCGGAAAACGAACTGGTGGAGTCCAAACGGGTTTCGCGCATGACAGCCAATCGGGCATTGCGGGAATTGACCGATGAAGGCTACGTGGAACGGGTCGCCGGGCGCGGCACGTTCGTGTCGGACTACCGTGCGCGCTCGGATGTGCTCGAAGTGCAAAATATCGCAGATGAAATTGCACAGCGCGGGCACGCGCATTCCAGTCGCGTTCTGCGCCACTCTCTGCAACACGCACGCGGCGAAATCGCCAAAGCCCTGCATGTAGACCAGGGTACGGATGTCTGCCACCTGTTACTCGTGCATTGCGAGAACGGCGTGCCGATCCAGGTCGAAGACCGCCATGTACTGCACAGTTTCGCGCCGCAAATTCTTGAGCAGGATTTCGACGCTATTACGCCGAGCGCCTATCTCACCGGCATTGCACCGCTGCAGGAGGCGGAGCAGGCCGTCCGGGCCAATATCCCGAACGAGGCGATCCGCAATTACTTGCAGATGGAGCCAGGCGAGGCCTGCCTGGTCGTGATTCGCCGCACCTGGTCGGACAAGCGGCCGGTGACCTTTTCGCGATTGCACCATCCGGGCAGTCGCTATGAACTGACGGGGCACTTTACGCCACCGGGAACCCAACGAACGGCATCGTCGCATGTCGTGCAACTGGAGAATCTTCGACAATGACACGAATTATCAAATCGCCGACCGGCACCGAGCTGTCGGCGAAAAGCTGGCTCAGCGAAGCGCCCCTGCGCATGCTGATGAATAACCTCGATCCGCAGGTCGCGGAACGGCCACAGGACCTGGTCGTTTACGGCGGGATCGGCAAGGCGGCGCGTAACTGGGAATGCTTCGATGCGATCGTTGACGCGCTGCGTGCGCTGGAGGCTGACGAAACCCTGTTGGTGCAGTCGGGCAAGCCGGTCGGTGTTTTCAAGACGCATAAAGATGCGCCACGCGTGCTGATCGCAAACTCGAATCTGGTGCCGGCCTGGTCGAACTGGGATCATTTTCGCGAACTCGATAAAAAAGGCCTGATGATGTACGGGCAGATGACGGCCGGTTCGTGGATCTACATCGGCAGCCAGGGGATCGTACAGGGCACTTACGAAACTTTCGTTGAGATGGGCCGGCAGCACTACGATGGCGACCTGGCTGGCCGCTGGATACTGACCGCCGGGCTCGGCGGCATGGGCGGCGCGCAGCCACTGGCCGCGACCATGGCGGGTGCGTCGATGCTGGCCGTCGAATGCCAGTCGGACCGCATCGATATGCGCCTCGAAACCGGCTACCTCGATACGCGCGCCGAAACACTTGACGACGCGATGGCGATAATCGATGACGCGGTACAGCAGAAAAAAGCCATCTCGGTCGGGCTGCTCGGAAATGCGGCAGAAGTGCTTCCGGAAATGATTCGTCGCGGCATCAAACCCGACGCCGTAACAGACCAGACATCCGCGCATGATCCCGCCAACGGCTATTTGCCGGCTGGCTGGTCGGTCAAGGAGTGGCTTTCGAAACGAGGCAGTGATCCTGAGGCCGTTGTCGCAGCCGCGGTGAAATCCATGGCGGTGCACGTGCGGGCGATGCTCGACTTTCAGAAACAGGGCATCCCGACATTCGACTACGGCAATAACATCCGCCAGGTTGCGCTGGATGAAGGCGTGGAGGACGCATTCGATTTCCCGGGCTTCGTGCCAGCCTATGTGCGGCCGCTGTTTTGTCGCGGTATCGGGCCATTTCGCTGGGCCGCATTGTCCGGCGATCCGGAAGATATTTACAAGACCGATGCCAAGGTCAAGGAATTGATTCCCGACGACGCGCATTTGCATAACTGGCTCGATGCGGCACGCGAACGTATTCAGTTCCAGGGTCTTCCGGCGCGCATTTGCTGGGTCGGATTGGGACAGCGGCATCGACTGGGGCTGGCTTTCAATGAGATGGTCCGTAGCGGCGAGTTGAAAGCGCCCGTCGTCATCGGCCGTGACCATCTCGATAGCGGCTCCGTCGCGAGTCCGAATCGTGAAACAGAAAGCATGCGCGATGGCAGCGATGCGGTGTCGGACTGGCCCCTGCTGAATGCCTTGCTCAGTACGGCCGGTGGCGCGACCTGGGTGTCGTTGCACCATGGCGGCGGTGTCGGTATGGGCTATTCACAGCATGCAGGCCTGGTGATTGTTTGCGACGGTAGCGAAGATGCAGACCAGCGTATCGGCAGAGTGTTGTGGAACGATCCGGCGAGTGGCGTGATGCGCCACGCGGATGCTGGCTACGACATTGCCATCGAATGTGCCGAAGAACACGGGCTGAACCTGCCGATGATAAGAAAGGGGAGTAATCGATGAACCTCGTTATCGACAATCAACTGGTGACGCTCGATGTATTGCGTCGCGTATGGCAGGAGCCGGTACAGGTGTCCATCGGCGGCAAAGCAAAGGTTCGCATCGCGGAGGCCAACGAACTGGTCGACGATGTCGTCGCAGGTGGCGATCGCGTGTACGGCGTCAATACCGGGTTCGGCCAGTTGGCGCAGGTAAAGATCGAAACTGACGAGCTGGCACAATTGCAGGAAAACCTGGTGCGCTCGCACGCGGTCGGCGTCGGCGAATTACTGACTGACGAGACCGTGCGCCTGATCATGTTGATGAAAGTCATTGCGCTCGCAGAAGGTTTCTCCGGCGTGCGACTGACGTTGGTCGAGGCGCTGTGCGGATTAATCAACAATGAGATCTACCCTTGTATTCCGTCGCAGGGTTCCGTCGGTGCTTCGGGCGACCTGGCACCGCTGGCGCACATGGCGGGTGTGTTGCTGGGTATTGGCGATGTTCGCGTCGGGCAGGCCATCATGCCGGCCAGCGCGGCTCTGCAGCATGCGGGGTTAAAGCCAATAACGCTCGGGCCAAAAGAGGGTCTGGCACTATTGAATGGCACGCAGGTATCAACTGCGTTGGCTTTGACTGCGGTGTTCCGGACCGAAAACCTGATCGCGGGCGGCCTGGTCGCTGGCGCGATTTCGTCGGATGCAGTGCAGGGCAGTGATACACCCTTCGACAAGCGCATTCAAAATGTTCGCGGCCACGGCGGGCAGACGGCCGTCGCCGGAGTGTTGCGCGAGCTGATGCATGGCAGTGATATCCGCGCTTCACACATTGAGTGCGACCGGGTACAGGACCCGTATTCAATCCGTTGCCAGCCACAGGTCATGGGAGCATGCCTCGACGTATTGCGGCATGTCTGCACGGTTCTCGAAACTGAAGCCAATGCAGTAACCGACAATCCGCTGGTGTTCACAGATTCGAATTCGGTGCTGTCCGGCGGCAATTTTCACGCCGAGCCGGTGGCACTTGCGGCGGACTACCTGGCGCTCGCTATTGCAGAAATCGGTGCGCTGTCCGAACGCCGTATCGCGTTGTTGATCGACTCACACATGAGTGGTTTGCCGGCATTCCTCGTCAAGGACGGCGGCCTGAACAGCGGCTTCATGATGGCGCAGGTCACAGCCGCTGCGCTTGCGTCCGAAAACAAATCGCATGCCCATCCTGCCAGCGTCGACAGCCTGCCGACCTCGGCGAACCAGGAAGATCATGTCAGTATGGCGACGTATGCGGGACGCCGGCTGCACACGATGCTGGATAACGTTGCGAATATCATTGCGATTGAGTTGCTCGCCGCAGCACAAGGCATCGAATTTCACCATCCGAAAAAGAGTTCGCCGGTCATAGAATCGGTCATCGGCGAAATTAGGTCACTGTCACCGGTTTTCGAGGAAGATCGTTCGCTGTCGAACGATATCCGGCTGGTTGCGGATAGCATCAATCGGGGAGCGTATGCTGAACACGCCGCATCCATTCTGCCCAGCCTGAGCACGTGAGCGAGCTTTATCGCTTTATCCGGGGCGAGCAGCCACTGCTGATCAGTGTCCCGCATGACGGGCGGAATATTCCGGCAGAGATCGAATCCCGGATGACGGACGCAGGCCGCGCGATTCCGGACACGGACTGGCATGTTGCGAAGTTGTACGAATTTGCACGCGAGACCGGTGCCAGTATGCTGATCGCGAACTATTCTCGCTACGTAGTTGATCTCAATCGCTCGGCGCAAGATGACGCGCTGTATCCGGGGCAGGTCGCGACCGGCTTGTGCCCGCAGCAGACCTTTGCGGGCGAGCCACTGTATACAGAGATCGACGGCATTAACGATGCCGAAAAGGTGCATAGGGTCGACACCTACTGGCGCCCATACCATGCATGTATTGCCGATACTTTGGATGCGTTGCGATCACAATACGGATACGCCTTGCTGTGGGATGCACATTCAATACCGAGCCTGGTACCGCGCCTGTTCGACGGGCAGCTGCCTGCGCTGAATCTCGGCAGCAATGGCTCAATGAGCTGCGCGGTTGCGATCGAACAGGCGGTCGCGGCAGTCGCTGACGACAGCGCTTACAGCAGTGTCCTTAACGGCCGCTTTAAAGGCGGCTACATAACGCGCCACTACGGCGAGCCCGCCAACAACATCCATGCGCTGCAACTCGAGATCGCGCAGCGCGCGTACATGGACGAACACAGTTTGCATTTCAATGTGACAAAGGCCGCGGAGCTTCGTGATACGCTGCGGACGATGTTGCAAACCTACCTGGATGCCGCGAAAAATGGTTGAAAAAAAAGGCCTGCACGAACTGTATGCACACGATCCGGAACGCGCCGACGAGGCCCTGTGGGGACGCAAAGCTGACAAGCTGACGCGGCGCGGTTTTGTTAAGGGGTCGGGGCTTGCAGCTATGGCTGCAGTAGTCGGTGCCAGCATACCGTTTGCAAAATACATGCCCGGTGGACTGATACCGGCCGCGTTGGCGCAGTCGGATCAGCCGTTTGCGATTCCCGGAAAGTCCGGCCTGCTGGTGCTGAACGATCGGCCGATCAATGCGGAAACACCGGCACATTTGCTGGATGACCCGGTCACGCCGTCGTCACGTTTGTTCGTACGCAACAATGGTGTACCACCCTCGACAATCGATATGGATCCGCTTGCCTGGCAAATTCGCGTCGAAGGCGAGGCTTGCGAGCGACCGAAGGTGTTCACTCTGGGCGAGATCCAGGAGCGCTTCAAACACCGCACCTTGCAGCTGCAAATTGAATGCGGCGGCAATGGACGCTCCGAGTTCTATCCGCCCGCGAAAGGCAATCAATGGACCACCGGCGCGATCGGTTGTCCCACCTGGACCGGGGTGCGGCTGCGTGACGTGTTGCAGGAGTGCGGTATTGGTGACAACGCTGTTTACATCGCTTACGAGGCGGCCGATACGCACCTGTCCGGTGACCCGACGAAACAGCCGATATCGCGTGGTGTGCCAGTGCGTAAAGCGGTCGAAGACGAGTCGTTGATTGTCTGGGCGATGAACGGTGAGCCGCTGCCGGAACTGCACGGTTTTCCGGTGCGCATGCTGTGTGCCGGTTGGCCGGCATCGGTCAGCGGCAAGTGGCTGACAAAATTGCTGATCAGGGACCGTGTACACGACGGCGCGAAAATGACCGGACAGTCGTACCGCGTGCCCTGCAAGCCAGTCGCACCCGGCACAGCAGTCGCCGACGAAGACATGTGCATCATCGAATCGATGCCGGTGAAGTCACTGATTACTTTTCCGAAGTCTGGCATTGAAACACCGCTGCAGAAGCCGCTCGATATTCGCGGCCATGCATGGGCGGGGGATCTCGCGGTGAGATCGGTCGAGACATCAATCGACTTCGGTGCAAGCTGGCAGCGGACGAAACTGAAGAAGCCGGTTAATCGCCTTGCGTGGCAGCATTGGAGCACCACGGTCGAGTTTCCGCAGCCGGGGTATTACGAAGTCTGGGCGCGTGCCACCGACAAGCGCGGTCAGGCGCAGCCCATGGTCCTGCCGGGCTGGAATCCACGTGGCTATCTCAACAATGCATGCCATCGAATTGCGGTGATGGTCAGCGCATGAGGTTGTTCGCTGCCATAGCGTTGCTGCTGCCAATGCTCGCCGCTGGCGCCGAAACGGACCCGACAACGGGCCTGAAGGTCAACCCGGGGTGGGAGCTGGCACGCGCGCATTGCGGTGGCTGCCATTCGCATGCGCTGGTGACCAGCCAGCGCGCGGATCGACAGACCTGGCTCGATATCATCCGCTGGATGCAGGCAACCCAGAATCTGTGGCAGTTCGATGCGGATACCGAGGCGCAATTGCTGGATTACCTGGCGGCCAACTATCCGCCGCAGGAGAATCGCCGCCGCGCGGCTATCCCGCCATCACTGATGCCACCGGCAACAAACACGTCAAAATAGAGCCGCACCGTTCCAGCGCGCGTTCGCGACGGCTTTTGCGTTATTATTGTGCCAACTGCGGCCATCCGCTTGGGCACAACACAGGATCAGCCATGAAAATCTATCGAAGTATGCTTCGTTGGGGCGGCACTCTGCTTGCGGTGCTGATTGCAGGCACCGTGCTGGCAGCCTCTGGCGAAAAAATTGACCGTGATGCCAATAACGCCCTCGAAATTTTTCGCGATGATATCGACGGTGCTGACATCTTTCTGCAGCAGGCCGCTGGTTACCTGGTGTTTCCGCGTGTCATCAAGGTTGGTGTCGGCGTAGGCGCTGAGACGGGTGAAGGGGTGCTGCGCGTCGGCGGGCGGACCGTTGACTACTATCGCACGACGTCCGGGTCCATCGGCTTGCAGCTGGGCGCGCAGGCTAAATCCATTGTCATCGTGTTTCTTACTCGTGAAGCGCTGGCGAAATTCAGGAACTCGAATGGCTGGAAGGTCGGTGTTGACGGGTCCGTCGCATTAATCGATCTTGGTGCGGGCAAGACGATCGACAGCCAGAACATCAAGGATCCGGTGGTCGGGTTTATCTACGGCTCCAAGGGGCTGATGTACAACCTGACGCTGGAGGGCTCGAAATTTTCAAAGCTCGACAAAACCTGAACAAGCAAACCATTTCCGAACGGCTTGGCCATGAAGCGCGTGCGCTTCCAGCGAAATCGCATGGCTGGTTCAAGACCTGGTTTCGCAAAGTCTGGGACGTACGCGGCGGCGGGCTGTACGCGTGCGGTTTTGCGATAACGTTCCTGTACCTGGAGGCCGGCTCTATACTGGATGACGTGAAAGATATCGGCCGGCTATTTGATGGCGACGTCATCGGCTATTTCCTCGCGTTTGTTATCGATTCGTTTAAAAATACCGTGCAGGCATTCATGTGGCCGGTGAATATCGTGCAGATATCCCCGCCATGGGGGCCGATATTTCTGGGTGTCGCGTTCTGGCTATTTCCGATCTTTCTCAAAAAGCCTATCGAGCACTGGTTGTTCGATGGTGAACCACCGCCGCCGAAAAAATCGAGAAAAAATAAATCGGGGAAAAAAAGAGATTCGGCGTAATGTGCGAGCGCTTAAGTTACTCGAACGCCATCAAGTTCGACGAGTAGTTCGCGCCGGCAAATATCACCGCACAAGAAAACAAGTTGTCGACGATCAAAGTGAAAGTCGGAGATGAGCTTGTCCCTGACACTCTCGTAGTCGTCGACGTTTCTCATATAAACGCGAAAAATTCCGCCGCCATCAAGAATCGGCATTGTCTCGCACAATGCTGCGATGTTCTTAAGAGTTTCGTCGAGTTGCAAGCTGGAGTCGTAGGGGTGCAGGGATTCGTGACCCACGATTGAGGCGGTACCGGATAGCAGTTGCAGCGTGTGGTCGCCCGCAACGACTGACGCTCCTCGCGCAAACTTCGGACTTATCGGACCGTATTGCCGCGGGTACTGGAAGGCGCTGATTTGGCGGGGGTTTTCGAGAAGAAACTGGGCGTGGCTCGACGCCAGTGTGATCGTCGTCAGGCCCCGGTGGGCTCGCGTGCCGATACCGGTCGCCGCCGGCGCATCGCTGTCAGCCAGAGCGAACTCCGAAAAAGCTTTGGCTCGACCGACAGAAAATTTTCGGTAGCGCTCCTCGTCACCGTCACCTTCGTTTATTGCGCCGACGTAATTCCACACTTTGGCGATTTGCGTGTGGGTACATGTCTGTAATGCGCTGAACATGTCGCTGTACGCTGATTGCGTTTGGCCGACAAAACCATCGTTAGTGTGTGCAATGCTTTCCTGAATCAGGACCGAGTAATCTGCGCATTCTGCGATGCGAATTCCGCGAATCGTGTGATAGGAAACAGAATTTGCGACCCACCAACATTCGTACAGGACATTGTGCCCGATCGGGTCGAGATGCGTGTCGACAACCGCGGGGTGATCTTCAATATCGGACGATGGGCCGAATCTGAATGCCACGAGCAGTTCATGCTTTGGGCTCGGTGGAACAATGCTGTTGCCAACCAGTACTTGCAAGCGATTGCTCGATGGCATGTCTCGTTGGCCTAAATCGTCGTTCTGTGGTCTGTTAATATTGATTGCTTGATACGTGAAAAACAATGGCGCAATCATACCCGCGATTATTGTAGAACCCCACTCGAAAACTAAGTACCTTGCACTTCCAATCGCGATTGGTGCCGGATTGATGTGAATTACATGCAATTCTTGGCTGGGATGGTTTGCGGCCGAGCCAGGTGAAATTGAAATTCAATACAAACCAAATAATTACGGGTCGGGATCGGGCGTCGGCGTATCTGCAGCATCTAAGTCTTCTGGTTTTGGAATCATTTCCGGGAAATATTTTTGTATGATTGCGATACGTGCCCTAGTGTATTCTTCGTCTGATATTTGCTTGTTATCCCTCATCTGATCTAGGTCGTTGAGTTTCCGGATTCCAGCGGAAGAGTCGGAATCTGAGGAAACCGCTTGAACGCCTTCCCCGAGCTTCTCCAGTCTGACGAATATTGTCGCGGGCGAGAGGTTGTTCTGAGCACCGGATGCGGCATCCACACCCCAACCAATTAATCCTCCGGCAATAATATTTCCCCAAACGGCGCCCCCAACATTCTTGACGACAGCGATACTTTTTGGCCCATAATTTTTCTTCTCGATTACAACTAGGTGGTCACGCTTTCGCTTGAACTCAATGTCAGCTGGTGTTGAGCCAACCAACATGCCATCGACGAGGATATCCGCGCCCGATGGGTCCGAGCTAACCGGAATGGATTGCGTCGTTCCTTTTATTATCGTCGCGCAACCACTCGTAACGAGCAAAACAAGCAACAATGTAGCTAATCCAAATACTGATAAACGATTGGTGGTTCCTGACGCTCCCATTCGCATTCCCCCTGCCTTTTATTTATTGTTGATCGAGCGGTGCTCCAAATTCACGTCGTTTCCGCGAGGCGCTCCTGTTCCCGGCTGCGCTCGGCAAACTCTACTTGCCAC
>CAXBJV010000035.1:0-40075 GCA_963976215.1 uncultured Woeseiaceae bacterium | reverse complement strand
TGAAATAACGTAAATATGGTCACTGTCACCGTATTTTTCTTTAGATGGGTAAGGCCATCGTGTGCTTGATGTCGGAAAGAACAATGCTCGATGTGACTTCCTGGATGCCAGGCAGCTGCGACAGCTTCTCGAAAAAAAACTGTTCGTAAGCCTTGATGTCCGCCGCGACGATGCGCAGCAGAAAATCAACATTGCCGAGGACGACGTAGCAGTCCATGACCTCCGGGTACTCTTTGATGGCATCCGCAAACGACGAAAGATTACTGCGGCCGTGCGAGGTGAGTTTTACATGCGCGAACACCATGGTCGTCAAACCGACCTTCTCCCGATCGAGTATCACCGGGTGGTCACGCATCACACCTTCCTCCCGCATTCGCTGCATCCGTCGCCAGCAAGCGGACTGCGACAGGCCGATTCGTTCACCGATGGCGGTCGCATTTATGCCCGGGTTGCTCTGCAACAGGTTGAGTATTTTCCGGTCGGTATTGTCGAGTGAAACGTCCTGCATGATTTAGTTACCAAAGTTATCAATATTGCATTGATTATGCTCGCTTTTGAGAATAGGTGAAAGGTTTTGCATGGTTCATCCCCTGAATCCGCGATATATTAGTCCAGCTATGCGCAACGCACAGGAGTCTGGCATGGGTGTTTTTGAACATCATGAATTCGACGATCATGAGTCGATTCACTTCTTCAGCGACAAGGCATCCGGGTTGCGCGCCATTATCGCGATTCACTCCACAGCACTCGGTCCTGCCGCCGGTGGTTGCCGACGCTGGGCCTACACGAGTAACACCGACGCGCTGACAGATGCACTGCGCCTGTCCCGCGGTATGACTTACAAGAATGCGGTCGCAGAGCTACCCTTCGGCGGCGGCAAGGCCGTTATTCTCGCCGATGATGCGGCGCCGAAAACACCCGAACTGTTTACCGCGCTCGGCCGCGCCGTCGCGTCACTGGGTGGCCGATATATCACAGCCGAAGACGTCGGCGTTTCTGTCGACGACATGCGTCACGTGCAACAACAAACGGAATTCGTCTCCGGGCTGCCACAAAGCGGCAACAGTGCCGGCGGCGACCCGTCGCCCTGGACAGCGCTCGGCGTCTTCCTCGGATTACAAGCGGCGGTCCGGTCACATCTCAAGCAGCCTTCCTGCGAGGGTCTGAAAGTTGCCGTGCAGGGCGTTGGCCACGTCGGCATGAACTTGTGTCGCCTGTTGCACGAAGCCGGCGCGACACTGCTTGTTGCCGACGTGAATCGCGACAACCTGAAGGCCGTCAGCGAAGAGATGCCGGTGGAAATCATTGCACCGGCTGAAATTCTTTATGCAGATGCCGATGTCATTGCCCCATGTGCACTCGGCAACGTCCTGTCCAGCGCTACCATTCCACGAATTAAAGCAAAGGTCATCGCGGGCGCGGCAAATAATCAATTGTCGACCGAGGCCGACGGTGCACGACTGATGCAGCGCGGCATTCTGTATGCGCCGGATTACGTTATAAATGCAGGCGGTATTATCAGCGTGTCACACGAGTATCGTGGCATCAGCTCGGAGGAGCAGGTGCGCAAGGATGTTGCCAGGATTCCGGAACGGCTCGATGCTATTTTTGCAGAGGCGCTCGACACCGGCCGTCCAACCAACGAACTCGCCGATGAACTGGCGCGCCGCCTGATCGCCAACGGCCGGAATGAGGGTTAGCAGCATGAGCAAGAAATCACGATTGCATATTCCACAACCGACAGCGCGACCCGGCGACAAGCCGGACTTCAGTTACCTGGATCTTTCACCGGCGGGCAGTGTCGACAAGCCGGCCATTGATACTCGCCCTCGTGATCTCGAGCACCTGGCCAGCGGCCTCGTACGCGTCCTGGACGATGACCACACCGCGAAGGGCCCGTGGAACCCGGACTTCGACGCCAACCAGTTGCAGGTCGGGCTGCGCTGGATGCTGCTGAACCGCGTCTTCGATGAGCGCATGTGGCAAATCCAGCGCCAGGGTCGGATTTCCTTTTACATGCAGGCGACGGGCGAAGAAGCCGTCGCGATTGCACAGGCAATGGCCCTGCGGCCGGGCGACATGTGCTTTCCGTCGTACCGCAGCCAGGGCCTTTATATGTACCGTGGCGTGAAGCTGGTCGACATGATGTGCCAGTGCCTGTCGAATACCCGCGACATGTGCCAGGGCCGACAGTTGCCGATCATGTATCACAGCAAGAGCGGCAACGTGTTTTCCATTTCCGGCAATCTCGGTACGCAATATCCGCATGCCGTCGGCTGGGCGATGGCCTCTGCCATCAAGGGCGAAGATCACATTGCGTCTACCTGGGTTGGAGACGGCAGTACCGCCGAATCCGACTTCCACCATGCACTGACCTTCGCTGCCGTTTACCAGGCGCCGGTCTTGCTCAATGTCGTCAACAACCAGTGGGCGATCTCCACGTTTCAGGGCACTGCTGGCGGTGAACGCCGGCCGTTCGCTGCGCGCGGACTCGGTCTTGGCATCCCGGGCATACGCGTCGACGGCAACGACCTGCTGGCGGTTTATTCGACCACGCTCTGGGCGGCCGATCGCGCCCGTCGCGGTTACGGACCCACGCTGATCGAGCTCGTTACCTATCGTGGCGGCGCGCATTCCACCAGCGACGACCCTTCCAAATACCGGCCGAAAGACGAATGGTCTGCGTTCCCGCTCGGCGACCCGATCGAACGCCTGAAACAACACATGATTGCCGAAGGACACTGGTCGGACGCAAAGCACGACAGCCTGATCGATGAGCTCAAGACCGAGGTAACCGCCGCCTGGAAGGAGGCGCAGAAGTACGGCACGATGACCGAAGGGCCGTGGCTCGACCCCGGTACGATGTTTGAAGATGTTTACGCTGAAATGCCGAGCAATCTCGAATCGCAGCGTCGTCGCATGTACGAAATCGAGAGGGGCGAGTAATGGCACGCATGAACATGATCGAGGCCATTCGTTCGGCCCACGATGTCATGATGGACAGGGATCCCAGTGTCATCATCCTCGGCGAGGATGTCGGCTATTTTGGCGGCGTTTTTCGCTGCACCGATGGGCTGCAACGCAAATATGGCGAACATCGGGTCATCGATGCACCGATCTCGGAAGGCGGTATTGTCGGCGCCGCTATCGGTATGGGCGTGAACGGTCTGCGGCCGGTTGCCGAAATTCAGTTCGCCGACTACATCTATCCCGGGTTCGACCAGATCGTCAGCGAACTTGCCCGCTTGCGATATCGCTCTTGCGGCGAATTTTTCTCGCCGGTGACCATTCGCACGCCCTGCGGCGGCGGCATCCGCGGCGGCCAGACACATTCACAATCGCCGGAAGGTATCTTCACGCACGTGAGCGGCATCAAGACGGTGATGCCGTCGAACCCTTACGATGCAAAAGGCTTGTTGATCAGCGCGATCGAGTCTGATGATCCGGTGGTGTTTTTCGAACCCAAAAGAATCTACAACGGCCCGTTCGGCGGCGATCCGGAACAACCTGCTGTGTCCTGGAATTCGCATCCGAAAGGCGAGGTACCGGAAGGTTATTACACGGTGCCGATGGGGCAGGCAGAAATAGCCCGTCCCGGCGACGAATTGACGATCATTACCTACGGTACGCTGGTGCACGTTGCCATCGCCGCGGCTGAATCGACCGGCGTCGATTGTGAAGTTATCGACGTGCGCACCATGGCGCCGCTGGACGTGAAGACGCTTGCCGACTCGGTGAAGAAGACCGGCCGCTGCCTCGTTGCCCATGAAGCCACCCGCTTCGGCGGCTACGGTGCAGAGCTGGTCGCTTCGGTACAGAAGGAGTGTTTCTACTCCCTCGAAGCACCGATCGGTCGCGTTGCGGGCTGGGATACACCGTACCCGCACGCATTCGAGTGGCAGTATTTTCCGGGACTCAAGCGCATGTCTGCCGGCATCCGCAAGGTGATGGAGGAAGGATGAGCGAATATATTTTCAAGCTCCCGGATCTCGGTGAAGGCACCGTCGAATCCGAAATCGGCGAGTGGTTTATTAATGTCGGCGATGCGATCGAAGAAGATGCCGTCGTCTGTACCATGATGACCGACAAAGCAGCTGTTGAGCTCGCGTCGCCTGCCACTGGCACCGTGACCAAACTCGCCGGCGAACCGGGCGACATGATTGCGGTTGGCGCGCCACTGGTCGTCATCCAGACAGACGGCGATGCTGTTGGCGCAGATTCGAAAGACGACGATAAGCCGGTCGCGACGGCGAAGCCGGAAACAAGCGACGAGCCCGCATCGGACACTGCCGCCGCAGCGGCTGAACCGGCTACCCGTGTCATGACGTCGCCCGCAATTCGACGACGTGCGAAAGAAGCTGGAATCGATCTGCAACAGGTTCCGGGTAGCGGTCCTGGCGGCCGCATTCTGCGCGCTGATTTCGATAATTACCTGCAAGCGCAAGCCAGTGGCATCACCCCCGTCGCTGCAGTGCGACCCTCAACAGCGGTCAAGGAAATCAAGGTGATCGGGCTGCGCCGCATCATTGCCGAGCGCATGACAAAGGCCAAGCAGGAAATCCCGCACTTTGCCTATGTCGAGGAAATCGATATCACTGAGCTCGAAGCACTGCGCACACACCTCAATGATCGCAACGACGATCCGGCGCAGCGCCTCACGTTGCTGCCGTTCCTGGGCATGGCATTAATCCGTGCGCTGCAAGAGTTTCCGCAATGCAACGCGACTTACGATAAGGAACGCAACGTCATTCAGCAATACGATGCCGTGCACCTGGGTGTCGCAACACAAACACCCGACGGACTTAAGGTACCGGTTGTCAAACATGCGGAAGTCCTCGATCTCGACGGGCTGGCCGGCGGAATCCGCCGTGTTACCCGGGCGGCACGCGATAACAGTGCAAAAAAAGAGGAACTGAGTGGCTCCACGATCACGATCACCAGCCTTGGCAAACTGGGTGGCATCGCCTCCACCCCGGTAATCAACATGCCAGAGGTCGGCATTATTGGTGTCAATCGCGCTGTTGAACGGCCGATGGTTTACAACGGCCAGGTCGCGGTAAGGCTAATGATGAACCTGTCATCCTCATTCGATCATCGTTTCGTGGACGGCTACGACGCAGCCGCCATGATTCAGCGCATCAAGGAGATGCTGGAGCACCCGGCAACAATTTTCCTGCCGCGCTAGAATGGCGCTCGTGCCATTAACAACAATAAAACTTACCGCACCTTACCTGCTCTATCTCGGTGATTGCCCGGATTTGCATCACGCCAAAACCGGGTCAGGCATCGCCTACTGGCGACCCGAACACTGTGCCGGCCAGATGCGGCTGCCCGCGTGCCCGGTCGACCTGGGCCTGCCGGAGATGAGTGTGCAGGATGCGGTCGATGCCGGCGTGCGCACCGCAATCGTCGGAGTGGCACCCATGGGCGGCCGGGTACCGGATCAATGGTTACCGCAGTTGTGTGCATTGGCGAAAGCCGGGATCAATGTGGCCGCTGGTTTGCACACTAAACTGAACAGCATTGCCACGCTCGTTGCTGCTGCGCATGAAGGCAAAGCGACCCTTGTCGACGTTCGTATTCCGCCGGCCGATTTACCAATTGGCGATGGCCGCCTGCGCAGCGGCAAACGCGTGCTGATGGTGGGTACCGACTGCTCTGTGGGTAAGAAATACAGCGCGCTTGCGCTGCATCGTGAACTTGCGCGCCGTGATATCAAGGCGACGTTTCGTGCCACCGGCCAGACTGGCATCATGATCGCCGGTGAGGGCATTCCGGTCGATGCCGTGGTTGCCGATTTTATATCCGGCGCTGCTGAAGTTTTGTCGCCCGACAACGATGCTGACCACTGGGATGTCATCGAAGGCCAGGGCTCACTACTGAACCCGAGTTACTCCGGCGTCAGCCTCGGCCTGCTGCATGGCTCGCAGCCGAATGCCATTGTGCTGTGCCATGATGTCACACGATTGGAAATCGACGAAACCGGCGGTGACTATCCGATACCGGAGCTGGATGAAGTCATTGACGACGCGCTGCGTATGGCACGACGTACACGTCGGGAATGTTTCTGCGCCGGGGTGAGCATCAATACGTCGACACTCGACGACTTCGAACGCGACAGCTACCTGTCGGGCCTGCAGGCCAATCTCGGAGTGCCTTGTGTCGATCCGGTAGCAACAGGCATGTCGCCAATCGCAAACTTCCTGCTGGAGTACGGAGCGTGACGCGCACATTATCACTGCGCCAGGAAAGCTGGCCGACGAAAATACCGTTTCGCATCGCCAATCACACGTGGAATGACTTTCCCTGCCTCGTCTGCGAGATCGAACAGGACGACATCACCGGTCGCGGCGAGGGTATGGGCGTCTACTACCTAGGGGAAACGATCGAATCGATGGCTCGCCAGATTGAAAGTGTCGCTGACGATATCAATGCCGGTGCCGGACGCGAGCAACTATTGAAACTCCTGCCGCCGGGCGGCGCACGCTTTGCGGTGGATTCCGCTTTGTGGGACCTGGAAGCACAACAGAGCGGCCGCAACGCGTGGGAATCGGCTGGTGTCAATGCTGATCCGGTCGAAACGGTATTTACGATCGGTCTCGAGGACACACCGGAACTGATGGGCGCTAAAGCGGCGGCGGCAACAGACATGACGCTGTTCAAGATCAAACTGGACAACGACCGGCCCGTAGAGAGGATCGCGGCCATACGCGCAGTGCGCCCGGACGCGCGATTGATCATCGATGCAAACCAGGGCTGGAATATGGCAGAACTGGAAGAATTTGAACCGCAACTGCGCGAACTCGGCGTATTGATGATCGAGCAACCGCTGCCGCGCGGCGAAGACAGCGCACTTGAGCACTACCAATCCGGCGTACCACTGTGTGCGGATGAATCCTGCCAGCACATAGGGGAACTCGACATCGCCGTGTCACGCTACCAGATGCTCAACATCAAGCTCGACAAGTGCGGTGGTTTGACCCATGGACTCGAGCTCGCGCGTGCCGCGAAGGACGAGGGCCTGGCATTGATGGTGGGCTGCATGGGTGGCACATCGCTATCGATGGCACCGTCGCATGTCATCGCGCAACTGTGTGAGTTCGTCGATATCGATGGCCCGCTGCTCGCGAAACAGGATCGTGAGGGTGGCCTCGTATACGATCACGGCATCGTAAGCTTGCCGGACACGCGATTCTGGGGCACCTGAACCGGATACCTGCGTCGAAACGACCCCATGTCCGTAGGAGCGGCCATTGGCCGCGACCCGAGGAAGATTTATTCGCCGTAGGAGTGGCCCCTGGCCGCGACCCGAAGAAGATTTATTCGCCGTAAGAGCGGCCCCTGGCCGCGACCCGAGGAAGATTTATTCGCCGTAGGAGCGGCCCCTGGCCGCGACCTGAATAGTGATGCCCCTTTTTTAATAGCGGAAGGTATAGGACAGCTTCAGGTTCAGGTCATTTTGTGTGCTGGAAAAGCGATTCGACAGACTGACCGATCCACCGTGATTTAATACCAGCACCAGCTCCTTGCCCGCTTCCGGGATAAAGCGCAGGCGGCTATTGAAGCCGTACACATCGTGGGCGTTTTCGTACTGCAGGAAATTGCTCCACGACCACTTCGAATTTAACGCGACATCCGCTCGCAGACTCGCGAGATGCGAAGTGAAGCTGCCGCTTGGCAGGTCAACATCGTTTTCGGTGAACGCCAGACCCAGGAAAAAGTGTGCCGATGCGCGCCATTCCAGTTCCACAAATTTTTCCAGTCTATCGCCGCCAAAAAACCCGCCATCCTGAACGGACAGCACAACGCGCACCGGTCGCTGACGGCCGGTCGCCACTTCTGCACGAACCCGATTGAAATCGTATTCACCGGCCGGGATTTCGAGGCGCTTGAATAGCAGGAAATCGTGCCTAACGAATTCTCTGTTGGTCTCGAACTCGATGAAATAGAAATCGTCGGCATGCGTGTACAGGTTTGGTCGAAATCGCGCCCATTTCGACACGGTATTGCCGTTCATGTCCGTCACGTTCGAGACATCGACGCGAGCATTCAACGCCCGGACACGACTCGTAGCTGGCCGGTAGCGATAACGGATACCGCCTTCGAACAACCGAATACCGGCGCGGTTGACAAAACCAAGCGCCGGAAAGAAGTCCTCTTCAATATGTTGTGCCGCGGCGTATACCAGTAATTTGTCGCTGGGAATCTCGAAAAAAGCACCGTACGCCTGGTCTTCACCACCGCGATCTGACGAATCGCTTTGCTGGGCCCACACTTTACCGGTCAGCACCTGGCCGAATGGGCCATCGCTGTCGCGATACAGGAAATCCATGCCGAGCACATTGTTTGCTGCATTGCTGGTCGGGTTGCCGTGCGTGACGATAAAGCCGACCGCCGATTCATCGAGCACATTATAGGAGCCGCGCGCGACAAATAGGTCCTTTGCATCGACGTTGCCCGTCGCCTCCTGGCGAATGGCCAGCGTTCCGAGATTAAAGTCGCCAATGCGACCGGTTAGCTTGATGCCGCCGTCGATACCAACCGGTTTGCCATCTGCGGACAGGCCGATACGCCGTGAGAAAAACGGCCGGCCATTGGTTTCGATATTGCCGAATTCGAATATGCCGGCGTCCTGCAGGAAAAAATCGCGTTTTTCCGGGAAGAACAGCGAAAAGCGGTCCAGTGCGACCTGCTGTTCGTCAACTTCGGCAGTGGAAAAATCGGTGTTCAGTGTGAATGTTGCGGACAGCGACGGCGTGATACGGTAGCGAACGTCCAGCGACGGCTCAAAACTGGAGACTTTGTCGCCAAGCACCAGGTCGCGCCGCTGACCGATATTGAACGACGGTACGACATCGAGACCGATCCCCTGCTCAATATCATGGATACCACGCATTTCACCGCTGTAGGCGGGCCAGTCCTGGCGCTCGTGTGAAGTCCACACTGCAAACTCCTGCTTGCGCACAATACCGCGGCCGAAATTGATGCCCCAGGTATCGGAATCCGGAGAGAACGATATCGACTTGAAGGGAATGGCAATCTCCGTCGACCAGCCATTTTTATTGCGTGTCGATTCTGCAGCCCAGATCGTCGCCCACTCCTCGATAAACCGGGCATTGTTCTCGCGCAGCGCTTCGCGACGCACACCGTTCGCGTTCACCTGGAAGAAATAGTCATTGCGCTTGTTATTGAAGCTATCGAGCATGACGTAGAAACGATCATCGGAAAAAAACATCTTTCCCTGCACCATCTGTGTCGCTCGAATCTCATCGGGACTACTGTCGCGCATGTCGGCAGCGATATACAGGTATTCATCATCGTAAGTAACGCGGACGATGGTTGTTTCTGTCGGCGTCGCGCCGTCAGTCGGCACTGTCTGATGGAAGTCGTCGACGTAAGCCGCCGTTCTCCAGACCGCATCATCGAGCCGACCGTCAATGACCGGGGCAACGTCGGCGCGTCGGATTTCAAAGGATTTGCGTTCGCCGCCGACCGTGTAAATCGCGGCAGCGTCGGATACCAGCAGCAACAGGATAGCCGCAACAGGAATTCGCAATTGACGAAACATGCCATTCTCCCCGGTGACATGAAGCAATGGTTCTTCTGATGCCGTCGCGATACCTTTTGTTTCGAGGCATGCGATAGAACGTGCAGAATTCAGGACGAACGGTGCGCGATACGCTCGATGTTGGACTTGTACTTGCGGCTGAGCTTTAGCTCGGTGCTGCCGCCCAGGTTGAGGAAATATTCGCCATTGCGATGCGGCCGCATGGACGTAACGCGGTGCCGATTGACAATTGCCGAGCGATGAACGCGGACAAAGATTTCCGGGTTCAGCAGATCTTCGAGTTTTTTCATGGTGCCGCGCAACACGTGCGTTTCGCCGTTGGAGTGCACACACATGTAGTCGCCGGCAGCATCGATCCAGTCGATGGCTGCAACGTCTACGCAGGTCGTTTCGGTGCCGTCGCGTATCGCCAGGCGTTTCGGGTAGCTGATACCGTTTTCGGATGCCGCCTCGAGCGCGGCCTCAAGCGATAGCTCCTGTCCCGTGAGTTCGCAAACAAATTTCAGCAGCTTGGAGCGATGCTGGTCCGCAAGCTTTTCGTCGCACTCCCGGCGCGCACGTTCGATCGCCTCGGCAAGCCGATCGTCGTTGATCGGTTTCAGCAGGTAGTCGAGCGCATTCGCATCGAATGCACGCAATGCAAATTCGTCGTAGGCGGTCACAAAAATCACTGCGGGCATATTGCTGGTGGACATGCTGCGCAATACGTCGAAGCCGTTCATGCCCGGCATTTGTACGTCCAGGAACATCAGGTCGGGCGAATGTTCCTGTACCGCGATCAATGCTTCGCGTCCATTCCGGCTCTGCGCGCAAATCTCGATATCGGGAAACTTCTGCAGGCGGATTTCGAGGCCGCGCCGCGCCAGTTCTTCGTCATCAACGATAAGGGCTCTAAGCATCTTCGTCCTCGAACGGCAGGTTAATCGTGATGGTCAGTCCGGTTGGATCGTTTGGCGCCAGCGTGAATGCCTGTTGATCACCGTACAGTTGCTGCAGCCGCTCGCGCGTATTTTTTAAACCAACACCGCTCGATTTGTGGCTGCTCTTGCCATTGCCCAGCCCGGGACCGGTGTCCGACAACTGCATCACCAGTACGCCGCGTTGCACGCGGGCCGAGATTGACAGTGTACCGCCTTCCTCACTGGGTGATATCGCGTACTTAATCGCGTTTTCGATCAATGGTTGCAGGATCAGGCTGGGTACCAGTGCGCTTTCCGCCGGACTTTCGATGTTCTTTTCGATAATCAGCCGGTCACCGAAGCGCACCTTTTCAATCTCAAGGTAAAGATCCAGTGCATCCAGCTCCGAGCCCAGTGTGACGCGGCTCATCGGGTCATTGTCCAGCGTGTAGCGCAGAAAGTCGCTCAGTCGACTGACGGCCTTGTTGGCGGTGTCGTTTGCGCCATCAAGAATCAGCGTCGAAATTGCGTTCAGCGTATTGAACAGGAAATGCGGATTGAGCTGGTAGCGCAGCATCTTGAGTTGCGCCTGGTGCGCGGCCGAGGTCGCTTTCAGCGTTTGCTCGGTCTGCTCCTGCAGTTGCTGGTAGTAGCGGATACCGAAATACAGTCCGCTCCAGCACAACAGGATGTAAAACGAACCCATCACGCCGCCGACGTAGTCCATCAGGTGTTCCGGCTGCCAGCTGTCTTTCACCCAGTCGTAGTAAAGGATGTTTTGCAGCCAGCGCCACGCCAGACCCAGCACGTAGCAGACGAGCACAATCACTGATGCCAGCGTCAAAACGCTCTTGTGCCACAAGGAACGGAACAGGAGACGCAACGGGATTGTCAGCAGGAATCCGCTAACGGCAGTCACCGCGATCACCGCGAAATAGGACTCCGGTTTCTCATGGGCAAACGCGCCCACCCACGCCGCAACCGTGTACCCGGTCCAGCCGCCGATATTTAAGACCCAGAACAGGCGGCTCCTGTCCCGGATCAGGTAGTTTATGTTCAAAGACATTATTCCAGCCGTATTCCCGTCGATTATAGAGGCGAACGGGTCCGAACATACACGGCTCGACCCGTCCCAGGCACCGCTCACCGTCCGCTTTTGGTTCAAACGATTTTCATTGCTCGTGCATCTAAGTTTCATGCAAGCGCTATTGCCGCCTTGCATTAGGGGTTTTTGGGGAGTGGAAAACTGAAAATTGCAGACACCTCGGCACAGGACGTCGTACTCGAAGCAGAAGATCCTCGCCGTAAACAACTGGTATTCATCGGTATTGGCATCGCGGTCATTGCATCGATATTGTTCGCTGCGCCGTGGGTCAAGCGCTGGGCCAATGCGACGGTCAGCGTACCGATGGACAGGGTTCGCACCGCAGTCGTGACACAAGGCGACCTGGTCCGCGACGTTTCCGTGCAGGGCCGCGTGGTCGCCGCCGTGAGTCCGACGCTGTACGCAACCGCGTCCGGAAACATTACGCTGCTGGTTGAGGCCGGCGAACAGGTGACCGCCGGTCAGGTGGTTGCGGAGGTCTTCAGTCCTGAACTCAGCAACCAGTTGCGGCAGGCGGAATCGTCGCTGGAACAGCGCAAGGTTGAACTTGAGCGGCAACGCATCGAATCCCGCCAGCAGGCGCTCGACAAGCGCAAGGAAGCGGACCTTGCCGATGTCGCGCTGGTTGCCGCAAAACGCGAACAGCGTCGTGCCAGCGATGCAAACGAACGCGGCGTCATCCCGGTCATCGACTTCGAAAAGGCCCAGGACGACCTGCGCAACGCCGAGCTTGCGTACCAACATGCCATTGCCGATGCGGACCTGTTCGATGAGCGACTGGCATTCGAGCTGCGCGCCAGCGAATTCGAAGTCAGTCGCCAACAGCTACTTGTCGACGACCTGCACCGGCAGATCGACGACCTGTCCATCAAGTCGCCGGTCAACGGCATCGTCGGTGATTTGCTCGTTGACCAGAAAGCCGCTGTATCGAGGGATACACCCGTTATGGCCGTTGTGGACCTGACGCGCTTCGAAGTCGACGCGCTGATTCCGGAAAGCTATGCCGACGACCTCGGCATCGGCATGCAGGCGGAAGTGCAGGTCGGTGGCCGCAGCTATGCCGGTCAGCTGGTCGCCGTATCGCCCGAAATCGTCAACAACCAGGTTGCCAGCCGCATCCGGTTTGTTGACAGTCAGCCTGGCAACCTGCGGCAAAATCAGCGTCTCGCAACGCGCATCCTGCTGGCCGAACACAAAGACGTGCTGATGGTGCAGCGCGGCCAGTTCCTCGATAGCGGTGCGGGCCGAATTGCCTATGTCGTAAATGAAGATCGTATGGCCGAGCGCCGGGCGATTCAGACCGGCGCCCGGAGTCTCGGTGCGGTCGAGATCCTGTCTGGCCTGCAGCCGGGCGATACGATTGTTATTTCCAATTTTGACCCGTTCCGCGGTGCGGACTCGGTTCTTCTCACAGACTGATGCTTCCGAGGGAGTTTTGAAATGTTAAAAATGCAAGACGTTTCCAAGATCTACCGCACCGATACGGTAGAAACGCATGCGCTGCGAAGTTTTTCGCTAACGGTCGAGGAAGGCGAGTTCGTCTCCGTCACCGGTCCATCAGGCTCCGGCAAGACCACCTTTCTCAACATTGCCGGTCTGCTGGAGGAACTGAGCGGCGGCAGCTACGAACTTGACGGCCGCAACATTTCCTCGCTCAACGACAAGGAGCGCTCGAAGGTTCGCAACGAAAAAATCGGCTTCATCTTTCAGAGTTTTAATCTGATTCCGGAGCTGGACATCTTCGACAATGTGGACGTGCCGCTCCGCTATCGCGGTTTCAATGCTGATGAACGCCGCCGACGCATTCTGAAATGCCTCGATCGGGTCGGACTCGCATCACGTATGAAACATTACCCGGCGCAACTGTCTGGCGGCCAGCAGCAACGTGTCGCGATCGCCCGTGCACTTGCCGGTGAGCCGCGCTTCCTGCTGGCGGACGAGCCGACCGGAAACCTCGACACCAACATGGCTGACAGCGTTCTTGATCTGCTGAATGAAATCAACGAAGGCGGTACGACCATCATCATGGTGACGCATGAGCTGACACTGGCCGACCGGGCCAAGCGCAATATTTTTGTTCGCGATGGCGAAGTTCACGACGGGCCACCCGAGCTGCACTTCGTCAACGCCGCGAACGCCTGAGCAGGAGACGAGCATGTTCCGCTATTACCTGAAACTTGGCCTGCTCAGTATTCGTGCCAACCCGGCGCTGAGCGGCTTGATGATCGCAGCGATTGCGATCGGCATCGGCGCCTGCATGACAATCGTCACAGTGCGTCACGTCATGGCCGATAATCCGATCGAGCACAAGAACGAGCAGCTGTATCACGTGCAGGTCGACAACTGGAATCCGAACGATCCGTACGAAGAACCGAACGAACCGCCGGAACAGGTCACCTACCTCGATGCAACCACGCTACTCGCTGCCGATCGCGCACATCGACAGGTGATCATGTTCAAGTCCGATCGCGTCGTGCAGCCACCCGACGACGATGCGAAACCGTTTCAGGAAATCGTGCGCGCCACGACGGCGGATTTCTTTGCCATGTTCGACGTGCCGTTTCGCTACGGTTCCGGCTGGGACGAGGACGTCGACCTGTCCGAAGAGCGCGTGGTTGTCCTGTCTGCCGCCATAAATGAGCGCTTGTTCGGTGGCGAGGATTCGACGGGGCGCATGCTCACCATGAACAACGAGCCATATCGAATCACCGGTGTTCTCGACGACTGGCATCCGGTGCCAAAATTCTACGACCTGAACAACAATCCGTTCGAAGGTCCCGAAGAGATCTTCGCACCGTTCTCGTTGGCCGTCAGCGGCGAGTGGGGCAGTTCTGGCAACAACAGCTGCTGGGCGCCCCCCGAGGGCACAGGTTACGAGGGCTACCTCGCGTCAGAGTGCATCTGGATACAGATGTGGGTGGAGCTTCGAAACGGTTCGGAAAAAGAAGCCTACGCGCAGTTCCTGGACGACTATGTCATGGAGCAGAAGGAGCTCGGCCGTTTCCCGCGAGAATTGAATAATCGGCTCAGTACGCCCGCGGAATGGATGATCAATCGTGGCGTCGTCGATGACACGGTCGGCATGCTGCTCGCATTGTCAGTGCTGTTCCTGCTGGTCTGCCTGTTGAACACGATCGGCTTGCTACTCGCAAAAGTTATTCGTCGCAGTGCGGATATCAGCCTTCGACGCGCGCTTGGTGCCAGCAAGTCGGAGCTGTTCAAACAGTACATCGTCGAGGCCGGCATGATCGGCGTCGCCGGCGGTATTGCCGGTATCGGCATGACCTGGCTCGGACTGCGCGGCATCGAAAACGTGTTCGCCGGCTATGAATTCATTTCCTACCTGGTGCGCATGGACTGGTCGATGATCGGCCTGGCCGTCGCACTCGCAATCGTCGCTGCACTGGGCGCCGCGCTGTACCCGACCTGGCGCGCCTGTCGCGTCTCGCCGGCCAGTACGCTGCGCATTCAGTAACCGCAACCCGGAGAACAACATGGACATCGGACCTATTTGGCGAGCAATGTTGAGGAACAAGGCTGGCTTCGTGCTGATTGCATTGCAGATCGCCGTTACGCTGACGATCATGGTTAACGCCTTCGGCATCATCCAGGAACGCGCTGGCAAGATCGACCGTGACAGCGGCATGGATGAGGCCAATACATTTGCGTTTGCCAGCGTTCTATTCAATGACTACGAACGCGAGCAACGCAAAACGCTGATTGACGAAGACCTTGCCGCAATCCGCGGTCTGCCAGGCGTAAAAAACGCAATTGCGTCGAACTCGTTTCCGTTGCGGCAGGGTGGCTGGTCAATGAGCCTGCAACTCGAGCCCGGCGCCATGACGCCGGACTCTGTCGGTACGGCGATCTATTTTGTTGATGAACACGGCGTTGACACCTTCGATACGGCGATTGTTGATGGCAAAAACTTCACGCCCAACCAGGTGTCCTGGTCCAATCCGGATGACAATACCTGGCCCGCTTACGGTCTGATTACCGAAGCGCTCGGCAAGGAAATGTGGCCGGATGAAACTGGCAGCTACGTTGGTAAAACGGTCTACATCAACGACAACGACCCAGTGAACATTGTCGGCGTGGTTGACAAGATCCAGGCACCGTGGCCGGACTGGAGTGGCGTCGAACGCACCATGCTGGTACCGCAACGGCGCCCATCGGAATTTGTACGCTACATCGTGCGCGCCGAACCCGGTTATCGCGACGAGCTGATGCCACAGATCGAGGAACTGCTGTCGGCAAGCAACAAAGACCGCATTATTCGTGACATGACAACAATGGATGAGGTGCGCGAACTGGCCTACACCGGCGACACGGCACTGATCAAGATCTTAAGCTTTATCGTTGTACTACTGACGATCATCACGGCGCTCGGCATTGTGGGTCTCGCGAGCTTCAATGTAAGCCGCCGCACGCGTCAGATTGGTATTCGCCGCGCGCTCGGCGCGACCAAGCCAGCGATCGTGCGCTACTTCATGCTCGAGAACAGCATTGTCAGTGCAATTGGTCTCGTAATTGGTGGTGTGCTGGCCATTGGCTTGAACATCGTCATGGTCGAAGCTTTCGCCCTTGAACCGCTCTCGTGGTACGTCATTCCTATCGGCATGGTGGCCCTCTGGCTGGTCGGTCAGCTCGCCGTTGCGGGCCCGGCACGCCGCGCGAGCAATATCACGCCAGCGATTGCGACCCGCTCCGGTTGAGCTTGACGTTACCGGCAGGCGTTCAGGACAGCAGGTCGTCCGGGAGCATGGAGGCGGGCAAATTCTGGTAGCAGACGGGCCGCAAAAACCGGCGAATCGACAAGGTACCAACTGACGTCGCACCGAAGTTGGTTGAAGCAGGATAAGGCCCGCCGTGCACCATGGCGTCGACTACGTCGACACCTGTTGGAAATCCGTTAGCCAGTACCCGGCCCGCCTTGCGCTCCAGGAGCGGCAGTAAACGCCGCGCCGCTTCAACATCACTATCGTCCATGTGCAGGGTTGCGCTCAGTTGACCCTCCAGAGAATACGCGATGCTTTCCATCTGCTCGCTACCCTCGCAGCGTACAACCAGGCCAAGCGGCCCAAATACTTCTTCTGCAAGCATTGGGTTCGCCAACCAGTTGGCGGCCGTTGTCTCATACAGGCATGGTGCTGCATTGCGCCCGCCGCACTGCGAGCTCATGATTGTGCGGACCCCTGCTTGTGTAGCGACGCGTTCGCGTCCACGGCGATACGCCGTCGCGATGGCGTCATTCGCCATAACCTGCTCTTCAATCCCGCTCAATGCTTCGCCAGTTTGCTCGACGAAGTCGTCGCCGGCCTGACCTTCAGGGACAATCGCGATGCCGGGATTGGTGCAAAATTGCCCCGCGCCCGTCGTTAACGATGCAGCCCAGCCTGCCGCAATCTCACTACCGCGATTTGCCAGCGCGCCGGGCAGAAGAAACATCGGATTGACGGATCCCAACTCACCAAAGAAGGGTATTGGCTCCGGCCGTGCCGCACACAGATCGAACAGCGCTCGTCCACCCGCGAGCGATCCGGTAAAGCCTACCGCACGCACCAGTGGATGTTGCACCAGTGCCTGGCCGGCATCGTGACTGCGTCCCTGAATATTCGAAAAGACCCCGGGATGGACACCGCACCGGCGCACCGCGGCATAAATCGCTTCGGTAATGACCTCTCCGGTACCGGGGTGTGATGGGTGTCCCTTGACGACCACGGGGCACCCTGCGGCCAGGGCGGCGGCTGTGTCACCGCCCGCTGTCGAGAAGGCCAGCGGGAAGTTGGATGCACCAAAAACAGCGACCGGACCGATCGGGCGTTGCATGACCCGCAGGTCAGGTCGCGGCAGAGGTTTTCGCTCCGGCAAGGCCACATCGTATCGCCGATCGAGATAGTCACCACGCTGAATATGTTCAGCGAACAATCGCAGCTGGCCGACTGTTCGGGACCTTTCTGCTTGCAGCCGCGGCTCTGGCAATCCGCTTTCCGCCGCAGCCACAGCGGTGATCGTTTCAGCGCGCGCCTCGATCTCATCCGCAATTGCGAGAAGAAATTCTGCCCGGTCGTCTCTTGCCGAATAGCCATAGCTGCGAAATGCGTCCTCTGCTGCCTCACATGCCCTGTCGACATCGGCCAATGTACCCTCACTAAAGGATGACGCAGGGCCACTCGCCGGTGCGGAATCGAAATGGCCTTCCCCGACACACCACTCGCCGCCGATGAGGTGTTTACCGTGGAATTTGTAGGGCATCGACATTAATTATCTCCGTGTTTGTCGGGGAAAGTACACCGGGTGTGCAAAATTGAAAAGCGACGCGGGTGAGTGCTCTTTGCTACTGCACGAATGTTGATCTGACTGATTGCCAACGACCCCGTCGAAATCTCCAGTCTACTTCCGCGCCGGAGTCTCGACGATTGCGCCCGTCTGCAGAATCGGGGCAGCATCCAGATGTTCTGCATCCATCATTGAGGCAATCCGTAGCAACGACGACTTGAGCATGTGCTGCTCCCAACTTTCCAGGTCGCGGTATTTGCGCAAAAACTCCGCCTGTAGCGGCTCGGGTGCATCGGCAAGCTTACTTCGCCCGGCGTCGGTCAGGCGAACGATTACGACGCGCTTGTCCTTGTTCGACTTTTCCCGCGTCACGAGTCCATCGCGCTCCAGTCGATCGATAATGCGCGTCACGGTTGCCTGGGACACGACGATATGCCTCGCCAACGTACTCGTCGACGGACCGCCCTCTTTCTCGACTGCCTGCATAACGAGCAGCTGCGGCACGGTCAGCCCCGATTGCCGAGACAATTGTTGCGACTGCAAATCTGTAGCACGCATGATGCGTCGCAATGCAATCAGGATTTCATCGTAATCTTTCATGATGGTCTTTCATGGCTCTCCGTCGCTGCTGGCATTCATTCTATTTCAAATCGACGACGAATTGCGTCCCCCAGGCTGTCTTTTAGCGGCGCGAGCCAAGGTTCATAGTTTCGCCAGTAATCGAGTCCACTTCGATTGACCGGTTGCCGAACCTGCTCGGAACTGGGCGTACGGATATTACGCTGGGTGCGATAAAATTCCAGGCAGCTCGTTTCGAACGGCAGCTTGCAGAACTCAAGAATCCGTCGTACCTGCAACTCAAGGTTTTCCACGACCTCTTCATTGCTAACGCGCAAAACGAAACCGGGCAAGACGTCATCCCAGTGATCCATCAATTGCAAATAGTCGCGATAATATTTGCCGACATCCGCAAGACTGTAAGTGAATTCCTGGCCCTCAGCGAAAAGTTGCTTAAAGGCGCTAAAACAGCATGCCATCGGGTGCCTTCGGGCATCGATGACTTTTGCGTTCGGCAGGATGAGTCTGATCAGCCCTATATGCCTGAAATTGTTCGGCATTTTGTCGATAAAAAATGGCGCGCCCTGACGATGTATGCGCGTATCACGAAGAAATTCCTGGCCAAACTGAATGCATTGTTGCGGCGACAGCTCGGAGAGATTCTCAGGATACGGTGCGCTACCCTCACCCCGGCCCATGCGTCGCAAGCGCTGCGACAGTGAGAGGATATTCGGCAGTTCGAGCGTGCCGTCAACCTGACTGTGCGAAGAAAGTATTTGCTCAAGCAGCGTTGACCCGGCCCTTGGCAGTCCAAGGATAAAAATCGGATCTGCTGCGCGGTCACCAAAGCCTTCGCGCGCCGCGAAAAATTCTGCAGTACAAATATTCCGTTGCGCTGCCAGATCGCTGCTCATCTGGTCCGCGTCGTAGCGACTCTGAACCTTTTTCAGCTGATTGCCGCGCGCATAGCAGTCGAACGACTGCTTGAAGTCTTGCCGATCTTCGTAGGCCTTACCTAATGCGTAGTGCAGGTAGATGCGGTCCATGTGCGGCAGGTCATTACTTGCCTGTACCTGCTGTTCCATCGCCGTTACTTCGCTATCACTGAAGGAGTACACCTTGAGATTTGCCAGTGAATAGTAGGCTTCGCCATGTCCGGGCTGGCTGCTTAACGCAGCTTGGTAGGACGCAACCGCCGCATCGTAGTCACCGCGAGTCTTAAGGGCGTGCCCTTTCGAGGTCAGCGTTCCAGGATCACCTGGCACTTTTGCAAGCACCTCGTCGAAACTCCTGAGTGCCGTTTCGTAGTCACCCGTTTGCATACTCTCGATTGCATACAGTGATTTGAACTGCGGATTGTCCGGTGACTTTTGCAAGAGTGCCTGCGCCTCATCGCGGGCACGCTCGAATTTCTGCCGTTTACGCAATACCTGGATGAGATCAACGCGTACCGAATCATTGTCCGGCTCGAGCCTGGCTGCGCTTTCAAGCAGGAACTCTGCGTCTTCCAATACGCCAAGGCGCATGCCGATAGCCGCGAGTAAACGCATCCCCTCAACATGCCGGGGCGCCTTCTGCAGAAATCGCCGACAGATATCTTCGGCTTTGAGAATTCGCCCCTGCGCGAGCAGGTCGGTTACAGCGATCAGTGGCTTGGGCAATAAAGCCAGGCGCTCGATCTCCAGTGCCACCTGCCTGGCCTGCGTATGCATGCCACGATGCTCAAGAATTGCCTGTTGTCCCCGCCAGCTGGCTTCCAACGCAGGATTAAAGCGACACGCACGCGTGTAGGCAAGCAACGCTTCATTTGCTTTGCCAAGATCACGGTAGTTATGACCCTCCTCCTGATACGCGCGACCATGTTCGGGTTGCAGCCTTTTTAGCTCGCCGAGCACCGCGAGCGCAGCAGCCTGATCGCCCAGATAGCGATGGCAAACTGCGCTCATGTAAAGTGCTTCAGGATTCTCCGGTGCCGTATCGAGGATGGCTTCAAGGCAGCGCAACGCTTCGTCGAAGCGTTTCGCTACGATCTTCTCCTGAACCGAAGAAAGGTCGTCAGTCGTCAAAAATCCCAGCTCATACGAACACCGATGGTCCGCGGCTGCACGTAACTTATGCGCCGGGCATCAAATACAAAATTACGCGAAACTTCCGCCCGTTCATCGGTCAGGTTGGTGACAACCAGTTCGGCCGACCAGGTTTCGGTCGTAATGCCCGCCGTAATACCGGCCATGAACCAGCTATCGATCCTGTCCCGGTTAATTGTAATGATGTCACTGTACGAATCGGACGAGAACGAGACACTGGGCATGACGTGACCAAGCCAGCCGTTGTCGCCAAATGCCCATTCGTATCGAGCCCGCAAGTTGCCCTGAAAACCTGGCGCAAACGCGAGCTCGTCGCCCTTAAGCACGTCATTTGTTGGTGTGATTACGTTGGTAATTTCCGTGTCGAGCAGGGAGAAGGCGCCAGCTACCGTCCAGCCGTCAGCTGCCTGCGGCAACCAGATAAAGTTGCCTTCAATGCCCCTGACCTCGGCGTCCGCCGCGTTGTCGGAAAAGAACAGGTTCACGATACTTGGATCAAATATCGTCGTCTGCAAACGTTCGATGTCTACGAAAAACAGGCTGCTGTTGAATTGCAGTGTGTTGCCAAGAAAACTCGACTTTGTACCGAACTCTATGTTTGTTACATCGTCAGTGTCGAGTGCGTAAGGGACCGTGAAGTTATTCGGTCCGGCAGCGCCGCCTGGCCGATTCAGTAAACCCGGGCGGAATCCTTCCGAAACCGTCGCATAAACCATGTGATCGTCGGTCGGGCGCCAATCCAGTGTCACTTTGAATATAGTGCCATCGGTCGCCGCCTTATCCGGCGCGCCGACGGAATTGTCTGGCGCGAATTGCGCGGAAATATTCGTTCCGAATGCCTGTGCGTCATCGGTCTGCCCGAGATTGAAGAACGAGGAATTTGCACTGCCCTTGAGATCGACCTCAATGTCGTACCAACGCGCGCCGAGGACGAGCGAGAACTGCTCATTCAGGTCGAACGTTACCTCGCCGAATACGCCAAGCTGTTCGTCGGTGCGCAATACGTCGTTCCTGAAAATCACGCCATCCGGGAACGGACCCGGGTCAGAGTACCACCCTTCCTGCGCGTTACCGATGACGCCCGTTACGGCTGTATTTGTTAAAGGATAATTCGGTGCAAAACCGGTCGATACCCCATCAAATCCGATGGCATTGACTGATCCAGGATACGTAAAATCGTTGCGTTCCTGCAGCTCGAGGTCGCTGACAAATGCGCCCGCCGTAACACGCCAGCGTTTCGATGCATCCGTCAGGAAGCGAATCTCATGCGTCATTGTCTCTGTCTGCGTCGTGCTATCGACGAACAGATTCGGTGCCTGGCAGGTACCAGTCGGCGCTCCGCCCGGATAAGTCACCGAACCGTCGCAAATATAGTAAGGCAGATACTGGCCGACAAACAGGTAATCTGAATAGTCGACTACCTGATCAGTTTCCCGGTCTGTAAACGCGCCGGTATACACAATCTCCAGGTCACCGATCATTCCGTCCAGTGTCCAGCTTGTGTTGTTGAAACCGTCTTCGATGCGGTCATTCGAGTAGCGTTGAATCTCGAGATCATCCAGCTCCGGATCGGCAAAAAACACGCCGTCGGACTCGATATCCTGCGCCTGGTGCGCGACCAGCAAACTCCATTTGTCGTTGATATCCCAGAGTCCTGATACGCGCATACCCCGGTACTCGGTCTCATTGAAATCTTTTTCCACCAGCGAGCTGTTGTCAGCCTCAAGGAACGCCACGCCGCTCAGATCGGCACCTGCCTGGAAGCCTTCACGCTGTGTGCTGACAGGGACGCCATTATCCCGCACTGTTCCGGCCGACCTGAAGCGGGCGCTTTCACTCGCATCACGTGTACCGGCAACATTGTCGATATAGCCGCCCTTGCGGTCATAGTACGCCACGCCGCGCAGTGCAAACGACTCACTGAACGGGACATTGAGCATGAGCTCGACGTTGGTGTTCATATCACCTTCGCTAATCGCGGCAGCGCCAACCTTCAAGTTGCCATACATTTCGCCGCGGTCCGGCTTGTTCGTAATCAGCCTCACGTTGCCCGCTTGCGAACTCGCACCAAACAATGTGCCCTGCGGGCCGGACAGCACTTCGATGCGCTGCAGGTCGGCCGCATAGACGTCGAGATTCCGTCCGGGTTGGGAAAGCGGTTGCTGGTCCAGGTAAAACGCGACATTGGGGGTTAGTCCCGCCACGCCGGCCGTCGTGAGATTTGGGGTCGTCGAGGCCACACCGCGTATGTAAACAGTATTCTGGCCCGGGCCACTGCCACCTGCCGTTACGCCGGGAAGCTCGAGCACATAGTCGGCGAAGTTGGAGATACCGATTTGTTCGAGTGCCGATTCGGTTAATGCTGTCACCGCAATTGGGACGTCCTGTAATGATTCTTCGCGTTTCGTTGCAGTAACGGTTATTTCTTCAATGGCATTTTGCGCATTCACTGTCGGTGCACTGAGTGCGACAGCCACAGCGGCTGCCACCGCGCATGGCCGCGGCGTCGAGATTCTGGATTGCATGGGTCCCCGCTTGAACAAGAGCTAATTTGAGTGAGTTTTGAACTTGCTGTGCGAAGTTTAAATTACTTAGTACACGAAGTATATAGAGCGATACCTTGAGCCCGGATGACCAATTTCTACGATAAATACCTATTTTTTCTTGATTTTTCGTATTTATTGCTCAGAATGGCGGCATCTCACTTACCGCTAAAGCTTGCACGCCTAAGAATTAACCGCTGTGCACACTAAGTTTCGCCCCCTGCCCAGGACACCACATGCCCGAACACCAGTACGACATTGACCACGAGATTGGCGAAAACAATATCCAGCTCCTCGGTATGGATGTGCACAATCCGGTTTTCTTTGGCAGCGCACTGCTCATTACACTGTTTGTCGTCGGCACGCTGATCGCGCCAGCGGGAGCCGCAGGCATTCTCGAAGGAGCCCGTGCCTGGTCGCTCGAGCATGCACACTGGCTGTTCAGCAGCAGCATCGTGATCATATTCGGCTTCTGCATTCTGTTCGCCGCGATGCCCTTTGGCCGAATCCGCATTGGCGGACCCAATGCGGCACCGGAGTTCAGCACCTTCTCGTGGCTCGCCATGCTGTTTTCGGCTGGCGTCGGAATCGGGTTGCTATTTTGGGGCGCTGCGGAACCACTGGCGTACTTTACGGGGTGGTCAGGCACCCCGCTAAACGTCGTTGCGGGTACTGAAGAGGCGCGTCGCCTGGCAATGAGTGCCACCATATTTCACTGGGGACTGCATCCCTGGGCCGTGTATGCGGTCATGGGGCTCGCGCTGGCCTTTTTTGCTTACAACAAGGGACTGCCGCTAACAATCCGGTCCTGCTTTTACCCATTGCTTGGCGAGCGCGTCTGGGGCTGGAGCGGACATATCATCGATATGCTGGCGGTTCTCGCCACGTTGTTCGGTTTAGCAACATCGCTTGGCTTCGGGGCCATGCAGGCAGCGGCAGGGCTGAACATCCTGTTCGGCATTGACCCCGGCATCACCACCCAGATCGGCATCATCATCGGAATTACATCACTCGCAACCCTGTCGGTTATCCGCGGGATCAATAAAGGTGTCAAGGTTTTAAGCAACCTCAACATCGTAATGGCGATCCTGCTGTTGCTGTTTGTGCTGCTTGCCGGCCCGACACTCGTCATACTGATGGATATTCCTCGCAACACCCTGCACTACATCAAGAGCATGATCCCGCTGGGTAACTGGTTTGATCGGCCCGACTTCGAGTGGTACCAGACCTGGACCATTTTTTACTGGGCATGGTGGATTTCCTGGTCACCATTCGTCGGCATGTTCATCGCTCGTGTCTCGAAAGGCCGTACGATTCGCCAGTTCCTTGCAGCGGTACTCGTGATGCCCGTCGGTGTCAGCGTCTTGTGGTTTACGGTTTTCGGTACAACTGCTATTTCCCAGGCTCAGGCAGAGCTCGGCAAGATTGCAGAACCAATGACCGACGCGTCGCTGGTGTTGTTTCACATGCTCGCCAACCTGCCGATGGTCGAAATCGTTTCCAGTTTTGCAATCATATTGCTGCTTATATTCTTTGTGACTTCATCGGATTCCGGCTCGCTGGTCATCGATACGATTACAGCTGGCGGCAAACTGCATGCCCCGGTGCCACAGCGCATTTTTTGGGCATCCATGGAGGGACTTGTGGCAGCAATTTTGCTGTTTGGCGGCGGCGGCCAGGTGCTGGGCGCTTTGCAGGCCGGGGCAATTGCAACGGCGCTGCCGTTTTCAATCGTCCTGCTCCTTTGTTGCGTAAGCCTCTATAAAGGACTCAGTCACGAATGGCGCAGCGATGCGCGCTTGCGAAACGCCGATTATTCGTAAGTGTTCAATACTTGAGAACACCGGGTTACTGATCACACCTGGCACCCGCTTTCAAAACACACTCCAGAATTCAACCTCGCCAAAGTTGAGGCACACGTACGGTCCGGATTGGCCAGCAGAAACACACTAGAATTACGCGATCATTTTCTGCGGCTTGGAAACTCACACATTTCGCGTGCTCGACAAACTGGCTCACCGAGAATTCGCAGTACATGCCCAGGGATTTGGCGGCGCCTGGCGCAGGCATTAACTATCAGTGAGGGAAATTGTCCCCGCTTTACGCTAAGCAATGTGAGGAGAGGTTAAGCAAACGGGGTGAATCACTTATGGGCATACTGGCGAAACTGATGGGCAAAGAGACCGGGCTTGTACCGCGAGCTTGCGATAAACAACCGGTTTCCCTTTACCGCGGCGTCCAGATCGTTGCTGGCAGCGAAGCTTGCTGCCGCGCGGCCAAGATTCTTGCGGGTCAGCGCTTTCTAACGGACGAGATTCCAAAATTGCCGCTCGAGCAATGCGACGTCGCAAACTGCTACTGCACTTACAAGCTGTTTGACGACCGCCGCACGGATGAGCGTCGACTGTCCGATTATAGCTACGACATTATTGGTGAACTGCGCGACAACGACCAACGCCAGGGCAGCAACGGAGATCGTCGTCGTGAGCCTGACGACGAATCCGCTGTCCGGACCTGGATAGCGTCCGCGTTTCGCTGATCGCTACACCTTCCCGCCGGAGACCCGCTGTTGCGCCGCGAATTCCGGAACGGATCAATCCAGTTCCACTGCACCAAGGTCGGGCGCGTTCGTACGCGTGTTACCGAGAATATCGATCGATACATCGTCCAACGATGACAAATCTCCGCTCTTGTAAAGCACGTTCGAAATACCTGCATCGATGACAGGGGAACCGGCTGCGGGCTGACCATAAGCCTGCACCAGCCTTTCGAATGCCTCACAAACAGTGCTCGAACCATCGTCGAAACTTCCTTGCGAGCTGTTCCAGGTCGGAAGAGAAATCGTCGACGGTACGTCGGGCAAGCGAGCATCCTGCTCAATACGGTTGGCATCGTCCGTGTAGTTGATTACGCCCTGCCCTGACTGGGGAATGCTGGCGCCGTTGTTCCAGTACAGATTGTGATCGATCAGGAAGTCACCTGTATCGGCAGCCTCCGAAAGCGAGAATCGAGTGACGCCGATATTCTCGTTGTTTGCCCATACATTATTGTAAATGTACAAGTCCTCCGTATTGAAACGGCCACCAGCGCCGGTGATTGCCCAGACCAGGAAGGCCCAGCTTCGCGTGTTGGAGAACTGTCCGTTGAAAGTATTGTTGCGAATCGTTATGTCGCGCACGCCTCGCATCGCGATCGGCGCGGCCAGTCCCGTCAGGTCACCGTTACCGATAAACAGATTGTTCTCGATGATCGCGTTTTGCACGACATGAACATCCTTGTCGCCGTCTTCACCGAGATAGATCATCGCCGAATTGTTGCCACCCCGGTAATTCAGGAAGATGTTTCTCTTCACCGAAACGTTCTTCGTTCCCTCGTAAAAGTCCGGGTCACCGATCGGCGTCGAATCCTTGATCACCAGCAGATTTCTGTCGCCGCTTTCGGCAAAAAATATGTTGTCGTGAACAAAGACATCGGCCACGCTGTTGAGGTCCATATTGTCGTCATTATTGTTATAGATAATATTTCTTTCGAACCAGATGTTATTCGCCCCGGCATTGACCTTGACGCCATCGTTGCCGCCGGGATCGCGTATTACATTGTTCCTGAAAACGATATGGTGAATGTTCTGATTGGTCGTTCTGCCGCCGTCGAGTTTAATAACGCTGGCCAATCCGGTACCGCCAAATTCGAATCCCTCGAATGTGATGTATTGAGCTACATCACCGCCGGAAAGATTGATGCTGTCGATCTGCGATTTGTAGGGTTCCGCAGCAATGACAAGCGCCCGGTCGAATGCTCCCAGGTCACCACTCAAACTGCCGTAGCTTCCCGGCGCGACTATGATCTTGACGTCCCGTTGACCATTGTTCCGCGCGCTTCTGAGCGCATCGCCAATGCTTGAGAAGTCCGCCGGGAAATTCAGGGTTGTCTGGTAGGTGTCCGTATTCAGCGAACAGTCGGTCAAAGTCGTGCCGCCGCCATTCTGGGATACGACAACGGAAATCGTATCCGAATCGCTATTGCCGTCCGAGTCAACCACGGAGGCCGAGATCGTATGGGATCCTAGCGACAGTGCATTTGTGCTGACGCGGCCCCCGACTCCAGCAATCGAACCGTCAATGCTTGAACTCCAGGTGAGATCAGCCGTGATCGTGCCGTCCTCGGCGTCGCTGGCGGTGCCGGTCAAGACCACGGTGTCGCCCAGGTTATAGTTACCCGCACCACCGGTAATGGAAACGACCGGCGGATTGTTTACCGCAGCAACGACTGTCACGGATGTCGTATCTGTATCGGTGTTACCGTCGGAATCGGTCACGGAAGCCGTGATCGTATGCGTACCGAGCGACAGCGTGTTCGTGCTCACCGATCCGCCGCTTCCGGAAATCGGACCATCAAGGTTCGAACTCCAGGTGAGATTAGCCGTGATCGTGCCGTCTTCGGCGTCGCTGGCGGTTCCGGTCAAGACCACCGTCTCACCCTCGTTATAGGTTCCGGCACCACTGGTAATGGTGACGACGGGTGGCTGTGGCGGTGGTGGCGTTTGCGAAATGGTAATCGAAACGGTATCTGAACTGCTGTTACCGTCCGAGTCAGTCACCGAGGCCGTGATGGTATGAGTTCCGGTTGACAACGAATTCGTACTAACCGTGCCGCCGTTGCCGGAAATCGGACCGTCAATGTTCGAACTCCACGCGAGGAAACTGGTGATCGCTCCATCCTCGGCATCGGTCGCCGTCCCGGTCAAGGTGACCGTTTCGCCAACGACATAAGTACCGCTACCGCCGGTTATGGTGACAACGGGCGACTGCGACTGGTCCATATTGACCTGAAGTCGCGGCAAGAACGAAAGGTCGGAGCTTGTTAAAGAGGAATTGCGAATTTCAATCGCAAGAACATTATTCCCGTTTCCGATCAGACCGATGAATCCGCTCAAGTCATAAAAGTTTGTGGTCGGTTCGATGGAGGTAACGGCCTGCGTATCGAACGAGGGCTGGCCGGACGGCATGTTATCGCGAGCGACTTCCTGGCCATTAATGTAAGCGACGAATCCATCGTCATAGCCGATCTCGAGCATCAGGCTATTGATTGTAAAACTACCAAGTTAATCAAGAAGTTTTCGAGCGTAGACGGTTAAGTAATTCCCCCACATATCAGTCAGGGTCGTTTCGTCATCGCCGTCCCCGTACCCTAAGCCTGTATTTCCCTCTAACCAGCCCGTGTCGTCAAAACCAGCGGTTGCCCAATCCGAGGATGCCGCTGACGTGCCTTTTTGATAACGCCATTCATCCCCAATTTCGACGGCTACTCCTTCCAGCAGAGGCACGCCGGAACCAACAACATCACCACCCGAGTCGGCAGTTTCATCGGTTGATGAATCACGCTCCAGGCATGCGCTGAGCGTAGCGGTTAACAAAAAGGCAATGAGGCCTTTTGACAGAAAAGTTTTTATCAAGCGGTGTGTGCAGCGATGCTGATTCACGGTTGTTCTCTCCGAGCAAATAATCTGAGGACTTCTCGAACAACGGTGATCGTGCTGCTGCTTCGTTAGCCAGAACCCGGACACTCGCACAGATGTTGCTGCAAGCTCTGATGGCTAGTGCAAATTAGCAACCCCGCTGTCTGGGACATGAGTCCTTAGATCGGTGGTTTTGCGTCCCCACCTTTCGATGGGTTTGCCGTTAGTAATTTGATAGTGGGATTGATCCTAGACATACTCGCTGCGGCGCGCAAGTGTCTGTATTTAGAGACTTTTTAGCGCGTCGATGCGCGCGATCTCAGGAGAACTGCACGATGATGCGCCACATTATGTCGTCTCGCGCAACGCAGCAAATAAAGACTGCTTCGACCAAAAACCTCTAACTGCGCGTTTTTTCTGCAGGTATTCGTCGCGCACGTGCTTGATCTTTGAACGAGCAAGAACCACTCAAGTGCCGCCAACTACACACGGAACAAATCCAGGTCGCTTCCCCTTCCTTAACTCGTCGGATCAGAACATCGAACGACTCAAGGTGAGATTACCTTTGTCGATGGGTTGATTCGATGAAGTCATCGACTTCTTTATGGGTCGGCGGAGAACAGCCCTTTCGTGACACGTTTATCGCAGCAGCGGCGCAGGCGAAGTCTACGGCATCTCCGAGCGAATCTTGCGAAACCTCGCTAAGCGATTTATTGAGTTGGCCGGTCCTCAGAAGCGCCGCCAGAAATGCTGAATGGAACGTATCTCCGGCTCCCACCGTGTCTTCGATGTTTGCGATCGGATAGGCGCTCTTCTCTAAGCTACCGTTTGCGTTAATGAGCACCGCACCTCCGCGGCCTTCGGTAAAAACCAGCATGCCGGACTTCATCGTGCCGAACGCCAGTTCGGCACTGCGTCGCGGGTCCGGATCCAGCTGTAGCGCTTCAATATCCTCGTCGCTGGCTTTGACTATGTCCGCGAGCTCCATTAGCGATCGTACGCCATCGAGATAGGCATTCGTGTCCAGACTTGCCCGCAAGCGAATATTAATGTCGACGCTGACGATGACACCTCGGGCATGCATCAATTTGAAGAGTTCCCGGACTTTTGGTAGTTGGCTCGGCGTGATAGCCAGCGACCCCGTGTGAAACACCTGCAGATCATCCGGCAGGCTGGCCACAATTTCTTCGAACGATGCGTCCTTGTCGGCAATACCCTCACGATAGAGTCGGTAAGTTGGCAGGCCAGCTTCGTCAATCGTTACAAGCGCCAGCGACGTCGGCCATCGGGAACGTCGCGCCTGTGCCACTGTAACGCCCTCGCGGAGCAAAGAGTCTCGCAGCCGATCGCCAAACGTATCGTCCGAGAATGGCGACAAGTAGCTAACAGCAACGCCCTGACGGGCAAGACCAATAGCAACATTGAACGGCGACCCACCGAGGTACGGCTGATACGCGCCATCATCATCGACAATGAGGTCGATCAATGCTTCGCCAAGGACCGCGACCGTCAATGCAGTAGCTCCTCCGGCGCGGCTCGACGCTCATGCAACTCGGACTCGATGCGAGTCAGAGTTGCCCGATCGATTCGATAGAAGACCATCATTATTCCACCAGCCAGGAAAAAGACCGCAGGTAGCACGTTGAACATTAGACGAATTCCGGTAATAGCTGAATCAGTCTGGACTTCGTTGGCAACAAACCCGAACCATGCAAGCATAAAGCCCGGAAGAGCTCCGCCAACCGCCGAACCAAACTTCAAAGAAAACATTGACGCCGAGACAATCAGCCCTGCTGTGTGTTTTCCGGTTTTCCACTCGCCGTATTCGGCACAGTCGGTGTACATCGAAAACAGCAACGTAATGATCACACCAAATGTCAGGATACCGAGACTGTGCACGACGACGATCAGCGCGTATTGATCCGGCGGTATAACGTAGCAGGCGGCGAGCAGCACCGCGTGCAGCAGGTTCATACCTAGAACAAGGTGATGTTTTTCGAAGCGTTGCGCAAGCAACGGCGTCATTAACGCGCCTAGAAGCTGCCCGATCAGTCCACAGGACGTAAGAAATGCAGTGCGATCGAAGATCATGAATACCGGTGAACCATCGTCCACCACATAGTACTTGAGGTAAAAAACGATTGACGCAAAGCGCGCTATCAGACCCACAACGACGAGGATTCCGGTTACGACAAGAACGATCCAGGAAATGTTTTTTAGCAGTGCAGAAAAGTCTTCGCCAACGCTGGACGTATGCGGTTTTGGTTGCACCCGTTCACGCGTGGTTGCGAACGTAATCCAGTAAAGCAGAACCGAAAGTATTGCGAAAAGGACAATCGTCAGGCGAAACCCCATAATTTCATTGTCGCCACCAAGCCAGGCGACCAGTGGCGTAGCAAATGCGCCGACGCACAAGGTCCCGAGCGAGGCGAAGATGAAGCGAAACTGGGTCGCTTTTGTGCGTTCTTCCGCGACCGGGGAGATGACAGCCAACAGTGCAGAATAAGGCACGTTGATTGCCGTGTAGGCCAGCATGACCAGCGTGTAGGTCACATAGGCAAATATCAACTTGCCTGTTACAGAAAGGTCCGGCCCGAGAAAAAGCAGATAGCCCAAAAGTGCATAAGGTATAGCGACGAATAGCAGGTATGGGCGATACTTGCCCCAACGTGACCGAGTGCGGTCGGCAATAAGGCCCATTGCCGGATCGCTGATCGCATCGACGATTTTTGTCAGCAACAACATCGTCGCGGCGGCGGCCGGCGATATGCCGAAAACATCAGTATAATAGTACAGTAGGAACAGGCCGAAAAAACCCATGTAGAAGTTCGAGGCCATGTCGCCCAGGCCATAGCCAATCTTTTCCTTAAGGGCAAGTGGCGCTGAATCGGACGGTCTGTTCATTCGTTTTGCTCCGTCTCGATGTCGCCAAGATCTGCTGCTGCATTCAGCAATTTTTCATTAATAATGTAACGCCGTTCGATGTCCGCTGTCCGGATATCGATCGTCGCACACCGCCGGCCAAGCTCGACATGTAGCTGGGCAAGTGCGCCGTCATTTTCCCACCGTAGAACGAGCTCACTTCGCTGGCATGTCGGCATTGAAAACGCGCCGTCAAACGCGGACTCTGAATTCCTAAGGCGTATCAGTTGCATAAGATGCTTTACGACAGGCCGCTGGATCGACTTTTGAATCTCTTCGCATGAGTAGTAGTGTCGATTGATGTCGCGGCCGACACCCGTTCTTTTAACAAGATCCATATCGTTCTCGCCGGCCAATAGACCAACGTAATAAACTTGCGGCGTACCTGGCGAGAAAAACTGAATTGCACGTGCGATGAGGTAGTCGCAATCGTTACGTCCCAGGGCATCGTAGTACGTCGAGTTGACCTGGTAGATGTCGAGGTTCGATGCGGCGTCGCCACTCGCCCTGCGACTGCTGCCACCGGTCTTCAAGTGTATGGTCTCGACCAGCCTGTCTATCTCACTGTCAGCCAGCAATCCTTCATGTTCGTCCTGCCGCGCCGCGTCCATGATGCCAATACCGTCGTGTGTATCTAGAACCGTTACGCAGTTTCGCGGCGCGACCTCAAGCCACTTCTTGATGGCATCTGCATCATTCCTGTACAGCGTGTGCAGGACCAGCGGTGGAAGCCCAAAATCATAAACACGGCCCGCTTGTGACGCTATCGCTCTCTGCGTCTGGTAGTAGGAGTGAATCTCCACCAGCGCCTGCATTCCGAGCGCTTGTGCTCTTTCCGATAGAGTACCGATGAAGTCGAAAGTTTCCGGCAACATAAAACAGGATGTGCCTCTGCGTTTGATGGCGTATCCGGCAGCATCAAGCCGAATCTCGCGTATGCCGGCTCCAGCGAATCGCTCAAGAATCGAGTCGAGATAAACTCGGCCTGCCGGTGACTCAACATTGATGTCGAGCTGTTTGCTGCTGAACGTGGTCCAGAAGTCGAAACTGCTGCCATCGTCGAGGGTAATTGCTGTGAATGGAGACCCCGGTCGTGGTCGGTAGATCCGCTGCATTTCCTCCGCGGTAACGAAAGCAGGTTCGCTATGCGGAAAGATGTCGTTTTTTCGGAGAAATAGCTCCCAATAGTCCGACGATCTACCATGACGCTGGACATCCTGAAACTGCAGGGAGTCTGCGGATACATGGTTAACAATCAAGTCGGCCATGAACGAATACTTAGCGGACAATGAGGCGACGTCGCGCCAGTTGCCAAGTCGGGGATCAACCCTGGTGTGGTCGACTGGGTCGAAACCGGCGTCCGCGCCGTCGATCGGGTCAAAAAACGGGAGCACATGCACACTGCTGAAAAGACCGCGAAACTCGTTGTCCAGCAACGATTGCAAGCCGCTGAAATTGCCGCCGAGTCGGTCTGCATAGGCGATCAGTGCAACGTCATTACCCATCACTGGCCTCCCCGCCGTCATGTGGCTTTAAAACCTGTCCAGAACTTCGGACAAAGTCCATGTTGCATCGCGGTGCAGGGATTACATTACCCTGCACCGCGTGCTACATCTTGTTTTAGTTTAGCTTTGACTGTCTTACGCAGTATGACGTCATCAATAGAAATCGTATCGTAGGGATAACGATGTCGTTTGACCGTTGATCGGGCGAACCCGGATCAGGTCACCCGCTGCCGCTGAGCCCTCTTCGCCCTCGGTGAAGCCCGTTTCGTCAAACAGATTGTTTGAATTCAGACTTATCGAGAAATTATCGTTGATGAAATAGTTAGCAAACAGATTTGTAACAACGTAGCTATCGAACTTCAGGTCGTTATTATCCTGCACAAATACTTCGTCTGTGCCAACAAAGTTGAGGCCAACATCCCAATTGTCCGCCGTATACGACGGCGTAATATTAAAGAAGTATTCCGCCTGGCGGCGCGGGGTATTGCCGACATTTGCACCACTTGCCGTTTTCACGATTTCTGCGTCCGTCAGAGTCATGCTTCCGCGGACACCAAATCCATTGCCGAAATCATAGTCGCCTTCAATTTCAAATCCTGATGATTCGTAGGAGTTCTGCAGGAACTCCTGCGTGGTCACCTCAAATGCCTTTTCTTCGTCCGTGTCTGCATTGAAATAGGTGATGTAGAACGAGCCGTCGCCAAACTGCCATTTCAAGCCAATTTCGGCCTGCGTGACGATCGCGTGGCCCGCCTCACTGCCCATATTGCCTGTTGCATCGAGGTTACCCGTTACGCGATCAGGTGATGCGAGGCTGCCACCTTCGGAGAAGTTGGCAAAAATCGCCATCTCGTCGTTGATCGCGTAGTTCGCACCGATGGACCATGAGTCGAAGTCCTGCTTGTAATTGGCGGCGCTTACCGCGCCGATCGTTGGAACTTCCTGCTCGTTCGCGCCGATGCTGCCATCTCCATTGACATCCAGCGGAATGAGTACCGTGCTCTCTGCGTACGTTCCTTTGATATCGTAGTCGTTTTTCCGGTAGCTCGCGTCCCAACCGAGATTGTCGCCGATCGTACCGGAAAGTGCGATATATGGTGCCATCGCTTCAATCTCGAAATCATAAAGGCGCGTGCAGCAGTTGCCGAATGCGGGGTTACCATACAAAACACCGCCTACCGAGTCACCGGAATCGAACGGCGTCAGGTTGCCGTCGAGACGCACATAATACTGGTTGAAATTCCAGGTCGTGCTTACGTTTTGGTTGACGAACGAGATGCCAGCTTTCGCCTGTAGTGCGTCAAAGTCACCGTTGACAGAGAGCTCGGTGAAGCTGTTGTCCATGTCATTGATCTTGGTGTTGAAATAGACGAGTTCGTTTGAGGGACCATTTGCTCCATCGATAAACGGTGTTGTCAGAAACGGCGCAGCGAATCCACCTTCGATGGCCGCCATCCTGTGCTTGAAACCGGCCGTGACGATATCGCTCAGGTCGTAATCTGCAACCACAGCTAGCGAAGTCATTTCAGCCTGAACACCATCGTTGGTGCATTCGATGGAATTGTTCCTACGGGGCGCGCAGTCGGTAGTATTTGCAAACAGCGTGCCGTCGCCAAAATCGACGCCAAACTCGGCAATGCCTGTGCCACCCGTTGCCTGAGCTGGAATTGGCAGGTAAGACGGTACTGTGTCATCGAGGCGCTTAAAGTGAAGCTTCACGGAGCCCTGGTCAAAGTTTCGAGCCACCGTCGCCTTGAGCTGGTAGCCATCCTCAAGGTCGGAACGCGCATCGCGAGGACCCTCGCCGTTCCGATAGTAACCACCAACATGATAAGTCCATTCGCTGGCACCCAGGTCACCGCCGTATTCGGCGTCAAGTCGAAGGGCATCATAGTTGAGGCCACCCGTCAGGCCAACTGATCCACCCGCCTCCGAGCCATCTTTGGAGATGAAGTTGATAATGCCGCCCGGCGAGTTAAATGCCTGTGTCGTCGCGGTACCACCGCGGATTGACTGAACACTGGAGATGGTCGTGTCCGCACGAAGCCACGTGTCGGCGGTCGCAAATGCGACGTCACCTTGCAACAGGGTCGGAAAACCGTCTTCCTGGAAAGACACGTATCGCGAACCACCTGAGCTGATCGGCATGCCGCGTACCTTGACGTTGGCATTCGCATCACCTGAAGACGACTCTGACTGTATACCGGGAATGTTTCGAAATATCTCGGCTGTCGAGCGTGGTGCGTAATTGGCCATGTCATCGCTGCCGAGCGACGTTACCGACGCTGACGACTCGAATTTCGTCGTCGGCCGTGCAACACCGGTGACCAAGATTTCCTCAATAACCTCTTCTTCCTGTGCCAAAGCTGTGCCTGAGAATACTAACGTGGCACATGCAGCCGCCAAGAATCCGCTGACAACGCGGTTAAAAATCGCCGTTTTCATCTGATGTTCCCCCCATCTTTGTTAGCCGCCCCTAAGTGGGCGACAGTCCGACCGCTGCAGGGTAAAAGAAAATACAATCGATTGTCTATTTTTGGATAGACAATCGATTGTACTATTTGCTAAGCTTCTGTAATCTATAATTTTTCCAGTCGCCTTGTCGGCCCTCGGTATCAAAAATTTTCGCTAACTTGCGCAATTACGCGCCCTGGACCCCGGTACGAAGCGTTGAGACAGACCAATCGGCAAACACCGACGACCATGCAGGAACTCGCTGATATTGCCGGCGTTACCCGCGGCACTGTTTCGCGAGCTCTAAACGACAGCCCGCGCGTCAACGAAAAGACCAAAGCACGGATTCGAAAGCTCGCCGAAAAGCACGATTACCGCGTCAATCAGCAGGCAAGGAACTTTCGATTACGTAGAACCGGCGTGATTTCCGTCGTGTTTATGCTCGACGTTAAGTCCGATCAGCATATGTCGGACCCGTTCTTCCTCGAGATGCTCGGCGGAATAGCCGATTGCCTCGCCGAGCATGACCTTGACCTGTTCCTCGCACATGCGCCGGTGGACGACGTACTAGAGCTGCAGGGTAGCCGGGTATTTCAAAACTCAGATGGTGTCATATTTATAGGGCAAGGCAGGCAGCACGAGAAATTGAACATTGTTGCAAAATCTGATACGCCGATAGTCGTATGGGGCGCGCCAATGCCTGGCCAGGCTTACTGCCGGGTGGGTGGCGACAACGTCGCCGGTGGATATCTTGCCACGAAACATCTTCTGGAAACCGGACGCCGCAGCATCGCATTTTTCGGCGATATCAAACTTCCGGAAATAGCGCTACGATTCTCGGGCTACCAGAAAGCTTTGGACGAGCATGGAATCGAGCTCGACCCTAGACTCCAGATTGACGTTCCATTCGAGATGCGGCACGCGCGCGAAGCAATCAATGATTTTCTCGCTGGTGATGCCAATTTCGATGCGGCTGTCTGTAGTAGTGACGTGATGGCACTTAGTGTAATCGCGACCCTCAACGAATCGAGCCTGGAAGTACCCGGTGACGTTGCTGTCGTTGGCTATGACGATATCGGAATCGCGAGCTATGGCAATCCGTCACTAACGACCATCCGCCAAAACATACGCTCGGCCGGCCGAGCTCTGGTTGAGAGTTTGCTTAAAATTATCGATGGTCAGCAATCGGACGACACTACGTTACCTAGCGAGTTGGTTTTGCGCCAGTCGAGTGGCAAAGCAAAATGAGCATTCCTCCGCGGATTGAGAATGGTCAAAACCTGGTCACGTGTGAGACGCGGCGTTAACAATACTTACCGCAGTCGTTTGCCAAACGCATCCCAGACTTCAACCTCGCCGAAGTTGAGTGCACGTACGGACTCTTCAATTTCGGCTAGGTCGCCAATGACCAGCCAGGTCAGGCTGGTCGGATCGATTGTCGACTTTGCGGCTTCATGCACGTCGTCCAGCGTTACCGCGGCAACCCGCTTGGCCGAAGACTCGGCATAGTCAAACGGCAGGCCGTAGCTCGCCGAGGTAATCATGCTGCCGAGAAAGCCGCCGTTCGTTGCAAACGTGCCCGGCAATGAACGCATGCGATTCAGCCGGATACGTTCGACTTCAGTTTCCGTCGCGGGATTGTCGGTCAGGAACTCCTCGAGCTCGCGGCGAATTTCCAGCATGCTTTCTGCCGTCTTGTCGGTCTGAACCTGCCCGTTGGTACGGAACGCCATATCACCACTGGTATTCGTGCTGATGCCCGATCGGTATCCATACGACCAGCTCTTGTCTTCGCGCAAATTCATATTCAGACGCGATTCGAAACTGCCACCGATCACCCGGTTCATGACGTCCATTGCCGTATAACGGTCCGCATCATACGGTGCGATCGCGTGGCCGGCGACGATCGTGCTCGAAACTGCACCCGGATGGTCGACCAGGATGACGCGCTTGCCCTGCTCCACCGCGCGGCCGACCGTCTGCAATGATGATTTGTTTTCGGCACTCCATTTGCCAAACGTTGCCTCCAGCGCCGCACTGGCTTTTTCGATATCAATGTCACCGATCATGTAAACAACCATGTTGTCGGGCGCCACCTCGGCGGCATGCCAGCGTCGTAACATGGCGCGATCAACCTGCTCTACGAGTTCCGGAGTCCATACTGCCCCCATCGGATTTTCGGCACCGTAAACAGCGCGGTCGAACAGCCCGCCCGCCGCGCTCGATGGCGCGTGCTGCAGGTTCGATAGATAAGCGGAAATCTGCGCCTTGACCTTGTCCAGTTCTTCATCGGGGAATACCGGGTTGCGCAACATTTCGGCTGCCAGCCCGAGGGATGCTTGCAGGTTTTGCGTCAAAATCCGCCAGCCCAGCGAACTGCGTTCGGCGCCACTTCGAAACCCGCCGCCCATTGCAATCTTGTCACGAGCAGCAGCCAACTCATTGGCATCGTATTTTTTCGTGCCCTTGTCCAACAAGCCGAACACGAATGACGGCAGCCCGGGTGCTTCTGCTGGCGCCGCCAGTGCACCGGTTTTTATCTGGATCGAGACATCGACTAAGGGAATGTTGCCGCGCTGTGCGACAACCAGCTGCAACCCGTTTTTCAACGTTGCGGTTTCGATATCCGGAAAGTTTATGTCCGAGCTGGCCGTAACGGGTGGTATGGCCGAACGATCGACCCTGCTCTCGGCTGTTGTGAGCTCCGGAAACGGCTCCACGGTGAGTTGATAATAACCACGACTCAACCAGCGATTCGCAACCTGCCGCAGTTCCTCCGCAGTCGCTGCGTTGAGCCAGTCAAGTTCGGTATTGACAAACAATGGGTCGCCTGAAAACAGCTCTCCCTCGGCGATGAGTCGACCGATCTGGGCACCGGTTTCTAGCGCACCGAGGATATACATGTTCACCCGCAGCTTGGCATTTTCGACGATCTGTTCGTCCGGGCCGGTCCGCAGGTAATCGGCCAGGACCTCATCGACGACGGCCATCGCGTGTTCCGGCGCGACGCCAGGACGAAGGTCGACAGTCAGGCTGTATTCGCCGCTAATGACTCGCCCATAGGCATTGCCGCGAATGCTGGTTGCCAATTGCAACTCATCGACCAGCTTGCGGCGCAGCGGCGAGTTCTTGTTCGCAACCAGTGAGTCATTGATCAGGTACATCAACGACGTGTCCTTGTCGTTGAGCCCGGGCAACGCCCAGACACGCGAAATACGCGTCTGACCAACACGGTCATACATCATCTCTTCACGATTTTCGGCGAGATAAGGGATCCATTTTTTGGGATGAGCTAACGGCACCCCGCCCGGCGCCTCGCCGAAGTAATGCGCCACCTTTTCCTTCGCGTCCTGCAGCGTAATGTCACCTGCGAGAACCATGACAACATTTGATGCGCCGTAGTAAGTCTCAAACCACTCGTGTACGTCCTCCAGCGACGCCGCATCGAGGTCGTCCATCGAACCGATAATCGAGTGCCTGTAGGGATGATCAACCGGATACAGGCCGGCACGAATCTTGTCGTACATCTGGGCATACGGTCGCGTTTCGCCCTGGCGCTTTTCGTTCTGCACAACACCACGCTGCTCATCGAGTGCCTCCTGTGTTACCGCCCCGAGCAGATTCGCCATGCGGTCGCTTTCCATCCACAACGCCATATCGATGGCGCCGGACGGCACCGTCGCGTAGTAGTTGGTGCGGTCCTCATTGGTCGTACCGTTCATGCCGGTCGCGCCTGCATCGGTAAATGGCGAGAAGAATTCACCTTCGTGATTCTCGCTGGACTGGAACATCAGGTGCTCGAACAGGTGTGCGAACCCGGTCTTGCCGTCGGGTTCATCTTTGGATCCGACGCCGTACCACATGCCGACGAATACCGTAGGCGTGGAATGGTCAGAATGAACCAGTACTGTCAGCCCGTTGTCGAGCTGAAATTTTTCGTAAGGCAGGTCGACCTGGGTCGCTAACTCGTCATCCGCGAACGCCGCGATAGTAAGCAGCAACAAAAGCGGGGCAACCAGGAGAGTAAGCGGTGTACGTGCGCGGTTATTCACAGATGATTCCTTAATTATTCACGGCTTGAACGAGCATCTATATTTAGAGTGCGGAAACCGCCAAAGTTCGCGCAAAGTAGCTCTATAGTTTCGAGTACACGACCGATTTGCCGATTTCACGGTGCCTGAACAGCCGTTCACCGCGCTCATTATCGAGGTTGTACATCCAGATCGCCACGCGAGGCCGCCCGGCGAGCCAGGACTGCCAGTCTTCGGCCAGAATCAGGGCATGCTGCCCGGCGGCGAATGCCAGTGGTCGAAATCGTTTTCCGTCCGGAAGCGGAATCCGTTCGACACTTTGACCGTCGACCGACACCAGCAGCAGGTTCGCCGAATCCCGAGCCTCGCACGCCAGTCGCTGCATAGCTGCGATCCAGACTGCGGTATTGAGCTTGCATACATTCGCCAGCTGCGGCAACTCATCCCGAAACTCCGTGCGACCGTTGTAGCGAAATATGCGGATCGCATCTTCGTCACGAACCTCGAACAGAATCTCATCCGGGGAAATGACAACCACCGCCGTAAGCGCATTCTGGTTGTGCGCGTAAACCACCGGGGTATCGGTACGCAGCCCGACTGTCAGGAGTTGATGACCGTCATCGTAAATTACGGTATTGGGTCCCGGCAGGTAACGTGGTTTTGTCCCGG
>CAXBJV010000034.1:0-40768 GCA_963976215.1 uncultured Woeseiaceae bacterium | reverse complement strand
TATCGTCCTCGTTCGTCGCACAGCCCTGCACCAGGTTGGTCATGCCGCCAAACGGCACTACCGACTGCCGGGCCGCATTACAACAACGCATGATTGCTGCAACTTCGTCGGTCGTCGCTGGGCTGACGATTGCTCCGGCCTCGCAGCCAGCGTGTGTATTCCACGGGAACTCAACGGCGGCAACTGCATCACCGGTTAGCACGTGCCGCTCTCCAACAATTGCCTGCAGTTCGGCAAGGACATCATTTCTCAACATTGTCTCTCTCTGGCAGGTGTGCAATGGACCCTGCTGCCATTGTAAACAGCGCGCCGAACAGTGCATACCAGGCCCAGTGCAGCGACGTCATATACGCAATGCACGACAATACACCGACACCAACAACAAAACCCGCCAAGGCAGCTCGTTGCTGCACCCGAGGCGCGAACACCCCGAGAAAATAAAGCCCCAGCACCGGACCCGCGGCAAAACCGCTGATCTTCAATACGTTGGCAACAATGCTTTCACTCGACGCGAGCATGCCGAATGCCAACGCAATGCCAATTTGTACAAGGCCAAAGACAACGGTCGCTATACGCCCCGTCCTGAGCGTTGCAACGTCCGCCGTTTCCGGACCTTTGAGTGGCAGGTAGAGGTCATTGACGAACGCCGCTGCCGAGGAATTCAGCGAGCTGGACAGAGTCGACATCGCCGCTGCAAACACCGCAGCCAGCGTGATGCCGAGAAGACCAACCGGCATGTAATTGACAATAAAATAGGCAAACAGCTGATCGTTTTTCACATCAACTGCGGACCCTGCGTCGGTAATCCCAAATAAGGCCGCAAGACCGACTCCGATCAGCAGGAACACGGCAAACTGCAGCAATACGATAAAGCCACTGATGCCGAGCGCCAGCGATGCATCCCGCTGGTTTCGTGCCGACAGGTAACGTTGCACCATCATTTGGTCAGTGCCGTGTGTCGCGGCCGTAAGAAATGCACCGCCAGCGAGACCCGCCCAGAACGTCATGCCGGGCTTGGTCAGGCTAAAGTCGAAATCGAACACGCGAAGCTTGTCGCCATCGTTGGCGAATTTGAGTATTTGCTCCAGCCCGCCCGGTGCGTTGCCGACGATGATGTAAGCCGCCGCCGCAGCCCCAAGCATGTAGATAATGAACTGGATACAGTCGTTCCAGATGACGGACTTCGCGCCGCCGATAAACGTATAGAGAATCGTCACAACACCAATAGCGACAACACTCAAGGAAAGATCGAGGCCGAGTACGATCTGCAGCACGAGCGCGGTCAGGAACAGGCGCAATGCGTCGCTGGCATTGCGGGTCAGCAGGAACAGGCTCGATACGAGTCGCCGGCTGGTCATGCCGAATCGCTTTTCGAGCACCTCGTAGGCCGTGAACGGTTTGCCGCGAAAGTACAGCGGCAACAAGACAAAAATAACCCCGGTCCTGCCAACGATGTAGCCAATTGTGATCTGCAGAAATGTGAGATCGCCGCCGGCCGCGGCAGCGAGGCCAGGCAAGCTCAGGAAAGTGACAGTACTGGTCTCGGTCGCGACGATGGACAACAACAACGCACCCCAGGGCAATGACCGGTCGCCGAGAAAATAACGCGCTGCCGATTGACGACCGCGGCCCAGCCAGACGCCGAACGCCAGTACGGCCAGCATGTAAGCGACCACGATCGCCGCATCGACACCACCAATGTTAATTGACACGCTCATCCTTCAAGACGAAACCATCCTGGTAGCGGCGTGTTTCGAATGTCTGCACATCGCCTTCGGCATTCATGACCGGGAAAACATAGACGGGCTCGAAACGCGCTTCCCATGATCCGTCGCCAGCCTGACTAACGTCGACCAGCACATGACCGTAATGCCTGCCGCCATCCTGCAGGACACCGGCATCGTCATAGACTTCCGGCGCATCCCTGTCGGCCGTAAACAGACTGTAGGGATTATGTACCTCAGGGTCTGTACCGCGAAGACCGTCACCTCCAATACCGACCGTAAGGAAATGTACGCTGTGTTCGCGCGCGCGGCCTGTCGCAGTGAACTCTTTGCCCGTCACTGCAGAGTGTTCATACATCTCATCATGTCCGGTAAACACCGCGTCGACACCGTAACGCAAAAATAATGGCGTCAACACGCGCTGCGGCCAGCCGGATGTAAAGTTCTTGCCGCGACCAACGCCTGGCGGCCTGCCATGAATGCCGGATGAATACGGTGCCGGGTGAAACATGACGAATGTGAACGCTTTATTTTTTTGAGCATCTGCCAGGGTTCGCTGCAGCCACGCCCACTGCTCAGAACCCTCTTGCCACGCCGGTGCTGTGTCCCGCAGATACCAGTTGGTGTCCGCCGCCGACCGTTCCGGCTTGCCGTTATTCGTATCGAGCACGATCAATGCGACCGGGCCGTAATCCAGTACGTAGTAGTTGGGGCGGCCGAAATAGGCCTTGAACTTTGACACTGCGCGTTGCGATGCCGCACCGCCGTAGCCGCCGAAATCGCCCGGGCCGCCGTAGTAATCATGATTGCCCAATGCCGGCACGATGGGCACCGACGCCGCTAGCGCCGCATTGTGCCGCCAGAACTCATCCCAGTCGCGCTGCTCTCCGCCGGACTGGACGAGATCGCCCGCGATGGCGACGAAGTCGGGTTTTGCCTCCGCAATGGCGGCGAGATTTTGCCGGTAACCTGTTGTTTGATCGACCCGGTAGTAACGAGGTTCGTCGTCAGCGGCGCTCGCCGGCCAGGCGACAGGAGTGCCGGTCGATTCAGGTTCAGTTTCACTGTCGCCGTACACAGCAAAACGCACCCGCGTCGGATCCGGCATTCGCAATTGCAAAGTCGCACTTTCGCCATCCTGTTCGACTTCGAGCCGGTAGTGCTTCCCCGCCTGCAGCCCCTCAAGGCTTATTTCGTGCCGATAGGGAAGTGCGCGCGCGGACTCGAGGTTTCGAAACTCCGCCAAGTGGTAAGCCAGTTCACAGGCGAGCCGCGGCTGGCTTGAATATTCATCGCCGGCCGCGCCCTCGATTCGCAGCGTTCCGGCTGTCGAACGCTCGCTGAACCAGGCGACGGTTGCCGACTCGTTCGAGACTTGTTGCAGGTAAGGTGAAACGCGGTATTGGCTCGTCGCCTGTTCGGTGCGCTTTGGTGCGTCTCGCGTGTAAGCAGCGACACGCCGGTGCCAGCCTTCGAGCCAGCGTGCTTCATTTCGCTCGGGCGGCGCATTGGCGACGCGGCGTTGCAAACGATGAGCCGCTGCCTCGCTGAATTGTTTAACTAATGGCGCATCGACACCCGTCGACGCCGCGATATCACCGAGCACCTGCACGAGGCCCCAGCCCTCACCTGCGTATCGTTCCCGCGGATTGCTGCCGAGACCCTTGAAATTGTAGTAATCGATCACGGCGAACAAGCCTTCTGGCGTATTGAGCAATTCCGCAAGGAGTGCCGTCAGTCGTTTCTTGTTGCCAGATTTGAGTTCCAGTTCGTTCCAGCGCTGCCTGAAACTTGCAACGATAAACTGCGCTTGTTCCGGTGCCGTACGTGCCAGCCAGTCTCGCAGGGACGCCACGTGTTCGGAGTCCTGCGCCGCATCGAACGTTGCCTTGTCGCTCCACGGCGCGTCCGGAACGACGGAATGTTGCAGCCACTTTGGTAGCGGAACGCAGTCGCGGCTACGCTCGCTGACATAGTCCAGCATCGCCGGGAAGGTCTCATCGAAAGGGGCATGCACGTCTTCGGGAAACCAGATGAAGTGCCCGATACCTAGCGACGGAAAGTCCTCGCCCGCTCCCCAGTAGGTCAGGTATTTCGTCTGACCATTCGTTTCGTTTGCAAATATGCGTGCCGCGATCCAGTGATATTCGGCGTCGCCGATCGGCGGCATTTTTAGCCGCTGCTCGCCTCCGCTGCAGGCCGCTGTGCCGAGCAGGCACAGCGCAGCAATAAAAAACGCCATGCACCTGCTCGCCCGGGGGATGGGGTCAAACAGGTGCATGACGCAAATTCAGTCCGCACAGAACTAGTGAACCGGTTCCTAGTTGAACTGATATTTAACTGCCAGTTGAATGCGACGTGGGTCAAAAAAGTCTCGCGGCTCACCAAAATTACCACTATTCACTTTGTTTTGAATGTTGTATCCCGTTTGATTGTCGAACACATTGAAAATATCCGCGCGCAACTGGATATTGTGATCGCCTTTGAACGTGAAGTTTTGTGTGTAATTCAAATCCAGTTGATAGTGTGCATCGGTTGTTCTCGATCCTGCAGGTTCCGCATATCGGCTCGTGTCGCTGCTACTACCGGTTAGCGCTCGATAGACCTCCACATCCCATGCCTCCCAAGGCTGACCGGACTGGTACACCAGGTAACCGCCGACACTCGCATCCCACGGCAGCAGATAGTAGCCGTACACTTTCAGCATATGTCGACGGTCACCGCGTAAGTTACCGTCGCGGAAGTTCCACAGCTGTCGGCCAGCACCATCAGCTATAAACGACGACCCAATAAACGTATTGGCGTCATTTGTAGTTGTGGAGTTGTCCTGGTCAAAATTGCCGTAGTAATGGCTCCAGACGTAGGAACCGCGGACGTAGTAGTTATCGACACTCCACTCGGCTTCAAGACTGGCCTCGTAGTACTTGGTGTAAGCCCCATCGAGTTCAGCAATTACGTAGGATGAGCCGCCAATTTCGTCGCGGATTTCCTGAAGGTTCGGAATGTAATCTTCGGTCGGAATGCCCGCCGGTGGTAAGAACCTCGAACGAGCATTGTTGTTGGTGTCTTCCCAGAAATGCCCGCCCTTGCGATAACGGACGTGCGCACGCAGCGTCAACTCGTCTGATACGTCGGTGGTCCAGCCAATCAGGTACTCGTCGATGCTGCGGGGCGTCAGACCGTCGTCGAAGATCTTGCCGGACGATCCGCCCACCAGCTCTGATTCAATAAAATTACCGTTGGCATCAAATCTTGTGTCAACTACGGCGCCCGACAGGTTGCGATCCCACGATGCCGCGCGCGCCAATGACGATGCCGACGGATTGTATTTCGCGTAGTTCACATACGCCGTACTCCTGTCTGAGTAGTCCCACGATGCGCCGAGGCGTGGCTGGATCATGTCAGACCAGTCGACTTCGTACATTTTGTACTTGGTGCCTGGCGATGTCTCGAGGCCGGTAACAGGATTTGACGGATTGGGTGCCAGACCCGATCCATACAGAACGTCATTGCTAATCATCACACCGACGTTATAGGTCCAGTCCCCGAGTTCAATCGTATCGTTGATCTCGAAACTCTGCATCTCTGCAGAGGAAATAATCGGGCCCAGAGCGGCGCCGCCGGACAGCAGAAAGCTCGTTTGCTGCGTTCGGGCTTCGAAGAAAACGGGTGTTACGCCGTCAGATGCATTAACTCGTCCACCGGGCACGGTAATCGAGCCCCAGCCGTTGGATGACCTCAGCAGTTCCTCTTCGATGGTTTGATTCTGGTAACCAAAATGCAGATCATGCGTTGAATTGCCGATGAAAAGAGTCTTGTCGAAACCGATTTCAAAACTCTCTCGCGAGAAGTTCTGCTCGTTCAGCGTGCTCGCGCCACCTACGTTGCCACCGCCAGTCGGCACGCCATTATCAAGGTAGCCGTATTGATCGATCAGCGGTTGTATGAAGGCGTTGTAAGCCACATCGCTGGGATCCATCACAGTCCTGGGAACCGGCACAAAGAAATTGCCCTGTTGATCTAATGCTCCAATATTCAGCGAATCACCGCTGGAAACCGGAAAGTCGAATAGGGTATCCGGTCGGGACGAGGTATCGTTTTGGAAGTCCGTGTACTTGAAATTCACGGAACTCGTATCATTGACGATCCAGGATCCTTCCAGAATGGCGACATCGAGCGTCGATTCATCACCTTCCGAGGTTGAAGCCGCACCAAAAGTGCCAACACTGCGGTTCTTAATCTCTTTATCAGAGCTCCGATAACTGCCGTGTAAGAGAATATCGTCGGTCGGCGAGAACGTCAGCTTGCCAAAGTACTCGTCGCGATTTTCGTCATAATTTCCAACAGGCCCGTAAGCGTTCGCTGTGTTGTCGCGTTCCGAGGTAGGAGCATAATAAGACGTGTAGAAGTACAGGCGGTCACGCACCAATGGCCCGCCAAGACTGACCGTCGCCCAGGCTTTGTCTTCATCAAATTCCAGCGGGTTAGTGCCGGTCTCCTGATCACTGGTCAGGCTGGCAGACTGAATCTGATAGCTCGCTTCAGCTTTAAACTCGTCGGTACCGGATTTGCTAACGGTGTTGACCAGGAAACCACCGGAACGATTAAAACCGATGGCTTTGGCACCGCCTCTTACAACAGATACCTGCGCAATATCGTGAGACGAGGGGTCGGTTGACAAGGTACCGAACAACGGTAAAGACACGTCAACACCGTCGAACTGGTAGCCGTTGTCCTGGCCGCTACCGCCCGCACTCGGGCCGCGGACTGCATCTTCCGAGTATTGAACGCCGGGTATGAGTTTGATCAGGTCGCGATATTCCTGACCCACCGGTATAGCGTCGATCGTAGCCGCATTTATCGAACTGCTGAGCGTACCCTGACCTGCATCCGGGGCAAGCTGAGTTCCAAGCACGACGATTTCTTCCATTGAGGAGCCTGCAACCATGTCGACATTGGCGGTCTGCTGCAGTAGCACCGCGACATTGCGCGTTTGAGTGCTGCCGTCGGGCATCTTGAATTCCACCTTGTAACTGCCGGGGGGCAACAAGCGGAACCGGTATCTGCCGTTGTCAGCCGACGTTGTGGTCCGCGCTTGCGGCAACACATCACCGCTGGCCTCGATGTTGACACCGGCGACGCCGGCACCACTTGCATCGATAATCTGGCCGGCAATTTCACCGGTCTGTTGTGCGCTTGCAGGTGTGGCAAAAAACGCACATGCCAGAGTAATACTTAAGAACCTGAAGAAATGCTTGAATGCACGCGAACGGATAACTGCTGCTTTACCCACATTGAACAAGGTCATGATGCTGCTCCCCTGAATATCATTGGTGTTCTTGACTATGACTGCCTTGTACGGCATAAAATATCATCGAGCGCGGAAAAGTAAAGAATTATTTATTCCGTCTGGCATTTCTCCCACGCAGAACGAAACCCACGCCATGCAAAGCCGTATCCAGCGTCTTGTGACCCCTATTATCCTCGTTTTCAGCGTCGTTGCATGCAGTGGCGTGCAAACCACAGATTCGGCCAACCAGAACAGTCGTGTCAGTATCGTTGTGATTCACCATACCACCGCAAACTTCGGGGATTCGCTGCATATTCTGACCCAGCCGTCGCGCTATCCGGTCAGTTCGCACTACCTGATTCCGGAGCCCGGCGATCAAACCTACGGCAAGTCCGCGCTCAAGACCTACCAGCTGGTGGACGAATCGCGCCGCGCCTGGCATGCCGGAACCAGCTACTGGGCCGGCAAGAGCGGTCTGAACGACCAGTCCATCGGCATCGAGCTCGTCAATCGTGCGCGGTGTCATGCCAGCGAAAGAGGCGTGAATCCGTCTACGGGCGGGCCGGATCGTCTGTGTTTCTACCCTGACTTCGCGGACGGCCAGATTGCGCTGCTGACCGAGCTGCTCGACGACATCCTCGAGCGTCACCCCGATGTTCGGCCGACCCACATTATCGGCCACTCCGATATTGCGCCGGACCGCAAAACCGATCCGGGCCCGCGTTTTCCCTGGCAGCGGCTCGCTGCGCTGGGCTACGGCGCCTGGTACGACGATGAAACGGTGATTTACTACTGGGAAAGATTTCGCGAGCAGCCGTTACCGTTGATCAACAAACAGAAAGCCCTCGCCGCCTACGGCTACAAGATTGAACCGACTGGCGAAAACGATGAACAAACGCGCAATGTTGTGCGCGCGTTCCAGCACCACTTTCGTCCCTGGGAAGTGACACGCGAAATGTCACGAGAGACGACCGCGACATTGTTTGCGCTGCTGGACAAGTACTATCCTGAGCAGCTGGATGAACTATTACAGGTAGCAGAGCCGCTTGAACCTGAAGCGCCTATCGACATCGAACAGGCGGATGACGTACTTGGCCCGCCCGTTGCCGAAACAGAGACGACACAATGAAAATAACTGGCTTCCAACTAGGCAAGTTGAAAATTCCGCTCAAAATGCCGTTCAAGACCGCGATTCGCACCGTCGACTACATGGAAGACGTCGTCATCGTGCTGGAGACCGACACCGGCCACAAGGGTTTCGGCAGCGCACCGGCAACAGCCGTCATAACCGGGGAAACCCACGGCTCCATTATTGAGGCGATACGCACAATCATCCTGCCGGCCATCAAGAACGAGGACATCCAGAACCTCAACCACGTTGTCGACCTGATCCAGAATTCGATGTACAAGAATTTCAGTGCCAAAGCGGCGGTTGAAGTTGCTGTCTACGATTTGTTTGCACAATCCCTGGCCGCTCCGCTGTACAAAATTCTCGGTGGCGGGGAACCTGTGCTTTCAACCGACCTGACAATCAGCATCGACTATATCGACAAGATGGTGCAGGACGCGGTCGATGCTGCCGATCGTGGCTTTGAAGCCCTGAAGATCAAAGTCGGCAAGGACATGCGCGTCGACATCGAGCGCGTCAAGGCAATCTACGCCGCCGTCAGCGACCGCGCACTCATTCGCCTGGATGCGAATCAGGGCTGGACGCCGAAACAAACGGTCACAGCGTTGCGCGAACTTGAAAGCAGCGGCGTCGAAATCGAGTTTATCGAACAACCGGTCCGCGGTAATGACGTTGCCGGTATGAAATACGTTACTGAGCGTGTGACCACTGCCGTAATGGCCGACGAAAGCAGTTTCGGCCCGCGCGAAGTGATAGACCTGATACAGATGCGCGGCGCCGACATCATCAACATCAAGCTGATGAAAACAGGTGGCATTGGCAACGCAATCAAGATCGCAGATATCGCGGCACTGTATGACGTTGAGTGCATGATGGGTTGCATGCTGGAAACCGCCATTGGCGTGTCCGCAGCAGCGCACGTTGCTGTCGCCAAGGCCAACAGTATTACGCGCGTCGACCTTGATGCACCGTCTTTGGCAACCGTGAACCCGGTCGTCGGCGGGGTCACATTCGACGGCGCAGAAATTTCTATATCGGACGTACCCGGACTCGGCATCGAAGCGATCAGCGAACTGTCCATGCTGAATTTCGACAAGGCGGCGACATCCTGAATCATTGCCGGCGCGGCTGGTCTGCCGGTTTCGGATTGTGACAATGCATCTCTCAGTAGATTTCTGGATCGACAGAACCGGCCAGGTTGACGAGCCCCTGGCCGACGCTGCGGGTGTCGCCAGGATTCTCGCGGATGCATTCGACGCCGATCCCAACATGGTGAATCTGGCTGCCTACCCGGAATCGCTGCCGGGCTCCGATGTTGCAAATCTCATCCGGTCGATCAGCAAGCCTTATCCTGATGCGCTGTATTTTCGCGAAGGCGGCACCGTCGGTGAAGCCGACTACGCGAAATACGCGCGCAACCTCAACCTCGATGCGCTCCCAGATGCAATAACAGTCCAATTCGGCATCATTCTCCGCCGTGCCGATATGCGAACCTGGCCGACACCCGACGTTGTGTTCAAGACCCGGGAAACATTCGACCTCGATCGTTTCCAGGAAAACGGACTGTTTCCCGCCGACGTCGTTGCGATCCTGCATGAAAGCGCAGATGGCCAGTGGTGTTTTGTTCAGTCTTACAATTACGCGGCCTGGGTATTGAAAGAAAAAATCGTTGCCGGCGATCGAGAAAAAATTCTTAAGTACCGTGACGCCGGGAATTTCCTGATCGTTGCCGGCGGCAAGGTGACGACTAACTTCAATCCGAACATCGCAGCAATATCCGAATTGCAACTCGATATGGGCGTGCGCCTGCCACTGCTCGGCGCGGACGAAGTACAGCACCACGTCGATGGCCAGAACACACATTCAAGCCATGCTGTAATGCTTCCGGTTTGTGGCGATAGCGGCGAGTTGCAATTTCGCAGCGCACTGATCGGTCGCAACCAGGACGTGCGCGTGGGTTACATGCCGTTTACACGCCGTAACATTCTGCACCAATCCTTCAAGTTCCTGGGTGAGCGCTACGGCTGGGGTCACTCCTACAACGCACGCGATTGTTCCGGCCTCGTCATGGAGGTGTACAAGACATTCGGCATCCTGCTACCGCGAAACTCGCTGCAACAACGCAATAGCCCGATCGGCCGAAACCTGAATTTTTCTGCCGACGACAGCGACGCGAAAAAGCTTGAGCTACTGGACCGCTGCGATGTCGGCGACCTGCTGTACTCTCCCGGCCATGTCATGTTGTATCTCGGCAAGGTCGACGGTGAGCCGTATGTTATTCACAGCCTGTTCGGTGCGGGCTGGACTGACGATGACGGAAGTTTCCAGGAAGGGGTGCTGAACGGCGTATCAGTAACGCCGCTCAGGAAGATCTATGTGTCGCCGGACGCCACGTATTTTGACCAGCTCACCAGCGTCAAACAGATTCGCTAGCTAGCGCGTGCGGTAGTCGATGCCGCGGAACAGTTTTTCGGACGCAATCAGCTTGCGCGTCGTATTGTCGCCACGTTGCCAGGCCATGCGCACTCTCGCGTCACGATCAGCTTCGTTCAGCAGTACACTCACCTGGGCACGTTTGAACAAGGCCATCGGATAACCGGGGTGCGACCGGGACACCCTGTCGAGGCGAGCGGCGGCCTTCTCAAATTGCCGATCCGCCATGTACAGAACGCCAAGCTCGAGATCGTGACTGAAGCGCCGCCCAAGAACCCGGCTGGCACGATCGAACGCTTTGATTGCGGCAGCGGTATCGCCTTTTGCCATGTACAGTTGCCCGAGGCGCGTGAGTTCCGCACCTGGTGCATCCTTGATCGCGACGATGCGCTCGAGCATTGCTGCAAGCTTTTCGTCGTTGCGTTGTTGTGCATAGATACTTGCCAGACCCTCGAGGGCCGGCAGGCGGTCGGGCATTTCCGCAATAACAGACTCAAACAACGGTTCCGCCGGCGCCCACTGCTGATTTCGCAGGTAATGCATTGCGTGGTAGTGGCGCAGATCCACTGACGACGGATTAATGCTCCTCGCCCGCTCGAAGTATTCCTGCGCCTTGTCGGCACGGTCGGTCACAGAATTGGCAACCGCAAGTCGCATGGCCACCATGAAATTGTAGGGATCGACTTCTAAAATCTTATCGAAGATTTCGATGGCTGCATCGTATCTGCCGTTCGTGAAGTGGCCGGAGCCGATATCGAGGTCATGGAACAAATGCACCATGTCCTTCGGATTGGGCGCCACCGCACGCAGCACCGGGCGACCGGAGCTTCCCACGTAGCCGAGGCTGGCAAGTCGCTCTACGGTCTGCTCGCTCAGTGTTTCCTGCGCATCATCACTGCCATCGTCTTCTTCCAGCGCCCGCGCGGCGTAGGCGCTAATAGCGCCTTGCAGTTTGGGTGCGATGTCGACGCTGCCCGCCAGGTTGTTGCTTTCACCCGGGTCTGAGCCAAGGTCGAAGACTTCGACATCACCGGACTGGATAATCTTGACACCATCTAGAACCGCCATGAATTGTGGCTGCCAGCCATATTGCATGTAGGGCTTCAGCGCCTCGCCGAGCACCGGTTCGCTGTTAGCGCCGAGGAAACTTCTCTCGCGCGGGATTCCCGCCCACGTCAATACGGTATCGAATACCTGCCGTACGCTGACTGCACTATCGACCGTACCCGGCTCGATACCGTCGCCCGCCACGATCAATGGCACTCGCATCGTGCCCTGGTACAGCAGGTTGCCGTGCAGCGCTTCGCCGTGGTCACCGAGTCCTTCGCCGTGATCGCCGATGACGATTATTTTTCGCGGTCGCGCCGGAAAACGCGCTTCGAACGCCGCCAGCAAGCGGCCGACTTCGCTATCGATATAGGCCAGCTCACCCGCGTACAGGTCGTCCGCGTATTGCGATCGGAAAGGCTCCGGCGGTGCGTACGGCGCGTGTGCGTCGAAATAGTGGATCCACAGGAAGTCCGCGCTGTTCGGCAACGCAAAATACTCCAGAGCCGCATCAGTGGTTGCCGTTGCATCGCGCTCATTGGCATTCGTCGGGAGCGTATCGTCGTACTTGTCGAAGCCGCGCGCCAAACCGAATTGCCGTGCCAATGGAAAACCGGAGACAAACGCCGCCGTGCGATAGCCGCGCTCCTGGAGTTTCGCGGCCAGCAAGTCAAGTTGACCGTCAACCCGGCGTCCGTTCTCGCGGATGCCATGTTCCATTGGGTAGTCACCGGACATCATTGACGTGTGCGACGGTAATGTCGTCGGCGTTGTTGCATAGGCCTGCGAAAAGTATCGGCCGCGTTCGGCCAGTGCATTGAGGTGCGGTGTTTCTACCGCGTCGGATTCAATACCCAGCCTGTCCGCCCGGGTGGTGTCGAGCGTAATCAGCAGGATTGCCGGGCGCTCATTGTCCGGCAGCGCCGCTGTTGGCTCGTCACGGTCATCGCGCGAGCAACCCGATGCAAACACGGCGATCAGCGCCAACGGCATCGCGAACGTACGCAATAACTTGTGCCGCGCACGATGCGCCTTCGAGAGTAGCCGCTCCATATTCAACCTTTAGTGAATCTTCCAGAGGATCTTGATTGCCACCGAGAACAATACGACGAATAACATAAATGCGAACAACCAGCCACGCATCCAACCCGGACCCCAATCGATAATGACCTGCGTCGGCGTGTTGAATTCAATGCTTGCAAGCGCTGCTTCATCGTCCAGATAGCCGGCCGGGTTGGCGATTAGCACGTTCCACCATTGCTTTTTGTGCAGGACCTGAGTCGGCACCGCCGTTGGCAGACTGAACTGTTCGCGATTCTCAAAAAACAGCGACGCGCTCTGTCCCGCTTCAGGTTGATAAAACGTCCAGGCCGCTTTTCGCGCATCCCACTGCGCATTGACGTCGTGCCACTCGAACGCTGCCGGCGTGCCCTGTAAACCGACCGGCGTTACGTAAACCCTGGAGCCCGCTTCCGCAGCATGCACGCCGAACTGATTTGAACAGAATGCCAGCAGGAACAGCAACGGTATTGAGGCCAGCAATGCCGGCCAGAAACTCAGCCACAATTGCCGGCCAGTCAGCTTCAGATTTTGTCGTACCGTCTGCGTCAGTTGGCGGCTGGCGTCATTCGATCGCACCAGGTCATTTTGCACCTGCCGAATATCCCGCTTGAGGGCCGCCAGCGCGTCCTGGTTGGAATACTTTTTGAACAGCCACATGGAAACCATTGCGCCCAGCGCGGCGAAGATCGCGATGCGCCAGAGTGGCGCGACCGACAAGCTCTGCAAACCACGATCCAGGGCAGCCAGTGCCGGGCTCAGAATATCCAGCAGTGCGAATTCAGTCATCGGCCGGCATCTCCAGCAGTCGCAGTACCAGCCGCGGCACATCCTGGATGTTGGCGACCTCGGTCGACAGCGGGAACGACGTAAACAGGACGCCCGGCACCAGTTCCGGGTCGATACAATGATCGCCACTCCATTTCTCGCGATTGGCTTCGACAAGTTGCGGCGGCGTTCCGCCGAGCGTGGTTTGCCAGGACGCTCGATAATTCTGCTCGTAGCCAATGACAAGATCCGGTGCATCGGCAGTCGCAAGTCCCGGATAAATAACGTCACGATCGAATACCCGCCGCACCAGCGGCTCGCCGGTCTCGGGGTCGACGGCCAGCAGTAGCTGTGCGGCAATTTCGGCTTTCAGCGCGGCCGTATCCGCTACGCTTACGGCGCCCTGCGGCTCGCGGCCGCGCTGGTTAATGAAAATGCCGTTCAGGCCGAGCGCGAAAGCGCGCGTCCTCTGCCAGTCGACACCGGCAAACAACGACTCCGATTCCTGCTGACCCGCCTCGAATACAAGATACCCGGCGTCGGCCAGCCAACGATTGAGATGCACTGTCTTTCGAAACGGTGCAAAGCCATGATCACTCAAGACGATCAGCTTGTCGCCATCGCTCATGCGCTGCCGCGTTTCACCCAGTATCCGGTCCGCTTCCTGGTAGACCCATCGAATCGCGGCGCGCGCCTCGTCGCTGCTTTCCTTATGCAGCGGATGTTCGGTATCCAGTCCGCGATAGAACATGTGACTGACGCGATCCGTTTGCACGAACACACCAACGGTCAGCTCGGTATTGTGCGCTTCGAGCGCGTCGTACCACATGGCTTCACGTTCGGCGAGCGTCGTTCGAATCATCGACAGGTAATCGGCATCGCTTATCTGCCCGTCGTTTAACGACCAGGTTTCTTCGGGCATGCCGAGCGTATGAAACAACCCGATTTCGTCAGCAAGCTCAGCCGCATACTCCGGCGGCGAGGACAGCGGCACGGCCGGGTCGTAAGGGTCGATATGAATCGGCGACACGTAGAGCTTGAGCACGGGATAGGACTGCAGCAACAGGAATCGCACCATGCCGGACGTGCGTACCGGTCCCAGGATATCGAACTGCACTGGCACCCAGTCACTCCACTCTCCTGGCAATAGAGACAGTTGGTCGCCATTGATGCCAATCTGTACACCGCGCGGTGCCGGTTCAATCGAAAATGCCTGTTGCAATAGTTTTCCGCGCGACAACGGATCCGCTGGTCCGGCCAGGGCCGCCTCGATCCGCCCAGTCTCATCGGGAATGACGCGCTGGATACGCCGGTTGTCATCGCCGGCGATGCGTTCCGTCGTAAAAAGGGAATAGGTGCCCTGCGATCCGAGCAGATCGGGTACGCCCATTCCGGACAACATCCGGTAAATCGGGTCTGGCGGATACGTGACCGGAACACGCAGCACCGCCGCATTGTGTCCGCCCTTCTCCGCGGTCATCCAGAACGGTTCGCCGATGCGGCGGTTCCGTACCGCGCCGCCATCCGCCGGAATTCTGATACCAAAGATATCGACGGTGTATCGCGTTGGCTCAGTCTCCGAGATCGAGAAGTCGGGTGTATAGGCGTCGGTTGAGCGTCGCAAGAAATCAAAAATGCCGTGGTGGCCCGGCCCAGTACCGGTGGCGAAACTCGACCACGCGACTGGCGACTGCGGCGGTGTCGTCGTCGCAAGTTCCTGATAAGTGCCCGTTTGCGCCAGCTCGGCAAAGTTTGGCATCAGTCCCGCTGTCATCCAGCGTTCCACGAGTTTCGGATCCATACCATCGAAGCCGAGCACGACCGTGCGACCGCTGACCTTGTCCGCAATTGCCTGCGGTTTGTCGCCTGAAATCTGCCACAGCAGAATGCCGAGACCGGCCAGAAGCAACGTAAACTTTGCTGCACCGAGTGTTCGCAACAACAGTTTTATGGGCAGCAGGACGATAGCGAGTATCGAGAGGACCAGTCCAACCAGCGCAACCCAGAGACCCTGCAGGAAACTGATCCCCGCGCCCGGACCGATGTAGGCCTCGGCAACGGCCGGCAATACTGCCAGGCAAATGGCGGCGCACGATCGTGCGAGTTGGGTTAAGCGGACACTGGGCATACGGAATTTTTTATCCGGAAACAGGCGGGGTAAAGGGCGGATTGTCAGGACTGTCCGGCCAAGTATACTGAATGGCATTGCAAAGTTGCCCGGCGTCGCAATTTAACGTGTCTTCCTACAAAGCCTCACATGTCCCGGCTGGCCTGTACCTGGCAAGCCGGTTGGTATCGGGCACCACCGGTTTCTGGAAGTCGCTCGGCAATCTCGAGACCCGCCTGCTCGGCGATGAGTTAGATCAACAAACGATCGACAAGCCCGTTTTTGTTTGCGGACTTGCGCGATCCGGTTCCACGATCCTGACCGAAGTTATCAACCGGCACCCAAACACAACCAGCCACCACTACAGCGATTTCCCGCTGACGTGGACGCCTTACTGGTGGAACAATCTGCGTGAGCGATTGCCGCTACCGGAAGGAGTACCCACGGAACGAGCACATCGCGATCGCCTGCTGATCACGCCCGACAGTCCCGAGGCCGTTGAAGAAGTCATCTGGATGCACTTTTTTGCCGACGCGCACCGGCACGACCGCAGTCACATGATTGACGGGAAAAACAGCCGACCCGAATTCGAACGGTATTATCGGAACCACATTCGGAAGTTGCTGCTTGCGAGAAAACGGCCGCGCTACGTCGCCAAGAACAACTACCTCGTGACCAGACTGGAATATCTTCTGCAGCTGTTTCCCGATGCGCGCATCGTTGTCCCCGTTCGCGAACCGCGGCAACAAGTCGCCTCGCTGCTCAAGCAGCATCGACTTTTTACAGAACAGACTATGCAGGATTCGCGCGTGTCACGGCAGCTGCGGATGGCAGGTCACTATGAATTCGGCCCGCATCGCTGCCCAATTTTAATTGACGAATGGCAGCAGCCGCTTTATCAGGACGGTGTCGATGACGCGGCATGGTACGCGCAGCAGTGGGCCGATGTGTATGGGTTGCTGCACCAGCGGATGCAGACGAACCCGGCGCTGCAGGACGCATGCCTCGTTGTGCGCTACGAAGACGCCTGCGACGACGCGCGGGCAATTCTGCAATGCGTATTTGCGCACATCGGCCTTGACGACGCAGCGTCCGGTGCCGTCATTGATGCATGCGCACCAATGATCAACGCGCCCGACTACTACCAGAAAGATTTCAGTGCTGCGGAAGAGGACCTGATTCGAAAAGTAACCGCACAGGTTGCGGCAAAATTCGGCTACTCGGGCGACTAGGCATACAGCTCCGCAATACGATCGACCACCGCCTCTACGCCGGTCCTGACCGGGTCCACACAAGGCAAAGCGAATTCCGCTGCGTACTTGCCAAGCACCGCCTGGCTTTCTGCGTCCGACAGGTCGACCGTGTTTATGGCGATTCCGACAAATTGCGCGTCCGGATTGGTCAGCCGGGCTGCCTGCAGGTTCATCGCCATGGTTTCCCCGAGGCCGGGCAGCGCGTGCGCTTTCATGCCGCGCATACGGCTGCGATTTTCGACGTGACACAGGACCATCGCATCCGGTTGCGCGCCGTGCAGCAGCCCAAGCGTGACACCCGCGAAGGACGGATGAAACAGTGAACCCTGACCTTCGATAATGTCCCAGTGATTGGCATCGGTTTCCGGTGACAACTGCTCTACGGCGCCCGAAATAAAATCGGCGACGACACAATCGATGGCGAGCCCTTTGCCGCTGATAAAAATCCCGCTTTGCCCGGTCGCGACAAATTCTGCGTCAAATTGCCTTGCGCGCATCGATTTTTCAATGGCCAGCGCGGTATACATTTTGCCAACGGAACAATCGGTACCGACCGTGAGCAGCCGCTTTCCGCTGCGTCGTATTCCGGTCGCCGTCTTGAGTGCGATTTCGGTATGCCGTACATCAAATAGCTGGCAATCATGACGTTGTGCAGCGTCGCGAATTTCATCGATATCGGTCAGTCGCTGGTGTAAGCCGCTCGCAACGTCGTAGCCAGACTCGATGGCCTGCAGAATCGTTGGTATCCAGTGCCCGGCAATCGTACCGCCGGCGTTATTCATGCCGATGACCAGTGTCTTTGCCCCCTGCTCTTTCGCCTCGGCGAGTGTCAGGCGCGGTACGCCGAGCGATACCGTGCAATCCGGGAGTGCAATCTCGCCAATGCAATACTCGGGTCGCCAGTCAACGACGCCCTTGGCAACTTTGAGCGACAAGACCTCTTTTGCATCGGCAAGAAAGAGAAGGTACGGCGTTTGAATTTTCATGCTTGTTTCGGTACCCGCTGTACTAGGGAATGAATCTTATATACTGATCGCCGATTCTATTCCGGTTTCCGGTTTCATTGTTAGCATCAATTGCTAACCGCAAGGAGTTCCTATGCTCAATTACATCTGGTTCGGCATGATGGCCATTGGCGTTGCCGCCGGCATTTACAACGACAAGATTGACGCCGTTACCAATGCCGCCATCGATATGGCGAAGGTGTCGGTCGAAATCTCGATCGGACTCATTGGCATTATGGCGCTGTGGCTCGGGATTATGAAGATTGCGGAGGAATCCGGTCTCATCCGCATCATTGCGAAAGGCCTGCGGCCCATTACGCTGCGACTGTTTCCCGATGTGCCCGAAGATCATCCGGCCATTGGCTCGATTGTGCTCAATATGTCGGCGAATATCCTCGGCCTCGGCAACGCAGCAACGCCATTTGGCCTCAAGGCGATGGAAGAACTCCAGGAACTCAATGAACACAAGGATACCGCGACAAACTCGATGGTGATGTTCCTGGCAATCAACACTTCGAGCGTTCAGCTCATCCTGCCCGCCACCGTCGTTGCGCTGATGGGCGCCACCGTCAGTGAGATATTCGTCACGACGATACTCGCGACATCACTTTCAACCGTCGCTGCCATTACGGCCGTAAAATTCCTGGAAAAACGCAAGCGATTTGCAATCGTCCCGCAGGACGCACAACCGGAGCAGCGCCATGATTGAGATCATTGTCGATGCACTGAACAACATCGCGAAGTACATTATTCCCACGCTGCTCGTCGCGATTCCCTTTTATGCGCTGTCCATCAAGAAGGTGCCCGTTTACGAAGTCTTTGTTGTCGGTGCAAAAGATGGCTTCACAATTGCTGTCCGCATCATTCCGTATCTCGTTGCTATCCTGGTTGCGGTTGGAATGTTTCGCGCGTCAGGAGCACTGGATATGCTGCTTGACCTGCTTGCCCCGGTGCTCAACTTTGTTGGATTCCCGCCGGAAAATCTGCCACTGGCTTTGATGCGGCCGCTGTCAGGCAGTGGTTCGCTTGGACTGCTTACCGACCTGGTGAACCAACACGGTGTCGACTCGCTGACCGCGAAGATTGGTGCCACCATGTACGGCTCATCGGAAACGACCTTTTACGTGCTGGCGGTGTATTTCGGTTCGGTCGGCATCGTCCGCAGCCGGCATGCAATTCCGGCCGGACTGTTCGCTGATGCTGTCGGCGCAATCGGCGCGGTGTTCTTCTGCAAAATGCTGATTGGCTAGCAGGCAAAGGACCTAGGCGTAGATGCGCGGTACCCGGTTTGATACGCCGGTTAGCAGTTCGTAGCCGATTGTTCCGGCTGCGGCGGCTACGTCGTTGACGGCGATGCGTTCGCCCCAGAGTTCAACACGGTCACCGACAGAAACACTGTTGTGTCCGGTGAGATCGACTGCAAGCGAATCCATCGAAACGCTGCCCACCAGCGGTGCGATGCGTTCATTGACACTGGTGGGCGTGCCGCTGGGTGCGTGACGCGGATAACCGTCCGCGTAGCCGATCGCGACCGTGCCAATCGTCGAAGGCCGTTGCGCGATCCAGCGCGCACCATAGCCGACGGACTCGCCTGGCCGCAGCTCGCGAATCGCAATGATCTCGGATTGCAGAGTCATTGCCGGTTGCAGCTGATGAGCGGCATCAACTTCAGCCGCAAGCGGCGAGTTTCCATACAGCATATAGCCCGGTCGAATCCACTCCGCGTGGCTTTCAGGTCGCGTGAGAATGGCCGCCGAATTGGCGAGGCTGCGCGGCAATCGGAGACCCGCTGTCGCAGACGAGAAGCGTTCAATTTGTTGTGCTGTCGCGTCGCTGTCGAGGTCGTCGGCACAGGCAAAGTGCGTACAAACAACCTGCACATCAACATCGCCATCCACCAGCCGTTGATGAACGTCTGCACAATCGTCGGGCAGCAATCCGAGCCGATGCATACCGCTGTCAATTTTCAGCCAGACCGGTACTGAAACGCGGGCTGCGAGCAGGCTGGCCACCTGTTCCGGTGTATGCACGACGAGGGTCAGCGAATGCGCAGCAGCCGCGTCGTACGCTGCGGCACTTGTCGCACCCTGCAGCACCAGTATGGCATTCCGCATACCTGACTCACGCAGTTCGAGCGCTTCATCGATGGTCGCCACCGCAAAAGCGGGAGCAAGATCCTGCAGCGCCTCGGCAACGCGCAGCATGCCGTGCCCATAGGCGTCTGCCTTGATAACCGCGACTGACTGACTTCCCGGCGCCAGAGAACCGGCAAGCGCAAGGTTGGCGCGAATCGCATCGAGATTAATATGCGCCTCGGTCTTGCGGTACATGGCTACTCGTCCTGCATGCGCCGAAAGTCCAGGTCGCTCAGGTCCCAGTCGGAATGGTCCCAGACGGGTACCATTTTAAAACCGCTTATCGTGTCGGCTGCATCGACGTCGAAGTTCACCCAGGCATCCGCATCCAGCGTCCGGTCGCTCCAGTACGCATAGAATCCATGGCCGTCGAACGGCCACAGGCGCCCCAGCATGCGTGGCGATTTGGCCGCTACGAACCACAACTCGCCGTCACGCATTTCGATTGACACATCTCCGAACCAGGCATCCCGGTACACGCCGGCATACTCGTCGAGCGGCGCCAATACGCTACCGTTGCGGAAGTCCGGCTCAAGCGCCACTGCGTCGGGCTCGTCCGTCGAATCGGCCTCGTCATCCGCGGCGAAATACGTAACCCAGTCAACGTCGTCGATTCCCATGTAGGATTTGACGATACCGTGTGCAATGGCGGCGCGCGCATTACTCGCAGACGCGTTGAGCAGTATCACAACACCGAGATCGAGTTCGGGAACAAGAACAACTTCGGCTCGCCAACCGGTGTAGCTGCCAGTATGCGAGACCTGCTTGTAGCCGTGCACATCGGCAAGCCGCCAGCCAAGCGCGTAAGCCCTGAAATGCGTGCGGTCGCGTTCACGGGCTTCGTTGCCGACACCGAGAATCGTGTGCGGACTCCACATGATGCGGCTTTGCTCTTCACTGAACAGTGTCGATCCGTCGGGAAACCTGCCGCGCGCGAGTTGCAGATTGACCCACTTGAGCATATCGCCAAGGCTGCAGCGCACGCCGCCTGCCGCTGCCGCCACATCGACCTCGGGGCTGGCGCGATTACGTTCCACAATCTGCAGCTTGCCCTCAACGACAGCATGAGGCGCAGCGAGATTCTGCATTGCCGACGCCGGGATACGCCCGGCGAAACAATGCCTGGCATCGAGTTTTGCGATGATCTGCTGATCCACAAAATCTTCCCAGGCAATACCGGTCACCGCCGGTACCAGCTCACCGCCGACGATATACAGCAGGTTGTCGTAAGCATATTCGGTACGGAAGCCACTCTCCGCCTTGAAGTAGCGCAGCCCGTGGATAATGTCCGCGCGCGAAAACTCGTTCGGCTTCGGCCATAACATCAGGTCACCGGCGCCACTGACCAGGCCGCTGCGATGAGTCAGCAGATCAGCCACGGTAAATTCCTTCGTGACCCACGGATCGTACAGGGCGAAGCCGGGAATAAGATCGACAACCTTGTCGTCCCAGCTAAGCTTGCCGGCATCGACCAGCATCGCCAGCGACGCGGCTGTGAACGCTTTTGAAGTGGATGCGATGCGAAACAGGGTTTCTGTGTCGACCGGGTCATCCAGTCCGAGTTCGCGCACCCCGTAACCCGCGGCGTGCACAATCTCGCCATTTTTGATGACGCCGACGGCGATTCCGGGAACCGAAAACTCCTGCATTGCATCGCGCACGAGGCGATCAATATTTCGCGACGAAAGTTTTGGCTGCGTCGCACAGGCGCCCAGCAACGCCGCAAGCAGCAAAAGCACGCCGAGCCGATGTAGAAATCTCATATCAATACAATGCCTGCAACCAGGTACATCAGCAACGATATCGCGCCCACCGTTACCGCATACGGCAACTGTGTACGAACGTGCTCGAGTAAATCACATCCTGACGCAATGGCGGACACTGCGGTCGTATCGGAAATCGGCGAACAGTGATCGCCGAATACGCCGCCTCCCAAAATTGCGGCCAGGCATAGCGACGGTGGTAAATCGAGCGAGATAGCCAGCGGCATTCCCAGTGGGATGAGTATCGCGAACGTACCCCACGAGGTCCCTGTCGAGAATGAAATCAAAGCGCCGGCCAGGAACAGCATGGCAGGAATCAGGAAGTTCGGCAGATTGCCGCCGACCAGTTTCGAGATATAGGCGCCGGTGCCCATGTCGCCAAGACTCTGACCGAGCGCCAGTGCCAGCAACAGGATCGCAACCAGCGGCAGCAGGTCACCCATGCCCTGGAATGCAATCTTGACCAGCCGGGTATGCGCAAACCCGGCGCCAAACAGCATCTGGAAATAAGCCACCAGCGTTGCGAGTGACGTCGCATAAAGCACGGATTTCGAACCGCTGCCATCCGCCAGGTTGCCATTGCCGGTGTAGTACATGAAGCCGAGCATGCCGGCGATCATGACCAGCAGTGGCACAACCATATAACTCGGTTTGCTCGCTTCGATGTCCTCTTCAAGATGGATATCGACACCGACCCCGGCTTTGCTGGTCGCGAGCGGCCCGAAATACCGGCCCGTCGCCGCGGTCGCGAATACCGTTGCCAGTGTGAGCAGCGCATAAAAGTTGAATACGACGCTGCCCCACAGGACTTCTGCCGAACTCAGGCCGAAGTTGTACTGGTTCAGCAACACGAGCACGAATGCCCCCCAGCCATTCAACAGGATCATGATACACACCGGCGCCGAGGTGCTGTCGATGATGTAGGCAAGCTTCGCCCGACTAAGCCCGTATTTGTCAAACAGGCCGCGCGACAGGATGCCGGCGGTCAGTACACTTAAATTGGACTCGACGAAGACCACGACGCCGACACCGCTGGTCAACATTGCGGCGCTTCGTCCGCTGCGTGCGATGCCGCGCCTGATGAGGCTTTCGACCATCGCGGCGACACCGCCGGACACGCGAATAAAGGCCAGCAACGCACCGATCATCAGGCTGAAAATCAGCAGGCGAGCATTGTCCGGACTGTTGAAGACACCGACGATGCGTTCAATGGTATTCAGTGTCGCCGGACCCGGCGCAGACCAGCTGAACGCCATCTGCAGCAATTCCGCCGCGAAGATGGCCACTAACAGCGCAGCGATGACTTCCTTGCGCCACAACACGACGACGATCGCAAGCACGGGCGGGACAACGGATAACCAGTCCATGGATATTTACACCTGGGCGCTAGTAGCAAGCGGCCAAACTATTCATTTATTCCTGAGCAGTCAACCAATATAATAATTTATTCCTGCTAGCCGGAATCCGTTAGTTATGAATTCTTTCGCTTATCGCGATGGGCACTACTACGCCGAAAATGTTGCGATTCGGCAGATCGCCGATGCGGTTGGGACGCCGTTTTATTGTTATTCGCGAGCCGCAATCGAGGCGCGCTACGACGCACTCGAAAATGCCTTGCGCGACTTCAACACCCTGATTTGCTACGCGGTCAAGGCCAACTCCAACCAGACGCTGATTACCTTGCTTGCGGCGCGCGGTGCCGGTGCCGATGTTGTCTCCGAAGGTGAGATGCGCCGTGCGCTCGCGGCCGGAATACCGTCATCGAAGATTGTCTACTCCGGTGTGGCCAAGACAGTGCGCGAAATCGAATTCGCCCTGCAGCAGGATATTCGCCAGTTCAATGTCGAGTCCGAGCAGGAACTCGGCATTATCAACGCGACCGCCGTGCGCCTCGGCAAAACCGCACGCGTAGCATTTCGTATTAATCCGGATGTCGATGCCGGTACCCATGAAAAAATTTCGACCGGGAAATCCGAGAACAAGTTTGGCATCGCCATCGACAATGCGCTGCAAGCGTACGACGATGCGAAAAAATTACCCGGCATCGAGGTGTGCGGCATCGACCTGCATATCGGCTCGCAGATCATGAACCTCGCACCGTTCGAGGCGGCATTTTCGCGCATTGCCAAACTGACCACAGCACTGCGCAGGGCCGGTCACACAATCTCGACGATTGATCTCGGCGGCGGCCTCGGCATCAACTACGACCAGCAGCACGATAAGGCCCCTGCCGCAGACGACTATGCACACATTGTGGACAAGACCGTCGGCGAACTGGGTTGCGACATCATCGTCGAACCCGGCCGGTCACTCGTCGGCAATGCCGGCGTTCTCGTCGGCAGTGTGATTTATACGAAGGTTAATGGCGCAACGAAGTTCCTGATTATCGATGCGGCGATGAATGATTTCCTGCGACCGAGCATGTACAACGCCTATCATTCGATCGTTGGCGGTCGACAGACCGATGCACCCGAAGAGTTCTATGACATTGTCGGACCGGTCTGCGAAACCGGCGACACTTTCGCGCGCAGGCGAAAATTGGCGCAGCAGAAACCCGGTGACCTGGTCATCATTGAAGGTGCCGGCGCATACGGCAGCGTCATGGCGTCGACGTACAATACGCGCCCGCTGGTTCCCGAGGTGCTGGTGGATGGCGATGAATTCAGGGTGATCAGGCAACGCCCCGACTATGACAGCATGATCGCGCTCGACATTCCCTGGGATGCGACACGCTGATGGAAAGGGCTGCTACTTGGCCTTGGTCAATTCCGCTGCCTTGCAGCGTTGACGCGATGCATTCTGGCCGTGCCTGCCAGCCTTCGCCAGTGTAAAGAACACCAGGTCCATGACATGCTGCTGAGAAGTCGAAGCTACCACGAGCGGGATATCGTTTTCCCTGCCATGCGAGACCGAATACAGCCGAATATCGGCCAGTGCCGCAACCGGGTTGGCAGACTGATTGGTGACCGAGATAATCGTCGCGCCGGCTTTTCTGCCCTGCTTCGCCAGCTTGCTCAATTGCGAGGACTGCCCCGTCGAGGAAATGAGAATCAGGCAGTCGCCGCGGGTCAGCGTTGCGACACTCAGCGACTGAACCTCGGCATCCGGTTCCGCGATAACCGGCTTGCCGATACCCGCAAGTTTCAGTGCGCAATCCCTGACAACACCAAATGCGTTGCCGCTGCTCACGAGCTGCACACGCGCCGCCGACTCGATCGCCCTTGCGGCCAGGCGCAGGCTGTCGTCATCGTTAAGATCCGTGGCGCCGCTGATCGCATCGTTCTTCGCCTGGTACAGGCGATCCTTGAGCGATTCGCCGCAACCTCTGGATGTATGCCGGCCATTCAACACAGCAACATTCGATTCCTGTTTGACCACCGACTCATGTATGGCCAGCTTGAGATCCGTGAAACCCTTGTAGCCCATCTTCTGGCTGAACTTGACGACACTGGATTGACTGACACCCACCGAACCGGCAATTTGCTGCGACGAGTAGTCGCGAATCAACGACGGGTTTTCAAGAATGAAATCCGCAAGCTTCTTCTCGTTCGCCGACATTTCGTCGCGCGCGGATCGTATGATTGCGAGACAGGACATGACGAACATGATAAATCAAACGGCCTCCGAAGTAATCCAGGCCACAACCCCCGAAAACAGGCGATAAGCAGATGAACAGACGACGAATACTTCAATCGACGCTTGCCGGCGCCGTTATTGGCGGCACAGGCGTTTTGGGCTCAACCAATGCCACTGCGGCCTCGAGCGACATAATCCGCAAGCCGCGCAGGCTGAAGCAGGGCGACACCATCGGGCTGGTCGCACCGGCCAGCAGCCCGCTGGAGGATGAAGGCGTTCGTTTTTCGATCGACCTGGTGCGATCGCTCGGATTCAAGGTCAAACAAGGTGCGCATATTTTTGATCGACAGCAATACCTGGCCGGCGAGGACCGGGCCCGCGCAGACGATGTCAACGCCATGTTTGCCAATGATGACGTTGATGCCATTTTTTGTCTGCGCGGTGGCTACGGGACATCGAGGATGTTGCCGTATCTTGACTACGATTTGATTCGCAACAAGCCCAAGGTTTTGCTCGGCATGAGTGACATCACCGGTATCCTTACGGCCATACACACCAAGACCGGCGTCGTTGGCTTTCACGGCCCCAATGCCTCGGGCAACTTTTCCGACTACGCGCTCAGTGAATTCAGGAAAGTCCTGATGCAACCTGCGGCGACCACACAGATCGGTGCAGCACCGCCCTTCGAAACCCGTGAAGGCAATATCGAACGCAAGAATCGACTGACATTTATCAACGGTGGTGTTGCAAGGGGCCGCCTGATCGGCGGCAACCTGACTTTGATTTCGGTATTGATGGGTACGGAATTCGAACCGGATTTTCGTGATCGGATTGTTTTCCTCGAGGATGTACACGAAGCACCGTATCGCATCGATCGCATGCTGACGCAGCTGCGGCTTGCCGGCAAACTGCAGCAAGCCGCCGGCATTGTCTTCGGCAAATTCACAGACAGCGACACTGAAGGCAATACATTCAGCCTGGAAGAGGTCATGCGCGACCGTACCGAAGATTTGGGTATTCCTGTTGTTCGGGGATTCATGATCGGCCACGTGCGCGACCAGACAACTGTGCCGATCGGCATCAATGCCGAACTCGACGGTGATACGGGGACTTTGCGGCTGCTGGAGGCCGCTGTTGTGTAATGCACTATGGCAGCTACATTGGGCTCCTCGCATGCGCCCTCTTGTCGGGTTGCGATCAAGACATCGCCTGGAACGGTTCGATGCATGACCTCCTGAAATCGCAGCCGGCGCGTTTCGCGACAGTAATGGAAGACCCGGATAAGTATCGTGTACAGATCATCTATACGCAGATCGACAGGGACGAAAATAATGTTCCGGCTTTTTCGAGCTATCACTACCGTGTCGACCCGGACCAGTATTTCTACCCGGCCAGTACGGTCAAATTACCGACCGCTCTGCTCGCCCTGGAAAAACTCAACGAACTGGCCATTCCCGGATTGACTCGCGACACCACGATGCTGACCGGCGTTGCCTCGGACTGGCAAACAGCGGCGGAAGCCGACCCGACATCACTATCCGGCCTGCCGTCGGTTGGCCACTACATTCGCAAGATCCTGCTTGTCAGCGATAACGATGCCTTCAATCGTCTGTATGAATTTATCGGTCAGCAGCCACTCAATGAATCCCTGCACGCGAAGGGTTTCACTAACACGCGTATTTTTCACCGGCTCGAAGTGGCCCGCAACGCCACCGAAAACGCGAAGACCAACCCGGTTTCCTTTGTTGCCGGAAACGAAACGTTGTACGCCCAGGACGCACAGGTCAGCGACTCTGACTACGCGTCCAGCGAGCCGATCCTGATGGGGCGCGCCGAAATCGTCGACGGCGAACGACTCGATCGACCGAAGGATTTCAGCGGCAACAATGCGTTTCCACTGCAGGATCTGCACGACGTGATGCGTATTCTGATGTTTCCCGAGTCCGACTTGACGGAGCGACGCTTCAATCTGACCGACGATGACTACCAGTTCGTATATCGCAACATGTCCGCTTACCCAAGCGAGAGCGGCATCCCGCAATACGCAGACAGCGAGCGTTACCCGGACGGCTACGTGAAATTCTTCATGTACGGCGGCGAGGCTGAGAGCATTCCCGAGAACATACGCATCTTTAACAAGCCTGGCGATGCGTACGGATTCCTCACCGACTGCGCATACATCGTTGACTTTGACAACGGCGTCGAATTTATCCTGGCCGCAACCATCTACACGAACGAGAACGGCACGTTTAACGACGACAACTACGAGTACGACGAAATCGCACTGCCGTTCCTGCGCGATCTCGGCCTCACAATTTATGAACTAGAACGTGCCCGGGATCGAGTGAACCCGCCTGACTTGAGCCGGTTCCGCTAGACGTTATCCCTTCGAGTGTTTTCATTGGTCCGCGTTCGCGTCTAGTCGGACACATCACGTAGCCAGCTCAACAACGGATCAATCCATTCGGCCCGTGGTCGAAAAAAAGCACCATGCTCGTCGTTGGTAGTAATGGCCACCTCTTTGAATTTCGTCAACTGGTCACTTCGATGGGCTAGCTTTTCACAAGTCAATGCTACGTCGGTGGTTTCAAAAATTGACAAGAAACGGCCCGCAAGCTTAATGCCCGGTTCATCCTGAACACCATGGTCCCAGCAGGTTGCGAGCAGAACTGTATTAATAGGCAATGGTCTTAATTCACTGGCGGCGAGTGCCGTGAATTCTCCGCCACGAGAGAAGCCGATCAACGTGATCCGTTCGGGCTTTACACCTTCCAGGACCAGTCGTCTGACCCAGCTCTGAAGTTGCACGACATAAGGACCAACTTCGGTGTTCCTCGGCCGATGATGCGCAACGAGGTGAAAGTTGCCTCCTGCAGCAAGCGCGGTCTTGACTCCGGGAAAGTCGTACATTCCCCAATCGGGATGAACAGGAGTCGGGTTTTCTCCCTCCACGATCAAACCATGAGAATAGATAACGTACGACGCGTCGGCGTCGATATCAGTCGGAAATTTCGTGAAAATTTCACCTGCCTGGGCAGGATTCAGGGCTGCAATCAGCATCGCGTATGCGGCTCGGCGAAGGATAATCATTCGGTTAATAGCCCAAGGCAAATCGCGCGATTCGTCGGAGACAAAGTCTGCGAGAATCCTTGGCAAAGCGAACGCCTGGCGCCGTTTGACTAGCCAGATCCACGAATCGTCTCGTCAACATACCGACACCATTCAGCGGATTTGCGTGACGGTATTTCTGAACTGCCGCGAAGCCCCAACTTGAACTCAACGACGGACTGCCATTCCGCTGATCCGATAAAGACGGTGACCGCTAGGACTGCCAATCTGATCATTCTTGTCACCCTCTCGAGCTCCTGCCTTGAAAGATGCCAGATTTATTTTTGATGCTGTTTCTCGTGAGCCAACCTATACAGCAGCAACGCCGCGCGCTTGATTGCAACCGGCATCGACGTAAGGTCCAGGCTTTCATTGGGCGTATGACCGCCCTCGCCAACCGCGCCCAGGCCGGCCAGCGCATCGGAATACGGCGCAACGAATGAAACGTCCGCCGCGCCACGTCGTGACGGATCGACGATTGGCATGGCGCCTCGGCCGAGATCCTCGTTGACCTGCGACAATATCTTGTGCAGCCGCCGATTGCCGTCGCTCGGCTCCATCGGCGGGTAGCGATCTTCAAATACGATGCGTGCATCGGTCAGTGGCAGATGATCGGCAACAATTTTGCGCATGGCATCCCGGGTACGCTCGAGTTGCGCCTGCGAAATGGTGCGTATATCGCCGTGCACAATTACTTTGTTGGGTATGACGTTGGTCTTGCCAAACGTCGTGCCCCGATTGGTTTCAAAGTCGTAGCTGACGTCAGTGCCGCCCTGGATTGTGCCCGCATTAAAAGTGAGATATTGCTCGCCGCGAACCTGTTCATTGAACTTGTTGAGAATTCTCGCAGCCTCGAATATGGCGCCATGACCCATTTGGTCATTGAAAATGCGTGACGAATGACCCTGCTTGCCGCTGACTTCGAGGTGCCAGTTCGATGAGCTGCGACGCGAGATTGTCGCCCAGTCCTGGCCGTCGTAGCTAATGGCTCCCTCGAATCCAAGCGATACATCCGCCCACTTGCCCGCTTCGATCAGGTCGTGTTTGGCAAGAGCCAACGGCGAGCCTGCGTATTCTTCGTCACCGGTATACGCGACAGTGACCGACAGATCCTCGAGTGCACCAATTTCCCGTAGTGCCTGCAATGCATAAATGATAATGACATTTCCAGACTTCATGTCATCGACACCCGGACCGAAAGCTGTATCGCCATCGCGGCTGTAGGACTGGAAGCCGTCGTCTGCCTCGAACACGGTATCGAGGTGACCGATCAGGAGAACTTTCTTCTTACCTTCGTTGTAGCCGCGACCGAACAAGTGGCCGGCACGCTGCATCTCTTCGGGCATGTCTATCCATTCGGCCTCAAAACCCAGCCCTTCGAGCTCCCTTCCCATGACTTCGCCCAGTTCGCGAAGACCGTCATGATTCAGGGTGCCACTGCTGATATTGACGGTTTCCTCAAGCAGGTCAATCGCACGCTCGGTATTGGCGTCGATCCAGCGCATCATGCGCTGTTCGTCGGCATTGAGGCTGCCCGCTGCCACAGGATTAACTGCAATAAGCAGCATCAGTGTCGAAAAAATGTACGTTTTATAGTGTCTGATCATTTTTAAACCTTGATGAAAATTTTGCGCGAATACAAGACCCAGGCGAAGCCGAGCAACAAGAATACATTGGCGATCGCATATACGAGCGAGGCATTGTACGGGGAAGTAAACGCGGGTTCGAATACGGTTTGCCACAACCAGGTTTTGAGGCTGACATCACTGCCCGACAAACCCGCTACCTGGATTGCGTTGAGCGTGCGTGCAAATACGCCCGACACTGCATAGACGATCAGCGCATTGGTGCCGTAAACAACAAACGGCTTAATTCCCCGGCGACGTTCGTTGATATCGATCCACCAATACAGAACGCCCAGCACCAGCAGTGCGATTCCAGTGGTATACAACACATAGGAACTGGTCCAGAGCTGCTTGTTGATCGGAAATACACTGCCCCAGACAAGACCACCTGCCACGCAGGCTGCGCCAACCACCATCAGGCCGGCCACTTTTTCGAAGTCATCGCGCTGTTGCCGCAGCCATTCGCCCGCCAGAATGCCGCTGATCCCGGTCGCCAGTGCCGGCAATGTGCTTAACAAGCCTTCCGGGTCCCACACTCGGGACTGCGCCCAGAGATGCCCGCCCAGCAGCGCATTGTCGAGCCACGCACCAAGGTTGGTGGCCGGCTCGAGGTTCGGTGCATGTCCGCCTGGCACGGGTATCAGTGTCAGCAATCCCCAGTAGGTCAACAGGCATCCGGCACCCACCCAGAACAGTCGGCGTGCGTCCAGCACAAGAAACAACAACGCTGTCACGCCATAGACCAGCGCGATGCGCTGCAGCACGCCGGGTATGCGCAGTGTGGACAGATCAAAGTACGGGTAGCCCGCTAGAAACAGGCCAATCAGAAAAATCACAAGCGAGCGCCACAGAATTTTCCTGACTAACGCGCTGCGATCGGCATTTGAGTCTTTGCGTCGACCGATTGCGAGCGCGACGGAAATACCGACGATGAACAGGAAGAACGGAAATATCCAGTCGGTCGGCGTGGCGCCGTGCCAGGTCGCGTGTTGCAACGGCGCGTACACGTAACCCCAGGAACCGGGATTGTTCACCAGGATCATCGCGGCGATTGTCAGGCCGCGGAAAACATCCAGCGACAGGAGGCGAGTTGATGTGTCGTGCATGCCCTATTGTGGCAGATTCGGGTTGTCATCCGGAAGCCGCGACATCACTGCCCGATTACTGCGAGTTGAACTACTTCAAACTGAATATCTGTTCCACGGTGACGTCCAGCGCAGAGGTGAGCAAAAATACAAGACCGCCCGCCCAGGACTCCGTAGAATCGGCTCTCCTACTTGAACAACCTGTACTACGCGAGATTATTCTTGAAAGATTCCATGCAGGTCGCGATGCGGCAAAACACAGTCCGTGCGATTTTTTTCCTGGCGCTCTGCTTTACGGGTGCCAGCAATGCGACTGAAGACTACTCGATCGCAGACTTGGTGGAGATCGAATCTCTGGAGCTGCTTGACGAAACAGATGCTCGATGGCTGTTTTCGTTCACACCAATAGTCAAGAGTATCGATGAGGAATCACGGGTTACCTATGGCAACTATGAATTTGTCGGCGACCGGGACGGCGAGTAAACCGGCGTGGTCGAGGAAATTTCAATATCCGGTTTGCTACTCGCATTTCTGCCGGCATTGCTGGTCATCGGAATTCTATGGCGCTGGTCGGCGGGCGCCAGAACAGCAGTGTACGCCACGACCCGGATGCTGGTGCAGCTACTGCTGATCGGCTATATCCTGGTTTACATTTTCGAAGCCGAACACGCCACCCTGATTGCGATTGTCCTGCTTGTCATGCTGTTCGCCGCCAGCTGGATCGCGATTCGGCCGGTACAGGCCAAGTCGCCTGCTACCTACCGCAACGCGCTCATCGCAATATCGACGGGCGGCATCCTTGTGCTCGCGCTGGTCACCCAGGTCGTCATTGGCGTGGAGCCCTGGTTTGCGCCTCGCTATGTCGTGCCGTTGGCCGGGATGGTCTTCGCCGGTGCAATGAATGCTGTCAGCCTCGGCGCCGAGCGACTGCAGGCTGAATTATCGCGTGACGTGCCGGTTCACGATGCACGCCGCATTGCGCTGCAGGCGGCGCTGATTCCGATTACCAATTCGCTGCTGGCCGTCGGCATCGTCTCCCTGCCGGGAATGATGACAGGGCAAATTCTGTCGGGCGTTTCGCCGTTGATCGCGGCGAAGTACCAGATCGTCGTAATGACCATGTTCTTCGGGGTATCCGGGATATCGGCGGCGTTGTACCTGGTGTTACAGACTCGCGGCAGCGCTATTGACGAGGCGGGTTCGTAGCGCTCGCAGTCGACTCTTTACCCGAGCCGCTTGCTCCGGCCCGATTCTCAACATCAGTTTCTGGCCGCTCGACAGCGCCTCGAGCTCAGGATCCGCGAACTCATAAAGCACGTGCGGCCGCACGAGTTGCAGCGCCTGCGATGACTCCGGCGTCAGCAGCAAGTGATCAATGACCTCCACCATTCTGTCGTTGAAGTAAGCGCCAGGGTATCCAAGCCGTTCATAAGATTCCTGAAACAACGGGTAGTACCGTCGATACATTTCAATAGCGGAATCAAGGTCAACGTCGGTGAACAATGCAACGATGGCTGTGTATCGCTGGAAGTTGTCGGGCCCCAGGACATAATAGCGATCATCGGCACTACCGGCCGCAACAAACGAACTTGCCAACCGACCCACCGGTCGAATTTTCTCCGGCACGTGCTCGCGTGGAAGATTGTCGATAGTTGCGACAATACGGTCAACGAGAGCCTCGGTGACAAGCAGGTCAGCAAGCTCGGGACCGAGGGCATCGGTCAGGGCAACAGACAGCGGCACGTCACTTTCATCGAGCGCCGGCAAGGTTTGTATTTTGCCGGGCTCGCTTTCCGCTACCGGCTCAATCGGGTGCTGCGGTGGGCTCGGCACGGGAGTTTGCTCTACCGCCGGCTCCGGCGCAGGCAGCTCGACAACGGGTGTGGGTTCTTCAAGCAAGACATTGTCCTGAAAATACCAAACTGCGACAGCCACCCCCGCAAGCGCAAGTAACACCGCCAATACCTTGAGTTCTGAATTGCTCATAAATCTGATCTCACTGTTTTCCTGCTTTGACCGCTATGTGCCGCGCACGTTCATGACATTGGCGCCAACAATGTCACCCGAACGTAAGATCATTGTAAGAAAATCGCCACACGCAGTGCGAATAATTGCACCCAACGCTCAACAGGACAGGAGCTTTTTATGCGATCGCACTACCGTGCGTTGTGGATCTCCGATGTGCACCTCGGAACACCGGCATGCCGAGCCGAAGACCTTGCTCGGTTTCTTTCTACAGTTTCCGCCGACGTCATCTATCTTGTCGGTGACATCATCGACCTCGAAGCGATGAAAGTCGATTCCGTCTTCCCGGATTCGCATCGTATCGTTGTCGAAACCTTGTTTCGTATCGCAGCAGGCGACACTGAAGTCTTTTACGTACCTGGAAATCACGATGCGGCCATGCGCAAATGGATAAATCGTCACCTTGGCGGCGTTCGCGTGCTGCTCGAAGCGGAGCACATCACGCGTCGCAACGAGAGCCTGCTGGTAACGCACGGCGACTTGCTTGATGCGGAGATTCGCCACGGTACCGGGCTGGGAAAGTTCGGCGCGGCAGCTTACAAAACACTGGTCAAGCTTGATGTCTCGCTAAACCAGCTTCGGCAGAGATTTGGCGGCGACTATTTTCCACTCAGCGCCTACGTCAAGTCGCGCATCCGGCTGGCGAACCAATATATCGCTCGATTCGAAGAGACTGTTGCAAAAAAGGCCGCGTTGCGCGGTTTTGACGGCGTCGTTTGCGGACACATCCACCGACCGTGCGTAAGGAAAATAGCCGGCATCCGTTACGCCAATGACGGTGACTGGGTTGAACACCGCACGGCACTGGCCGAACTCAGCAACGGTGACCTGAAGCTACTGCACTTCGAAAACGACGCGATCGCCGCAGGCAGCCCGGCAATGCAGCACACTAAAGCGGCTTAGGAACAAGCAATAGACGCCGCGGCAAGAAGAATGCCAATCGCCGCGCCAACCAATACATCACTTGGATAGTGCAGCCCCAGCACTATGCGTGACAGTGCCACCAGTACCGCAAACGGTACTGCGATGACATGCAGCGATGGCTCCAGGTGAACGAGCATCGTGGCCAGTCCGGCCGCGTGTAAAGTATGCCCGGATGGAAAACTGTATCGGTCAAGCGGTTTTTCGCCGAGCCGGATACCGTGGTGCGTGATGTACGGACGCTCCCGCAACAAATGTCCTTTCAAGCTTTTGTAGATAACTATGCCAACGAGACTCGTGGCCGTAATCCGGGCAAGGTCCGGCAGAATCCCGCTGCCACGATACATCACAAGGCCGATTCCCAACGCTACCCAGAACCCGCCGTCGCCAAGACGGCTGATCACCGAGAAAAATCGTCGAATAACGCGTATGTTGCCGAGCCGATTTACTTTTAGACAAAGTCCGATCTCCAGGTCGTCGAGTTGATTTAAAACTGCTGCCATTTGTTTGCTTCCCTGTCGCGGGTGGTCGCGATGTACCGGGATTCTGATATTGCGGTACTGCAGTCGTGTGACAGCCAGGTGACGGGCGGATGAAACCTGCGGCATCAATTTCAAGAAAACATCACGAAACTGCAATCGATCGTTAACGATCTGCACCGATAGTCACGTGCAATGAAGATCGTAATCGCAACGGATGCCTGGTCACCCCAGGTCAATGGTGTCGTAACGACGCTCAAGCAAACACGTGACGAACTCCGGCGGCAGGGCCATGAAGTGTTGCTGATCACGCCGCAAGGGCGCCGTGGGCTACCCTGCCCGACGTACCCGGAAATTCGCCTCACGGTATTCGCGGGCCGCAATATTCGCAGCGAGCTGAAAGCATTTGCGCCCGATTGCGTACATATTGCAACAGAGGGTTCGATCGGCTGGACCGTGCGTCGTTATTGCATTCGACAGGGAATACCGTTCACCTCCGCGTATCACACACAATTGCCGGAATATATTCGCGCTCGCGCGCCCATTCCGGTCAGTTGGAGCGTGGCCATACTTAGACGGTTTCATAGCAAATCCGCGCGCGTGATGGTCCCGACCCACAGCATCCGCGACCTGCTCGAAGAGCGCGGATTCGAGCGTGTCGTTATATGGTCTCGCGGCGTTCAGACCGAACGATTTCGTCCGCAGCCGAAATTCCAGTACGATTTGCCGCGCCCCGTCTGGGTGAACGTCGGTCGTGTGGCAGTCGAAAAAAATATTGAAGCGTTTCTGGATCTTGAGTTGCCGGGCAGTAAGGTCATTATTGGCGACGGGCCCGATAAAGATCGTCTGCAAGCAGCGTATCCTGACTGTCACTTCCTCGGTTACAAGTTCGGCGACGAACTCTCGCAACTGCTCGCCGGTGCGGACGTCTTCGTATTTCCCAGCAAGACCGATACATTTGGTTTGGTGATGCTGGAAGCGATGGCCTGCGGTCTGCCGGTTGCCGCGTATCCCGTTACCGGGCCGATCGATGTCATTCGACATGGTGTTACCGGTGCTATGAACCATCGCTTGCTGGAAGCCTGCCGCTCAGCACTAACCCTCGAACGCTGCAAGTGTCGTACGTTTGCTGAGTCGAGAAGCTGGACACGCGCAACCTCTGAATTCGTATCTCATCTGGAAGTCTCGTCAGGTATTCAGGCACAAAGGGCGCTCGAGCACACATCGTGAATTACTGTGGGCTAGCGTTCCACCATGCCAGTTGCAAACGAAAACGAAAAGCAACGCTTTCTTAATCTTCTGCATCTAAGAACTGCGACGCGTAATCAATGACGCGGAATGTCATTGCATTTTCGCAACGCTTCACGGTTTCTGATGGAGAAAATGATGGCATACCATTCTCAACGACGCTTAGTCAGCGGACTCTTATTGTTCGCATTGCTTGGATACTCTGCGGTATCGATTGCCGCAACCGGTACCTTCAAAAAGAGTATTGCAGTCAATGCCAATGCAATTGTAGAAGTTAGCAACCTACAGGGTAACGTGATCGTGCGCGGCGCCGATGTTGACAAAGTCACCATTCGTGCGCGTATCGAGGTAGACAAGCGCCTTGCTAAAACAAGTCCGCAGAAAGCAGCGAAATTGATTGGCGCGATCCGGCGTTCGCCGCCGGTTGAAACAATCGAAAATCGTATCGTAATCGGCGAACTCAAAAAGCACACGCATCAACGCTACGCGACAATCAGCTATGACATTCAGGTGCCGAGCAAAGCGACAGTGAAAGTTCATTCGGTCTCCGGCGATGTGCGGGTATCCGGTGTTTCGGGCACGGTGGATGCAACGTCGGACAAAGGAGAAGTTTCAGTAGCTGAGACTACCTCCGATCAAGTGCCTGACAGAAGCTAATCATCGTTGCGTTTCCTACACATCGCTGATGGAGTGCTTGAATTCCGGTTCTGCCGGCATCGTCCAGCAAATCTCGCTGAGTGTTTCGAGAAGCAGGTCGTCATCAATTTCGTCACGCCGTATTCGAGGCATGCCGGCTGGATGGTGATCAAGGTCTCGAAGGAATCGCGCCATTCTTGAAGCCGTTGTGGATTCGGCAATGGTATGCACCGTTTAGGGATTATGTGCCGCAGGCGAAGAGTGACCAGAAGAATGCGGTGTGGCTTGAAAATACCGTGAAGTTATTCGGACATTTCAATGAAAACCACGAATGACAGGGGTTTAACGGGCGGCTGGGCAGCTATTGTCGTACAGGTATTTTTCCACTGTGGAGACCGCCGCATGACTGCGTGCCTGCAGAACCGGCAAGGCCTCGGCCCAGTATCGACACGCCGCGGCAGAGTCGCCTCGGTCCTTTGAGACCTCACCCAGATTAACCAGAATGATCGGTTGCATTTCGTCGTACTGTATCTCTGTGACGATCTCGAAAGCACGGTTCAGCGTAGCTGTCGCTGCGTCAAATTCACTGTTGGCGGCTTCAATAGTGGCCAGATTGATGAGGTCCAAAGCGATAGAACGCTGCCAGCCAAGCCGCTCGCCGATTGCAATGGACTGCTTCAGATAGCCCGAAGCCTCGTCGGCCCTGCCGTTATTGAGTGCACTGGCGCCCAGGTTGCCCAATGCATTCGCCTGCCCGGCCAGGTCCTGCCGTTTTCGGTGCAACTCAAGCGCCAGCGTCAGGTGGCGCTTCGCTTCACTGTACGCATCGATCACGGCATTAATCACGCCAAGCTGGTTGAGCGCTTCAGCTTGCAGGTACGTATCATCGGCTGCAAGCGACAGCGAATACGCCCGCTCGAAAACGGCCAGTGCCTCGTCGTTGTCGCCCTGCGCACGCGCCACCGCACCGAACAGCAATAAATCGAGAATAATTTCTCGTTGAACGTTGGATTCTTCCGCAATCAACATTGAGCGCGATAGATACGAGCGCGCCGCTGCATAGTCCCCGCGAAGTTTAGCCACGGCGCCGAGACCCCGCAGCGCCGTTGCCAGCCGCTCTGACTGCGGCTGTAATTCAAGCGCAGCGTTGAACATGCTTTCAGCATCGTTCATGCGGCCGGCCCGCAAGTAGGTGAACGCCAGCTCCAGGACATTCCGCACATCCTCAGGTTCGAGGTCGTATGCCGCTTCGTAGCTTAGAACGGCCTTTTCGATACTGCTTGAATAATACAGCGCACCGGCCTCTCGCCAGCTTGTCGCCGCTGCCTTGCGGGTTTCATGACTGGCATCACTCTGGTCTCTGGCAACTTCCTCAATGGCCTCAGCAGCCGTGCTGACATCGCCTTCGATCAGATAGTTGATCGCCGCGGCTTTGCGCCGGCCTCCCGACTCGATGATGGTCGTCAATGCTCGCGTGATCGTGCGCTCCGACTCGGGATCAAAACCGAGGCCGGACATTGCTGCGGAGTTACGTAACAAGGTCACCAGTTCGTCGACTTTCGCATTGGTTGACTCGAGTGTTGACTGAGTTTCTTCAAGGGCATCCTGCGTATCGCTGGGGACAAACCAGGACGCAATTTCACTGATGTTCGCAGCTGTCACTAGCACACCGCCAAGCAAGGCAACAATCGCTCCAACACGGAGTTTCTGATTCAGCGCAGCTGGCGCGTCGGCGTCCGAATGCGCCGCTTCGCCTTCTACGATAGCGACATCGCAATCGAGCCGATAGCCGTGCCCGTGCTGCGTACGTATTACATTCGGGTCGAGGCCGCATTCCTTGAGCGTGCGTCGCGCGCGGCGAATTGCCTGCGACACAGACGCATCGGTAACAACCATGCCAGGCCAGAGCCCGTGGATCAGCGCATCCTTGCTGATCACCCGGTTGCAGTTTTTCGCGAGGAACTCGAGTGTGTCAAAAACTTGCGGCGTAACATCCTTGCGCACGCCGTCAACCCGGATCTCACGCAAAGCGGTATCCAGCTGCACACCATCAATCTCGTAGATCGGGCTCGACATGGACAACAACCAGGGCAGAAATTGCCTGAACCTCACACTTGTATCGGATTGTACCCTAGAAATCGGCGATCGCTCGCTGATTGGCAAGTACGTCGAGTCGCTGGCAGGACTATAATTCGTTGCCACAACATGGCGATTCCCATTTGAGCAGACGCAGGCGTTCCGACAATGATTTTGGCAAGCCCAAACTACTGCATTCTACTGTCGCAGGACGTCGACAGAGCTCGCGCAGACCTGCCCCTGCCACTTGCTGACCTATACCCCGGATGGTCTACGTGACGGATCCCGCCAATTTCGAGATCAAACTTCGCCTCGATGACCAATCCCAGGTGCTTATTCGGCCGATCCGCCCAGAGGACAGTGAAATTGAACAGGAATTTGTTCGATCCATGTCCCCACAGTCCCGGTATTTTCGATTTTTCTCGCCGCTGAAAGAACTCTCTCCGGCAGCGCTTAAGAAACTCACTCAAAATGTCTTTCCGACGAATATGGCGATAATCGCGACCACAGTTTCTCAGGAACGGGAAACGCAGATCGGCGTCGCACGCTATGCGCCGGGATCCGAGGAAGGCTGGGCGGAGTTTGCCATTTGCGTTGCCGATGCGTGGCACGGTCGGGGTATTGCCACCAGCCTGCTGCAGGTGCTGTTCGATTTGGCAAAAGACTCCGGACTGGTCGGGATCGAAGGTTCCGCGATGAATGAGAATTTCAGGATGCTCAAACTGGCCCGGCAGCTCGGCTTCACAATTTCCCTGGACCAACGTGATTCGCGTATATCCCGACTGCACAAAAAACTGTGAGCCAGGGGTTTGGCAACTGATTTGTAAGCAGTGCCGTCCGTTGCTTTCAGACGCAACAAATACTCGATTATATTTTTCTGGTACCTTGCGCGTTCGTCTTCAGGCTCAGCTCTGCAACAAGGAAACACAATGAAAGATCAGACACTCGCGATCCACGCAGGTTTCAAGTCGGATGAGACGACGAAATCCGTCGCCGTACCGATTTACCAGACGGTCGCCTACGAATTCGATGACGCCGCACACGGTGCAGCGCTGTTCAACCTCGAAGTCGAAGGCAACATCTATTCTCGTATCATGAACCCGACCGTTGATGTGCTTGAAAAACGCTGCGCAGAACTCGAGGGCGGCATTGCCGGCCTGTGCGTCAGTTCGGGCAGTGCGGCGATCAACTATGCGATTCTGAACATCGCTGAAAGTGGCAACAATATCGTCACGGTGCCGCAACTCTACGGTGGCACCTATACCCTGTTCAAGCACATGCTGCCGAAACTCGGCATCGAAGTGCGATTTGCCGCAGACGATTCGGCAGCGGCCGTTGAGAGTCTCATTGACGACAAGACGACTGCCGTATTCTGTGAAACCATCGGCAACCCGGCCGGCAACATCATTGATATTGAGGCGCTTGCCGCCACAGCGCACGAACACGGTGTGCCACTGATCGTCGACAATACTGTCGCCACGCCCGCTTTGATCAAGCCGATCCAGTGGGGTGCCGATATCGTTATCAACTCGCTCACCAAGTACATGGGCGGGCACGGCAACTCCCTCGGCGGCGTCATCGTAGACAGTGGTCAGTTTCCGTGGGCGGAGCATGCTGAAAAATTCCACATGCTGACGACACCCGAAGCGTCTTATCACGGCGTGGTGTACACCGAGGCGCTTGGGCCCGCCGCCTACATCGGACGCGCCCGTACCGTGCCGCTGCGCAATACCGGCTCAGCGATGAGCCCGATGAATGCATTCAACATCCTGCAGGGCCTGGCAACCTTGCCGTTGCGCATGGAACGGCACTGCGAAAACGCCATCGCGGTTGCGAACCACCTCAACGATCACCCGCAGGTGGACTGGGTCAAATTTGCGGGATTGCCGGATTCGCCCTACTACGAGCTCGCGCAAAAATACACTGACGGCAAACCGTCGGCACTGTTGTCGTTCGGCATCAAAGGCGGTTTTGATGCGGCTGTGAAGTTCTTCGATGCATTAGAACTGTTCGTACGTCTCGTCAACATCGGCGACGTCAAATCACTGGTCGCACATCCTGCCAGCACCACGCATCGTCAGTTAACGGACGAGGAACTGGTATCAGCCGGTGTCACACCGGACATGGTCCGGCTGTGTGTCGGTATCGAGCACATCGATGACATTATCGCTGACATCGACCAGGCGATGGCGGCTGCAAAGTAAGCCGTCAGTCCTGTTGTGCCAGTGTGCGTCGCGCCATCCTGCGATTTAGCAGGATGAACGCGGCGATGGGGAT